>PGZJ01000018.1 GCA_002840055.1 Gammaproteobacteria bacterium HGW-Gammaproteobacteria-11 | reverse complement strand
CCCATGCAGCATCCCGCCGAACATTCCCCGCTGGGCAAGTCCAGTGACTACGTCGCCACCTACAGCCCGCACCTACTGTTTCCGATTCCGCGCGCGCCGAAGTGGGCCGAGCTTGGTCTCACCGCCGAGACGCTGCCCTACCAGGGCGTGGATCTGTGGAATTGCTACGAACTGTCATGGTTGCTGCCTTCCGGCAAGCCGGTGGTGGCGATCGGTGAATTCGAGATTCCGGCGGACTCGCCGAGCATCATCGAATCCAAGTCGTTCAAGCTCTATCTGAACTCGCTGAACCAGTCGGTGTTCGAGTCGCGGGAAGCGCTGGCCGAGGTGATGAGCAGCGATCTTTCTGCGGCAGCCGGCAAGCCGGTGAAGGTGTGCCTGCGCACGCTGGATGAGGTGGCGGCCGAGGGTGTTGCGACGCTGCCGGGGCGCTGCGTCGACGATCTGGACGTGACCATCGAGCATTACGACCATCCTCAACCGGGACTGTTGGCCTGTGATGCCGGGCATATGGTCGAGGAGTCGCTGCACAGCCACTTGCTCAAGTCCAACTGCCCGGTGACCGGTCAGCCGGACTGGGGCAGCGTAGTCGTCGAGTACCGCGGCGCGGCGTTGCAGGCGGAGAGCCTGTTGGCCTATCTGGTGAGCTTCCGTCAGCATGCCGACTTTCACGAGCAATGCGTGGAGCGCATCTTTCTCGATCTGCAGCGTTTGCTGCAGCCGGAGAAGCTGACCGTCTACGCGCGTTACGTGCGCCGTGGCGGGCTGGACATCAATCCGTACCGCAGTACCGAGGCGATGGTCGTGGACAATCGCCGTCTGGTGCGCCAGTAACGCAGCGAGTCAGGGTCGCAGCGCGACCCGTGACCTGCTTCAGATGCCCATGTTGGCCAGGGTCTGCATGATGTTGCGCAGCGTCATGGCCATGCTTGGGTGGCTGACCTCGAAGCGCTCGACGGCCAGGTTGACGCCATCCACCAGCGAGTCGTTGTGGTCGGTGCTGCCCTGCGTCGCCAGGCGAACTTCGATGTCCTGGGCGATCGCTTGCAGCGAAGCCCGCTCCTCATCGGTCAGCGGCGTGTCCTGGGCCAGTTGATTACGCAGTTCTTCGAGCTGCGACTGCAGATCATGTTCCGGCATTTTGCTTCCCTCTCATGGATTTACGGGCGGCGTGTAATGAACGTCGATAGCTGAAGGTTAAACCAGCGGCCAGGCCTTGTCTGTGCCTTTACCGGCGCTGGCGCAAGCTCCGGACTGTGCCACGAAAGCCGAACATCCGGCTGACTGCCGAAAACAGGATGTTCACTCTATACTGCGCGGTCTGCGTCGGTGCGCCGCATGCACCAAATACCTAAGGGAGAGAAAAGTGATGCCCAAGATCGCTACGGCCTGGATCGCCGTGCTCAAGGCCAGTTTCGTCGCTACGATCGCCACGCTTGGCGCAGCGCCAGCGTTAGCGGCCGAAGAAGATCCGTGGGAAGGCGTCAACCGCGCGGTGTTTCGTTTCAATGACACCGTTGACACCTACACCCTCAAGCCCTTGGCCCAGGGCTACCAGAAAGTGACGCCGAGCTTCCTCGAGGACGGAATCGGCAATGTGTTCAGTAATCTCGGTGATGTGGTGGTGCTGACCAATGACTTGCTGCAGGGCAAGGTCCGCGATGCCGGCATCGACACCAGTCGCATCCTGTTCAATACCACATTCGGCGTGCTCGGTTTCTTCGACGTTGCCACCCGTATGGGGCTGCACAAGAACGATGAGGACTTCGGCCAGACGCTGGGTGCCTGGGGGCTGGGAAGTGGGCCGTATGTCGTGCTGCCGCTGCTTGGGCCAAGCACGGTGCGTGATGCCGTCGGCCGGGTGCCGGATTCCTTCCTCGAACCGTATCCGCACATGGATCATGTGCCGACCCGCAACGTGACGCGGGGCGTGGACCTGATCGATACGCGCGCAGGACTGCTGTCAGCCGAGAAGATGATCCAGGGTGATCGCTACATCTTCGTACGCAACGCCTACCTTCAGAATCGCGAATTCCGGGTCAAGGACGGGGAAGTCGAAGACGACTTCTGAAGCCTGGCCGCATTTGCTGCGGCCATCGCTGGAGCAGGGTCAGGACATCGAAAGGATTGCCAGGCCCAGGCTCTGCCGGCCATCGTCGAGCTGGCTGACGCGTACGACTTCTGTCTGCGCGTCCAGTCCTTTCAGTTCGCTGTGCTCGGATGGAATGAGTACGCGGACCTTGTCGCCCATGCGTAGTTGGGCGCTGGCCAGCACCTGCATGCCGGTACTGGAGAGGTCGATACAGGTGCCGCTCAGTTTTGTATCGCCATGTTCCAGCGCAACGGTGGTTTCGATCTGCATTCGGATGAAATCGCGTTTTTCACTGTAATCGCGGTCTTTCTGGCTCATGGTTTCAACCTTTTATATATGGCTCGCGGCATTCTTATAGCTCCCCTCAATTCGACCTGTAAAGGCGCCAGCCGGTCGGCTTGAAACCCCGATCGTATGGGAGTACCGTCTGCGCCTTGAAACGAACCCAAGCCCGGCGTCATGCGGGGCCAATGTTTTCGCCAATCATCCTGGCGACCCCGCCTGGTAGGAACATGCATAAACCAAGCGCGACGCTGCTGATCATAGATGACGACGATGTGGTTCGAGCCAGTCTGGCTGCCTATCTGGATGACAGTGGTTTTCGTGTCTTGCAGGCCGGCAATGGCCCGCAGGGCATGGAGCTCTTCGAGTCGGAGCAGCCCGATCTGGTGATCTGCGATCTGCGCATGCCGCAGATGGATGGCCTTGA
The DNA here is from genome assembly GCA_002840055.1 of Gammaproteobacteria bacterium HGW-Gammaproteobacteria-11. GTDB lineage: Bacteria > Pseudomonadota > Gammaproteobacteria > Pseudomonadales > Pseudomonadaceae > Halopseudomonas. The sequence continues at coordinate 19,617 of PGZJ01000018.1, read as the reverse complement.
GCTGATCCGTCAGATCAGTGAGCGCCAGCTCGACCTCCCAGTGATCGTGGTTTCCGGTGCCGGCGTGATGAGCGACGCGGTGGAGGCCCTGCGCTTGGGCGCTGCCGACTACCTGATCAAGCCACTCGAAGACCTGGCGATGCTCGAGCACTCGGTACGCCGGGCGCTGGACCGTTCTCGTCTGCGGCTGGAAAATCGCCGCTATCGTGAACAGCTCGAGACGGCCAATCGTGATCTGCAAGCCAGCCTGCACCTGTTGCAGGAAGACCAGGACGCCGGTCGCCAAGTGCAGATGAACATGCTGCCGGTGACGCCCTGGAGCGTCGATGGCTTCGATTTCGCCCACCAGATCATCCCATCGCTGTACCTGTCCGGTGACTTCGTCGACTATTTCCGCGTGGATGAGCGGCGTATCGGTTTCTACCTGGCCGATGTTTCCGGCCATGGTGCCTCCTCGGCGTTCGTGACCGTGCTGCTCAAGTTCATGACGACCCGACTGCTGTACGAGTCGCGCCGTGGCGGCACGCTGCGCGAGTTCAAACCGTCGGAAGTGCTAGATCACATCAACCGCGGGCTGATCAATTGCAAGCTGGGCAAGCACGTGACCATGCTGGGCGGCGTTATCGATCAGGAGCATGACGTGCTGCACTACAGCATTGGCGGTCATCTGCCTATGCCGGTGCTGTACACGGGAGAGGGCGCGCACTACCTCGAAGGGCGCGGGTTGCCGGTCGGGTTGTTCGTCGAGGCGACCTATCAGAATTTCGAGCTGAAGCTGCCCGAGACCTTCAGCTTGACCTTGCTCTCCGACGGCATTCTGGACCTTTTGCCCGGCGACACACTCAAAGAAAAAGAGTCCGCGTTGCCCGGTCTGATTACCGATGCCGGTGGCACGCTGGATGGATTACGTCGAGTCCGACGATATCGCCTTGCTGGTGTTGAGCAGGAACCTTGCATGAGTACTGGTAGAATCCAGTTCGCCGAGATGGATGGCACCTTTGTTCTGAAGTTCATAGGTGAAATCCGTTTGACGCTCTGTTCGGCGCTGGATGCAACGATCGAGAAGATCTTCTCGTCGCGCAATTTTTCTTCGATTGTCATTGATCTGACCGAAAGCCGAAGCATTGACAGCACCACCTTGGGCCTCTTGGCCAAGCTGTCGATACTGTCGCGGCAGAAGGTGGGTATGTTGCCGACGCTGGTCACCACCCACCCGGACATCACCCGGCTGTTGCAGTCTATGGGCTTCGATCAGGTGTTCAATATCGTCGATACGCCGTTGCCTTGCCCGGAATGCCTGGCCGATCTGCCATCGCAGGATCAATCCGAAGAGGTGGTGAAGGCCAAGGTGCTCGAGGCTCACCGCATCCTGATGAGCCTCAACGAATCCAACCGCGAGGCCTTCCATGACCTCGTCACCGCATTGGAGCGGTCCTGATCAGGCCAGCTTGGCCAGCAGGGCTTCGAGTTTCTCCTGGTCCCGCGCGAACTGACGGATGCCTTCGGCGAGCTTTTCGGTCGCCATCGCATCCTCGTTCAGGCCCCAGCGGAAGCTCTTTTCATCCAGACTGATACGCGCTTCTGACTCGCGGCCGGGCTGCAGTTTGCGTTCCAGCGCGCCGCTGGCTGCGGCCAGGTCGCCGAGCAGTTCCGGGCTGATGGTCAGCCGGTCGCAACCGGCCAGTGCCTCGATCTGTCCGACATTGCGGAAGCTCGCGCCCATCACTACCGTCTTGTATCCGTGAGCCTTGTAGTAGTCGTAGATGCGGCTGACCGACTGCACGCCCGGATCTTCCGCGCCTTGGTAATCACGACCTTCGTGCTTCTTGTACCAGTCATAGATGCGGCCAACGAACGGTGAAATCAGGAACACACCGGCCTCGGCGCATGCCACGGCCTGGGTGAAGGAGAAAAGCAGGGTAAGGTTGGTCTGGATGCCGGCTTTCTCCAGCTGTTCGGCTGCGCGGATGCCTTCCCAGGTCGAAGCGATCTTGATCAGAACGCGCTCGCGGCTAATGCCAGCCTGCTCGTAAAGGCCGATCAGGCGCTCACCGCGCTGGACCATGGCTTGAGTGTCGAACGACAATCGCGCGTCGACCTCGGTGGAGATGCGCCCGGGGATCAGTTCCAGAATCTGCTTGCCTACCGCGACGGCGAACAGGTCGCACGCCAGACCGATGTCGCCGTGGCACTGCTTCATCGCGTTCGCCAGGTCATCGGCATAACGCGGCATAGCCGCTGCCTTGAGCAGCAGTGAAGGATTGGTGGTGGCGTCCACCGGTTTCAGGCGAGCAATGGCGTCGATGTCGCCTGTATCGGCGACGACAGTGGTGAACTGCTTGAGTTGTTCCAGCTTGGAAGTCATGTAAGAGGGGCTCCGTCCTGTGAGTGGCATGACCTTACCCGAGCCAGTCAGCCCGCTCAACGAGCGGGTGGACCCGGATGCGCCTGGCCTTTGATTCAGATGCCGGGGTTGCGTTCCTTGAACGTGGAGCGTCAGTGCCCTTCGAGCAGCGCCACCGCCTGATCGAGCAGCGCAAGGGGGTTGCTCGTCTTGTGGATGTCCACCGAGAGCAGCTGGCGGAAGCGCCGCGCGCCGGGAAAGCCCTGGCCCAAACCGAGCACATGACGGGTGATGTGATGCATCGCGCCACCGTCGCTCATGTGGCGCTCAATGTAGGGTCGCATATTGCGTAGAGCTTGTGCCCGGCTGATCACCGGCGCTTCGCTACCGAACAGCTCCCGGTCGACGCGGGCCAGCAGATAGGGGTTGTGGTAGGCCTCGCGCCCTAGCATGACGCCATCGAAGGTTTCCAGGTGCGCGCGGCACTCGTCCAGCGTCTTGATGCCGCCGTTCAGGATGATCTCGAGGTCCGGGAAGTCCTTCTTCAGCTGCACGGCGATGTCGTAACGCAATGGCGGCACCTCACGGTTCTGCTTCGGTGACAGCCCTTCGAGGATGGCTATGCGCGCGTGCACGGTGAAACTGCGGCATCCAGCGTCGCGAACCTGACCGACGAAATCGCACAGCTCGGCATAGCTGTCGCGTCCATTGATACCGATGCGATGCTTGACGGTGACCTCGATATCCACTGCATCGCGCATTGCCTTTACGCAATCGGCCACCAGCGACGGGTGACCCATCAGGCAGGCGCCGATCATGTTGTTCTGCACCCGATCGCTGGGGCAGCCGACGTTGAGGTTAACCTCGTCATAACCCGCGGCTTCGGCGAGCTTGGCGCACTCGGCCAGCTCCGCCGGCACACTGCCTCCCAGCTGCAGAGCCAATGGGTGCTCAGTCTCGTCATACCGCAGAAACCGCTGCGCATCGCCATGCAGCAGCGCGCCGGTGGTGACCATCTCGGTGTAGAGCAACGCGTGTTGCGAAAGCTGGCGCAGGAAGTACCTACAGTGCCTATCAGTCCAATCCATCATCGGTGCAACAGAAAACCTCCTGCTTGGCGCTCTTCGAGGATTTACGCCGCTCTGGCTATAGTTTGGCAGGATATCTGTTTCTCTCATTTGCTACCGTTTCTGCTCGTTTTTGCTTGTTTCTGGGTGGGCGTTGCTACAATGTAGCAAGTCAATTTAACTATGTAGCAAAATTTATGGGCACTATTACTACCCGCAAGCGCAAGGACGGGTCTGCGCGGTATACAGCGCAAATCCGGATCATGCAGCAGGGCGTTACAGTATATCAGGAAAGCCAAACCTTCGACCGGAGGTCTACGGCCCAGGTATGGATCAAGCGCCGAGAGACGGAGCTGGCCGAGCCTGGTGCTATAGCAAGGGCAAATAGGAAGGGCGTGACCGTCAGGCAGATGATCGAGCGTTACCTCGACGAGTACGAAAAGATCAGGCCGCTCGGGAAAACCAAGAGAGCCACCCTCAAAGCGATTGGGGAGACCTGGCTGGGGGCGTTAGAGGATGTGCAGATCACCAGTCAGCAACTTGTCGAGTACGGGTTGCGCCGAATGCAGGAGGATGGCATTCAGGCCCAAACCGTTGGCAATGATCTGGCCCACCTCGGGGCTGTGCTTGCTGTTGCCCGACCAGCCTGGGGCTATGACATTGACCCTATGGCGATGCCTGATGCTCGTCAGGTGTTGCGCAAGATGGGGGCGGTGACCAAAAGCAAAGAACGCACTCGTCGACCGACCTTGGAGGAGCTGGATAAGCTCCTGAACTACTTCTGTGAAATGCGTGATCGCCGAAAGCAGCAGATCGACATGGTGCGCATCATCGTGTTCGCGCTGTTCTCGACTCGCCGACAGGAAGAGATCACTCGCATTCGTTGGGATGCTATGGATGAACCAGGCCGGAGGGTGCTAATCACCGATATGAAAAATCCAGGTCAGAAACAGGGCAATGACGTGTGGTGCCTGGTGCCGGGCGAGGCATGGAGTATCCTGCAGTCAATGCCGCGTGTAGCTGATGAGGTGTTTCCCTACAACGCCAAGTCAGTGTCTGCCTCGTTTACACGAGCCTGCCACTTCCTTGAGATTCAGGATCTGCGCTTTCACGACCTGCGCCATGACGGCGTGTCGCGTCTTTTTGAGATGGGTTGGGATATTCCGAAAGCTGCGAGCGTGTCGGGTCACCGGGATTGGAACTCGATGCGACGCTACACGCACCTGCGGGGGAATGGGGATCCGTATAAGGATTGGCCATGGTTGAAGAGGGTGATAGACGGCCCCACGATCGGGGCCGGGTCGGATTAAGAACTACGGCGAATGCCTCGCCCCATTAGCTTATCGTGCTCAAGCTTTGCCTTGCTGTGCTGGGCATCCAGGTAGGCGGCCAGATCGGTCAGATGAACTCCTCTTGCGGACTTCTGACTGCTCTCCATCGGCACCAAAGTCAGGTCGATCTGGCCGGTGGCAACCTTGATCTTCAACTTCTCCGGCGTCAGGTGGCTGAAGTAATCCCTGCATAGCCGCTCCAGGGGGATGATGGCAGCTCCTCCATATTGAGCCATCAATAGAAAAATGGTGTTCATCGCTGTGCTCCAGCTGGTTTCATACCCTGATTGCGTGCGTATTCAGTCGCGTGGTGCCGTGTGATGCCTATTCTTGCCTTTATGTAGGCGCCTGATACTCGTTCCTTACCCATGAATTACTCGGCTCGCTGATTGCTTGTAATCCCATTTTGAGCGCTTGAAATCTTCGTAGGGTGGCAGTTTGTACCCTAAACAGGGTCTAGTCTTCGTGAGCGGCTGGTGCCCGGTTTGCTGTATGGACGAGCAAAGATGTGCCGTTTCTGGCTGATGCTCATGAGCTGGTGATAGCGTGACCGGCCATGAGGGCTGCTGCTGCAAGTAGATTTTTGGTGGAGACGAGTTGAGAGGTTACTTCTGGCCCATCAGGGTGGTGAGCGAGCTTCTCTCGTGCAGGTGGGATTCAGCATGGTGGTCGGCGCGTTAGTAGCGGCCAATCCATGGCCAGCGAATATCTTTCGTCGCATCTTTGAAATCTGCTGCCATCCATTATGGATATCCCCTGATGTCTAATCGTTGCGTAGAAGTAACTTCGTCGGGGAGGCTGCTTCTGTTAAAGATCGCTGCCAAAGTGAGATAACTCGGAGCTGGAGGCTGCGGTTTGCATGTTGGCCAGAAGCTGGCAGGTGGTCTCCGTAAGTCAAGGCGATTCAGTCTATGGTTTTTGCATCCATCTAAATGTTGGCCAAGCTGGCGATCCCGGTTGCCGGGAGCTGAGACCTGTCGAACACTTGCAAGCTGAGGCGGCTAGAGGTCTGGCAAGAACAGAAGCTTTTTCTGGTGCCATTGCTTTCTGTCGGTACAGAAGCGTCGATTCGCACACGGCTTTCACGCTGCGATGGTCATCCCTTGGGTCAGGAAGCACAGTAGTATCAATTCGTGGGTGCAGAAGTAACTTCTACGAAAGAGTTTTCCTTCAATCTGAGCGATACGGTCTCGGACAGGCCTGGCGGGGTTGCACGAAGGCGTGGCTTTGGGCGCTATCGCAAACTTTGGGCCGGCCGAAAGTACTTCTGTAAGCTGTTGCCGGCGCTGCAGTGTCGTTTCGCTCCTGCAGAAGTATTTTCAACGCCTGCTGGTCATCCGCATATGTATCCAAACGCAAATGTTCGATGCGCCTAGGCCGCCCCTAGACACGATCGTCGGGCGGCTAGCGAGTGCCTAAGAGCGCAGGCTTATACACGGCACGCACATGCAGAACGGCACGAGTGTCATCGGCAACTGATTTGAGCCTGAAATGACCATCCCTCATGGTGACGTAAAATATCTGCCCATTTTCAGAAAGTGCTCCGGGCGGTAGGGACAGGTTGAGGAGATGCCAGATTTCAGACCTGACTAAAGCCGTAGTCGCTACTGCATGTACCGATCCCAGTGCGGCAAAGCCTAGGTGCAAAAAAATCTCTCTGGCTATGTTGTTCCAATCAGTGAAGCTGCGAGTGTCGCGTTGCATGATGTATCCAGACAGTCTCGTTTCTCCGCAGGGCGTTTTGACATGCTCACAGCTGTGGACGCTGAGCTCTTCTGCAATCCCTCGGAGGTAGTTAGCGACATAGTTCGCCACGTCTTGGGCGCTACTGAGAAACCCAGGGTGCGCAATCTGTTTTTTGCTTGGCAGGGTTGTGTTGGTCACTGGTTTTGCTCCGACTCAGTGGCGGCATAGAACCTGCGCTAGAGATGTTTCTAGGGCATCGGTGACCCTTATCATCCACACGATTTTCAGTGTGCAACCCCTCCGAGCAAAGGGCCCTCCAATGTGTTTTAGGTGCACTTTTGTGCACCTAAACCGCTGTGCGATAGGTTCACAAAAGTGCACCGTGGGAGAAGCTTTTGAACCCAGCGTGCCATCGATTGGATATGCAACCCCTCAATTAGGGCCTGATTTAGGTCCTGGTCTTGTAATTTTCCATGCGCGAACCTGGGGCTAACTGTCGCGACAGAAGAGACAGATCCAAGCCTGCTGAAGCTTTTCCATTTGATAGCGGCTGAAGCTACTACTCCGCCTGGGGTGTGGGTGCTATGCGCGCAATGAGCGTGGGGGAGGGCAGGGGAAAACATGACTTTTGACTGCCCGGCTTACCTTGAAGCGGGTTTCAAAGCATTTTTCGGAATGTCCGGCGACCAATAAGGGGTAGACGTTCGCAAAGTATTTTGGCGCTAGCCCTTGTACTGCGTCGGGCCTGGGGTGTTCATCGGCCACAAATCTTTCGCACGTTCGGCGCCATATTTCACCCTATGGGCGGCTAAGGGTTTCCGCTTCCGATGGTTTTCAAAATAGCTGGAGCTGAGCAGCCTCTAATTCGGCGGAAGGTGTTATCTCGGAATCCCAAGAATAGCGGGGTGTCAGGCGAGGTATTTGGCCATGAATATTCAGAAGAAACAGGTCAGATCGGCCGAGGGCATCTAAACGGCAGTCGTTCTTGGCCTGCGAGAGGCCGTGGAAAAACCTGCGATGCGCATTTCATCAATCGGATCTGTGAAGCCCTCGCGGGGCGAAGGTTTCAGTAGGACGATGCATCTTCATCGGCCGCAGAGCATATCTGGCGAAAACCTAAATTTCAGGAGAAATCGGTATTTCCCTATATCTAAGCCCTCTGAAAACCACGTGTGACGCGGGGTACCCCTGATATGGAGTCAAATTGACCAGTGTGAAGCCAAAAAAATGGGAGCTTGGCCGAAAACCTGAACTAGAAAGAAAGGGAAATATATGTGGAAAACCGTTGACCAGATCGATGCGGAGTTGGCGGCGCTTGATGCGTTCATCATGGGGGGGGTTGGTATCTAGCGTGGTTGCATATCTAGCGGGGTTGGTACGCTGATCCCATCAATCGCCCCAGGAGGCACCCCTCTCATGTCTAACGCTGAACTCGATAACTGGGCAGACATCTACGCTCAGGCCCGGATCGGTGAAGTGGTCAGCATCTCCTTCAGCGAGTTCATCCAGTCTCCCTGGGCACATCTCGCCAGCGCCGGCCAGTAAACGGCCCCCGAGTGTATCGAGGAGGGGTTCCGTCCTCTGCTCCCTGCGCAAGCTGAAGCTTCGCGCCGAATCCAGGGCGACTGGAATGCGCAATCGAGAAAAGCCGCCGGCTCCAAATCGCACCTGGTACTGGTAGCCAGCAACTGAGCTCCCTGCTTACTCCGAACCCGCATGCCCCGGCGACATGGGATTGGGAATAGGCGACTGGAAGCCTGAGTCTGACCCGGCGCTGAAGGTCTGAGGGGGATGGGGATCAGAAAACGATAGGCATATTCGAGACGTCTGTCGTACTCGAACCACTAAGCATGTCAGCTCGCGGTTTCCACTTATCGGACGCAAGGGATCGGACGAAAGCCAGTGAACCTCGTCCGAACTAGTCACTGATGCGCGCGATGAGTGTCGGAACATGACAGCCATCGACATCGTGCGGTTCGAGCAGCGACTGCTGAGAAGTTCAGCTGGGCTTGGCGATGCCTATGAGGCAGATACCTGCATCGTATGCGCTTCATTTTGTGTAAATCGCCCCGACTTTAGCCGAGACTCAATGACCGGCTTCTGGCCGGCAGCTGCCTTTCGGCGGAGTCCGTTTTCGGCCAGAAGCGGTCACTGCAGCGTCGTTGGTAGCGGATGAGCTTGGCGCGAGCTGTCACCAATCATTAAAGTCGAGCACGTTCGCCATCCGCACCAAATCGAAATGCTCAGTCCGCAGGATTTGCTCCCAATACTCCTCACGCTGCAATCGAGTACCAGCTCCGCGCCATTCGACCACCCGGATTGCTGCCGTTCGAGCATAAGCCGCGAGCACATTGTTAAGATGAACATCGCCACCCGAATACCCGAACACAATTATTTCTTCTGCCTCATGGCAGCAATCGTTGAGGTAGTCCCAATAAGTTGAAAGGACTTCGGACGCGCCAATAACGGAACGTTTATGGATGACGTGCGTTAAGACGATATGGTTTGAGATCTCCGCAGAATTCATGGTTAACATGTCCCTTGTCATCTTCCGGGCAGCGCCGTGCCTGTCGTCATAAAAGAGAGGAGACCCATGCAGGTGCAGGTAATAGCCGAAATCGTTTCCGTATCGGCGCTCAAGCGTTTCCGCCCCGAACCCCCCGTCGATCATGCCATCGACCAGGTAGCCCCGGTAGCCGCCGTTCATGAAACCGGCGTCGATAAGGGCTCCATAGAGCAGCCGGTCGTAATTCAAAGTTGCGATATTTGATTTAGTTTCGCGGATGAAATCGAAAAGTGGATCAAGAAAAGTATGGGGTAGTGATCCGTCGTATAAGTGCAGATCGGAGGCGACCCGGTGTATGTACTTCGCGACGGCAGCCGGAAACTGCTGACCTTCGGCAGACAACCAATGAACGTCTTCATCTCTGATTTTGTTGAGCATGTTGCACGCCGCGACGACGACGTGGAGCGTGTCGAGCTGATCTTCGCCTTGCGGCGCCTCGCCGTTGTTATCGACACAGCGACCGACCAACGTTTTTTGATGGCCAGGTAGGTGGCGCGGATGATTCCATACGTCTTCCAGAGCACGCGCCAGAGAGAAGTGCTGTTGGTCCAAGGCCATTCCAAGACCGTTGCCAAACACTAGCGTCTTCCTTGTCATAATTAATCCTTAGCTCGACATCCAATTCGCAAGGATCGTATGTCGAAACGACAGTACTGAATAGCTCGGCTTGAAACTACTGCGTTATCAACGGAATACGCTGGGGGTTAGTCAGCGCCTGCTAGCAGCCTGCGGGTCAAATACTCCAGGTGGCCATGCTCGAGATTCATGTGCGATGGGTGCGACTCTTGACCACCGTCTGCTGGACTATCCGGCGATTAATTTTCTCTTTCCATGCCAATTGGTTGGGTGACAGCTTTCGGCTGCGCATGGTTTGAAGGAGGAAGCTGTACTCCTTTTCTCCATATAGGTAGCCCATCTTCCACGCATGCTCGATCAAGTCATGATTGGCATTTGCCTTGAGGTCACCAGCGATACGCTTGAGGCCCTCAAACAGGTTGCCGGTATTGATCTGGAGGAAGCGGTTGATGCAGACGTTGCCGACATACGTTTGATTGCCGTTCAGGCGGTTCCTGATATAGCAGTGCTCTTTGATATCCTGGCCGCAGGGGCATTGATCGAATTCCTCGGTTACCTCGATAGCTGCCAGGCTCCATTCTCGGCGCGCTACCTCGAAGTCGTCTGAAACGGAATGCTTCAAAATGTGGGCTTTTAGCCTCTCGAAATTGTGTCCGTCCATCGCATCGTCTCCCGCCCTAGTCTGCTTTACCGCACCAATGAATCCGCCCTTTTCTAACCCAAAAATGTGAGCGACACCTGGTAGCTCTCCAGATGGAAGGGTGCAAAGTTGGTCTACCTTTCCCATCCACAGAAAGGCTCCATCTTTGCCTTGCACCTTTGATCAGGGCTACCTCAAGGACGTCCCCGCAGCCACATGGACACAGGAATCCTGCCGACCAACTCTCACCATCATCAATCAGATGGATAAGCTGGTTTGGGCGTATGTGGGTCGGCAGGATGTCACCTTCTACTCGGTAAGTCCGGAGCCGCAGCCCAAACCATCTGAATGCGGCCTCACGGACCACTCCCCAAATTCGAGTCAGCCAGGTCATTGCCTGGCCCTCAGCGAGGGCAGCCCAAGTAGAGGTTCGCTCAAGCCTGTTGCTAACTTCAGAGACTCTTGAGGGGTAAAGTCAGCTTCCGAGAAGTGCTCATACTCCTTTTCGGCCAGACTAAACATGGTTCGAGCGCAGCAGCTGTTTCCATCCAAACGATAGGGATAGAGCCTGGCAATCAGCTCCTGAACGCCCATGCTGGCAGCGTGCATATTCACTGTGATCACGGACGGCGATTGCTCTAGGCTGCCAGGCATATAGCCGGCTTTCACCTGTTCTACATATGCCGCAGGATCGCGCTTGGCTAACTCTTCAGCTCTCAGAGAAGCCGAGGTGTAGACCTTGCGGTCGAAGAGCGTCGGTCCACCTGGTTGCACGTAGTCGACTCGACCGTGGATATCAAGAATCGCGAGCCTGCCGTCTTTATCCCGGCGCACCGGAATGACTACGCCAACATCAAAGAGCGGCATCATGAAGGCAGTGCTAATTGCGTCGCAGATGAAGCGGCCTTCTTCACTATCTACGCAGCAGAACAGGATGTCGGCCTCTGCTACCGCAAGAACCGCCTCCCTTGTAGCGATCGAAGTCGGTACGCATTTCAGAGTCATTTCAGGGCGGAAGGCGGCCGCGGCTCTGCGGAAAACGTTCACCTTCAACTGGCCTTCAGACGCATCAGAAACGGTGGAGTTGATGATCCTATTCAGGTTCCGATCTTCGACCTGATCGTAGTCCACGACTACCATGCCCCCGAAGCCAATACGGGCGAGCTGCTCTGCAGTAACGCTGCCAGTGCCTGAGTAGCCAATTACTGCTGCGGTAAGCCTGCCTAACTCTGAACGCATCTCTTCTGAAAAGGCTATTGGACGATGCGAGGGTCGATTGTCATCGCTCCAGAAAAGACGGATATCGTCTCCATATACCGCTACCAGATTTATCGGTGCCATCTGATGCTTGTAGTTATAAACCCGGGCTTTGATTGCCCCGCCCGGCACCATAATCGCGCTCCCATGAACCGCGCTCGATTGATCAGCGGACTCGAGATTGGCAAACACCTGGGGCATCACCCGGGTATCAGATTCCGAGTCTGCAAGGGAGAAATCGTAGAGCCCTCCGGGATGGGAGTGGATCAGCACAAGCGATAGCTCATCGGGCTCCGCCAGAACCACTGCATCCAAGAGACTTCTTCCAGGCCACTCAAGGTAGTCACGATCTCGAGTGCACTGGCCATAAGGAACCAACACAGCGTCCTTGCAAAGCAGCTTTAGTCTGTTCTCTGTTCGCATACGCTTGCAGAGCAAGATTGCCGCCGCTTCTAGGCCATCAGGTGGGAGAAGGTGTTGTTGAAGGCGCGCATGCAGCGCGCCTGTCAGTATCAAGGTTGTGCCGGTGCTCATTGCCCCAGCTCCCGGGCTATGGATTCTTCTACCAAGCCGAGGTGCGAGAGCACAGAGTCGCGCGCGGCCGACCACTGCCCTGGATTCCTGTGCCGAGACCAGCGCTGGAACTCGACTCCGTTTACCACCTGACGATATTCGGTTTGTGGAATCTGGGCGCCGCTTCCCAAAGTGAGCGGCGGGTTGCAGTAGAACATGTCGATCTCTGCGGCAGGGTAGTTCTGGGGGATTTCTACGGCCAGGCAGGTGCTTGCTTGAAGATATCCCTGCGGTACCGGGTATTCCCGGATCAACAACCAGCGCCTGCCATCATCAACGGTTTCCCAGAACAGCCCGCGAGCATCTAGGTAGGTCTCGTCTTTATCCAGCAAGGCAAAGTCCCGTCGTACGGAGCATGCGACTTCGCCGTTGTTGATCGTGTCAGAGATGAGCTGAAGACGTTCAATGCCCGGCTTCGTCAGGTCAATGCTGTCTGCCAAGCCGACTTCGTGTTTTGGTTCGCCGCGCACTTTAAGGCGAATTATCCAGCCCTGATCCGGATCGATGCCTGCCATGCTCAGGGCATCGCGAACAATGATCTGCGGCTCAGGCGACTCGATGAGTACCCCGTGCACATCCAGCTTCCACTTGCGCCGGCGGGTGTAGATACGCTCAACCCCCGGAGTCAGAAGATCAACAGCATCTTCCGCCTCCAGCTGCACATCGGGCTCGTCGCGTCGTTCCAGCCACAACTCCATAGTTGCCGGTACGCGACCTACTTTGCGAACGTCCTCTGCGGTCAGGGAGCCCGCCCAGGCAAAGCGCTGATCGTTCAGCATGAAGTAGAAAACGCCATCTGCTTGCATCGCCAGGAATTCCGCTATCGCACCGTTGCGAGGCAAGGGAATAGCTTCGTCGAGGCCAAGCTCTTCGGTCGGCCCTTGTTCAGGCCAGCTCAAAAGCGCGTACTCTGTAACTGGCTGCAGGCCGGCTGCAGTCAGAATCTGGCGGGCAGTAGGCGTCCAGTCGTCGACTGCTACAGTTTCGCCATTGATTTTCACAACGGCGGAGCGGCTCTTGTCCGGCTGCTGATGAGATGGGTCGAGAGAAGGGTCGGTAGTCATTGTCTTGTTCTCCATCTAGTTACAATTTTGTTCGGTGGGACCGAACGACGAATCCACAATGCTCCCGTATCGTGGTGCCTGTCAATAGGTACGATTTCGTTCGTTATAATGGTATTGTGGTCGGCCAACTCAGAAGGAGGCGCCCGTGGCATCACCCCTTGGACAGAGAATTAGCGCTAGGAGGCGGGATCTAGGTATGTCGCTCGAGCAGCTGGCGGTACTTACCGAATCGAGCAAGAGCTACTTGTGGGAGCTAGAGAATCGCGACAAGCCGAACCCGTCCTTAGACAAGGTGACGAAAATCGCAATGGCGCTAAGTCTGACGCCGGAGTCACTGCTAGGAACAGCTGCCCCAGATTTAGCGGCTGAGGCGGACAAAACGTTCTTCCGCAAATACCAGCAGCTGGACGACAAGGACAAAGAGCGGCTGCGAAAGATGGTCGACGATTGGTGGAGCTGACTTAGCATGACAATAACCCCTAAGAGCGAAGCGATTCGTATCTCTCGAGTCTTGCAGCAAGTATTAGGGGCAGACCGGTTTCCGGTCGATGTAAGAGCATTAGTGCTTGAGTGGTCGTCGCAAACCTGCCCTGATCAGCCAATTCTGGCTATCAAACCAGTTCCGCTCCCTTCGTTCGAGGGCATGCTGGTCAAGAGCCCGAAGGGCGATGGGTGGATGATTGGCGTTAACGAGAACGTTGAGTCAGAAGGCCGACTTCGCTTCACCATTGCTCATGAGTTTGGCCACTACATGCTTCATCGCGAGCGTCAGTCTCGCTTCGAATGCTCGAATCAAGACATGCACACCTGGGATTCCTATGGGCGTGAGATTGAGGTCGAAGCTGATACATTCGCATCGTATTTGCTGATGCCGCTCGATGATTTCAGAGAACAGATAGATGGACAGCCATTTTCAATGGATCTGCTCCGGCACTGTGCAGATCGATACGGTGTTTCTGTCACAGCGGCTGCCTTGAAATGGCGAGAGATCGCACCCGGTCGAGTGATCGTTCTTTCAGCCAGAGATGGCTTCCTTGACTGGTCCTGCTCAAACGAGCGGGCATTTCGATCAGGTGCGTACTTCGCGACTCGAAAAGAAATCATTGAGCTGCCCGCTGAGTCGATACTGAACCATGCAGCACGCTCAGCGGGTGGACAGTCCGGTGTCGTTTCTGCAAGTGTCTGGCTTCCGCGAGAAAATACAGAGCTTGAAATTGAAGAGCATGCCTTTGTCATCGAGGGTAATGAATACAACTACACGCTAGGTGTTTTGATCCTGCCTGAAGTAGAAGGGTATCTCATGGACGAGGATGAGCTGCTTTCTCCTTTAACTGGGGTGCCGTCATTCCGATAGCGCCACCGTCGCTCCAGTAATATGGCTGCAGTAGGTAGCTCTCTACGTTGGCTCAACCAGTTACCAGCGAATGTCTCCTAGTGGCCGCTAGCCGCCGTTTTGGAGCGAAAGCAGTCAACCACAATCAGACATTGTTTGGATTGCTATGACGAGGCGCCATCAGCTCGTTGCTGGAGTTTCAAGCAAATGTTTTCCTCTCCCGCCTCAACTGACAGCTCATCACCCAAACTCCGTCTGAGTGCTTAAGTAGCTCTGATGGAAGCTCAACGATGACGTCTCCGCTGCCATCCCCTGGGTCTTGGCATACAACTCGCCAGCTTTCAGATGTAGTAGTCATAGATTCGCCCTGAACGCAGTAGGCACAGATCCGCTTGGTACGGTGGGGCAGCATTTGGCCGGTTAGCGACGGCCTGGCTTCGACCGTCGCTATGCATGGTCAAACCTCGGTCTGTTCCGCCATCTCTAGGGCATCATCGACCTCAATCCCCAGATATCGAACGGTGCTCTCCAGCTTCGTATGGCCGAGCAACAGTTGAACTGCCCGCAGGTTCTTCGTCCTGCGATAGATCAGCGATGCCTTCGTACGTCTTATTGTGTGAATGCCATACAGGGCTGGATCAGGGCCAATGGCTTTCACCCAACCTTTGACGATACGAGCGTATTGACGAGTGGATAGATGGTCTGAGATATGCAGCCGGCTCGGAAAAAGGCAATCCTCGCTGCGGGGCTGGGCATGATGTATGGCGATGTGCCGTTCCCTAAGATCAAATGGATTTTCCAGAATCTCAACAAAGCCGAGGTCCTGCTGACCTTCAATGTCGATTTTTTGGTTACGTATCTAGCCGACCGCCAAGCGAACCGGAAAGCCATTGCAAATATCGGCTTGGATCAGCATGTGCCATGGGACATGCTTAAACAGCTGAAGGCGCATCAGCCACGGAGCTGGCAATACCTGATCCAGCGCTATCTGTCCGAGGGGATCAAGCAGGAAAGCGGTGCCCAGTACATGACCGTCTTCTTCATTCGTCCGGCCGGCAGCAACCCGATGGCCTATTGGTTTATCCATCTGGCGAACAACTACCGCGCTAACGATGTGATGAAGAAGATCCACTGGAAATACGGCAACAACTTTTCCCATATGCTGTCGCCTTCCAGCTTTTTCAGCTACGACGCCAATCGGGATATCGCCGTGACAGGTCAGCACGATTTGCTGTTGGATGAGCATTATTTCGACGATGCTACCAATGACCGCATCCGAGGAGAACTTTCGGAGCTCTTGCCCAAACAGGTCTACGAGGTAGAACGGCAACCTTTTTTGGGCCTGATGAGCGGATTGACCAACTACACCATGGCTGACGAGCTTCGCGTAAAGCAGGCACTCGACATTGCTGTCGCGACCGGTGATCTGCTGGCGGTCGACAAGAACGGCAAAACAAGGCGTCGAAAAGGCACAAGCATCAAGTCGACAGATATCCTGATAGCGCCCCCGCAAAGACCCATCTTCTTCGTGCCACCTCTGAAGAAATCCAGTTCAGAAAACTGAGAGGGGCGGCATCGCTCTTCGGGTGGGCGGTTCGCCTCCAACGGTAGAGGTACCGGCATGATACAAGCAGTAGTTTTCGATGTGTTTGGCACGCTTCTCCAGATAGGTGAGCGCCGCCATCCTTTCCGCCAACTGATGCAGAACCTGCGGCTTCAGGGCAAAACACCAAGGCCGGATGACGCACGGACTCTGATGACTCGAAATCTGGGCTTGGCTGGAGCTGCCGATTATTTCGGTGCGCAGTTGAGCAACTCTGAGTTAGCTAGCCTTGAAAGCGACCTTTTCACCGAGCTGGCCAGCGTTCGCCTTTTCGATGATGCGTTGGAGTCGCTAAATCAGCTAAAGGACGCCGGCCTGAATCTCGCGTTGTGCTCCAATCTCGCAGCCCCATATGCGATTCCGGCCAAACTGTTACTGCCGTCGTTCGATGTTTACGGATGGAGCTTTGAGGTTGGGACAATAAAGCCTGAGCCCGCAATCTATCGTCAGATGATCGAACAGCTTGGCTGCGAAGCCTCCGCTATCGCAATGATCGGTGACACGTTGCAAGCCGATATGCTTGGTCCAATTGGGCAAGGCATGCGGGGCTACCACCTACAGCGTGAAGGAAAAGCCGATCAGTGCGGCTTCGTCTCGCTGATGGACTTTGCAGCCCACGTTCTGCAATACCCACCATCCGCCAACGGCTAAAGCGGCGTCGCCAGTTTTAGCTGACGCCGCTAGACCCGGATGGCTTACAGGCATGAAGACACCCTTTTTCTGTAACGGGAGCTCCTTCAACCCTTGAGCGCCAGAATACGCCGAGCGCCGTTGAGAACGATGAATCCCACGACGGTACCGATAATCAGGTCTGGGTAGTTGGACCCAGTCCAAGCGACGAGCGCTCCGGCGACTATGACGCCCATGTTGATGACCACATCATTGGCGGAGAATATCCAGCTCGCTTTCATGTGAGCACCACCTTCCCGGTGTTTGGAAATCAGCAGCAAACAACCCGTGTTGGCGAGCAATGCCAGGAACGCGACGGCCATCATTATCAGCGACTCGGGCTCGCTGCCGAATATAAAGCGTCTGATCACCTCTACGAGCACGCCGAGGGCCAAAATCAGCTGGAGCACACCAGCAAGGTGTGCAGCACGCACCTGCAGATTGACGCTGCGCCCAACCGCATAAAGGGCCAGGCCGTACACTGCCGCGTCAGCGAACATGTCGAGCGAATCGGCAATCAGACCCGCGGACCTGGCAATCAGGCCAGCAGTCATCTCTACCACGAACATGAAGGCGTTGATGCCTAACAGTAAACGTAGGGAGCGGGATTCCTGTGTAGAGTTCGCCGGATTCTCGGCGGCTTTGATCATCTCAGGGTCTGCCGCGACAGTTTTCTGAAGAGTGGCGCCTAGCCCTAACGTCGCCAGCTTTTTGGTTATGGGCTCAACGGCACTGTCATGCATGACATCTAACCGACGGTCCGACAGATCAAAAGTCAGCTTCCGAACTCCGTCCAAACCATTCAGCGCCAAGCGGATCATTCGCTCTTCTGATGGACAATCCATCTTGGGCACGGCGTAAACACTGACCCATTGCCCCGTCGTATCGGAAGGGTTTTGCATATCGGCATCAGCGGCTGGTGTCGCATCGCAGCCGCAGGGACCATCGGACTTGCTCATGATACGGCTCCACTTGAAATCGAAGATGGGATCATTAAAAGCCTTATAGCTACTATAAGGTCAATAACGCAGAGCCGATGAGGATTCACACGATGCGCATTGGTCAGTTAGCAAGGCTAATAGGGATTGATACACAGACGATCCGCTTCTATGAGCAGCAGGGCTTGTTGCCACCGCCTGATCGCCAGGCGAACGGCTATCGTGTCTACACCGAGAAGCATGGCGAGCGGCTAGCTTTCATCCGGCGCTGCCGAATCTTGAATCTGTCACTTCCAGAGATTCACGCACTCCAAAGCTACCAGGATGACCCTCGCCAGCCTTGTACGGCCGTCAATGCCTTACTCGATGATCACATTTCTCAAGTCAGATCAACCGCTCTGCAATCACTCGAACGACAACTCGTTTCACTGCGGGCTAATTGCAACGATGGGCGGGAAGTTGAGGCTTGCGGCATTCTCGCCGGAATTAGCGAGGACGCATGCATTAAATGAACGGCGTTGGGGCTTGCGGGCCTGGTTACCCGGCCAACGCGCATGCCCTCGAAATGGTTGTTTGTCCCTGTGGTTTTTGCCCCTTCGTAGTGATGGCTGTCTCCGTGCGGTATCACTTTGAGTCAGGCCTGCCGAGGAAACGTGAGTTCAAACGTGGTCCGACCGTCTTTGCTGGCGACGGCCACGTGGCCTTTGTGGAGGTTCATCACTGAGCGGACAATCGCTAGCCCCAATCCTGCCCCGCGAGGTTGTATGCCGTTAACGCGGTAAAAGCGGTCGAACAGATGTGGGAGATGATCCGATTCGATAGTCGCGCCATGATTGGTGACAGCCAGCGAGACGATGTCTACGTCCTCCTCAAGGATCTTAAGTTCGACCGTACTGCCAGTATTTGAATGCCGCAGCGCGTTGGATAGCAGGTTGGAAATGGCCCGCTGGACCATAAGTCGATTTCCCAAAATCATGGCATCGCCCGTTACTGTCGTAGCGACTCCCGCTTCTTCGGCAAGGACTTCGAAGTATTCACATACGCGCCTCGCCTCGCTTCCTAAAGATAATTGTTCGAGCTTCAGTGCTGGGCTGGCGTGGCTGGCCTGGGCGAGAAACAGCATGTCTGACACGATTCGATCCATGCGTTCGAGTTCTTCAACCGACGACTCGATCACCTCCCGATAATGCTCCTTGCTTCGCTCACGCACCAAAGTCACCTGCGCCTTGCCTATCAGGTTGTTCAGCGGAGTTTTTAACTCATGAGCCACATCGTCCGAGAATTGTGACAGTTGCTGAACGCCGTCATCGAGTCGATGAAGCATTACGTTGAGGCTGTGCGCCAATGCCTGGAGCTCTTGCGGAAGCCGATCGGTGCGGATTCGAGGTGATAGATCCTGTGTAGATACCTTAGTCGCCAAGGCCCGGAACTTGCGAAGCGGCCGCAAGCCATTTTGGGCGATTAGCCATCCAGCCAATCCGATCAATATCAGTAGCATCGGCACGGTCACTAAGGCCGAGCGCAGGAATGCAGCCACCAGCCGTTGATCGGCACTGCGATCTTGCGAAAGTAAAAGCGTCATTGGAGCCAGTCCCGGAACTTGGATTTGCTTGCGCCCGGTTAGCATCTGCACGCCATCTTTCGTTGTCCAGCCAAGATAGTCGCCGTCCCTGCTCACGAGATCCAGCTGCTGCGGCGCATTGGCGAATCGGCCGATACTGAAAATGGGTGATTTCGCTGTATCGCCGATGACCGTAATCGAAAGGTTGTCATGGCCGAGTACGGTATCGCTCAATGCGTGTTGCCAGGAGCGGCCCATACGGGCTTTGGTGTCTTCGAGGAGTCCATGATCGATCTGAGAGAGCTTGGCCGTCACTTCCTCCTGGGCGCGCAGTTCCAGTTGGCGCACCAGTACCCAGTAGCTCAGTGCAATCAGCAGCGCGACCAAAGCGGCGCCGGTAAGTGTGATT
>PGZJ01000053.1 GCA_002840055.1 Gammaproteobacteria bacterium HGW-Gammaproteobacteria-11 | reverse complement strand
ATGGTAGTGTGGGGTCTCCCCATGTGAGAGTAGGTCATCGTCAAGCTCCTTTCCCAAACCCCCGACCCGCGTAAGCTGGTCGGGGGTTTGCTTTTGGGCGATTTAAAGACTGTGATAGGCACCTGTCGTTGGTGTCGCTATCATTCGGCCTCTTTTGGGGGTGGCATGTATAGGCTGTTAACGTTGCTTCAGGATGGGCGCTTTCATTCGGGGCGTGAACTGGGGGAGGCGCTCGGCATAAGTCGCAGTGCGGTCTGGAAGCACCTGCAACGTATTCAGGCTGACGCACCGCTTAACCTCTATAAAGTCCCCGGGCGTGGGTACCGCTTGGCGGAACCTCTTTCGCTGCTCAATCATGAGGCGCTCGCGCCGCAACTGGAGCAGATTGGGTGGTCGCTGCATCTTTACGACTCGATTGACTCTACTAATGCTCAGGCATTGCGGCTCCTGCAGATCGTGCCACCTCCTTTTTTGGTTCTTGCAGAGGCTCAGTCTGCTGGTAGAGGGCGGCGCGGTCGTAGTTGGGTGAGTCCTTTCGGGCAGAACCTTTATTGCAGCTTGGCTATAAAGGTGCAGGGCGGTGCTAGTCAGCTTTCTGGTATGAGTCTGGTGGTCGGGCTGGCGGTAATGCAGGTGCTACATCAAGTCGGCATCTCGCAAGCGGGCGTCAAGTGGCCTAACGACGTATACGTTGATGGCCGCAAGATCGCAGGGATTCTGCTTGAGCTGACTGGCGACCCGGCGGATGTATGTCACGTAATTATCGGCATCGGCATCAATGTCAATATGATTGAGGCGGCGGGAATAGATCAGCTTTGGACATCCGTTAAAGAGCATGCAGGTATGGTTGATCGAAACGAGTTGCTGCTGATATTGGCCGCCACCCTTAGACAAAATTTGGAGCGGCATGCCCAGGTCGGGTTTGCCGCGATGAAGGGTGAGTGGGAATCTAACCATGTCTGGCAAGGCCTGAAATGCACGCTGAGTACCGGGTCTCAAGATTGCTCGGGCACGGTCTTGGGCGTCGATGATCAAGGCGGGCTCAGGATGATGATTGATGGGGGTGTGCGCTCCTTCAGTGGTGGTGAGCTAAGTTTGAGGCTTGATCAATGATTCTCGAGCTCGACTGTGGCAATAGCTTGATCAAATGGCGGGTGTTGCAAGTAAGCGGTGATGTTGCGGCTCAGGGCGCTTCTGTATCGGCCGTGGACCTCCTTAGTGCGCTCTCTGGCCTGACTGGCGTAAAGATTGAGCGTGCGCGGCTAGTCAGCGTTCGTAGCGATCTCGAGACTGAAGAGCTGTGTTCGTGCATCTCCAGTGCATTGTTCATTGACGTACAGCGCGCTCTACCAGCGCCTCGGCTTGGTGGCGTAGTGAACGGGTACCTCGAGTACGACCGTTTAGGGATGGACCGTTGGTTGGCCATGGTTGGCGCGTTCCAGTTGGAGCGCCGGGCAATGGTGGTAATCGACCTGGGGACGGCGGTCACGGTTGACTTCGTTGATGCAGAGGGCGGCCATCTGGGGGGCTACATTTGCCCAGGGATTTCTCTTCTTAGGCAGCAGTTGACTACCCATACCCGACGCATCAGCTATACGGCAGAAGAAATCCCAATGATGCAAGGTGAGCCTGCGCCTGGGCGAAGCACCGTCCAGGCGGTTGAGCGGGGGTGCTTTCTGATGCTGCGTAGTTTTGTTGCTTCGCAAGTCCTGGCGGCCAGCGACTATCTGGGGGCTGACTTTGTAATCTACTCCACCGGTGGCGACGCAACGCTGATCGACGATATGGTCGGGGTTAGGCGGGTTCCGGATCTGGTCTTTCGCGGGCTGGCGATTGCTTGTCCCTAGCGTCACATAGAAGGTCGAGCCTGCATGCGTTGGTTATTTTTCCTGTTGGTGCTGTTGAACGTATTCTTCTGGGTGCAGCATCAGTATCAGTCACCCGTGCGCATCAAGGAGGTGGTGCCTCTTGATGCTTATGACCGGCCGAAGCCCAACATCACTCTGCTTAGTGAATCCTCTCCTTCGAGCCGTAAAGACGCTGGGCAGCCGGCGTCGTCCGGCGGTGGCTGCCTATTTCTGGGTGGCTTCGATGAGGAGTCGCCTGCGCTTTCCTTGGAGCAGCGGCTTTTGAGCTTGGATATCCAGTCGGAAATACGACGGATAGATACCGAGGTCGGCGTGGATTATTGGGTGTATCTGCCGCCGCTCGCTTCCAGGCAGGCTTCCCTGCGGCAATTGCGCGAGTTGCAAAGCCGTAATATTGACAGCTACATCATTACCGTTGGTGACTTGGCTAATGGCATTTCACTGGGCATCTTCTCCCGAAAGGATTCGGCAGAGGGCGTAGTGGCGCGCTTAAGCGAGGTTGATTATTCGGCGCTGGTGCGTGAGTTGCCGAGAATGCACTCCAAATACTGGGTGCAGGTGAGCGCCGCTAGTCGTGATCAATTGGGTGATGGGGTCATGGAAAGCTTGAAAGCAGACATGCCTGCCCTGCAATTTCGCCATATGCCCTGCACTGGCATTGCATCTTCTCAATAGTTTAAATAGAATGGCGCCCGCTTCGCCGTGGGGAATCCAAGATTCCTTGGCAAGGCGGCTGTCAGTAAAGCTAACCTCAAGATTTTTATGAGGAAAAGCTTGACAGTAGGGTGGCAAGTGATGAAAATGCCGCCTCACTTTGGAGGGGTTCCCGAGCGGCCAAAGGGATCAGACTGTAAATCTGACGTCATA
>PGZJ01000009.1 GCA_002840055.1 Gammaproteobacteria bacterium HGW-Gammaproteobacteria-11 | reverse complement strand
ATTCAGTGTAGTGCGTCCCTGGGAGTGGCCGAGTTCCACCTCGGCCGGTGTTGGGATCGGGGGGCGTTGTTGGTCGAGATGCAACTCGACCTTCCCAGGCAGAGGCTCACACAGGATTAAGTGTAGTGCGCTCCTGGGAGTGACCGAGTTCCACCTCGGTCAGCGGAGGTGCGGCTGAGGTTGCTGGTCGAGATGGAACTCGACCTTCCCGCAGGAAACCCCTCGCGGCGGGGCCGCCGCTCCTACCCGATTCTGGGCATGTCGAGCTCCTGCTCGTTAAGCTTGCTCAGTCCAGCAGACCTTCGAAAGGCAGAAAGGCGACGGGTTGGCCTTCGTGAGCAAGCTGGCCGGCAGGCACAAGAACCAGACCGCTTGCGGCGCTGGCGCTGCTGAGTACGCCAGAGCTCTGGTTGCCTGCCAGCACAACGCGTCCCTGATCCAGCCTGGCGCGCAGATATTCATCTCGGTTGCCGACACGCGTAGTGCTGAAACCGGCTGGCAGACTCAGGCTGAGTAGCTCGGGTTGTTCGATACCCATGCGCCGCAGTAAGTAGGGTCTTACCAGCAGCACAAAGGTCACCAGGCTGGCCGCAGGGTTGCCAGGCAAACCCAGCACCGGGGTATTGGCAAAGCGGCCCAGGGTAAAGGGTTTGCCTGGCTTGATGGCCAGCTTCCAAAGGACCACATCACCCTGTTCCCGCAGTATCTGACCAAGGCAGTCTGCATCGCCAACGGACACCCCGCCGGAGCTGATGATCAGGTCAACGTCCTGACTCAGTTGTGTTAGCCGTTGCCGAGTCAGAATGGGGTCGTCAGCGAGAATGCCTCCGTCTATCACTGTCTGGCCCAGTCGCTGCAGGCAGCCCATCAAGGTGTAGCGGTTGCTGTTATAGATTTGCCCCGGCCCAAGGGGGTGGCCCGGTTCTATCAATTCGTCGCCGGTCGACACTACCGCCACGCGCAAGGGGCGACGCGTGACCACCTGATCAATACCTACCGAGGCGATCAACCCCAGTTCCTGCGGGCGGAGCCGTGTGCCGGAAGGCAGCAGCAGGTCGCCTTGGCGAACATCCTGGCCCTGTTGGCGAATATTCTGCCCTGGCGTGAGCGGTTCAGATAGCTGCACCATACCGTCACTCAGAACCTGGACCTGCTCTTGCATTTCTACGCAGTCGGCGCCAGCCGGCACCGGGGCGCCGGTAAAGATGCGAGCGCAGCTACCGGCTTGCAAGGGTGCAGGTGCCATGCCGGCAAAGATCTGTTGAGTGACAGGTAAACCTGATTGCAGTGCCTGGGTCAGATCTTTGCTGCTGAAGACATAACCGTCCATGGCGCTGTTGTCCCATGGCGGCACATCACATCCGGCCAGTATCGGGGAGGCCAGTATCGCACCCAGTGCCTGATGCAAAGGCAGATGATCAATCGGGCGTTCAGGTTCCGCTGCCGCCTGTTCCAGAATACGCTGCAGGGCGGTACTGACAGGCATCAAACTCATGCGCGGGTGCCGCAGGCTGGTGCGCTGGCCAGGTGCTGGACAAAGTTGCAGGGCCGTGTGCGGCTATCAAGCTGTTCCTTGAGAATACCTGTCCAGGCAGTGCGGCAAGCGCCAGTTGAACCAGGCATGCAGACCACCAGGGTGCGGTTGGCCAGGCCTGCCAGTGCGCGGGACTGCAGGGTAGATGTGCCGATTTCGGTCCAGGACAGATGCCGGAACAACTCGCCAAAACCATCTACGGATTTATCCAGCAACGGAATGATTGCCTCGGGTGTGCTGTCGCGACCAGTGAAGCCGGTGCCACCGGTGATCAGGATAACCTGTACCTCGGGCCGGGCAATCCAGTCGGATACCACAGCCCTGATCTGGTAGATGTCGTCAGGTTGTAGCTGGCGGTCCGCGAGAAAATGGCCAGCCTCTGTTGCGCTATCAACCAGGAGCTGTCCGGAGGTGTCGGTTTCCAGGTTGCGGGTATCACTAACGGTCAGGATGGCGACATTGAGGGGGATAAAATCGGTGGTATTCTGGGCCATGGCAGGCAATCCTTGGTCAATCGATTCAATGCCTCTTTATATCACAGCAGACCCTATCGCCGGAGGCGAATCAATGCAGCCAATACCTCGACAGGCGCTCACTGCACTGCTGCTTGCAGGCGGGCAGGGTAGTCGCTTGGGCGGGCGTGACAAGGGGCTGATGCTCTGGCATGGAGAGCCCATTGCGCCCCAATTACTGAGACTGGTCAGGCCGCTGGTGAGTGAAGCCCTGATCAGCTGTAACCGTCATCAGGCGCAATACCAAGCCTGGGCCGATCGCCTGGTCAATGATGCTACGACGGATTATCCCGGCCCGCTGGCGGGCATCCTCAGTGGATTACAGGCCTGCCGCACAACACATTTGCTGGTGTTGCCCTGTGATCTGCCGCATTTGAATCAGGCGTTGATCGAGGCATTATTGGCACAGGCAGCCAGGACGCCGGATCAGCCCTGTTTGATCAAGACGGGAGATAATTGGCAGCCATTGCTGACGGTGATTCCATGCGCCTGTCTGGCAGCGCTTGAGGCCGCCTGGTCTGACGGCCAGCGCAGTCCGTTGCGCTGGCTGTTGAGCCAGTCGCATCAGTATCTTGAGTTGCCAGCAACGGATAAGCGGCTACACAATGCCAACACGGCAGAGGATTGGGTTTAACGCCTGTTTAACGCTAAGCCACTGCCGTGGCGGGACTTTTTGCGTACTACCCCTTGCGCAAAACCGTCTTTTCGGTAAAAATTCTGCCCCATATCGGAGTGTAGCGCAGCCTGGTAGCGCGTCTCGTTCGGGACGAGAAGGTCGCTGGTTCGAATCCAGTCTCTCCGACCAATTCACCCCTCTGGTTTGCTATCTTGCCAAGCCAGACGGACAACAAAAAAGCCTGCACATGTGCAGGCTTTTTTGTTGCTTGGGATTCACCGCGAAAATAGGTTCCGGGTTATCCCGTGTCAGTTTTCCCTGTTTCTCAAACCACGACACTGGGTGCCCCAGCATCGTGGTTCACATGGATTAGAAGCGGTAGTTCATACCCACTTCAAAGGAACGCTCAGGACCGACATAGATGCCCTGACGCAGACCGGTGATATAACGCTTGTCAGTCAAGTTCTTAACCGCACCCTGCAGACGCAGGTGATCGTTTACCTGATACTGGGTCAGCAGGTCATACACGGTGTACGAGCGCATCTCGCCGCCCCAGATGCCACCAGCCGCATCGGCAGGAATATCCTTGCGGTTGGTTGGGTCGCCATACTGATCACCGCGGTAGTGCGCGTTGAGGGCAGTGCTCAGGCGACCCTGGGTGTAGTTGAGGGAGACGTTGGCCAGAAACTCGGGTGCATAGGGCAGACGATTACCCTCGTTGTCCCCGGAACGGAATTCTGATTTCGGTACCCAGGTGGCGTTGGTATCCAGACTGAAACCACCACCCAACTCGATACCCAGAGCGCCTTCCAGACCGTAGTGCAGGGTCTTGCCGGCATTGGACTGCGAGAGGTTAGGATCGCTGTTGCCGGTTACCACCTGATTGTCGAAGTCCATGTAGAAGGCGGTGACATCGTAGGTGTAGATACCCTGGCTGCCGCGCACACCGAACTCATAGTTGTCAGAGCGTTCACCATCCAGCTGCTGATCGACCAGACCATCCAGCGCGACCCCATTGGACGCCGGTGAGAAAGCCCGATAGGCGCCACCATACAGTTGTGCAGCAGGGGCCAACTGATAGGTGAAGCCGACGCCTGGCAACACTTCAGTATTCCGCGTGCTTTCCGAGGCATTGACCGGATTACCACTTTGTACCCGCTCACGACGGGTCTGCTCATAGGACTCGACGCGCAGGCCAGGGGTAACTGCCAGGCGCTCGCTGAGCACAAAACGGTTCTGCACGTAACCGGCCAGACTCTCAGCCAGATCGGCACGCTTGGCGAGCAAGTCGCCGCGACGGTCGGCTGCGCGGGTTGCAGCAATAGTGCGGTCGTCCGACTCTTCCTTCATGAAGCGCAGCCCGAACTCCGCCTCGTTGACCAGACCAAAGAGGTCATGATCAAGGTTCAGGCGGGATTCCACGCCCCAGCGTTCGAAGCTGCGATTGTTGCCCCGCAGGCTGTCGGTATAGACCCAGCGACCAGCCGCATTGGAAGCGGCGGTGTCGACCGCATAGCGCCAGTAGTCACGGCTCATTTCGCTCCAGTAGGCCAATGTACGGAGGGTGGCGCGATCGTTCAGGTGCCATTCGTGATTGATGTCGAAGGCACGACGATCGGTGAGGAAGTAGTCATCCGGGGCCGGGTTGTAGGTCCGCCGATCACGGTAATCCTCAAGCAACATACCGCGGTAGGAGATGTTGGCGTCATTCTCGTACCAGGAGTACTTGAAGCCGATATTCTGATTGTCGCCGATGGCTGTACCCGCTTTGAACATCAGGTCAGTCATGTCGTAGTCGCGATCCAGAAAGCCATCGCTGCGTGCCTTGGTCGCTACCAGGCCAGCATAGGTATCACCAGACTCGCTGCGGCCGCCAGCCTCAAGGGTTGCTTCGCGGGTATTGAATGAACCAATCCGGGTGTTGAGCGCAACGCCATCAGGGGTTTTGGTTTGGTAGTTGATCACGCCACCGATGGTGGACGGACCATAGCGCAGCGAAGATGAGCCCTTGAGTACCTCGATACCTTCCATGCGCTGGATGCGCGGGTTGAAGTAGCGATCATTGCCGATAAACAGACCCGGTGCTACCGGCACGCCGTCCTCCAGAATCAGCGATTTCGACTCGCTGGCCGACAGGCCACGAATACCGATATTGCTGACCACAGCAGACTCTTCTTCGGTCTTGGCATTGATACCGGGAACCCGGCGCAGTACATCTTCGGTAGAGCTAGGCTGAATGCGCTCGATCTGCTCGCGGTCAATAATCACGACGGCGCCGGTTTGACGTGAAATGGCATCCTGTTCGGAACCAACCACCTGCATGGATGGCAGTTGCAGTGTGTTGGAGGTTTGTGCGGCTACTCCCATGGGCAGCAAAGCTGCAGTCACGGCAAGTGCCAGACCATGGCGCTTGAATAGCTGTGTAGGCTTCATAAGTTCGTCCTGGATCCTGTGCGTTGGCATTATCTTTGGAAGTGGGATGGCTTCTATGTCCATCTGCGACGCGCACTATTAAATACTAATGATAATGGTTGTCAATAAGATTAGATTTAGATTTGCATTTAATGTGATCAGGTTCTGCTCAGAGGACCGATAATTTCCTGATTTGTCGGTTGTGCCAGGCTGACCTGGACGGGGAATGATTTTCAGCTGTGAGCCGCCCGTCCCAGCGTGACGCACCGCGGGAACGGGCTTGTTTATCGAGGATGCAAGTGCCGATCAAAAACGCCTGGTCAGCCGCTTGAGCAGGCCGGGCTTTGGCGAATTGAGTGCGTCGAGCAACGCTGTCGAGTCAATGCGCTGATTCTTCTCAAAAGCCATACCGGCTTTCAGCGCTGGCCACAGATGGGCAGGTAGCAGGGGTGGGCGTTGCAGCGTCTTGTCCTGCTCCATGGCTTTGGCCTGGCGTGCAGTCAGACGACTGAAGGGGTGGTGACCGCTGCTCAGCTCATAGAGAATGCAGGCGGCCCCGTAGACATCAGCGGCAGCGGTCAGAGCTTCGCCGTTCAGTAACTCAAGGGCCGCGTAACGCGGCGTCCAGGCGGCAATACGTGCCCGGCTGAGACGTGGCAAGCCAGGCATAAGGCCTTGTGTTGCCTGACCCAGGCCATAATCAAACAGCCTGAGACCATCCTCGGCCATGATGATGTTGCTGGGCTTCAGGTCGCCGTGCAGAACGCCACGTTGGTGCGAAAAGCTCAAGGCCTGCAGCAGGGGCAAAGCGATCTCACGCAGTTGCGTCCAGGGCATGCCTGCAGGATTGGCCTCGATAAGCTGGTCGAGGGTAGGGCCCTTGAGCAGCTCCAGGGTGATAAAGGCGCGCTGGCTTTGTTGATCAACATCAAAGCCATATAGCTGGACCACATGGGCATGATGCAAGCGGCTGGTCAGGGCAAATTCGCTGAACAGGAGGGCGTTGGCGTCCGGGTATTCGGCAAAACTGTCGGTCAAGGTCTTGAGCGCGACATAGGGTTCCGGGTCGCCATACTGGGCACGCAGCAGATCACGCGCACGATAGACTGCACCCATGCCCCCTACACCGAGCAGGCGCTCGATATGATAGCGCTGGTTGAGGATATCCGGCAGTGGTACGACCTTTAAGGGTTCAGGGTCGACCGGGGCTGTTTGAGCCTGTTGGTCAAAGGCGAAGTGATTCAGAGCGGACTCGGCGTCCTCTTCCTTGAGTGGCGCATTCATGGGGTTCTCCGGAAGGCTCATCGGCGAATGACCACCGCGCTGATGTTGTCTCGCGCAGGGCCATCCAGGGCATGCTCGAACAGGCGTTCAAGCACCAGACTGGTCGAGGGTAAGCCCATAGCCGAATTGAGGGTGGTACTGGACAGACTCTGGTATAGCCCGTCACTGCACAGTAGCAGGGTATCACCGGGGTAGACGGTAAACTCGACCACATCCAGCATGAGTTTTTCACTGGCACCGACCGCGCGGGTCAGGGCGTTGGCCGAGGGGTGCGCCGAGGCTTGCTCGACGCTCATCTGCTGGTCTTCGAGTAATTCCTGAAGCAGCGAGTGATCACGTGACATCTGATACAGGTTGCCGCTTCGCCACAGGTAGCAGCGGCTGTCCCCAGCCCAGATACAGACGGCGCGATCCTCCTCGACCAGCAGGGCCACGACGGTGCTGCCCATGACTGGGTCGGGTTTGTCCGCATCCAGGGTCAGGTCACGCGACAGGCGCCTGTTCAGGTCGTGCAGGGCCTGTCGCAGCTCCTTGACCCGGCGGTCCAGATCGCTGCCGCCGGGTAATTCGGACAGTCTTTCAACGATCATGCGACTGGCCAACGCACCGTTCTGGTGGCCGCCCATACCGTCAGCCACAACCCATAAGCCGCGCTCGGGCAACGCCAGAAAGGCATCTTCATTGCGCGAGCGGACCTTGCCGGTATCGGTTCTGGCGGCACTGCGCCAGGGGGTCAAAAGCTCCATCAGATCCTCGCCGGCAAGTTAAAGCTGCGCAGCAGACTCAAGTCAAACGGGTTGGGTGAGCGCTGGCTATGCAGCAAATAATTGGCTCGCATACCGCCCAGGTTGGCCTTGAGGATCAGCACATCGCGGTCGGTATGGTGGTCGACCTCAAGCTGATCCAGCAGGCGAAACAGTGACCAGGCACCGGCATTGTGATCCAGGGTCATGCGCCGACCACCGAGGTCCTCGACCATCAGACTGCTGCGGCTGTTTTCCGCCGCTGCGGGCCAGCTGAAGGCGGTTTGAATGATCGGGCCGTGGCGATACTCCATGTTCTGGTTGCCCAGGCGGAAGTTGGCCCGACCCAGGTTGGAGTCGAGCAGGAAGGGCTCCAGTCGAAACTGCACCTGCGGCTCTGCCGGATTTTCTGCGAAGAAGCTACGCCGAATGGTTTCTGCACGGCCCATCTGTGCGAGAAATTCGCGCGAGACTGGCAAGCCCCGACCATCCACCTGACGCACCCGGTACTGCCCGGCGCTGCCGGTGACGAAGGGTTTGAGGTAGCGATCAAAGAACACATCGGCAGTGCCCTGGGGTTTGAAGAACTCGCGGAAATCCGCCAGTGCGACTTCGCTTTCGCTATCCGTACTGAAGGGGTAGCGCTGACCGACCGAACGCCGGTAATCCGCCAGCAGTTCGCTGCGGTAGCGTTGGCTGACATACTGATGGGCGTCATTGAGTACCAGCATCCAGCTGTCTTCAGCCAGGGATTTGAACCAGTTGCCAACCGGCTGCGGCAGGCGCGCAGCACTGGCGCGGACCTGATTGATGGCGTCCTGTTGGCCCCTGACGCGGGCCTTGGCCATATCGAAGGCGGCCTGCTCAGGTGCACTGGCGTGTGCCAGGCCATTCAGCTGGACCTGCATGGCGTCCAGTGCCTGCAGGGCCAGGACCAGTTCCGGTCCGGGGGTGCCATCGGTGACCAGCAGCGGGTGCAGCTCCTCGAAACGTCGCTCCAGTGCCCGCTGTGCCGCACTGGGTGCCCGGCTGGCAGGTCCGGCAGTCAGATCATCATTGCCGCTGAAACGGGTGTTATGCCGTACCTCTTCGAGCAGCTTGATGATCGGCGAGTTGGCTGAGGTCAGGCCACTGAGCTGTTGCACGCCTTCGGCAATGCCTGGCAGCGGGTCTACTGCCAGCAAGGCCAGGGCTTCACTCCAGTGGTTGGCGTATTCGGCAAAATACAGTTGCTCCATTTCCGCCATCAGTCGCGCCATATCCTGGGAACTGAGTGTATCGCTGTCACCCAGTACCCAGTTGTCGCGCAGCATGTTCTGCACCAGGTCGTTGCCCTGGGCAACAAACATTTGCTCATAGCCGTCGCGGGTAAAGAAGCCGGGAATGATATTCTGGCTGCTGGTCAGCATGTTGCCGCGAGGGCCAAGCTGATTCATCAGACGGTATTCCGGCAGACGCGAGGCCTGATCCCTGAGGGTGCGGTACAGCACGCTGGCCAGTGATTCGCTGCGCAGGTACTGACGCGCTTCGGCTACCAGGGCATTGTCCAGTTGATAGGCACGGAAGGGCCGCGACAACAGGCGTTCGAAGTGACCATTGAGACCAGCCTGTACCTTGGTGTTGCCGGGGTAGCGCTGGGACCAGTCATCGGCCATCCAGGCGCTGAGATACTCAGGCTCACGGCGTTCACGCATATTCAGCATAAGATAGGCGCGCAGGCTACCAAAGAGTTTTTCGCGGTCATGCAGACTGGACAGAATCTGCTCTTCGAGACGCTGCCCAACACGGGTCAGCAGCAGGCTTTCCAGTTCGTCACGGTAGTCCTGGTCTAGCTCTGGATTAACCTCATGCCCTTGAAACAGGCCGGCACGTTCGCGCCAACGGGTCTCTTCACGCTCTGCAAAGACTTCGGTGGCCTTGAAGCGGCTATCCAGAATGCTCAGGGTGCGTGCCACATCGTCGCCGCTGGGGCTTTGCTGTTGCAGCCGATCAAGTGACTGGGCCAGTCCACGTAGCTGTTCCAGCTTGCCGTGGTTGACCGAGAAACTGTGTGCCCAGACCAGACCAACGATCAGCAGACAGGCTGCGGCACTGGCGTAGAGAATGCGCTGTCGCCAGTCGATGCGCTTGATCTCGCGCTGATCCAGTCCGGCCAGTTCGGATTCCGGGAAAATCACCCGGCTCAGCAGGTGCTTGATAAAGCGCGCCTTGCCGCTACGCACCGTGGGCAGGTCGCTGGTAACCGGGCCCAGATTACGGCCAATGCTGGCGGTCATGGGGTCGATATCACCGCGCATCTGCGGTGCGTTGGTCAGGTAAAACCCGCGCAGCTGACTGGCGCGCTGGTAGCGGTTGCCGGAAAAGGCCAGTTCGATAAACAGGCTCAGTTGTTCGCTGAGGCGGCTGAGTTGCAGCGGGAAGTCGAGTATGCGTCCGCGGCGCTGGGTATCGCGCTCCTGGTGCATGCGCATGATCACCTGGCTGTTGAGGCGCCGCAGCAGCTCTTCGAATTCATCCCGGACCACGGTGATATCCGTGCCTTCCTGTTCCTGGCGGAAGGTCGCGCCCAGCACCTGATCACTTTCATCGGCGGATAACTGGTCGAAATACTCCTCGAAGCCGGGAATCCGGTCGGCCTTGCTGAGGACCAGATAGACCGGCACTTCGACTCCAAGCTTCTGGTTTATGTCGATCAGCCGTTGGCGGGTCTGGCGCGCCAGGGTTTCCAGTTCCAGCTCGTTGTCGCTGAGCAGTTGCTCGATCGACAGGTTTACCAGTACGCCATTCAGTGGGCGCTGGCGACGGTTGCGCAGCAGGCCCAGCAGCGTCTGCCAGCCGATGCCATCCACGTGCGGGTCCGGTTGGGTCAGATAGCGGCCGGCGGTATCGATCAGCACCGCATGCTCGGCAAAATACCAGTCGGCATAGCGGGTGCCGGTAATATCCCGGGTCAGGCGCTGTTGCTCGCCCTTGTTGAGCGGGAACTCCAGGCCGGAAAAGTCCAGCAGGCTGGTCTTGCCACTGGATTGCGGGCCCATGACCAGATACCAGGGCAACTCGCTGCGCCAGCGCTCACTGCGGCCCTTGTACAGACTGGAGCGGCTGAGGGTGCGCAGGGCCTGCTTGAAGCGGCCATGCAGTTCCATCTGCTCTTCGACGATCAGGCCTTCGCGGCGAGCGCGTTCGGCGGCATCGGCATCGTTTTCCTCGGCCTTCTTGCGGGCGCTGGCCTTCCAGCTGCTGTAGACCAGGCTCAAGCCCCAGGTCAGAAACAGCAGGCTGATGGTCAGCAGACGGCTGGTTGCTGAGCCCCAGGGTTTACGGTCGTTGATGGCCAGTGCCGGACCGGCGTACCAGATAATGGCGGCAATACCGAGAACCAGTACCAGGCTCCAGACCCAGTTGCGTTTGAACAGGGTCATACTCTTGAGTAATACGGATTTTGCATTCATTGCGCGTCGTCCCTGAGCGTGCTGTCGATAAGGCTGGACTGCAGTTGTTCATAGTTCTGCAGAATGCTCTGGCGCTGCTCGTCCAGTACCCAGGTGAAACCGCCGTAGATGACGGCCAGGCAAATCAGCGTAAAGAGCGTGATGACCCACCAGGGCACCACCCGCACAAACTGACCACGGGCATCCTTCAGGCCCTGCCAGTGGGGTGAGACTTCCCGGGGAATGTCGCCGCGCAGCTGGCGGATCTGGCGGTACAGGCTGTCTCGAATGACTTCGAGCTCCAGCGTGCCGCGGGGCATGACCCGGTATTTGCCCTCAAAGCCGAGGGACAGGCACAGGTACATCAGCTCGAGCAAGTGCAGATGCTTGACCGGATTGCGCGATAGCCGCTCAAGTAGCTGGAAGAACTTCTCGCCACCAAAGGTTTCGTTATGAAAGCTGCTGAGCAGGCTCATCTGCGACCAGGCGCTCTCATTGCCCCAGGGGGTGGTGACCACGGCTTCGTCGATGGCCGTACAAAGCACATAGCGCGCTGCCATGACCTCGCTACTGTCGCCACCATCCTGCAGGGCGCGGTGTTCAAACAGCTTGATCTCGGCGACCAGCCGATCCTTGAGGGCATGCAGGTCCTCGGCCTGATAGCTGCTTTTCAGTCGCACCACTTCCGAGAGCAGTGCCGCGGCCATGGCGATCAGCGGGTTGAGGCTGAGGTTCACACCCTCGCTGGCACGTCGGCGGGTGGCGTAGATCATCCGTTGTTCCATCTTTTCCAGCTTGGGTGGCGCGGAAAAGTCGGTCAGCGGCGTCTGTGCCGGCAGATCACCGTTGCGGTTGAGAATGACCGTCTGGTCGTCCTTGCTGTAATCCATTTCCTTGATCATGGTGTCAGTTCCTGATGGCCCAGAATGTCAGCTCGAGTTGCGCGAATTCGCCTGAAACGTGGAATGCGAATCCACCCGAGCGTTCAAGTTGCGCCAGCTCTTCGGAGTTGAGTTCCAGCGCGAAATAGGTCTTGCCTGAATGGAAAGGTATCTGCCGTGGTGCGACGGGCAGCGGTTTGACGCGGATGCCCGGCAGATGCAGATTGACCAGTTGCCGAATACGCTCGACCGGGCCAATCTTCAGATGCGCTGGCAAGCGCTGGCGCAGTTCTTCCGAGTCACACTGGGCACTGGCCGCGAGGACAAAGGACGAGGTGGCCAGCAGCTTGTGATCCTGTAGCGGCGAGACCTGAATACCATACTGGCGCTGCTGCAGAGCCAGCTCGACGGCGTGTTGCTCCAGCACCATGGACAGCACCTGACGCAGGGCATCCATCAGCTTGCGAAAGCTGGTGGCCTGATCGCTGTGCAGGTAACGGCTGTCCAGCTTGGGTCTTTTGCTGTCGCTGGAGAAGGTCGCCAGTTCACCGAGCAGACCCAGCAGTTCCCGGTACAGCAGCTCCGGATGGAGCTGATCCGAGGACAGGTGGTGGCGCAGGATGGGCTCGTGCCGGTTGATCAGCTGAAGCATCATGAAGTCACCGACCTCAGCACCACTGACCTTGCCGCTGGCCTTGATCCGCTCGGCCAGAATGTCACCGCGGTGGGTGAGCATGCTGATCACTTCTTTCAGGCAGGAGAGCAGAAAAGGGCTGGCATGCAGGTGCAGGTAGGTTGGTACAAACTCGCTGTCCAGACTGACTACGCCGTCAGGTGTGGTATCGAGGATGTGACAGAGCTTGATCTTGACGAAGGCCGGGTCATCGACTTCGCTGCCCATGACCAGACGAAAATCCGGTGAGCCACAGTTGATCTGGCTGCTGGTGTCATCACCGGCGTTGGAGTCAGTCACCTCTTCTTCGCTGGCAATATAGCGTGCCAGTACGTCCTTTTGTTCCGGGCGGCGGGTTTCGACGTGGTTGCCGGTCACCAGCGGCAGCGCGAGATAGACGGCGCTGTTGCTGGTATTGGCAGGAATATCCAGTGCCAGCGGTTCGCGCTCGGCGCCCAGTTCGAACAGGCTGCCATCGGGCAGCATGCCGCTGGCTTCGCTGACTACCAGCTTGCCCATGGCTAGAAACTGTTTGTCGATGTCCAGCGTGAAATAGCCCCAGGAGGCAGACTGCATCAGCAGTGTGCGGGACTTCATCTGATGCTCATAGTATCGGTCATGCTGCTGGAAATGCTGCGGGCGCAGCAGCATGCCCTCATGCCAGACCACTTTACGGGTTGTCATGCTCAGTTTCCTTTCGCGCTGTCGCTGCCCTGCGGGCCGATGCTCAGTTCGTCGAGGTAGAGGCTGACTTCATTACGTGCACCGGGGCGCAGGGAGATCACGGTGCGCCAGTCGGCCTCGGGCAGATTACGGTAGGCCGCGATCACGCCGATGTAGCGTCCCTGTTCGGTGGTCGTCAGCTTGAGTACCTGTTTTTCACCGGGGCGCAGTTCCAGTTCTTCACTGGCAATCAGGTCCATGGACAGCACCTCTGGCGCCTGCTGATACAGGGCAAAGAACTCGGTGTGCTCGAAGGCAACCGGGTTTTTCAGCTCATAGAGTCGAATAACGATGGGTGAGGGGCGACCATTCAGATCCGGGTTCAGCGTACGACTGCCCTCAAGGGTCAGGTCGATACGGGTAACGGAGTTGGACTGCAAAATCGCGCAGCCGCTGAGGCTGAACAGGGGGAGCAGCAGGGACAACAGAGCAATACGCAGCATGGCATTCATCCTTGGATATCGGTGTTCAGGGTGGCAATCAGGCGAATCTGTTCTTCATAGGCCATGGCAAAATCACGTGCGAACAGACGTTTGCTCCAATCGTCGTTGCTTTGCATGGCCTGATACAGCTTGGTGTAGGCACGCCAGCGGCCACCGGCGGTATTCAACAGTGATTTGTTTTCACGTTCGAAACGCAGGGTCAGTTGCTCGGGTGACAGGTGCTCGAACATGGCCTTGACTGCCGCCCGGCTGGCGGCACTGAGGGCCACCTGGTGCGCCTGCAGATCACGGAACGCGCGTCCAACGGCATGGTTGGCGGGCATCTGCCCGGGGTCCTGACGGCGCAGCAGCGCGGTCATGGCTTCGCTACCATCGGCGGTATGTTTCAGCGGGTTGTTACCGGCGCTCTGCACCGTGGTCTGCGCCAGGCGCATGTCAGCCTTCAGTTCACTGCGGGTTTTCAGACTCTGTTGCAGGTTACCGATGCATTGCCGCAGCAATGCCGCTGAACTCAGCGCCAGGGCTTCACGTTGCTCGTCGCTTAGGCCGTCGAGACTGACACCCAGTGCCTGCTCGTACTTGGCCCAGAAGGTCGAAGGCAGGGTTTCCCGAATGGCCGGTTGGGGTGCCGGGGCAGGTGGTGGAGGCGGTGGAACCAGCTCCGGTACCGTCAGGCTTTCGGTATCGATACGGGCATAATCCTGCGGTTGCAGGGGCGCTTCCTTGAACTCGCTGACCGGTTCCAGCAGGGACAGGGAGTCGCCCTGATAGTGCATGCGCTCCTGTTGATCCAGGGCATTCAGCGGATCAAGGTCAAGAAAGGCATCATCCGGGATGATGCTGCCGGTTGGCTGACTGTGGTGCAGCCCGGTTTCGAAGTGGGTCGGGTCCTGAACCAACTTGGCACGAATTTCAAACTCGCCGAGGCAATACACGTTGCCATGTTCGATGCGCACGGCCTGTCCTTTGGACAGGGGCATGCCACTGTCCTTGATCTGAATGCCGTTGCTGCTGGTATCCGTCAGAAAGAAGGCGCCGTTGTCATAGCTGACCAGTGCATGACGGCCGGAAATCACTCGATTACGGTCCGGGATGACCCAGTCGCAGTCATCGCTGCGACCAATAATGCCGCCGGCGTGCCTGAAGGTTTTGCTGGCAGCCATACCCGGGATCTGCTGCGGGGCGCTAACCATATCGAAAACCAGTTCCATGGTGAAAAGCTCCTGTATTGATCAGTTGGTACGGCTGGTAGCCTGCGGCTCACCCAGTGGACGGTAGTCTTTCAGGCTGCCGGTGCCACAGCCGGTAGCAAACAGCAGGACCGCAAGTGACAGCAGGGCGATAGAGCAGATTGATTTGTTCATGTAGCTAGTTCCTCATTGCTGGATGATTGCCGGGCGTCGCAAGGGCTGCCAGGGCGTGGCAAACCAGCTTGATCGCCAGACTAATGGCTGTTCTGGGCATTGTTCTTGTCTCTGGCCTTGGCCTCGGCTGGGTTGATATTCAGGCGCTGCATGCGGTACAGCAGGGTGCGGCGTGGCAGGCCAAGCTCAGTGGCAGCGAGGGTCTGGTTGCCCTGATTGCGCTGCAGTGAGTCGAGCAGCAGGTTGCGCTCAACGCGCTCCAGGCGTTCGCGCAAGCTCAGACTCGGGCCAGCCTGGCTGTCCTTGGGCAGGTTGAAGTGCTCCTGCAACAGCAGGTTGCCGTCGCACAGCAGCATGGCCCGGGCAATCATGCCCTTGAGTTCGCGAACGTTGCCGGGGAAGTGGTAGCTACTCAGCAGCTCCAGGGTGCCTTCGGCCCAGTAGCAGGTCTCACGCTGCAAAAAGCAGCAGGCATCCTCGACGAAGCGGCGTGCCAGCAACTGAATGTCGTCACCGCGTTCACGCAGGGGCGGCAGTTCAATCGGAAAGTGGCTGAGCCGGTAGTAGAGGTCTTCACGGAACTGGCCAGCACGGACCATTTCATGCAGGTCCTGATGGGTCGCGGCAATAATCCGCACATCGACCTTGTGGGTCTCATTGCTGCCCAGGGGGCGTACTTCGCCCTCCTGCAATACGCGCAGCAATTTGGCCTGCAGCGACAGCGGCATATCACCAATTTCATCCAGGAACAGGGTGCCGCCATTGGCTGCATCAAGCAGCCCCTTGCGATCCTGTTCGGCACCGGTGAAGGCCCCCTTGCGATAACCAAAGAGCTCACTTTCCAGCAGGCTCTCCGGCAGCGCGGCACAGTTCTGCACGATCAGCGGCTTGGTGCGCCGAGAACCGTAGTCGTGGATGGCCTTGGCGACCAGTTCCTTGCCTGTGCCACTCTCCCCGGTCAGCAATACCGTCACCGGGTTGTGCAGTACCTTGCCGATCAGTTGATAGACACCCTGCATGGCTTCACTGTCACCAATAAGACCATAGCCACGGCTGTTGCCCGTGCTGGCCGGCAAGGGCTCATTGGCCGGCTGTTGCCCGACATGCAACTGGTTGAGCATCTGTATCTGGGCGCTGGAAAAGTCGCCAAGCAAACGTAACGAGTGCGCAAAACACTGCAGGTCAGTAGCGGCATGACTGGCAATCAGCAGCAGGCCACTGATATGTTCCTGGCCGTCACGGATGGGCAGACACAACAGGCTGCGCCAGTTGCCGCCGAGGGACGGCAGAAAGCTGGTATCACAGGTACTGCTGTCCAGATTCGGTATGTTCAATACTTCGTTCTGGCACAGGCTGTATTGCAGCAACTGCTCTTCGTTGTAATCGCTCGACAGGTTGCCACTGTCAACCGCGTTGAGCTGACCATCCAACCAGTTTGCCGCGAGCAGCAGGCGGGTATGTGTGGCATCCAGCAGATACAGCTGACACAACGGGCAGCCGGTCAGCTCGGCAACCGCCGTGACCAGATGATCCTGCAACTGGCGACTGTTGCGCAGGCGCGCCAACTGAGCAAACTCGGCCAGCAGCGCTTCTGCGTAATGCAGCGGCTGGGCGAGTGGATCGAACAGGGCAGGCAATTTAAGCGAACTCACAGACCAGTGCTCCCTGCCCATCGAGCGTGGCGTGCACATGGCTTAGCGCAACACCGCTGGCCATGGCATCCAGTACTCGATCAACCACCTGCGGCTGCAGATGCTGATCAATCAGTTGATCAATCAAACGCGCACCACTGGCTGTATCGCGGCAGCGCTCGGCCAAATGGGTGACCAGTGCAGCACAGTGACTGAAGCCCAGTTGGCGGCGCTCAAGGCGTTGACCAAAGCGCTGCAACTTGAGCGTGGTCAGCTCATGCAGCACCTCGCCATCCACCGGGAAATAGGGCACAACCCGCATACGTGCCAGCAGAGCCGGTTTGAAATGGCGGCTCAGGGTCGGGCGAATGGCCTGTTCCAGTTCCTCGGGTTGCGGGCGCTGATCACCGGCACACAGCTGAATGATCTGCTCGCTGGCGAGGTTCGAGGTCATCAGGATCAGGGTGTTGCGGAAGTTGATCTCGCGCCCTTCACCATCATTGGCCACGCCCTTGTCAAAGATCTGATAGAACACATTGAGTACGTCCGGGTCGGCCTTTTCGACTTCATCGAGCAGCACCACGGAATAGGGCTTTTGTCGCACGGCTTCGGTCAGCATGCCGCCTTCGCCATAGCCGACGTAACCGGGTGGCGCACCGAGCAGACGTGAGACGCTGTGCTTTTCCTGAAATTCGCTCATGTTGATGGTGGTCAGAAAGCGTTCGCCGCCATACAGCAGATCAGCCAGGGCCAGTGCGGTTTCGGTCTTGCCGACACCACTGGGGCCAACCAGCAGAAATACCCCGGCCGGGGCCGGCAGGTTGTTCAGGCCCGCCGCCGTCGCCCGTACTGCCCGGTCAATGGCCTGTACCGCCTGTTCCTGGCCGCGTACGCGCAGGCGCAGGTCGTCGGCAAAACGGCTGACCTTGTCGTTATGTTCGCGGGCCAATTGACTCAGGGGTACGCCAGTCCAGTGGCTGATGACCTCGGCAACCAGGCGTGGGCAGACCTCATGGCTGACCAGCCGCTGTTCGGCCGGCAGGGCACTGATCTGCGCCTGCAGCGCTTGCAGGCGTTGCTCCGGGTTGGCTTGCTGCGGGTCTTCAGCGGTGTCAGTGCTTTCGAGCGGACTGTTCGATTCGTTGTCGCTCTGCTCGGTCGTCTGAGCAGCGGCGCGGCGCTCGGCACAGCGCTTGCGCAAGTCCATGAGTTCGCTGGCCAGCGCCCGTTGACTATCCCATTCACGGGTCAGTGCGCCGAGCTCGGCTTCATCCTCTTCTAGCTGTATCTGCAGGGCATCGAAGGCCGCCGGATCAAGCGCCAGACCGGCTTCCAGATCACGCTGCATGGCCAGTTGCTGACGCTGGCGTTCAGCGATGCTAGTACGCAGTCGCTCGATCGCCTGGGGCGCCGAGGCCAGGTTGATGCGAACCCGGGCGCAGGCGGTATCGAGCACGTCCACGGCTTTGTCGGGCAATTGCCGACCTGTCAGATAGCGGGCCGAGAGTTCAGCGGCGGCGACCACCGCATCATCGCGCAGATAGACACCATGGCTGCGCTCATACAGAGGTGCCAGGCCACGCAGAATGGTAACCGCCTCTGCGGTGGTCGGTTCCAGCAACTGTACCGGTTGAAAACGGCGGGTCAGGGCCGGGTCTTTTTCGAAATACTTTTTGTATTCGCTCCAGGTCGTGGCGGCGATGGTCCGCAGCTCGCCCCGGGCCAGTGCCGGTTTGAGCAGGTTGGCTGCGTCCGATCCACCGGCCTGGGCGCCGGCGCCAATCAGCGTGTGGGCCTCGTCGATAAACAGAATCACTGGCTTGACGTGGGTTTTGACGGCGTCTATCACGCCCTGCAAACGGCGCTCGAACTCACCCTTGACGCTGGCGCCGGCTTGCAGCAAGCCGAGGTCGAGGGCCAGCAATTCGGCATGGAGTAATACCTCCGGGACTTCGCCTGCGGCAATACGCAAGGCCAGGCCTTCGACTATGGCGGTTTTGCCGACCCCGGCTTCGCCAACCACTATGGGGTTGTTCTTGCGGCGTCGGGCGAGGATGTCGATCATCTGGCGAATGGACTCGTCGCGGCACAGCACCGGATCGAGTTTGCCGTCACGTGCTTGTTGGGTCAGGTTGTGAGTAAAGCGCTGCAACAGCGACGCCTGCTCGGTATTGCTGGCGGCGGGCTGAGTTGCTCCCTGCTGTTGGGCTGCGGCGATGAAGTCGGTCAGGCGCTCGGCGTTGATGCGGCTGATCAGGCTTTGATAGCGGGTGCCGGCATGGCGCAATGGGTTGCGCAGCAGCCCGAGCAGCAGCGCGGCCTGATCAACTTCAGTACGACCCAGTTCGAGATTGGCAACCAGCAAGGCATCCTGCAGCCACTGCACCAGCTCCAGGGAAAAAACCGGGCTGCGTGCGCTATCGTTGCCGCTGCCACTCTGCAGTTGCGCGGTCATGTCTTCGTTGCTCACACCGGCATCCTGCAGGGCCAGTTTCAGCAGGCTGTCAGGGCGCTCAAGCAGCATCAGCAGCAGGTCTTCAACTGCCACCTTGCCGGCGCTGCGGGCCACGCAGTGCTGCGCCGCGCTTTCAAGGTCGGCGCGGCAACGGCTGTCGAGGGCCTGTACCAGTTTCTGGATGTCGATATTGATCATGTCATCATTCCTTAATGTGTTCGGCCGGCCAGGGTGACTTCAGCGTCTTCATCCCGGTCTCCAAGCCAACTGGTCCATCCCAGCCGGCAGACGTTGTCATTGCCCAGGCGTAACTCGCGCAGTTCCTCATGGCGTAATTGCAGCCTCAGGTCGTAGGCCAGTGGTGCGCGCAAACTGAAACGCACCAGTGCCAACAAGGGCTGGTACTCAGCGCCCCTGGGCAGAAAATCATGGAAGCGATCCCAGCTCAGGTCGCGGATATGAATACGGAATTTGCCGCTGCGATCGCGCACCTGCTCACCCAGTACCAGGCTGCTGCCCAGGCCGCTGTTGGCCAGTCCCAGGCTGTTGCGTTGCTCGCTGCCGATCACCACCTGGCGCTCGACACACTCTTCGATCTGCATGGCGCGGTGCTTGAAGTAATAACGCAGCACGGACTCCAGCAAGGCCGCGGACTGAATGCGCATGCTCAGCAAGCCGAGGTAGGGCAGGAGCCGCTTCCAGTCCAGTGTGCTGTCTTCGCGCAGTGGCTCGTTTCCCAGTCCGATCAGGGCGAACAGGCGGGCCGAGAAGGCATCGCTGGCGCCGCGCTGGAACTGGGCGCGATAGCGGTATTTGCGCCAGATAGGCAGCATCAGGCGCTGCAGGCGGTTGTTGAACAGGTCGAGAAAATCCCGGGTGGTATTGCCATTGGGGCCATCACCCAGGGCCTGTTCGCTATAAAACGCCGGCAGTGGTGAGCCCGAGCCGAACAGCCCGATCAGATTGACGCGAATCCGTGCGCGCAGCTCACCCTGCTCATGGAAGAACACCACCTGCTCGATATCGCAGCCAGGAAAACCCATGCTCGGATTGGCCTGAAATTCGATGCGCTCGTAGAGCGCCTCGTCATTCAGTTCCGGCGAGTCGGTTCGCAGTCTGTCGAGTACCTGCATGACACCCTGAAACAGGCTGTACTCACGGATACTCCGGGTCAGCCCGCTCAAAGCAGGGGCTGCAACCCCATGCGCGGTGTCCATTGGTAGTGTTCTCCCTGGGTACTTTTAACCTTCAATTCGTGAAAGGAATTGAGGCTGGCGTAGAGTGCAAAGAATTCGTTGAGCACCGAGGCAAAGACGAACATGTCGCCTTCGCCCAGATAATTGTCGGCATCCATCAACAGCTCGGTACGTATGCCGCGCACCGGCAAACCCTGGTGCAGGCGATCGACCTGGCTGTGGCTGATTTTCTTCAGGCCATCCAGCAGCCGCTGACTAACGCGAGCAGCGTTCTGGTCGTAATGACGGGGCAGGTCGTAGGTCTGCAGGATCACCCGCAGGGCATCAACATTGGCCAGCGACAGGTAGTTCAGTGACATGTTGCTGATCAATTTCCAGAGGAAATCGCTGTCCACGGGCGGGGCGTAGCTGGGGGTGATGTTGCTGATATTGCGGAAACTGAGAAAATCCGGGGTGTCTTCACTGAGCCGGCAAATATCGCCCATGGCCAACTGGCTGGGTAGGTTCTGGTTGGTGCAGACCATTTCGATCGACAGTGTTTCATGTCGATCAAGGCTGCGCGGACCAAAGCTCAGGTAGGTTTCCAGTGTGTCACCGAGCACCGACGGATACTGGCGCAGGCTGTAATGCGGCTTGCTTTCAAGGCCGTCCAGGGCTCGGTCATGCTCAAAGGATTCGAATGAAACGTATTCCTCATAGCCCATGCCGCCTGGCTTCCAGCCCACCACGCGCTCGACCGAATAGACCCCGCATTGCTGATTGCCAAACTCGGCGGGGCGCAAAAGGTATTGATCCTGACGGCCATCCAGGCGGATCGGCGTGGCGTCCTGATTGAACAGGTTGGCCACCGGCGTGCAGTGCAGGCGGATATTGTCAGCCGTCGGGCGGATGCGCTGGCTGCC
The DNA here is from genome assembly GCA_002840055.1 of Gammaproteobacteria bacterium HGW-Gammaproteobacteria-11. Classification (GTDB taxonomy): domain Bacteria; phylum Pseudomonadota; class Gammaproteobacteria; order Pseudomonadales; family Pseudomonadaceae; genus Halopseudomonas. Next base: position 64,442 of record PGZJ01000009.1, on the reverse strand, counting down.
GGTCTTGCCAATATTGAAACGCAGCTCCAGACCATGGGCCTGCTGCAGTCGCTCGGCAGGCAGGCGCTGGAGAATCTGCAGTCCACTCAGATCAACGAACAGGAACTTGTCCTGGAAGGCAAAGTACTCCTGCAGATAGCGGTAGCCGCTGAAGGTATTCAGCGGATAGGGCACCAGTGCTTCGTCTTCGCCAAAGCCACCGGGCTGCAGATGCTGCTGGCCCAGGTGGAGCTTGATGCCCTTGCTCTGCAGGTCATCCGGCAACGGCTTGCCCTGCTTGTCGAGCAGTACCAGGGTCAGATCATCCATATGCCGCAGCAGGCCCAGATAGAGCATCTGGCTGATATAGCGCTCGCCTGCCAGATGCAGTCGCAAGCGCTGCAGTTGCAGATCGCCCAGATGACCCTCGCAACTCATCTTCAGCTTGAGGCTGAGCAGCGCGCCTTCACCTTTGACCGAGTAATCCAGACTGCGCACAGTCAAGGGCAGCAGCTCGACAGCACTGGTGGTGCGAAAATGGCAGGCCGCACCCTGCACCGGCTTGGATTCCACGGGGGTGCCACGCGGCACGTTCACAGCAGGGCCGCTGCGCATCAATGGATCAAACTGCAGCATGCTGAAGGCCGGCAGCGGGCGCATGTAATTGGGCCACAACAGGTGCATCAGCGAGTGAGTAAGCTCTGGCAGCTCGTCATCGAGCTTCTGCCGCAGACGCCCGGTAAGAAAGGCAAAGCCCTCCAGCAGTCGCTCGACATCCGGGTCCTTGCCACTCTGCCCCAAAAATGGCGCCAGCGCCGGGCTGCGCTCGGCAAAGCGCTTGCCCATCTGGCGCAGGGCAGTCAGTTCGCTTTGGTAGTAGTGGTTGAATGACACGCAACTATCCTTGTTGTACTGGCAACATGTTGATTAACACACGCATAAAGCTCAGCTCGGGGTCTGTAGCCTGTTTCTTTGTTCATCAAGCGGCTGAACTAAAAAGCCCGAACACCTATTCCAAGTGGCTCTGTGATTTTCGGATGTTCGGTCAGGTTTGCTTCTGCCTAGTTACCACCACCGCTTCCAATCAGTACCGTGTCGGAACCCTCAACCACCACATTGCCGTGATTGCCCTGGCTTCCCTTTACAGCTGCCGGCTGGCCGTTGATAAGGACCGAGCCACTGACGCCGCTGCTGATGACGCTGCCGCAGCCGGTTGGATCGCCCATGCGCGCTGCTGGCACGCCATCAATCAGGACGTCTGGCGAACCAGCGCTGATCGGGTTGCTGCCGTGGCCGGTTTGCGGGCAGTTGCTGAGGTCGCCCAGTCGTGCTGCGGGTTTGCCTGACATCGGTGTTTCCTTTACTGAATTTTCACTTGGCCGCTGCCATCAAGGCGGGCGGCAAAGCTGACGTGGCGTTTATGGCCGGCCACATCGAGCTGACCTTCGATAGCGAAGGACAGACACAAAAGATCGTTGTCGCGGGGCAGGGCAATCACGTTGACCTGTCGCAGACGGGGTTCGTAGCGCTCGATAAAACGCTCGATGGCACTGCGGGCTTGCTGCAGTGCGTCGTGCATCGACAAACGCATATCGTTGAGATCCGGCAGCCCGTAGTCCGGCAAGGTTTGCACGCTGCCAGCGCGGGTGCTGAGCATCCGCGCCAGATGGCGTGCCACCGAACTCATCACGGCGTCGTGTTGGCTATGGTCGGCGCGCGCGCCGACCTCACCCCCAAGACGTTCAAACAGGCTGCCGTAACTCATCGGGGCTTACTCTTTATCCAGCTTGCCAACCAGCGACAGGGTGAAATCAGCACCCATGTACTTGAAGTGCGGACGCACGCTCAGGTTGACGCGATACCAGCCGGGTTCGCCTTCCACTTCCGACACGCCGATGTGTGCAGCGCGCAGCGGACGACGGCCACGGACTTCCGGATTGGGATTGTCCTGATCGGCAACGTACTGGCGGATCCACTTGTTCAGTTCCAGCTCGAGGTCGGTGCGTTCTTTCCAGGCACCGATCTGCTCGCGCTGCAGTACCTTGAGGTAGTGGGCCAGACGGTTGACGATAAACAGGTAGGGCAGTTGGGTGCCCAGGCGATAGTTCAGCTCGGCATTCTTGCCTTCTTCACTGTTGCCGAAGAACTTGGCCTTCTGGGCCGAGTTGGCCGAGAAGAAGGCCGCGTTATCGCTGCCCTTGCGCATGGTCAGGGCGATAAAGCCCTCTTCGGCCAGTTCGTATTCGCGGCGGTCCGAGACCAGTACTTCGGTGGGGATCTTGGTTTCGATTTCGCCCATGCTCTCGAAATGGTGCAGGGGCAGATCCTCAACGGCGCCACCGTTTTGCGGGCCGATAATGTTCGGGCACCAGCGGAACTTGGCGAAGCTTTCGGTCAGGCGTGTGGCAAAGGCAAAGGCGGTGTTGCCCCACAGATAGTCTTCATGGCTGGCCGAGACGTTTTCCTTGTAGACGAAACTCTTGACCGGATTTTCTTCCGGATCATAGGGGTTGCGCAGCAGGAAGCGTGGCAGGGTCAGACCGACATAGCGTGAATCCTCGCGCTCACGGAAGGACTGCCATTTGGCAAATTGCGGGCCTTCAAAGTGATCCTTGAGATCCTTGATGTCCGGCAGCCCGGTGAAGCTTTCCAGACCGAAGAATTTCGGGCCCGCCGAGGCGATAAAGGGCGCATGGGACATGCTGGCGACACTGGCGACATATTGCAGGGTCTTGATGTCGGGTGCGCTGGGGTCGAAATAGTAGCTGGAAATCAGCGCGCCGACCGGCTGTCCACCGAACTGGCCATACTCGGCGGTATAGACGTGCTTGTACAGGCCGGACTGGACGATATCGGGGCTGTCTTCAAAGTCCTCGAGCAGATCCTGCTTGGAAGCATTGATGACCTCGATCTTGATGTTTTCACGGAAATCCGTGCGATCGACCAGCAGCTTGAGGCCGCGCCAGGAGGATTCCAGCGCCTGGAAGCTGGCGTTGTGCAAAATTTCGTCCATCTGCTGACTGAGCTTGGCATCAATTTCGGCGATCATCCGATCGACCATGGCCTTTTTTACCGGCTCTTTGTCATTGTGCGGTTTCAACAGCTCTTCAATGAAGGCGGAAACGCCGCGTTTGGCTATGCCGTAGGCCTCGTCTTCGGGGCTCAGCCGGGTTTCGGCAATGATGCGATCGAGTATGCTTTCTTCAGTCGTGTTCTGACTGGTGTCCAGTGCGGTTTGGGTCGTCATGGTCGCGCGTCCTTTCAGGTCTTCAGGAGTCCAGTTGGTCCTGGGCGGCAAGGCCCAGTTCGTTCAGAATGCGTTCACGCGAATCATCGTCGCTGAGCACACTTTCGATCGCCTTGCGGAAGGCCGGTACGTTACCCAGTGGCCCTTTGAGTGCCACGAGTGCGTCACGCAGCTCCATCAGTCGGCGCAGTTCAGGCACCTGTTCAACCAGGCTGGCGGGGTTGAAGTCCTTCATCGAATTGATTTTCAGACCGACCGCCAGATCTTCGCTGGTGGCATCTTCCTGCAGGCGATTGGGCACGCTGAAGCTGAGGTTCAACTCCTGCTTGGCCAGCACCTCATCGAAGTTGTGCTTGTCGATGGCGATGGGCTTGCGCTCTTCGATCTTCCGGTCATCCGCGCGTTGGGTGAAATCACCCAGCACCATGAGCTTCAGAGGCAGTTCAATCTCCTCCTGGGCACCATTGGTATCGGGACGAAAGGTCACATTGATGCGTTCCTTGGGTGCTACCGAGCCTTCTTTGGCCATGGTCGTTCTCCTTTACTGTTTTGGCCCGAGGGCCTGTTCCAGCACCACATCGAAGTCGAGGTGGCACAACCGTTGATTAAGTGCGTCGCGGCGGAGCCGCGCCTGTGCGTCCAGTGGCAGTTGCTCGTAGCAACTGAGCAGCAGGCGCATGACGCGCACTGCCAGTGCGGGTTCCCACTCAGCCAGGCCGCCTTGCTGCAGGCGATTATCCAGGCCTTCAAGCAGATTCCTGGCCAGCTCGTATTTGCCCGCCCGCAGGCATAGACGGGCCATGGCGGTTTGCCATTGAACCTGTTCCCGGCCACCGCGCGCTGCGCGCATGCCGGCGTTCAGGTGAGCCATGGCGACGCGCAGGCTATCCTTGCGCAGCAGTTCCGAGGCTTCCTTGAAGGCCTCATCCCAGGCTTGCCCGGCACCACCCAGTGCGTCATGACCTGGGCTGCCAGAACCATTGGCTCGGCTGCCGTTAACGCGTGATCTGATCCACACCAGGGTCTCCTGGCTGGCGAAGGGCGAGCCGTCAAAAAACTGCAGTGCCTCCAGCCCGGGGAGTCGCTGCAACAGGCGTGACAGCTGCTGCTCAAGCTCCTGCATGGCGGCGTCGGCCTTGAGCATCTCCAGGCATTGCCAGGCCAGATATTGACCGTCGAGCCAGAACGGCGCGCGCGCCAGGCTGGTCTCCAGATCCATCAGCAGTGCATTCGGCTGACCCTGATTCAGGCGTTCGCGGAAGGCGGTCAAGCGGTCGGCGGGCAAACCACGCAGGCCGGTTTTGCCTTCGGCATCATGTTCAGGCAGCGCTTCAATCGGCAGCCACAGCAGGGTACGAGACAGGTTGATGGCACGCGCGTCGAGTATCGATTGGCTGTGCCACCACTGACACAGCGGGCGTGACTGCTCCTGCATGGCCCTCAGGGCCTTGTGGGCGTCGCGGGTGCTGACGATGGCCTCGACTGACTGGCTGCCGTTACTGCCCGAGCTGCTGACCAAGCTCAAGGGCGGCGGGGTGACTTCCGCGCTCTGTTGTGCCGGCTGCTGCCCGGTTTTTTCTGCCTGTTGCAGGCGTTTGCACAGGGGTAGCAGCAAGGGTGCCTGTTCCCCCAGTCGGCCCTGCAGAATGACATCCAGGGCTTTCAGGTCCTGGGTCAGCAGGCTCAGCACTTCAGTGTCTGCCGGACTTGGCTGCAGCTCATTCAGACTTTGCTCAAGACGCGATGTCAGCCAGTTGAGGGCGGCGCTGCGGGTGCGATCCTTGAGCGGATGCAGGATGTCCCAGTGGGTGTCACACAACTGCCGGAGCATGGCCAGGCCGGCATGCAGTCCTGGCAGTTGTTCGCAACGAAACAATCCCCACACCAGCCAGCAGGCAACACGTAAATCCTTGGATTGACTCTGCAGAACCTGCTCAGCCTGGGCCGTGATTTTCTGCCAGTCAGGCCCGCCATTCTGGTGCAGGGAGTTGGACTTGGCCAACTCGGCTTCCAATGCTTCGAACTCACTGGAATAGCGAACGTCATCCCCGGCGAAGTTGTCTTCACCAATGGGCGTGCTGGCCAGAGATATATATTTGAGTGCGAGCATAAAACGCCACGTGTCCCTGTTAAGTGCCCGCAGGGGAAACTTCCTTATTCCCCCGCATAGACTGATGGTATTAACTCTAAGTTGCGCAAAAAGTTGCGCAATTTTGTTAAGTGCGCAACTTCTTGCGCAGTCGGTGAGCGCAACAAATTGCGCAGCCGTCATTGCAGGGCGCATCCTAGACAGGCATCGTGGCTAATGGAAGCCAGGGTTTGTGATGGGCTTGGCAAATCTGATCATTGCTGCGCAAATTTTGGTAAGCGACAAAAAACCTGTCATTTCATTGGCGCCGCATTATTGAATTTGTACGAAAAGGATTTAATGCTTGACATGGTCAAAGATTGGATAAGTCAAGGTTACTACACTTTTGATGTTATTTTTTATTTTGGTTTAGTAATAAGCACTTAGTTTTTTTATAGCGCTGTGCATATATTAACGTTCGCAGGAAAGTTCCTTCGCAAGGCTCAATATAGGAGGATGGCTTGCGCTATGTTCCAGCGTGGAATGCTTCATGCCATCTCTTCCTTGCCATTGCCTCGTCATTCCATCTGGTTATTTACCGATGATTTTGTGTCACCATGGATGTGCAGCCTCTCCCCGTTTCAGACAGTGATGGAGTCATTGTGAGTATTCGAAAAGCCGTTTTACCAGTTGCCGGTCTGGGTACCCGCTTTTTGCCAGCCAGCAAGGCGATCCCCAAGGAAATGATCACCGTGGTGGATAAGCCGGTGATTCAGTACGTTGTTGAGGAGGCGCTGGCGGCGGGGATAGACGAGATCGTGCTGGTGACCCATTCCAGCAAGAAGGCTATCGAGGATCATTTTGATGCGAACTATGAGCTCGAGGCTGAGCTGGAGCGGCGTGGCAAAACCGAGTTGCTGGCTCTGCTGCGTGATATTGCACCGGCGCGGCTGAAAGTGTCGTCGGTACGACAGGGCCGGGCACTTGGTCTTGGGCATGCAGTATATTGTGCACGGCAGGTTGTGGGTGATGCACCCTTTGCCGTGATGTTGCCTGATGTACTGGTAGCGGCGGCCGGTGATGCAAATGATCTGCAGCTTATGAAGGAGGCCTTTGAGCGTTCAGGCCGTGCCCAGGTCATGGTTGAGCCGGTGGTCTGGGACCAGGTGCATCAATACGGTGTGGTTGACCTGGCCGGGCAGGATCTGAAACCGGGCCAGAGTGCGGCCATGCAGCGGGTAGTGGAAAAGCCACCCAGGGCCGATGCACCTTCGAATCTGTCTATCGTTGGTCGCTATCTGTTGCCGGCGAGGATTTTTGATCTGTTGGCCGTGACACCAGCAGGTGCCGGTGGCGAGATTCAGTTGACGGATGCAATTGCAGCGCTGATGGCAGAACAGGGTGCAGATGCCTACCGCCTGCGTGGCCGTTCGCACGATTGTGGCAGCAAGCTTGGCTACCTTGAGGCCACCCTGGCCTACGGCTTGCGGCATGCGCAACTGGCTGAGGATTTTCAGGCTTTGCTACGGCGTTATGCCGGATGAGTCCTTATGCATATTGATTCCTACGGCGATACCCTTTGTGCGCTGGTCAGCGCGGCAGCCATGGCCTCGACCGGACATCAGGTTGTACTGCATATCACCGATGATGTCCTGCTGGAGCAGTTGCAACAGGGTATTTGCCCTTCTCGTGAGCCGGGCCTGGCCGAGTTGCTGTCTGAGCAGGTATCAGAACAACGCTTGCGCTATGTGGCACTGCATGAGCCGGTTGACAAGGATAATCAGGTGATCTGGCTGGCGCTTTCACCGCAATCCGAACAGCAGGCCTTTGATATCATTCAAGCCTTTCCCGCTGATCCTTTCAAACGCTGGCTGCTGGTTAATCAATCCACTTTTCAGGTGGGTACCAGCGAGCTGCTACAGGCACGCTTGCGTGAGGCCAGTGGTGCCGATTCGGCGGTAGTCAGCCTGCCGGATCTGTTGACTGAAGGTAATGCCATTCAAAGTTTCAAACGTGCAGATCACTGGTTGGTTGGCACAGACTCGCCATGGGCCAGCCAGATGGTCTCGGAGTTGCTCAGACCCTTTAATCGTCGCCGGGACTGCATCATGTTGATGCGTCCGCGGGATGCCGAGTTTACCAAGTTGGCGATTACCGGGATGCTTGCGACCCGCCTCAGTTACATGAATGACATGGCTAATCTGGCTGACAGTCTGGACGTCGATATAGAGCAGGTGCGTCAGGGTATGGGTGCGGATAAGCGTATTGGCGAGGCCTATCTGTATCCTGGTTGCGGTTTTGGCGGCTTGAGCTTCTCCCGTGATGTCATGAGCCTGGCCTCAACCCTGACCCGGCGAGGCCAGCAGGCACAGTTGCTGACACAGGTGATGGCTATTAACGAGCGGCAAAAGGAACTGCTGTTTCGCAAGCTATGGACTCATTGTGACGGTGATCTGCGCGGGCGCAAGGTGGCGATCTGGGGGGTGGCATTCAAACCTGAGACTGGACGCATCGACAACGCACCCGCGCTGAAACTGATTGAGGCGCTCTGGGCTCAGGGCGTGCAGGTGCGTGTGCATGATCCACGAGCCTTGCCGGCGCTGCAGGCCTGGGCCGGTGAACGTGATGACCTGTTGTTGTTTGATGATCCCTATCTGGCACTGGAAGGGGTGGATGCACTGATGCTGGTGACCGAGTGGAAATCCTACTGGAGTCCGAACTGGAGCCGGTTGCAGCAGCTGATGCGCGCGCCGATTTTGCTTGATGGACGTAATATCTGGGATCCAGCCTTTGTCCGTGAGCAAGGATTTGTCTACTTCGGTGTAGGGAGAGGTTGAGTGACCGAGCAGAGCGACAAGACCCAGGCCTGGGCCAGACTAAAAGTACTGGCCGAGCAATTTGACGGGGTTACCATTGCCGAGTTGTTCGAGGCTGATCCGGCGCGTTTTGAGGCGCTGCAACGCCGCTGTGGACCGTTACTGCTGGATATGTCCAAACAGCGCGTGACCAATGAAGTATTGGCCGAGTTGTGCCGTCTTGCCGATGCCAGTGGCCTGTCATTCTGGCGTGAGCGGCTGTTTGCCGGTGAGCGGGTGAATACCAGTGAGGGTCGGTCGGCCATGCACTGGGCTCTGCGTTTGCCGGCGGAGGCCGATGGTGATCTGGACGGGCTGCCGCTGGCAGGCATGATTCATGCGCAGTTACAGCGCATGGAATCCCTGGTTACCAAGCTGCACGCTGGCCAGTGGCGCGGTGTCAGCGGTGAAGCCATTACCCATGTGGTTAACATTGGTGTAGGTGGCTCTGATCTGGGCCCGCTGATGGTCTGTGATGCCCTGCGTGATTTCAAGGTTGAGACAGCCGGACCATTGCGGGTGTACTTTGCCTCGACCATGGATGGCAGTCAGTTGGCGCAGATTCTGCAGACACTGAACCCGCATACCACCCTGTTCATTGTGTCGTCCAAGTCCTTTACCACCATAGATACCCTGAGCAACGCCGATACTGCGCGCCAATGGCTTCAGCGCAGTCTGGGTGACTCGCCCGCACTACTGCAATGCCATTTTATTGGGGTGTCGGCAGCGCCAGAGAAAATGACTGAATGGGGTATCAGCAAAAGTAACCAGTTACTGCTCTGGGACTGGGTCGGTGGACGTTACTCATTATGGTCGGCAATAGGCCTGCCAATTGCGCTTACGCTGGGGATGGCGGGCTTTCGCGAGCTGCTGGATGGGGCGCATCACATGGATTGGCACTTTTGTGAAGCACCCGGTACCGAAAATCTGCCGGTGCTTATGGCCATGCTGGGCATCTGGAATGTCAATCTGCTGGGTATCAATGCCCTGGCGATCTTGCCCTATGACGGCAGATTGAAACAATTCCCTGCGTATCTTGAACAACTGGAAATGGAGTCTAACGGCAAGCGGGTGACGCGCGATGGTGCTCTGGTAACACGCAATACCTGTCCGATCATCTGGGGTGATGTGGGGCCGAATGCACAGCATGCCTTTTATCAGCTGTTGCACCAGGGTACGCAGCCGGTCGCCTGCGATTTCATCGTGCCGGCACGGCGTTACCGTGAGGCTCAGCATCTGGAGGGCATGGAGGAACTGGCGGCCCAGCATCAACTGGCAATTGCCAACTGCCTGGCGCAGTCACGCCTGTTGGCCTTTGGTGATGCAGCGCTGGCCGATGCCGAAAGCCTGCCGTTGTACCGGCGCTATCGGGGCAACCAGCCCTGCACCACGCTGTTGCTGGATGAGTTGTCGCCTTTCAGTCTTGGGGCGTTGATTGCGCTGTATGAACACAAGGTGTTTGTGCAATCGGTGATCTGGGAGATCAACCCCTTTGATCAGTGGGGCGTGGAAATGGGCAAGCTTATTGCAGTAGATGCCTTGGCCCAGTTGCGGGCAGAGCAACCCTTGGGGCAAGGGCTGGATGCCTCCACGGCAGGTTTGCTGGCTGCAGTAATGGATAAACACTGAACCAGGATTGCAACAACAGGTCGGATCACCGTTGATCACCGTCCCCTGACTGCACGGGGGCAAATGGACTTACTTCATCACCCAGGGACTTACATGTCTGAGATAACCTGCTTCAAAGCCTATGATATTCGCGGCCAGTTGGGCACTCAGCTCAATGAGGACGTGGCTTACCGCATCGCCCGGGCCTTTGCCCAGTGGCTCAAACCCAGCCGCATTGTGCTGGGCGGAGATGTGCGCAGCACCTCCGCTGAGCTGAAAGCATCTTTGGCCAACGGCCTGCGTGATGAGGGCGTCGACGTTCTGGATCTGGGCCTTGCAGGCACCGAGGAGGTGTATTTTGCTACCTTCCATCTCGGTGTGGATGGTGGCATTGAGGTCACGGCATCGCACAACCCGATCGACTACAACGGTTTCAAACTGGTTCGCGAGGGTTCCAGGCCGATTTCCGCTGATAGCGGTCTGAAAGCGATTCGTAGCCTGGCCGAGAGCCTTGAATATGACCTGGTGGATGGTCGTGACCCGGCCGTGTCAGACAGCCAGCGCGGCAGCTACCAGCAAGTTGATACCCGTGAGGACTATATCCGTCATCTGATGGGCTATATCAACCCAGCTGCTTTCAAGCCCCTGAAACTGGTGGTCAACGCCGGCAACGGGGCTGCCGGTCCGGCGGTGGATGCCCTGGAAGCGGCGTTTGCCAATCTGAACATGCCGGTTGAACTGATCAAGATTTGCCATGAACCTGATGGTAGCTTTCCCAACGGCATACCCAATCCACTGCTGGTGGAAAATCGCAGCCTGACGCGTGACGCGGTGCTGGCCCATGGCGCTGACATGGGTATTGCCTGGGATGGGGATTTTGACCGCTGCTTCCTGTTCGACGAGCAGGGCCGCTTTGTCGAGGGCTACTATATTGTCGGTTTGTTGGCTGAAGCCTTCCTGCAGAAGGAGAAAGGCGCGCGCATCATCCATGATCCCCGACTGGTCTGGAACACCGTGGAGCAGGTCGAGCAGAACGGCGGTGTAGCCGTACAAACCAAGGCCGGGCACGCCTTTATCAAGGAACGCATGCGTGAAGAGGATGCGGTCTATGGCGGCGAAATGAGCGCGCATCACTATTTCCGCGACTTTGCCTACTGCGACAGCGGCATGATCCCCTGGCTGCTGGTGGCCGAGCTGCTGTGCGTCAAGGGCAAGCCCTTGTCAGCGCTGGTGGACGAGCGTATTGCCGCCTATCCCTCGTCGGGCGAGATCAATCTTACCGTGGCTGATGCCCCGCAGGTGCTGCGTGAGATCGAGGCGCAGTATGCCCCGGATGCACTGGAGTTGGATCATACCGACGGTGTCAGTGTCTGCTTCGCCGAGTGGCGCTTCAATCTGCGCGCCTCGAACACCGAGCCGGTCATCCGCCTGAATGTCGAAAGCCGAGCTGACCAGGGACTTATGGAGCGTGAAACCGAACGCCTGCTGGAGGCGATTCAACAGCGCTCGGGCGCTTCAGCAGGGGAGCATTGAGGCTCTGCTACGCAGATCTGAGCACTTGATCGGCAATATTCCTGACCGGGCTATGGGGTGACGCATGAATCAACAGGGTTCATAATCCGTGTTCATGTTCAAAGGCGCCATTCCATGGGCAAACTCATTCTGGTTACCGGTGGTGCGGGCTATATTGGCACCCATACCTGCATCAAGCTGCTTGAGGCGGGTTTCAGCGTTAGAGTGCTGGATAATTTCAGCAACAGCTCACCTGAGGCCTTGCGCCGGGTCGAGCATATAACCGGCAGTTCTGTGCCCTGCACTGTCGGCGACATCAACGATGCCCCCTTGCTTGATCAACTGTTCAGTGAGCAGCCTATCGATGCGGTGATTCATTTCGCCGGACTCAAGTCGGTCGGTGAGTCGGTTCAGCAACCCCTGCGCTATTACCACAACAATATCAGTGGCACCCTGGTGCTGTGCGCGGCCATGCAGCGAGCGGGTGTGAAAAATCTGGTCTTCAGCTCCTCGGCCACGGTGTATGGCGATCCTGCCCGTCTGCCGATCAAGGAAGACTTTCCCCTGAGTGCCACCAACCCCTATGGCCACTCCAAGCTGATGATCGAGCAGATGCTGACCGATCTGCATCAGGCCGATGGCAGCTGGAATATTGCCCTGTTGCGCTACTTCAACCCGGTGGGGGCCCACCCCAGCGGTCTGATAGGCGAGGATCCGGCCGGTATCCCCAACAATCTCATGCCCTATGTGGCCCAAGTGGCGGTTGGGCGTCGTGACCACCTGAGTGTGTTTGGCAATGATTACCCGACACCTGACGGAACCGGTGTCAGGGACTATATTCATGTTATGGACTTGGCAGCCGGGCATGTACAAGCCCTCGAGTGGCTGAACGGCAAGCCCGGCATCAAGGCTTTCAACCTGGGGACAGGGCAGGGTTACTCGGTGCTGGATATGCTGCACGCCTTCGAACAGGCCTGTGGAAAGTCCTTGCCCAGGCGCTTTGTTGCACGGCGCCCGGGTGATGTAGCCAGTTGCTATGCCGATCCATCCCTGGCCAGCGCTGAACTCGGTTGGCGGGCTGAACTGGATTTGCAAAGCATGTGCGCCGATGCCTGGCGCTGGCAATTGAACAACCCGAATGGATACGGGGTCTGAACAGGACGCCGAACTGTAGTTCCGTTTTTTACTGAAACTGGACCCCTATGTCCGTAGTCAATAGCTCTAGAATAGTGCTTTGACATATTCGGTTCCCTTGATTGGAGATCTCTGTGCTCAAGGACAGATTGATTGGCTTGAGTTACGCGCAGAAACGCAGCATTCAGATTCTGGCTGACCTGATCCTGCTATCGGTTGCCATGTGGTGTGCGCTTTATCTGCGGTTAGGCAATGAGGGCTGGCGCTGGCCCGATATGGGGCAGACGCTGCTGTTTCTGGCTGCACCCCTGATTGCCATTCCCTTTTACATTCGTATGGGCATGTACCGCGCCGTTATGCGCCATCTGGGCAACGATGCGCTGGTAGGCATTCTCAAGGCTGTGACCCTGGGATATCTGGGTTTTGTTCTGGCCCTGTTGTTGATCAGGGATGCCGGTTGGGTTATCAGCTTTCCACGCTCGGCGCTGTTCAATTACTGGTGGTTGAGTCTGATGCTGATTGGTGGTCTGCGTCTGGCCGCACGTCAGTATTTTATGGGGCACTGGTTTCTGGCAGGCAATAGCGGTGCTGATCAGCCGCTGTCGACGGCCATTCCGATTGCCATCTACGGAGCAGGGTCGGCCGGTAATCAGCTACTCGCCTCGTTGCGTATGGGCAGCCAGTACAAGACTGTTGCCTTTATCGATGACGATGAGACCTTGCTTGAGCGCAGCATGGCAGGTGTGCCGGTCTACAGTTCAGCAAGCATTGACAAGCTGATCGGCAAAACCGGGCTGCGTGAGGTATTTTTGGCTATTCCCTCGGCTACCCGGGCTCGTCGTCGTGAAGTCCTGACCAGGTTGCAGCAGTATCCCTTGCATGTGCGCTCGATACCCGGGTTGATGGACCTGGCGTCAGGGCGGGTAAAGGTTGACGACCTGCAGGATGTGGATGTGACGGATTTGCTTGGACGTGACTCGGTGCCGCCGGATCAAAGCCTGTTCGAACGCTGCATCAAGGGCAAGTCGGTCATGGTGACCGGGGCCGGGGGATCCATAGGCAGCGAACTATGCCGGCAAATAATTCAGTCCAATCCTGCGCGTATCGTTTTGCTGGAGCACAGTGAATTTGCGCTTTACGGGATACATGCCGAGCTGTCGTCTTTCGCTCGTTCACGATCCATTGAAGTTGAGCTGGTGCCCATACTGGCGTCCATTCGCAATCCGCAACGGGTTGAGGATGTGATCAGCGCCTGGGGGGTACAGACCCTTTACCATGCCGCTGCCTATAAGCATGTACCTATGGTCGAAATGAATGTTGCCGAAGGCATCATGAACAATGTCTTTGGCACGCTGTTCGCCGCCCAGGCAGCCATTCGCTGTCAGGTCGAACACTTTGTTCTGGTGTCCACCGACAAGGCCGTGCGGCCGACCAATGTTATGGGTTCAACCAAGCGACTTGCGGAAATGCTGCTGCAGGCACTGAGCGCCGAACAGGCGCCGCATCTCTGGGGGGACGATGAGCAGGTCAATCAGGTCAACCGTACCCGTTTCAGCATGGTACGTTTTGGTAATGTTCTGGACTCTTCGGGTTCGGTCATTCCCCTTTTTCGTGAACAGATCCGCCGTGGTGGGCCGGTAACGGTTACCCATCCGGACATCACCCGGTATTTCATGACCATCCCTGAAGCCGCACAGCTGGTTATTCAGGCGGGCGCCATGGGGCAGGGCGGTGATGTATTCGTACTGGATATGGGCGAACCGGTGCGTATTGTTGACCTGGCTCGCAAGATGATCATGCTTTCCGGCCTGAGCGTGCGCGATGAACAGAACATCAAGGGTGATATCGGATTGTCTTTCACCGGCTTACGGCCCGGGGAGAAGCTCTATGAGGAGCTGTTGATCGGTAACAACCCCGAAACAACCGGTCATGAGAAGATTTTCCGTGCCAACGAAGTCTTTTTGCCCTGGTCGCAGATGCTACAGGTTTTGGACCAGTTGAAAGAAGCTGTTCAGCAGGATGAGCTTGAAGGGGTGCGCAGTATTTTGCTTTCCACTGTTCAGGGTTATGTGCCAAGCAATGGCATTGTTGACTTGCTCTATGAGCAAACAGAGCGTACAGCGCGTTAGCAGTATTCTGAGTAAAATAACCGGGTTGAAGCCCGGTTTTTTTCTGCCTGAATGAAAGATTGCTCATGGCCGCTGGTCATGGATTGCCAACACTACTGAAGCAGGCGCAGGTATGATCCAGGAAGCGCTCGACCTTGGCGCAGGCCGCTGGTGTCAGCCTGATCAGTCGGATGCGACGATCGGTGTCACATTCCTGCTCAGCCAACATGCCCTGGTCAATGGCATTCTGCACATATTTGACCGCTGTCCGACGGCTGATATTGGGCATCAGCGCATACAGCTCGGTTTTGGGTTGTGGCGGCGCTTCACGGTTTAGCCACATCTGGGTAAACAGGTCGCAATAGTTCAGATCGCTCAGGCCGGTATCGGCAAAGCTGGTCGACCAGAAGGTGTCTATATCAAAAATGGCCTTGGCTGCCAGAATACGGTCGGCGGCGTTGAAAGGTCTGCTCATGCGCTGTTCCTTGTAGCTGTGTCGTCTATTAGGCGCGATTAGCCTGATTGCTGCAATTGCCCTGATCAAGTTTCCCAACAGGCTTGTGCCGGTGTTCACGAATTGTGCGGCCATGATTGGTTTTGGTGCGTTTTCTGCTGCAGTCTGAACGCGTGACGCGCCTGCTTACATGCTCAAGTGCATGTAAAATCGGTTAATATGCAAATTTGCATGTAAATGGCATGAGCCTTGCTTTGGTTACCCCGGATACTTTGTGATGTGGGGGCAACATGCAGTTTGACTTGTTCAAGACCCTCTGGGGGCATACCGGCAGCATCGAGCAGGCGGCTAGTTTGGCGGTGGCGGCAGGCTTCTCGGGAATTGAAGCGCCAGCACCCACTGGCGAGGCTGAGCTGGCACTGTTTCTGGATACGCTACACAGTCATGGCCTGGCTTATATCGCCGAAATCTGCACGACAGGCAGCTATGTGCCTGATCGTACTGCAACACCTGAGCAGCATCTGGCTTCGCTTGAACTGAAAATTCAGCAAAGTAAACCGCTCAACCCTCTGTTCTGCAATGTGATGGGTGGCTGCGATGCCTGGCCACTGGATGTACAGATCGATTTTTTTCAACGGGCACAGGCGCTGGCTGATCAGCAGGGCGTGTTGTGCAGCTTCGAAACCCACCGCGGACGCTCATTTTTCAACCCCTGGATCACCCGAGATGTCTTGCGCGCGGTTCCGGATCTATTGATTACCTGCGATTTCAGTCACTGGGTGGTGGTCTGCGAGCGGCTGATGGACAGCGAGTGGGACACCATTCTTGAAGTCGCCGAACGCGCCCACCATGTGCATGGCCGGGTGGGTTATGACCAGGGTCCGCAGGTGCCACATCCGGCTGCCCCCGAGTACGCCGAGGCCCTGGCATCCCACGAGCGTTGCTGGGACGCGATCTGGTCCGCTCAGGCTCGCCGCGGCTACACAGGCACAACCATGACCCCCGAGTTTGGTCCGGACGGTTATCTGCACACCTTGCCCTTTACCCATCAGCCTGTGGCGGATCTGTGGCAGGTCAACAGCTGGATAGGCCAGCGACAGAAGGCGCGTTTTGCCCAGCGCACAACGTAAGCCGGTAGGCGCGGTGGCCTGGCTGCGAGTGAGTTTGCTGTTGCCGGGCAGGTCGAGTTCCATCTCGACCAAGGGTGCTAGCCGCCAACACTGGGCCGAGATGGAACTCGGTCCTCCTAGGGGTAGGTGGGAGCGGCGGCCTCGCCGCGAAGGGGTTTTAGGCTCGCGGGGTCGTGCAGAGTTTGGCCCCTTCAGGCCATGCAGTCAGTCGATATATGAAAGTTGATTCAACGAGGAGACACAGGTAATGCAGTCATACAGTTCACTCTGGCGGGAAAACGGCATGTGGCCCAACACCCTGGCCATTGCCTACGTTCTGATCGGTTACTTTGGTGGCTGGGCACTGATGCTGCTTGGCAACGTGTGGAGTCTGGTACTGGGTGTGCTGGCTGCGGCCCATGCCATGACCATTGCCGCCTACCTGATTCACGAATGCGGCCACAACGCCCTGTTCAAGAAGGTTGAGCACAATACCTGGCTGGGGCGCTGGATGAATGTGCTCACCGGTTCGCACTACGGTACCTATGAAGACATGCGCTACAAGCACATGCGTCACCATGTCGATAACTGCGAGCCGGTCACTTTTGACTATCGGGCCTTTCTGACCGCGCGGCCACGGCTGCACAAGCTGGTACGTGCTTTGGAGTGGTGCTATATCCCGGCTGTTGAGCTGCTGATGCATGCCATGCTGATTGCCGCGCCCTTTATCTACCCGGCCAGGCGTGCCCAACGCGGCCGGGTGATACGCGTGACCCTGCTGCGTTTCACGTTGTTTGCCGTGATTGCCTGGTTTGCGCCCTTGGCGGCAGTCGGTTACGTACTTGCCTACCTGCTGTTTCTGACTTTCCTGCGTTTCATGGACAGCTTTCAGCATAATTACGAGATCGTCTATACCCTGGATTCACCTGAGATCAAGCCGGTTCACAAGGGTGATCGGCAGTATGAAGAGTCCAATACCTACAGCAACCTGCTGTCGGCGCGCTGGCCATGGGTCAACCTGCTGGCGCTGAATTTTTCCTACCACAACGCCCACCACACCAAGCCGAATATGCCCTGGTTCCGTCTACCGGCCTTCCATCGTGAACTCTATGGCGATGACTGTCCGCAGCAGCTGGACGTGATAGGGCAATTGCGCTGTTTTCATCGCCACCGGGTTGAGCGGGTACTGGCTGAAGAGTACGGCACCGCCGATGTGCGTTCGACGGTGCGTGAGGGGCAAGCGGTTGGCGTCAATGCCTTGTCCTTTCTGACGGCGTTTTGAGGTGTTTTTACTGGGTTGGCCTGCGTGTGCAGGGGATACAAGCGTCAGACCGGGGAGCAGTGTATGGCAGGTGTGTTGACTATGGTCTGGGCCAAGTTTGACTTCAAACAGCCGGTGGCACCAAGCGCCAGGCTGATGTTGGGCCTGACAGCCTGGATCGCTTTTGTGCTGCTCTGGCACTGCGCCGCCACTCTGCGCGAGGCGCCCAGCCCTTTGTTTCCCGGCCCGCTGCAAGTACTGGAAGCGCTGCGTGAATTGTTCCTTGAGCGGGGCTTCAGCGCCGATGTCTTGAGCAGTCTCAAACGCATTGCCTTGAGCTTCGGGGTCGCTCTGGCCATTGCCTTGCCGCTGGGCGTACTGATGGGGGCGTTTCCGCTGGTCTCAGCCTTTTTCAATCCCCTGGTCTCGGCGTTTCGTTACCTGCCTGCGCCCGCTTTTATTCCGCTGTTGTTGATGTGGCTGGGTACCGGTGATGAACAGAAGATCGCCTTTCTGGTCATCGGCGTGGTGTGGTTCCTGATTACCCTGATCAGTGATGTGGTGCGTCAGGTACCGGCAGATTTTATCGAAACGGCAAAAACCCTCGGCGGTTCCAGGCGGGTGATCCTCTGGACGGTGGTGGTGCCTGCGTCCTTGCCAGGGATAGTGGATACCTGTCGGCAGATGCTGGCAGTCAGTTGGACCTATCTGGTGATTGCCGAGATTGTCGCAGCCACTGACGGTATTGGCGCAATGATGATGCGCGCCCGGCGTTTTGTGCATGTGGACGACATCATGGCCGGCATTGTTGTGATTGGCGTATTGGGCCTGCTCTGTGATCTGGCGTTCCGCGGCCTGTACTGGTTGCTGTTTCCCTATTTGCGGCAGTCGCGCCGTTGATAGACAAACACGAGTTTTGACCTGGGCGCGATCGGGCTGCCCGGGCATAAGCGTTGTACATGACTGGAGAGATGACAATGGGACTGAACAACTGGAGTAAAGGGTTCAAGGGCTGTTTGCTTGGCACGGCCCTGTTCTGCGCCAGCGGCGTGCTGCAGGCGGCTGAAAAGGTCAACGTATCGCTGTTCTCATGGCCAGGGTATGGCTTCTGGTTTATCGCCAAGGAGAAAAATCTGGTACCTGAGCTGGATTTGCAGATCAGTATCATCGAAGACCCCTATGAAAGTTTTGCCCTGATGACCGCCGGTCAGTTGGATATCACCTCCAGCACCGTGGAGTACGGTCCGATTGCCGTGGACCAGCAGGTTCCGATCAAGCTGGTGACCTATACCAATCCCTCCTATGGCACTGACAAGATCATTCTGGCGCCGGGTATCGAATCGGCAACCGACCTGATCGGCAAGAAGATTGCTGTTATGGAGGGGGGGCTGACGCAGATTTTCATGGGTATCTGGCTGGAACAGAACGGCGTGGCCATTGATCAGGTGGAGTTCGTTAACGTGATCATGGATGAGGCAGTTGGCGCCATGCTTGGTGGCAGTGTCAGCGCCGTTGAGTTGTGGGAACCCTTCGGTAGCCAGTTGCTGGCCAATATGCCGGGTGCCCGCGTGGTCGCCGACTCCAGCCAGGATGACTGGATCAGCACCGCCCTGCTGGGTGATGGCGTGTATATGAGCGAGGCTTTTTTGAGCGAACGACCCGAGGCTGCCAATCTGGCCATGCAGGCCTATTTCCGGGCTGTGGAGTTCTGGAAACAGAACCCTGAGGAGGGCAATCGCATTATCGCCGAGGCCATCCAGTTCAGTGTCTCTGACGTGGAAATGGTCATTGGCACTGATGGCGAGATCTACAAGGGCGGCATCATGGTGTTCGATCGCGACGAGGCCGGCCGCTTCATGGGTGTAGCCAAAGGCGAGCTGCCACTGGGCATGAGCAACGGTCAGATTGTCGAGCACTGGAACACCACCAACGCCTGGTGGCAGAAGTTCGGCCTGGCCACTGAACTGCATGACTGGACCTCCGGTATCGAGCTTGGTCCGCTCAAGGCGGCGCTGGAGAATCCATGAGTAGCGCCGTCTCAGCAATCACCGAGCTGTCTGGCCTGCAGGCCAGACAGCTGGGCAAGGTGTTCTCGGACCGCGGCCGTGAAGTGGTGGCTGTGGATGGCGTGAGTTTCAGCGTCGAGCCCCGCCAGGTGTGTATCCTGCTGGGGCCCTCCGGCTGCGGCAAGTCTACGGTGTTGCGCATGCTCGCCGGACTGGATATGCCCAGCAGCGGAGACGTGCTGCTGGGCGGTGAGCAGGTACGCGGTCCGCACCGTGACCGCGGCATGGTGTTTCAGGGCTATACCTCCTTTCCCTGGCTCAAGGTGCGGCAGAATGTGGCCTATGGTCTGAAGATCAACGGCGATGTCTTGGCCATGCAGGAAGGCACGGTGGATTACTTCCTCGACCGGGTCGGCCTCACCGCCTTTGCCGAGGCGTACCCGCATGAATTGTCCGGCGGCATGCGACAGCGGGTAGCGCTGGCCCGTGCCCTGGCCAATTCACCCAAGGTGCTGCTGATGGATGAGCCCTTTGGCGCACTGGATGCCGAGACTCGCTGGCAGATGCAGGAGCTGCTGCTGGATGTGATTCGCAAGGAGCGCATGACCGTGGTCATGGTCACCCATGATGTCGAGGAGGCGTTGTTGCTGGGGGACCAGATCGTATTTTTATCCCGCCATCCGGGCCGGGTCAGAAAAATCCTGCATCCGCCGTTCAAGGCCGACGGGCAGATCACTACCCGCGAACAGCTGCGGGCCCATCCTGACTATGCGCCGATGGAGCGGGAGATTCTGGGAATGATGCGGGATGAGGGCGGTCACTGAGTGACCGCCTGACAGGCCCGGGTTGAGCGCGGCTTATTCCACTGTCACCGATTTGGCCAGGTTGCGCGGCTTGTCCACATCCGTACCCTTGACCAGCGCCACATGGTAGCTGAGCAGTTGCAACGGGATGGTATAGACAATGGGTGAAATGCAGTCTTCAACCCAGGGCAGGGTGATCACCTCATGGTTGGCGTCCGGCTCACCCTGCTCGATGGTCTCGCAGGCGAAGGTGATCAACTGACCGCCACGGGCGCGGACTTCCTCCAGATTGGATTTGAGCTTTTCCAGCAGGCTGTCACTGGGCGCAACGCTGACCACCGGCATGTCTTCATCCACCAGTGCCAGCGGACCATGCTTGAGTTCGCCTGCGGCATAGGCCTCGGCGTGGATATAGCTGATTTCCTTGAGCTTGAGTGCGCCTTCCATGGCAATCGGGTAGTGCGTGCCACGGCCGAGGAACAGCGCATGATGCTTGTTGGCAAACCGCTCGGCCAGACTGGTAATGCGCGGTGCCAGCTCGAGACTTTGCTGAATCACTTGCGGCAAGGTCTTGAGGGCCTGCACGTTGCGTTGAATAACTGCGCTGTCTCTGTTGCGTACCTGGGCCAGTGCGGTAGTCAGCCACAGCAGGGCGACCAGTTGTGTGGTAAAGGCCTTGGTCGAGGCGACACCGATTTCGGGGCCGGCATGGGTCAGCAGGCGCCAGTCTGCTTCACGTACCAGCGAGCTGCCTGCCACGTTACAGATGGCCAGTGTGGCCAGATAACCCTGATCCTTGGCAAAGCGCAACGCCGCCAGGGTGTCGGCGGTCTCGCCTGACTGCGAGATGGTAATCAGCAGGGTGTTGGCGGGGACCACCACGGTGCGATAGCGGTATTCGCTGGCGACTTCCACGCAGCAGGGGATGCCAGCCTGCTCTTCAATCCAGTAACGCGCCACCAGACCGGCGTGGTAACTGGTACCACAGGCAACAATATGAATATTGGCGATATCCGCCAGCCGGGTTTCTGCCTCCGGGCCGAGCACCGCGGTCAGTACATGATCGTCACCCAAGGTGCCGGACAGGGTGTCGCTGATCGCCTGGGGCTGCTCAAAAATTTCCTTGAGCATGTAATGCCGGTATTCACCTTTCTCCAGACTATGGGCGGCATGCTCATAGCGTTTTACCGGGCGATCAACAGGGTTGTTGCGGCTGTCCCATATCTCACAACGGGTCATGCTCAGGCGCGCATGGTCGCCTTCTTCCAGGTAGCGAAAACGGTCGGTTACCTGTAGCAGGGCCAAAGGATCGGAGGCTATGTAGTGCTCTTCGCTACCCTCGCCAATGACCAGCGGGCTGCCCATACGGGCGCAATACAGGGTCTGTGGCTGATCTTCATGGATCAATGCCAGCGCGTAGGCGCCGTGCAGCTCGCCCAGGGCCGTGCGAAAGGCCTCCAGCAGGTCGTGGTTTTGCTGAAAATAGTGGGCAATCAAGTGGGCAACCACTTCGGTATCGGTTTCCGAGGTGAACTGGTAGCCCAGGTCGATCAGACGTTTGCGCAGTGGCGCATGGTTCTCAATGATGCCGTTGTGGACCACCACCAGCTTGCCGGAGATGTGTGGATGGGCATTGTGTTCGGCCGGTTTGCCATGGGTCGCCCAGCGGGTATGGGCAATACCCAGGTGGCCGTTGGCCGGCGAGTTGGCCAGGGCGTTTTCCAGTTCTATTACCTTGCCCACCGCCCGTACGCGTTTGATGCCGTTGCCATCCGCCAGCACCGCTACCCCGGCGGAGTCGTAGCCGCGGTACTCCAGGCGCCGCAGGCCTTCAATCAGAATGGGGGTGATATTGCGCTGGGCGACGGCGCCGACAATTCCGCACATGCTGTATTCCTTGGGGGTGCTGTAAAGCTCGGCAGTTTATCACCGACCCGTTGGACGGTCACGGTATGTCATGACTGCTGTCCAGCAGCCTTGGGCATGATGTAACCCTGCATGATGGCCAAGTTCCCTTTCGGCCATGGGCGACTGCTGATTGTTGGCTCAGCGCCTGTTGAAGCGTTCAACCAGCGCGGCCTGCTGTGCCGCGGTGGTAGACAGGGCGCTGCTCAGGCTGGCGCTGCGCTGCGCCTGTTCTGAGGTGACATCGGACTGTGCGGCAATGTTGGTGATATTGCGGTTGATCTCCTCGGCTACCGCACTCTGCTCCTCGGAGGCACTGGCAATCTGCCCGGCCATGTCGTTGATGCGTTCAATCGCGGCGCGAATGCCGTCCAGCGCTTCATCCGCTTCGATGACCTGGGCGACGCCCCGATCAGCCTGCTCGTGGCCGCTGCGCATGGTATCAACAGCGCGGCGTGCAGCGGCTTGCAGGTTATCGATCAGGCCGTGGATCTGTCCGGTTGAGTCGGCTGTACGGCTGGCCAGGGCGCGGACTTCGTCAGCTACCACGGCAAAGCCGCGACCCTGCTCACCGGCCCGAGCGGCCTCAATGGCCGCATTCAGGGCCAGCAGGTTGGTCTGGTCGGCAATGCTTTTGATGACATCCACAACCTTGCCGATTTCCAGGGCATCATTGGCCAGTTGCGCAGACACGCTGGCGGCGGAGTTGACCGACTCGGAAAGGATTTCAATCGCTTCACGGGTCTGACTGGCAACGCGTTTGCCGTGAACCGCCAGATCATTGGCTTCACGGGTCGCCTCAGCCGTGCGCAGCACATTACCGGAGACTTCCTGGGTGGCGGCGGCCATTTCATTGATGGCGGCAGCGACCATATCGGTTTCGGTGCGTTGCCTGTTGATGCCCTCGTGGCTCTGAACTGCGAGATGACTGGCTTCGCCCGCCTGTTTTTTAAGCTGCTCGGCGCTGTCCATGACTCGGGTAAGACAGGTTTGCAAGCGCGCCTGCTGGCTGTGCAGAGACATTTCAATTTGACCCAATACACCTTTGTAGGGTGTGTACATGCTGGCCAGTAGCGGGTCAGTGATGCTGTTGTCGGCGACCTTGAGGATGCGTTTCAGGTGGCCGTCGTAAAAGGCCTTGAGGGCAAAGCCTGCGGGGATGGCTGCTGCGCCGGCAGCCAATACACCCCAGCCACCAAAGATCATGCCTGCGCCGCCTGACAGTGCAGCAATGGCCACAACCGGCAGGACATCCGTGACTATGCCACTCACGTCGGTCTGAATGCCATTGCCTCCGCTCTTGAGCCGCTTGTAGAGCGCTTCAGCGCGTTGAACCTGGCCTGCGGTGGTTTTTACCCTGACGGATTCATAGCCCACCACCTGGTTGCTCTCCCAGATGGGTGTGACGAAGGCATTGACCCAATAGTGGTCGCCGTTCTTGCAGCGGTTCTTGACGATACCCATCCAGCTTTTGCCGGCCTTAAGGTCGTTCCACATATGTTCGAAGACCGCAGTCGGGACGTCCGGGTGGCGAACCAGGTTGTGTGGGCTACCGACCAGCTCGTTATGCTCAAAACCGCTGACATCCACAAAGGCCTTGTTGCAGTAGGTGATCTGCCCCTTGAGGTTGGTCGTTGAAATCAGCCGCTCCTCGGCATTGAAAGTGCGTTCGCGTTGGGTTACGGGTTGATTATTTCGCATGGATACTTCCTGTTCGAGGCCTGCAGGCAAATGCACTTCAGAGGTTTTATTAAAGACTGGTCAGTACTATCGACTGACTTGGCGGCTTCTTGAATCACCCTTGCGGTATCTGGTTCAGAGGCCTAGGGTGAGTATAGCAAGAACAGCTGGATTAACCGGTTCAGCCTTCAGGAGTTATTACCTTATGTCAGCTTCAAACAGTCTGGGCAGTCTGGCTACCCTCGAGGTGGGCAAGGCCCGTTATCGTTATCATTCACTGGCCAAAGCGGCAGAGACACTGGGCGACATAAGCCGATTGCCGATGTCGCTCAAGGTCTTGCTGGAGAATTTGCTGCGCTGCGAAGACGGCGAAACGGTGCGCCTGGCCGATATTCAGGCGATGGCGGATTGGCTGCTGGACAGGCGCTCGGACCGTGAGATTCAGTTCCGCCCGGCGCGGGTGTTGATGCAGGATTTTACCGGGGTACCGGCGGTTGTGGATCTGGCCGCCATGCGCGATGCCCTGGCGCGTGCCGGAGGTGATCCGGAGAAGATCAATCCGCTGTCACCAGTGGACCTGGTCATCGATCATTCGGTGATGGTCGACCACTTTGCTGATGCCAGTGCCTTTGGGCAGAACGTCGCCATTGAGATGCAACGTAACGGCGAGCGCTATGAGTTTCTGCGCTGGGGCCAGAAGGCCTTCGACAATTTTCGTGTCGTGCCACCTGGTACCGGCATCTGTCACCAGGTCAATCTGGAGTACCTGGCGCAGAGCGTCTGGTCTGCCGAGCGTGATGGAGAGCAGTGGGCCTGGCCGGATACGCTGGTTGGTACCGATTCACACACCACCATGATCAACGGCCTGGGTGTGCTCGGCTGGGGTGTTGGCGGTATCGAGGCCGAGGCCGCCATGCTCGGCCAGCCGGTATCCATGCTGATACCGGAAGTGGTGGGCTTCAAGTTGACCGGCAAACTCCGTGAGGGCATGACCGCAACCGATCTGGTTTTGACCGTCACGCAAATGCTGCGAAGCCATGGTGTGGTCGGCAAGTTTGTCGAGTTCTATGGCGACGGGCTGGCCGAATTGCCGCTGGCGGACCGCGCCACCATTGCCAATATGGCACCCGAATATGGTGCTACCTGCGGTTTTTTCCCGGTGGACGCTGAAACTTTGCGCTACCTCAAATTGACCGGGCGGCCGGATGCACTGGTTGAGCGCGTGGAAGCCTATTGCAAGGCGCAGGGACTGTGGCGCGAGCCTGGTCATGAACCGGTGTTCACCGATAGCCTGCACCTGGATATGGGGCAGGTTGAGGCCAGTCTCGCCGGCCCCCGTCGACCCCAGGACAGGGTGGCACTGGCCGATGTGCATAAAGCCTTTGATGATCTGCTGGGATTGCAGCTCAAACCCAAGGACAACGAACAGGCTCGCCTGGAAAGTGAAGGGGGCGGTGGAACTGCGGTGGGCTCAGCCAGCAGTGAAGCGGTGGCGTTGATTGATGGTCAGGAGCACAGGTTGCAGCATGGTGCGGTGGTGATTGCCGCCATCACCTCCTGTACCAATACCTCCAACCCGAGCGTGATGATGGCGGCGGGTCTGTTGGCGAAAAAAGCGGTTGAGCGCGGCCTGCAGCGCCGGGCCTGGGTCAAGTCGTCCCTTGCGCCGGGGTCCAAGGTGGTCACCGATTACCTGCTCAAGGCGGATCTGACCCAGTACCTCGATAGTCTGGGTTTCAATCTGGTCGGTTATGGCTGTACTACCTGTATCGGTAACTCCGGGCCCTTGCCGGATGCCATAGCCAAGGCGGTCAGTGAACATGATCTGGTGGTGTCGGCGGTGCTGTCCGGTAACCGTAATTTCGAAGGTCGCGTGCATCCGCAGGTCAAGGCTAACTGGCTGGCGTCGCCGCCACTGGTGGTCGCCTATGCCCTGGCGGGTAATACTCGCCTGAATCTGCTGGTTGATCCCCTCGGGCTGGACAGTCAGAACAAGCCGGTCTATCTGCGCGATATCTGGCCGAGCAATGCAGAGATTGCCGAAGCCGTTGCCCTGGTTGAAGACAGCATGTTCAGCGCGCGCTATGCCGATGTCTTCAAGGGGGATGAGCATTGGCAGAGTATTGCCGTGGCTGAAGGCTCGACCTATGCCTGGCGCGATGATTCAACCTATGTGAAGAATCCACCCTTTTTTGAGCGTATTGATCAGCCGCTGCAGCCCCTGGCTGCGATCAAGCAGGCGCGGGTGTTGGCCGTTTTTGGTGACTCCATCACCACGGATCATATTTCGCCGGCCGGTAACATCAAGGCCAGTTCACCGGCTGGGGCCAATTTGCAGTCGCTCGGTGTCAATCCTCTGGATTTCAACTCCTACGGCTCGCGCCGGGGTAATCACGAAGTGATGATGCGCGGCACCTTTGCCAATATTCGTATCCGCAATCGCATGCTGGCTGGCGAAGAGGGTGGCGAGACCATTCACCTGCCCGGCGGCGAACGCATGCCTATCTATGATGCGGCTATGCGTTACCAAGCTGATGGCGTGCCCCTGGTGGTGCTGGCAGGCAAGGAGTACGGTACCGGATCAAGTCGCGACTGGGCCGCCAAGGGCACCAACTTGCTGGGCATCAAGGCGGTCATCGCCGAAAGCTTCGAACGTATCCACCGCTCCAATCTGGTTGGTATGGGCGTGTTGCCGCTGCAGTTCATGGATGGCCAGACTGCAGCCTCTCTGGGGCTGGAGGGGCACGAGCTGCTGGATATCACGGGTATCGACGATGGTATCCAGCCGGGTCAACAGCTCAAGGTAACCGCCACCAATAGACAGGGTAAGGCGGTGGATTTTGAGGTGATCTGCCGAATTGATACCGGCAATGAAGTGGATTACTTCAAAGCCGGTGGCATTCTGCATTATGTCCTGCGCCGCATGGTTGTTCAGTCGGCGAGGCGTAACCGATAAATGCCGTTGTCCTGATCAGCAGAAAAGTAAAGAGTGCCATCTGCGGCCATGACCAGACCTGTGGGTATGCCGCTCGGTGGCATGCCGGGACTGGTCGGGTAACCGATCGGCAGGTTGTCGGCCAGTATGTGGCGTTCGCCACTGGCGATATCCAGCCTGGTCAAGCGCTTGGCCGCCGTTTCGGCAACGATGAACTGACCCTCGGCGCTCTGCACCAGCCCTTCAGGCATCTGCAGGTCCTGGGCCAGGCGAGTTATCTCGCCGGTGGCCGGATTGACCCGGGTCAGAAAGCCGGCGGCCTCGGTCATATAGATCTGCCCATCCTGTCCCTTGATCATCTGCACCGGGCCGTAGAGTCCCTCGGCCAGCGTCCGACGGTTTTCCAGTTGCGGACCACTGAGCTGGATCAGCGCACCGCTGCCAAGCTCACTGACCAGGATGCTGCCATCATCCAGTTCAACCGCGGCCGAAGGCGCATTCAGACCATGGACCATGGCCAGTGTCGACATGTCATCACGTTTGAGCAGATGCAGGGTGCCGGTGGAAAAGCTGGTCAGCAATACGCGCTCTTCGCCAAGCCCAACGGCAATCGGGTACTCGATGTCCGAGCCATGGGCGCGGCGGATATCAGTGACCTTGCCTGATGCGGTATCCACCGAACGGAAACTGAACACATCCGCGACATAGAGGGTCTTGCCGTCCTCGGCGAGACTGAGTCCGGCGGGCGCTGCCAGATTGCCCTGGACGATCACCCGGGTTGCGCCTGATACCGGGTTGACCTCGGAAATACTGTTGTCAGCCATGTTGGAGACAAAGATACGGTCTTCAGCGTCAATCGCCAGATTGTCCAGTGCACTGGCCAGTTGCGCGATCATATCGGTTTCCCCGGTGGCCGGATCCAGCTTGATCAACTGGCCGGACAGGGTATCGACCACAAACAGCTGCCCCTGTGAATCGAAATTGACCGCCGCCGGCGTACCGAAACCTTCTCCCACGGTCTGCATGTCGCCGTTTTCCGGATTTATGCGTACGACCAGTCCCTTGAACCACAGCGGACCATAAAGCCAGCCATCGCTGCCGACTTCAAAACCGTTGAAACCGCCCATATCGCGTTTGATCAATCTGGGTGGCTGCTGCGCGCTGAGATCAAACTCCCACAGCGCGTCATCAAGAAATACCTGGCTGGCGTAGAGCTTGCCGTTTTTCTGGTCAAAGGCCACGGAATTGATGCCGGGCAAACCCTCTGCCAGCACCCGAATCGGTGCATCGTCATTGTCGCGGTACAGGAGCTTGCCAAGGGTGAAGCCGGTCCAGGCCATCTCACCCTGCGGGCCTATGGC
Organism: Gammaproteobacteria bacterium HGW-Gammaproteobacteria-11; assembly: GCA_002840055.1. GTDB lineage: Bacteria > Pseudomonadota > Gammaproteobacteria > Pseudomonadales > Pseudomonadaceae > Halopseudomonas. The sequence continues at coordinate 36,417 of PGZJ01000009.1, read as the reverse complement.
GATATCATCGGCCTGGCCCAGATCCGGGCCGATAAAGGTGCTCACTTCGCTGCTGACTTGATCGACCTGGTACATGCTGTAGCCCACCACACTGCCGGCCAGCAGGCGGTTCTGCTGATCCACTGCCAAGCCGTGCACACCCTTGAAAGGTGAAGGTGGAACCAGCACCTCGGGCGCGTGATAGTTGCTGGTATGACCTATACCAGGCAGCAGCATGGCGGCAAGGGTGAGGGGAAGCAGGGCTTTCATTGCAGGTCCTTTTTATTAGTGTATTTGCTCTACTCTAGTCCGGATTGCCTCGTATCGGGGCCGTTATGCACTGGGTTGATGGCACATTATCAAGCGAGCATCAGTGACCCAGGCAAATAGCCCGTTATGCACCTCAGATATCCTCACCAAGAAAACCGCCCGATTGTCTGGACCAGAGCTGGGCGTAGAGTCCGCCCTTGGCCAGTAGTTCGGCGTGCGTACCATCTTCGATGATACGGCCCTGGTCCATCACAATCAGCCGGTCCATGGCCGCTATGGTGGACAGACGATGGGCAATGGCAATCACTGTCTTGCCCTGCATCAGGGTGTTCAGATTTTCCTGAATGGCCGCCTCGACCTCTGAGTCCAGGGCCGAGGTGGCCTCATCAAGAATCAGGATAGGGGCGTCCTTGAGCATGACCCGGGCAATGGCAATGCGTTGGCGCTGGCCGCCGGAGAGTTTCACGCCGCGCTCGCCGACATGGGCATCGAAGCCGCTGCGACCGCGGGCGTCCTGCAGGTCGCGAATGAAATGCTCGGCACTGGCCTGACGCGCGGCATTCAGCAGAGAGGCTTCATCGGCATCCGGGCGGCCATAGACGATGTTGTCGCGAACCGAGCGATGCAGCAGGGAGGTATCCTGGGTGACCATGCCAATGTGCTGGCGCAGGGATTCCTGGGTGACGCCAGCAATATCCTGATTGTCGATCAGAATCCGGCCGGACTCGATATCATGGAAACGCAGCAACAGATTGACCAGCGTTGATTTGCCGGCACCGGAGCGGCCGACCAGACCGATTTTTTCGCCGGGTCGAATGCTCAGATGCAGGTCATCAAAAACGCCCTGATCCTTGCCGTAATGGAAGCGTACATGCTCGAAGCGAATTTCGCCTTTGGATACCGCAAGTGCTCGGGCCTCAGGCTGATCCTGAACCACCTGCGGGCGGGAAATCGAGTTGATGCCGTCCTGGACGGTACCGATATTTTCAAACAGGGCCGCCAGCTCCCACATGATCCACTGCGACATGCCCCAGAGCCGCAGTACCAGGCCAGTAGCCACCGCCACGGCACCGATGCTTGCGGCCTGATTCAGCCATAGCCAGATGGCCAGCGCGGTAACACTGACCAGCAGCAGGCCGTTGAGCAGATACAGGCAGCCATTGACCAGTGTGACCAGGCGCATTTGCTGGTACACGGTGTGCATGAAGGACTGCATGCCGTCACGGGCATAGCTGGATTCACGCTGGGCATGGGAGAACAATTTGACGGTCTGGATATTGGTATAACTGTCGACTATGCGCCCGGTCATGATCGAGCGGGCATCGGCCTGGGCTTCGGCCACCTTGCCCATCAGCGGTATGAAATGACGCATCAGCAGGATGTAGCCCAGCAGCCAGCCGAGCATCGGCAGCGTCAGGCGCCAGTCGGCCAGCCCGACGATCAGCAGAGTGCCCATGAAGTACACCAGCACGTAGTTGAGTACATCAATCAGCTTGATTACGCATTCGCGCACGGCCAGTGCGGTCTGCATCAGCTTGGTGGCGATGCGGCCGGCAAACTCGTCCTGATAAAAGGCCATGGACTGCTTGAGCAGGTAGCGGTGCACCAGCCAGCGGATGCGCATGGGAAAGTTGCCCATCAGTGTCTGATGGCTGATCAGCGAGTTGGTGACAATCAGCGCGGGTAACAGCAACAGCACCACCAGCCCCATGCCGACAAGCTGCCAGCCCTGGTTTTCAACGAAGGTCTCGCGATTCTGGACCGCAAGCCAGTCAACAATGTTGCCGAGAAAGCTGAACAGCCAGACCTCGGTCATGGCAATGCCGGCCATAAGCAGGGCTGCGAGAATCAGATAGGTCCAACTGCCCTTGGTGTAATGCAGACAAAAAGCCAGCAGGGTGCGGGGTGGTTCGCCGGGCTCATCATCGGGGAAAGGGTTCAGACGTTGTTCAAACCAACGAAACATGGAAGCAGCCTGCGGTGGGCATCAAGGCTGGCCATTATGGCTGCAGGCAGGCGTCAGGCTCAAGGCGGATTGCGGGACAAGGTGTTGCGCTGATCGACCACAGTCGTACACGGGTAAGTGGGTATTGGGAGAGGGTAGAACCTGGACTGGATGGCCCCGACGCAGGGTGCGTCGGGGCCGGGATATTACAGTGCCTGGCGAATCAGTGTGGCCAGTACGCGCGAACCAGCAGCGGTGGGGTGAATGCCATCGCTGAGCAGGTAGCGGCTTTCGTTGCCATTGAAGGCACTGCGTACATCAACAAAACGGATGTTCATGCCCGGGTAAGTCATGGCCTTGCGGTTCATGCTGAATTCATTGATTTCACGCAATGCGGCAGCATCACCGGTGCCATTGTAGTAGCCCAGGAAGATGATGTTTTGAATGCCATCAGCGCGCATTTGAGCAACCAGGCGACCGATTTCGGTTTCCAGGTCGTTCAGCAGGGTCATGCAGCGGCTCAGGGAGGGTGCACAGCTGTTCAGCTGGATATCGTTGCCACCGCCATTGAAGATCACAGTCTTGATGCCACGCTTGGAAGCATTGGCATACTGCTGGGGAATGGCGTTGCGGCGGCTGCAGATAAAGTTGCCACCGATCATTTGGCAACCCGAGCGCGCATAGGTGGCGATGGTCTTGTTCAGATCCTGCTCCAGGTAACGATGAATATCGCCAGACAGGGCAAATACCGAGTCACCAATAATCATGGTGTCAGTGGTTGGCGACGGGGTCGGGTTAATAGCTTGGGCTGAGCCGATGGCAAATACCGAGAGTACCAGTGCGGTAAGGCTGAGTCGGGTAAAGCGTAAAATCGATTTCATGGAGTAGGTCCTGTTGACATTATTATTTGCCAGGTCGCGTTTGTGTGCCTGCATCAGTGAGGCATACTTCTAAATTGCCTCAATGATGATTGCACTGGCCTTATGTTCGGTAAAGCACCCATACAGGTGATTACAGGTGATTTTGTAGCGATTGGTTGATACAGAATGAAGAGGTGTTCGGGCTTTGTGACAGGGTCTTCGGGTTTGTAGGCCCTGTCTTGCAGAACCTGATTTGCTCAGAGAGTCGAGCGTTACAGGGCTGTGGGCGGGTGCAGTAAATGTTACCCTGTGGCATGCCTGTCACCTATCCGCATGAACTGATCAAGACACTGTATGCGCGTCTGTTTCGCGCCCTGAGGCCTGGCTTGGAGAATTCACCTGAAACACTGCTGGCGTCACTGCAAGATGACTTTGGCCTGCTGCGTGTAACCGAAGCAGAGGGCTATCGCTTTCTCTACTTTGGTGATCAGACCGAGCAGAGCTGCTGCTTTGTCGCAGATCCTGCCTGGCTGGAATACGACTATACCCGGGCCATGTTGCTGGGACTTTTCTGGTGCCCGCTGCCAGCGCAGGCGACCTTGCTCGGGCTAGGTGGTGGCAGTCTGGCCAACTGTCTGTTGCGCCACTTCAAACCGGGCCGGGTCACCGCTGTCGAGCTGAGGTCAGCGGTTGTCGATATGGGCCGGCGTTGGCTGGGTCTGAGCGAGTCACCTGACCTGCAATTGAAAATCGGTTGTGCTCAGAACTTCATCGCTGAGAACCCTGCCAGTTGTGATCTGTTATTTGTTGATCTGTATATGGAGGGGGGGATTTCCCGCCTGCAACTGCAAGCCGCCTTCTTTGAACAATGCCGACAAGCCCTGCGCCCTGGTGGCGTGCTGATCATCAATCAATGGCAGCTCGGTAATACCGGCAATCCCTACGCCGGGCGCATGCTCAACGAGCTGTTTGGCGATGATTATCTGCAGGTGCCGGTGGAGGAGGGCAATATTCTGCTCTTTGTGCCGGCCTCAGGTCGCCTGCCCCTTGATCGCCAGGCGATGGAGCAATGGGCTGATGACCTTGAAGCGCGGCTCGGCTATTCACTTCGTCCCTATGTCAGCGCCGTACGCCGGGCCAGTGAAGCACCCGCCGCATCAGGATGACAGGTTGGGCTACTCGCCGGTGGCCACGGGTCGGCCGGGCTGGGTAATCCACTCGCTCCAGGACCCGGCATACAGCACTGGCTCAGCCAATCCGGCTTCCACTGCGGCGAGAATGCTGTGGCAGGCCGTTACCCCGGAACCGCAATAGCAGACCAGGGTCTTTTTGCTGTTGACCCAGGGTGCAAAGCGCAATCTCAGTGCCTTGGGGCTTAGCCATAGGCCTTTGCCGTCGAGATTGGCGGCGCAGGGCAGGTTGGCTGCACCGGGAATATGCCCGGCAATCGGATCAATGGGTTCGACTGCACCACGGAAGCGCTCAGGTGCGCGGGCATCGAGCAGTTGCATGCTGTTCTCATCGAGCCTGCGCAAGATGGTCTGGGCATCTATGACTTTGTAGGGGTCGGGTCTGACGCTGATATTACCTTCGGTCAATGGCCTGGGTGTTTCTGAACTGAGCGGCAGCTTGGCGGCCTTCCAGGCGGCCAGACCACCGTTCAGAACCCTGACCTGATCATGCCGAACCCAGCGCAGCAGCCACCAGAGTCGGGCGGCAAAGAAACCGGGGCCTTCGTCGTAGACGACGACCATACTGTCCGAATCCACGCCGTTGCGACGCAGGCACGCCTGAAAATGCGCACTGTTGGGCAGGGGGTGACGTCCGCTGGCGCCGGGAATGATCGGGTCGGATAAATCATCGTTGAGGTGCAGATAGCGTGCACCGGATATATGTCCGGCGTTGAAGTCCAGTCGGCCCTGCTCTGGACGATCCAGGTAGAAACGCACATCAAACAGGCGCAGCCCCGGCTCATCCAGACGTTCAGCCAGTTCAGCAACAGAAATAAGCTGGGACATTACCCGTGCTCCGTTAAAAAGTGTGGGTTTCAGTGTACCTGCTTGGCGCAGGGAGTCGACTGTGACAAAGCGTCCTGTTGTATGGCAGGGACAGCATGGCTGCAGTGTGCTCAGGCGGTCTATCATGAAGCCTGTTGCGTTCAGACCAAACATCAGGGAGCTGCTATGTCCGGCCCGCTTGCCAGCTTGAAAATTCTTGACTTCTCAACCTTGCTACCAGGTCCTTTCGCATCTCTGATGCTGGCCGATATGGGCGCGCAGGTGTTGCGCGTGGAGCCGCTTGGACGGCCTGATCTGGTGCGGCTGTTGCCGCCCCATGTAAACGGCACCTCGGCCAGTCATGCCTACCTGAATCGCAACAAGGATTCGATCGGGCTGGATCTCAAACAGCCGCAAGCCAAGGACATAGTGCTGCGTCTGCTGGGGGAGTACGACATCCTGATTGAGCAGTTCCGTCCGGGCGTGATGGCGCGACTGGGTCTGGGCTATGAACAGCTGCGTGAAAGCCATCCGGGTCTGATCTATGTCTCGGTAACCGGTTACGGCCAAACCGGGCCATACAAGGACCGCGCCGGGCATGACATCAATTACATGGCGTTAGCCGGGCTGTCCAGTTATAGCGGCAGGCAGGCAACCGGGCCGGCACCGCTGGGCATGCAGGTGGCCGACATTGCTGGTGGTTCCTTGCATGCGGTGACGGGCTTGCTGGCGGCGGTGATCCATCGTCACCAGACCGGCGAGGGGCAGCAGGTCGATATCAGCATGACCGACTGCGTGCGCACGCTGAATGCCATGCAGGCGGCGGCGAGCCTGGCCACTGGCGAGCAGCCCGAGCTTGAGTCGACGTTGCTGAATGGCGCCAGCCATTATGATGTCTATCAAACACGCGATGGCCGCTGGATGGCGGTCGGCAGTCTTGAGCCGCAGTTCTCTACCTTGTTGTTCGAGGTGCTGGGCTGCCCGGAGTTGTCTGCCGCAGCCTTGTCGCAATGCCCGGCGGACCGGCAGGCGCTCAAGGACAGTCTGCGGGAGGCCTTCGCCGAGCAGGATTATGCCCATTGGTGTGAACGTTTTGCTGCTGTGGATGCCTGTGTCGAGCCCGTACTGACCTTACCCGAGGCGCTCGCGCATCCGCTGCTGGAGGCGCGTGGCATGTTGCAACGGGTCGATAATATCCCCCAGTTGGCCTGCCCGATTCGCTTTGGCAGTGGGCTACCGGCAGCTCGCCACAGTGGCAAGACGCTGGGCGCTGATACCGATCGGATCCTGGCCGAGCTGGGATTGAGTACTGCCGAGATTGACGCTCTGGCTGCGGCCGGCGTGGTTGGTTGAGCGCTGCTGCCGTTCTGGGGTTGATCCGACCAGTGGTCCTTCAGTTCATCGGCTGTTCGCCGATAGCAATACATCGACCCGAGGACCTTGTGATGACTCAGCCCACTTCTCTCTCTTCCTCATCCCCACAATCTGGTGCTATTCGGCAAACGGCAACCTCAGTCAGCACCCGTAGCCCTGACAGTCAGCAAGTTCTGGCCAACCGGCTTGCCGAACGCCTGGGCCTGGACAAGGGCAGTCTGGGCGGCAAGGCCGAAGATTATGCGCCGTCACGTGTAGCAGAGACCGTGTTGGGCTTTATCGGCGGTCGACTCGAGCGGGAGCGGGCTGAAGGTGCCGATGTCACGCAATTGCAAAAGCGCTTTGATCAGGCCCAGAAGGGCATAGAACAGGGCTTTGCCGAGGCGCGTAAAATCCTCGATGGCATGGGCGTGCTGACGGGCAAGATAGCCGAGGATATTGACCAGAGTTACAGTCTGATCAAGTCCGGTATGGCTGGTTTGGCCAAGGACTATCTGCCTGCTGCTGAAGGTTCCCCGGGTCTGGCATTCAGCGCCAGTGCAAGCCGGATGACCGCCTTGGCCGAAAGCTTCGAACTCTCTGTCAGCACCCGTGAAGGAGACACCTTGCGCATTCGCATTGCCCAGGCCAGCCTCAGCGAGTCAAGCAGTCAGGTCAACGCCAGCGTCTCCGAAGGCGGCAGTCAGATATCGCTGAGCAGCCGCAGCAGCCAATTGCAGGTCGGCATGTGGCAAATTGAACTGGAAGGCGATCTGAACGGCGCTGAACGCAAGGCGCTGGAAGACCTGCTGGGTCAGGTACAGACGCTGGCCGGACAGTTCTATGCCGGTGATCTGGACGGCGCCTTTGACCGCGCCATGGCCTTGAATATGGATGGCAATCAATTGGCGTCCATGTCCCTGAGTCTGACCCAGACCAGTATCCGTCAGGTCAGCGAGGCCTACGGCCGCGTCGCCGGACCAGCTACTGCAGCCAGTGCCGTCAATCCCACCTTGCGTGAGTATGCACAGGGACTGCTTGAGGCGCTGCGTGGCGCAGAGACACTGACCAATGCCGCAACCGACATGCTGAGCGAGATGCTCAAGGGTGGATTCAGCCTTGACGAACGCTTCGATCAGGGTCGGCTGGACAAGGCCGTGAGCCTCAACGACCTGTTGCTGGAAGGCCTGGCTGCCAGGACCGAACAGGCTGAGTAAAGCGTATCAGTTGAGAATCGCCTGCTGTCCGGTGAAATGCAGCAGGTCACCACAGCGGCGGCACTGATATTGCCTGCCGCGTGACACCCATGCATGACGTTGCGGTGTGAAGGGAATGTTGTCTGCGCACTGGCAGCGGTACAGGTAGCGGGTCCCCCTGCGTTTGACCGGGTAATCGTGGTATCGCTGGGCTGGCAGCTTGAACAGCCCGACCATGATGCTTTGCCATTCCGGACCATGTGGCCGAATAGCTAACCCGAACAGGTGATGGGCAATCAGGTGCGCGGCCTCGTGGGGGACCGTCTGCTGCAGGAAATCTTCGCTGTGATCGCGGTACATCTGGGCATTGAAGCGCAGTAAATTGCGCTGCAAATAGGCCACACCTGCACGTTGACCGCGCAGGTCAAGCTCGACCAGGGGCCGCGGAAACTGCCGCTCGAAGCGTGTTTCGGCCAACTGATAGCATTCTTCAAGGCGTGCCATGAGTTTGTCCATGGGTCGATTATATGTCGCTGAACCCCATTCCAGAAGCCTCGGTTACATTTGTACAGGAGAATGGTGCTCAGAAAATACCCGCCTCGAGCCCGGCGGCCAGGGTCAAGCCGAGCTCTTCGGCCTGTTCGAGAAAGGCTGGTTGCCAGTCGCCCTTGAAAATCAGCGGGTCTTGCACCCAGGTCCAGCGCAGCCCTGTGACAATCGACTCGACTGCCCGGCGGGTGCCGGTACCGTCCAGACCTGCGCGTATATACAGGGCACAGGGGAGTCCCTGTTTGAGATCAAGCACCGGGTAATAGCAACGGTCAAAGAAGTCCTTCAGGGCGCCGCTCATGTAACCGAGGTTTTCCGTGGTGCCAAGGATGATGGCATCGGCTGCCAGAACGTCCTCCGGAACCGCCTCCAGGGGTTTTTTCCAGGTGACCTCGACCTGATCAATATCCGGGTGACGCGCTCCGCGCAGAACGGCTTCGACCAGCGCCAGGGTGTTGTCGGACGGCGCGTGGGCAACCAGTAGCAGTTGTTTCTGCTTCATTGGTAGCTCCCGGGGCTCAGCGGTTGCCCCAAACCTTGGCAATAGCCCGCTCGCTGCCGAGCCAGGCAATGATCACGGCAAACAGGCCGACCAGACCGAATATGCTGACGGGCACCAGAAAGGCAACATCGGTCCCGGCGGGCAAGAAAACCGCCAAGCCAATCGATAGACCCAGAAACAATATGCCCACCACCCACAGAATAAGGCGCGCTTTGGGTGGGTAGTGGTATGGCTGGTCACCACGCTCCAATGGCGTGAGCAGTGGCGCGAAGAGTGATCGTGCCAGGGTCTTTATAGATGACATGGGGCATTCCGTAATCAGAGGAAATGATTGACTGTTGAAGACATTGTAGAACGGCTTTGACAGGGTTTAAACGTTAATCAGGCGGGGGGGCGGATTGCAGGCCCTGAATGAGGCGATTGTGTCAGGTCAGACAAGCTCGGTCTTGCGCAGTTTGGCAGGCATCCGGTTGAGCAGGGGGCTCACCCGAATGCCTGGCCAGGCTTAGAGCGGAGTTGTCAGTTGGTCAATCTGATAGACCACGGTGGTGCCGCTGACTTCGTTTCCGACAATCAGCAAGGGCTCGCCATTGGGTGAATCGGCTGCCGGAACAAAGACCAGACCTTCCGGACCCAGGTCGCCGACGGTGGCGAGGTTGGTCTCGGGATCCAGTACAAAGTTTTCGCGGGTGTTGATGTAGTCAACGAAAAACGGCGCCGCCGGGTTGCTGATGTCATAGGTGAGAATGCCACCCATACGCTCAAGACCAACAAAGACATAGGTCTTTTCGCCCAGCTGACCCACAGTTATGCCCTCTGGCTCAGGCCCCTTGTTGTCACTGCGGTTACCGAAGCTGTCGCCCGCTGCGTGGTTGGAGTTGAAGAAGTCGCGGCAGGGAATATCGCGTGCGGCGCCGGCAAAGCAGTCATCGCTGGCAATAAACTGCTCGAGCTGATCAGCGGAATCCCAGATCAGCTCGCCGTCTTCGTTCCAGATCGAGAAGGAGCGAGCGCCATAGGCAAACAGCCTGTCGTACATGATCCATTCGCCTGCGACATTTTCTGTCCCATCGGCATCAAACTTCACGGCGTTGCCTTCTGCGTCACGGCGATAGCCATCCACCCAACTGACGGTCAGACGGCCGAGCAGATCATCCTCACGGCAGTCGCCGGGCTCGCCCGCACTCGCGCCACAGTAAGCAAATACCTCGGGGTTCAGCAGGCCACCAAAGGCCAGTTCGCCGAGTTGTGCCGGCCGGTCGTCACCAATGCGTCGAGCGTGCCCGCGCACGTCAACCAAGTGCTTGAGACGAAACTCCTCAACAAAGCCCTGGCTGCTGTCGCCATCCCAATAGGCCTGGTTGTCTTCTCCCCAGGCGCGGGCATCGCCCTCGTTGGCGGTAACGATGTAGGTTTGTCCATCCACACTGTAACTGCTGATGCTGTCAGGGTGGTACATGCCCACAACGCCAGGCCAGGTTCGGATATTGATGGTGCTTTCGGTATCACTGGCGGCAATGCCGTTGCCGGTCAGCCCGTGATCCTTGTAACCCAGTGGCAGAATGTCGGTGATGCGGGCGTTGACCACATCCAGCTTGGCCAGGGCATTATTTTCCTGCAGGGAAACCCAGGCATTGCGACCGTCTGCCGACACCGTGATGTATTCTGGCTCGAGATCCTGCGCCACGCTGGCATTCGGACCAAAAACACGTACACCACTATCAATCAGAGCTTGCTGCTGGCTGTTGAAGGCACCGAAGCCGGCGGTTCTGACGCTGACAATTGCGCTGCCGTTCAAGCGGATAACACTGATTGAGCCTTCCGGGTCAACTTGATAATTGTCGCTGGGCTCGCCCTCGTTGGCGACCAGCAGGTATTCGCCGTCTGGGCTGAAGGTGAGCATGTCCGGCTGCGCACCGACTTCGGTAAAGCTCAGCAGTTCAAGGGTTCCAGCATCGTAAATGGCGGCATAGCCGCGCTCGGTTTTCGGCGAAGACTCAATGGCTACAGCAAGCAGGCCATTGTAATAGGCGATGCTGTTGACCACCGCATTGGCGGCGACCTCTTCAACGGTCAGGGTGCTTACATAAGAGGGATTGGCAAGATCGCTGGCATCCAGAATATCCACGGCGCCGGCGAGGGCGTTGACCACAAAGATCTGTCTATTTACGGGATCAAAGGCGGGGATTTCAGCCGCACTCTGTTCAAATACGTTGGCGCTGTAGCGACCGAGAAAATTCAGTTGAATGCTGTCGGGGGTGACGACCGGCTGGGGTGCCGGCGCGGGGCTGGAGGAAGAACCACCGCCACCGCTGGAAATACAAGCTGAAAGCGCCATGGACAACGCGGTTGCACTGCTGGCCAGAATCCATTTGTTCATATATTGCAGCCCTGTAGGATAGAAACAAGGTCGTTATTTGACAGGCAGATCAGTGACGAAATGATGGCGTTTTGATTACCGTTGTCGGATGCGCGGCCTTTCCCGGCTGGCTAGAGAGCAGGGCGTTCCGCTAGGATGATCGGATGACTGCTATCCAAGCCGATGATGTGTTGCCTGATAATTTTGACGAGGTGGTACTGGACTGTCTTCGAGACCACCCTGAGGGTCTCGATGAGTTCAGGTTAATCCGTCATCTGGCCGCGCTGTTCCCTGACTCTCTGTTTGCGCGGGAGGGCGCCCTGCGTGACTCCCTGCTACTGTTTCAGACGCATTTCCTGCTTTTTCACGCACTATACCGCTTGTCAGACCGACTGACCGAGAAGGGCTTGGAGCTACATGTACATACCCTGTCCATTCGTTTGCGACCACGTGTTCCCGGCATGGCTGCGCTGCAACTGACTGATCCGTTGCGTAGCTATTATCTGGACTGGGATCAATGGGCTTCTACCCATGTTGAGGATGTGGAGCGTTTGTTGGGCGGCTTTGTTCGTGGCGCGGGCGCGGTTGATCAGACGGAGTTGCAGGCCGCGCTGCAGCGTTTTGGTCTGCAACCGCCTGTGACCCGCGCAGAGATCAAGCGCCGCTACCGCCAGTTGGTCAGCGCTGCGCACCCGGATAGAGGGGGTGATACGGCAGTAGTGCAAGAATTGAATGCGGCGCTGTTAATACTCCAACGCTATTACGGAAGGCCTTGAAGTTGCCAATCACTCTAAGCAAATCAGCACATTTCAAACAAATTTGTCTATGATCAAGGACAAGGGAATGCGACAACAGGTCGCACCCAGACACCCGCCGCCGGCCCTGCTCAAAGCAGACAGTCAGGACGACGGGAATGAATAAAAATTGGAGGTAAGACCATGATTCACCACGTTTTGGGGTTGTTTACCCACCCGGATCAGGAATGGAAAGAGATCAAGGGTGAAGAAGAAAGCATTGGTCACATGTATCTCACCCATGTATTGCTGCTTGCCGCAATACCTGTTGTATCTGCGTACATTGGTACTACCCAGGTAGGTTGGGCTATTGGTACCGCCGAGGCGGTCAAACTTACCCAGTCAAGCGCTTTGCAACTCACTATCCTGTCTTACCTGGCCATGCTGGTGGGTGTCGCCGTAATGGGTGCCTTCATTCACTGGATGGCGCGTACCTATGATTCCAACCCCTCTCTGAGTGATTGTGTGGTCTTTGCCGCCTATACAGCCACGCCGCTGTTCATTGCCGGCCTTGCTGCGCTTTATCCAAGTATCTGGCTGGGCATGCTGGTTGGTACAGCGGCTATTTGCTACACCGTCTACCTGTTGTATCAGGGTATTCCGATTTTCATGGATATTCCCAAGGAAGAGGGCTTCATGTTCTCCAGCTCCATTCTCGCCGTAGGCCTGGTGGTACTGGTGGCAATGATGGCGACCTCGGTCATTTTCTGGGGTATGGGTGTAGGTCCGGTTTACCTGCGCTAACCCCCGCATCAGACATTGCCCCTTGTCGGTCGTCTGGTCGGCAGGGGGTTTTGTTTTTTAGTCCTGACTTTTCCGGTTAAAATGCGCGCACTTTAACGACCGGATTGCCCTCCATGACCAGTCTCAGCGTCAGCCAGAACAAACTTCAGAAGCGTCTTCGTCGCCTGACAGGCGATGCCGTGGTCGATTACAACATGATCGAGGACGGTGACAAGGTGATGGTCTGCCTGTCCGGCGGCAAGTTATAAGCAATCTTTCTTTTGTAAAGCCGGGAGCCAGGCAGAAGTCGGCGCTATGTCGTGCAGTACAGGATTTAATCTCCATTTTTCTTTGACAAAAGCTTCAATTCGCGTAATCTGCAAGCAGCATGCTTATTGGACTAACTATTTTGTCAATCATGAAGCTTAAGCGGTATCAATTCAATTCATTGCCTTTCGTATCGATAGTTGACGAAGTCGACTGCCCTATTGATCCGTACGTCTCTTGTTATCTCAACGGACCTATGTCTGCTAAAGCAGCAAATACGAGAGCCAGGTACGCTAATGAATTGCTGTTCGTTATCCAATACTTTTCTAATAAAAGAATTGACTTGCCGGAACGCGTTTGCTCCGGCACGTTTATCTCGCACAAAGAGTACATGCAATTTTACGATCAATGCAGTGTAACTAAAGACGCGGGTCATGAAAGTTTCCGGTCTAAGTTTACGCACGTTAATGATAAAAATCTGAGAACCCTCTTGGCCGCAAATCAGAGGAGTGTGGCAAAGGTTGCTAGCGAAACTATACAAGGTCGAGTCAGGCGACTCCGTGATTTTCTCGTTTGGTTGTTTGAGCAATTTCATGATTCACACGCTCTCGATGAAACAACAAGGAAAAAATTCGTCAAATTAGTGGCGCAGATAAAGCAGGATGAGGACAGCTTGGGAAGGAATAGAAATAGCCGAGTCTGCAAGGTCGGAGATTCTGTAATTCCAGACGAAGTGTTCTTGAAGCTATTGGAGATGGTGAAACCATCATCGCCAAATAATCCTTTTAAGAGATCCAAGATTAGAAATTACTTGATCGTCTCTATTCTGGTTCAAAGTGGAATTAGGAGAGGTGCTTTAGCAAAGCTCAAAATATCTGATTTTAGATTTTACGGCACGTACGATCAGATATCCATATATCGATCTGGTAACGACCCAACAGATCCGCGTGCTGAAAAGCCAAATCAAAAGACCAAATCACATCTAGCGACGGTCGAGTCGAGTTTAATGGCGAAGGTTAAATTTTACGTTGATAATGTGCGTGCGTCTTTCCCTCGTGCACAGTTTCACGATTTTCTGCTTGTTAGCGAAAGCGACTCTAGGGGCACCGCTGGCCAACCACTTTCTTTAAAAGCGATAAACGCGGTTTTTCAGAAGCTATCGAACGAGCTTGAATTTCATGTGCATCCGCATATGCTCCGTCACAAATGGAATGAAGTTTTTGACCGAGCGGGAGAAAGGATAAAGGTTGACCCAGCTTTGCTTGAGGACATCAGAAAATATGCAATGGGTTGGTCGCAAAACACAACTATGAACGCGATATATAATGAAAAAAGACTCGCGATAAAAGCTAGGGAGCTATCACTAGCTCATCAGGAAAAAGTGGACCAAATAAAATGAGCCAAGACGCCGGACGGTCGGAAGAGCTTCCTTTAGAAAAACGAGGTGTATTGGTTACTGCTAAGTCTGGCATGGTAGTAGACACGTCGGATGATATATGGACTACTATTCCGAACCAGGGCAAAGGGCATCGCGTGAATGTTGCTTGGCTACATTCGTCGGTGATGCCCGATAGCGATCGAGATTTGATTCTCAGCGTATTTACATATTATTTAAGAAATAAGGCAGCAAGTACGACCTCAGGTATTGTGATTAATGTGAAACCATTCTTGATGGATGGAATACCACCTCTGGACACGATTAAAACTATATGGAGCGGTATCAAAACGAATCATAAGAAAGGGCTTAATCAGTTTTTTGGGACCCTTTCTAAGCAGGGTAATGAGAGGTTCTCTAAGTATCACGAATTTACTCGAACGCACCTGGACAGAGCGAAGTATAATGCTTTGAACCCTTCCTGCGGCGCGTTAAGCGAAATCGAGTTTGACTCTTTGATCAAGCAGATAAACCACAAGTTGCAAAATTTTGAATGGCACAATCATAGGTCACTTGAGTTCTTTCAATCGCATTCCGGTTACGGCCGCCTGAGGAATCTGGTTACTAATAAGGTCTTACTTTCTGTTGTTAGGCGTCCGATCCAAATCGCTCTTATTAAATGGTCGGATCTAATTCCAATAGGCGCAAGTTTTCACGATCCGGCCATGCGTGCTGTTGATGAGGTTGGGACGCTGGGAGGCCAAACCCTTCAGCTTAGAGTACATATAGCCAAGGCCAAACGACTTCAATATTCACGCGAATGTCCTGAGCTCTACCCGCTACACCTCTCTGAAACCATTTCAAAAATTCTTATAGATTATAAAAGGATATTTATAGAGGGTTTTGGGTTGTTGTTAAATTCGAACGGGCTGAAATTAGATCGGACCGAAATGTTGCGCCTGATGAACGACATGCCAATGTTTCCAGATATTATGCTGTTTTCAGCTACAGTGCCCTCGTTAGAGGTGCTCAGGGGTATGTTCACTCCGAATTCTACCGCCTATCATGTCTCGGAGGCGGTGATTACATCTGCAATCAGATGGGTCAAAGTTGCCTCAGATCGTTCAGTTAACTGCATAGCTACTTCTAATAGAATTCGCCATACGGTCCTAACTCGTGGTGCTCAGGATGGCCTGACGGCTCCTCATTTAGCTAAAATTACGGGTGTTACTGTTCCTGCAGCAAGGCACTACGTTGACTTGGATTACCCGGCACGTCGCCAGATAGACTCTCACTTTATCGGGAACGAGCTTATGAGGCACGCTTTCAGCAGGGCTTTGAAGCTTTTGCCAGCAGACGACGAGGTGATAGTCGATAGCAATTTTAACGCTGTTGGTGGGCCTCATAGCAAGCAGACCTGCGCCACCTGTTCTGCAGTGTTGGGAAGACCTTTAGGTTGCTATGGATGCCCAAATTTTCGTCCCATTCTTGAAGCTGATCACAAAGCTGTACTGTCCGAGGCGGAGGATAAGCTTGCGGTAAACCGAAGTTCGTTAGTCAATCCTTTACATGCGCGCAGCATAGAAAAGTTGGAGCGGCAAATAGCTTGGGTCAAGCTGACTATAGCTATTTGTGATGAAGAGCTTGCAGGGCAGCGACGGATCGATGCTTAATAAATATATTGATAGACTAGATAAACTCATCTGTACATATCGCGAGATCGAATTGGCGCAGTTTGAGGCGCAAGGCGGGGCAAAGGCTGATTTTGATGATCGAATTTGGTATCACATCGATCCAAATAACGGTCGCCGAACCAGATACCTATGCGGATGCCATGGACGTAAAGGGAAGGGTAGCGCGGGTAACGATCCTTCTGATGTTCTTTCCTATCCCTATAATCATTTGATAAAAATATGGATAATAACAACAGCTAATACTTCACTCTCCGCGAACCAAAAAAAATCTCGGGTGGGTATAGCCAGAAAATTGCTAACGCTCATAGATGGACATCTCTACGCGCAGTCTGAAGCTACGATTCGCAGTCTTTCTCTGGGTGAGAAAGCAGCCGATCGTTTGCGTCCATTTTTGGCGTTCTGTGCTGAAAAAGGGATAATGCGAACGCTAAGTTACAAAGAAATCGACAATAGAAATAGGACATCGCACGCTCATCTAGACGCTGTTGCAGAAAAGCTGCCAAGCATTGACGCAGTTATAGCCTTGGGCTCGATCTTCTCCAGCGTGTTCGAACACGTGGACGCAAACGGATATGTAAGACATGGCGAAGAAGTAAAAATTCACGACGCTTTAGTTCTGACGTTTGCATTGCTATCGCTAGCATCACCTAATCGGATGTCCGCTGAAATACCTGTTCTGCCTAAACAACGGCTTGGTTCTTACTCCGAAAGTGAGGGTGAGCCAGTTTACTACCTCGATTGGATTGGAAGTAAAGGATATGGACACAATAAAAACCACTTACTTTCCGCTTTAGCAGAGCCGTTGACTAAAGCAGTAAACTATTTCTATGAGGCGTGCGAGCCTGGCCGCATTTTATGTCGATTTTACGAAAACCCGGATCAGAGTTTGGAAATGCTACTCGGTGGTTCCGAGGTGGGGGCGGAGCTGAAAAAGAATTTGTCGTTATCTGAGAAACCGAACCTATTCACATTGGGATACGCATTGGGATTCTATTCCGTAGAAGACTTTGTTCCTGTTCTTCAGCCGGGTGCAGATCCGGCTCGTTTCAACCACACCCTGAAGGGGAAACTGTTTTTCGAAAAGCCGATCTATTCATTGGCCTCTCAAGATCGGCTGTCCCTGTCGAGGGTTGGAAAGACAAAGTTCTCAGCGCTGCCCCATTTATTCGGTTACACCGATCTACCAAAAATATTTGGTGATGAGGAGACTCTCACAATTGCGGAGATTCAAAAGAGGTGGATAACCTTTTATAGGAAATCTATTCTCCCGGAATTTCCGTTGTCTTACTCAACCGGCGAGTCGAGCATCAAGTTGAAAGACGCGATGTTTTGTGTTTTAGGTAGCTGGTTTTATCGCGGTCTGGTCGGGAGTGGGGCAAAGCCGTTACAAAAGTCGAAGTATGCTGTCGTGCCGCTCGCTTCACTCGGCCGCTCCGTTATGAGTCGCTTGACACCTACTTCTTTCGTCAAAGAGACGATTTTTCAAAGTTATGGATTCTCATCGGAGCTTGGTTTGCTGCCGCATAGCCTGAGGCACTTTTCCAACACTCTTGCTGATTTGAGTAGAATTCCGGTAGAGGTCATAACTGCTTGGTCGGGCAGAAAAAACCAGGAACAAACTCATACATATGTACATTCGGGGCACGAAGAGAAAGCGGGGCGTGTCAGTGCGATAATAAATCCGCCAGATGTCGACAAAAAGTTTATTAGGACGATCTCTAACACTCGGCTTGTAGAGCTTACTAACCTGCCTGCCTCGCTTACATCAACCGGTCTTTGCACCCAGAATCTAAATGTAACTCCGTGCAACTATCTGAACGATTTTGTATCGCAGTGCTTTATGTGCCCTGAGACGTGCCACGTCGGCGGGGACGAAAAAGCCATAGAATTTTTTGAAAAAGATCTATCGTTTCAGTCTAAGAGATTGGATTCAGTGACCTCCGACACTCGGCTATTGACATCAACCGCGATGAAATCGTGGTATATCGTTCATTTCCGAAATGTCCACATTCTTTCAGCACTGATTGGCCTGATGAAGGAAAGCCCTATCGGAACCATAATCCAATACTCAAACACCAAAGGCGAGTTCAGCTTGACTAATTTAGAGACGATGGCAATCACACGGGTTGCACCTGAGCTCCCCAAGCCAGAGGACCGCATGGCGGCTGTTATCGAATCTAGAGTGGCGCGCCCGGCGGCCGATGCGAATCCTCAGTTACGCTCGCTGTTGTCGTCTTTCGGTTTATCAAGCGGGGAGATGTGAGATGGCGGTGCCAAAGGTATCAGCTCAACAGCAACGGAAGATAGAAATTATGCTTGCTAAATGGGTCGGTAAGCTTACTTGGGAGGCTTTGGTAGCAAAGGTCGAACTTGATCTCGGCTTCAAAACGACCAGACAGACGTTGTGTACTTATACAGGGATCAACACGTCGTATAAAAATAGAAAAGCTCAGCTGCGCGGAGCCACTCCCTCCCTATATACCAAGATTACCGCTTCCGAAGTGAGAATGATTGAGCAAATAGAGCATCTCAAAGCTGAAGTGGAGGTACTTAAAAGGAATAATGCCGAGCAACTTCGAATGATTGAGAGAATGCTTTCTAATGCGAGCGCGATTCCAAACCTAGACCTCTACGCCTTAGTGAAGAAAAGGCCAGAGGAGATACATAATGGTTAGGCGTTCGAATGCTGTAGTGGTCTACTAATCCCATCCTAAGACCCAATATTTGACAGCGCTACTTGTGATAAAATAGCAAGAGTCATGTCACGACGACTGCTTTCGACGCAGACTTGCACTTGGGGCCGGTGGGATACAGCCAAAAGCGTTCCTTCGCGATGTGTCTAGAATACTTGGGGCAATTAACTTCGGGCTGTTGGGTTTTAGCTCATGAAGATCAGTTACTCGTCGCTAAATACGGAATCATCCATCAGCCAACTGGCTAGAACCGGAGGTAGAGGACCATGCTCGTCTGCCAAAAAAGCCAGCTCTTTTTTGCGATGCTGCCTTAACCGAGCCGCCAGAGAGATGTCTTTTGCTGAGGGATAATGTCGTAGCAAAGCTTTAGCCTGGCTACGTATGGATTCAGGGAGCTCCATATCTTGGGAGAGCTCTCTCAGGAACTCCCAGGTCTGTATCAGGCTACGATTACGCTCATGAACCATCGTCATGACATTACCCTTCTCATTGGTTCAAATATTTACAGAGGAGAATAGCTCTCTCCGCTTTATCTAAAGCTCTCTCTATCCAGACAGCAATGGCACTATACCCGCAAAAAATGCGATACCGAAGCGGCTCCCAGAAATCCTGAATAGCTTGGCTTCGGTAGATACTAGATGACCGCAATTGGCCGAATGCTGTCCCCCTTGAGCGGCGGCTTCCGGCCAAAAGCGGACAACCTGCTTACAGGTAATCCGCCCGTTTCTTACTCGGCACTTGAGGCAAAGAGCTCCTCCACTTGATCAAGGAACACAGCAAGATTGCCGTCGCCGGCCCCCCCTGACCGCCATTCGTCCATCGGTCTAACCATCGCTAACTCTCGGCAGCCCAATGACAGTCGCTCAAGTTCCTTGTCAGTAATACCGCGCTCACGCAAGTAGTACTCACCCCAGCGAGCGAAGGTCAGTATCCACATCGATACCACTAAAGCATCGTGCCATCTTGTCCAATCCGAAGTGCTAGCGAGAGGCTGCCGCACGATCCGTTGCTGCCGCCTCAAGATATTCCACATCTTTTTCAGACAGCCCTGCTGCTGCTCGTGGCCGCTATAGGCGAAGAGAAAAGCAGCTGTGTTGGTCATCTCCCCCTCACGTGAAAGCTCAAACAGCCTTGACTGATTTTTAAGCTTTGGCTCTAGTAAACTCGTAAGTTCCTGAATCCAGATACCGCAGGCATCGTCGGTTTTTGCGCGATCATTTTGCAGCAAGGGGAAAATTACATCCTGAGGGAGCCACGGCTCGGCCCAAGTTAGGTGCCGCATATGTCCGCGCATGGAGTCGACTATATGCCTTAGATCTTTGTCAGAGATGTTCGCTGCCAGTACTCCATCAAGTGCCGCGATTAGGCCTTTGTATATCTCACCTTTATCTGGTCTCCCGGCCGCGTGGCAAATCATCCAGCCTAGAGCTCGCACCTGTTCGTCGTACGGAAAACCGGACACCAACTGCATTACGCTGTCGAGCCCCCCAGAGTTTTCCAACTTCATCTCAATTGCGTTAAGTCCCATCCATTGCAGCAGACCGCTACTGCTATGGATGAGCCGACGCTGTTGTACCTCACTGAGTTGGAACTGCAGTGACAGTGCAATTTCGTTCATGATTTGGCTTAATAGGGACAGCCTCACTGCATCAGACTCTTGCGGCTCCATCGGTACCTCGACCATCTGCGTCTCGGCAATTTCCAGCAGAGCGTCTGAGGCATACCACCAAAGAAATTTAATGGCGAAATACTCCGCCCATGTTAGTGCTGCATACTTTGTTGCGTGAAAAAAGTGGTGTGGTTGATAAGAGCCGCTTAGCAAGGTCTCAACCGGCTCCTGAAAGAACCGAGTGTCTGCCACAGCCAATTCCTCATCCACCCGCTCATGCGTTCGGTTGAAAGATGAATTAAGGAACTGTACCAAGCGCTCCAGAATGCCGCGCTCGGATTCGAGTTCATGAAAGTGGCTGTCCTCAGTGCGTGAATGTGCAAGCAACTCGCCGAGCACCTCCCAAGTTGCTGTAAAGCCTTCTAAATCGCCAGCCTGCCGCTCCAGGCAATTGCGCAGACTTACCGTCTCAGGCAGGGCGAGCGAGTCCCCCTTGAGTATGTTCAGTGTCACCATCCGTTCCCTCAACGGATCGCCACTCAATCCTTGTAGTGATGGTTCTCCGGCCCATACGCTTAGTACGTCACCTGCCTGGGGCTTTTCTAAGAAGCGCATTGGTTCATAACGGCGCGGTGCCATTGGCAACGCTGTGGAGTCGAATAAAATCCGCATGGAAGGACTCCCGGTTTCGCCCTCAGACAGGACGGCCTCCGCTTCCCGTAAGAGCACGGACTTGTATTGTTCAACCTGCAGCAGGACATCCGCTGGAATTGGAGTAACCAGTAAGGGGTAGTTTTCGGCGGCTTTCTGAAACGAGTTGGATAGATTGAAGCCTGCGACCGGTAGCCCATCTGATCCCATGACTAGAATGTAGCGGTCATGCAGCCGGCCTTCCTTAAGCCCGTAGATACGTAGCTTGACTCTCGCCATGAGATGGCGGTTCTGTTCGCAGTTTGCCAACAAGTTATTTACACCTTCCTGGCCTGTCTTATCGGACTTGCGACGTAGGGTTTTATCTTCCTTAATGGGCTTGGGAAGGGATCTGAAGACGATGTAGTCAGTCTGCTGTGCTGCACAGATCAACACCAATCCCAAGCCGGCGGACTCGAAATACGGATCGAAAATAATCACTTGGTGTTGCTGGTATTTAGCTAGCAGTGTCTTGAACCACTCCACAAACTGCAGCCGTCCTTCACGGTCGCCCTGGCTAAGGCGTTGGAAAAACCGTCCCTCTGACTTAGGTGGATGGAGCCGCGTAAACAAAGATGCGAGGTCGCGGTTAGCCGGGACCCAGGGATCCGCCTCCCGTCCGCCTACACGGCTGGCGAGATCCATATTTCCGCGGCCGATCGTCAGGGCAGCTTTCACCCGGGGGGACGTGGTGGGGCGAGTATTTCTTTCTAGCCAATCGAACTTGACTGGGTTGGCTCCTTGACCCACCACATGCCCCTGAAAATGAATCTCTCTAACGTATCCGGTTCCCCATCGGCAACACAGCGTGCTCCCACGAAGAGGGTCATCATGAATGCCGAAAACCTCTAGCTCTGTGCCGTCGACCCTGGCATGCAACTGGTCGCCCAGAACGAACTTGCACTCAAATATTCCTTCTGCATCACGTTCCGCAGTGATGATATTTGAGTAGGCGATTTGATCGCCGTTCGTGACTTTCAGGTGGAATTGGAAGCCTTTGAGGTGCGGTATCTGAGCCGGATTGAAGCGGGCAATCAAGGCACGAGGTGTATCAACCCAGGTCACGCTCAGTAAGCACCGCTCTAGGTCGTCCAGCGCAGGAAACACTAGCAGCTCAAGATCGCCAAACCTGACGGTATCAGCCCCTCCAAAGTCGAGGCCTGTATCTGCGCTCAGGTGTTTCACTACTGATTCGGTCAAGGCGGCATCGTAGCCCTGCCCAAGATGAAACAGCGCCCCCTTGTCTCTCTGAGAGATCGATGCACTGAAAGCACCAGAGCAACCGTGAGGGCTGGAGAGTGAATGGCGGTCATGCGCATCTCTGTTGAGCAGATAGGCTACGGGTCGATAAACCAGATCGTCTGCAGCGAGTGCGGTCGTACCGAACCGCGCTTTTAATTGGTCCGCTAGCCCAATATTCAGGTTTTCGCTGATTGTTGAGATGGAGTGACCGGCGCTTAATTGTCGTAGAAGCTCCGCACAGTGGACGCTGCTTACGTACAGGTTGAGCCGGACAACCTGCGCCTGGAATAACCCGAAGTCCTGAAATTTATTGTCGTCGCTGCATGACCAGCTATCACTGGAGTAACTGTAGGGGAGCAAGCGGCCATAGACGATGCGATTTTCGATTTGTTGCTCGGATCTGATCTGCAATATCCACAGCTGCAAGGCACAGTGGCGAGCATCCGTTGAAAACAGCCGCGCCAGCCGATCATCGTTGAGCAGGTCATCTAGCGGAGTAGCCAGTGATTCCTTTCGAGTATCTTTACGTATTCTCACGTGAACTCCAACGCTGGAATAAGCCACCTTGAGGGAGATTTATCGACATCCGCGAACATCGAGCTCAATCCCACATGTTTGTAGGGCCGCGCACATATCAGATGACTCACTAGATTCTCGGCGCGGAGACTCAAAGCTGAGTCGGTGCCAACAGTATACTGTTCGCCTCAGGTCGGCACCGGCTATAAGCAGATGTCCGCTTCTGGCCGACTGCTGC
Organism: Gammaproteobacteria bacterium HGW-Gammaproteobacteria-11; assembly: GCA_002840055.1. Lineage (GTDB taxonomy): Bacteria > Pseudomonadota > Gammaproteobacteria > Pseudomonadales > Pseudomonadaceae > Halopseudomonas. Next base: position 13,566 of record PGZJ01000009.1, on the reverse strand, counting down.
CGGCTATCGGCCAGAAGCAGACACCCAATCGTCTACTAAACTGTGGTGATTGAAAACCTGCACGCCCTAATGGAAAAAGCGGCCACTGGCTTGATGTATTTCGGAGATACAGCTTGCTATAGACTTCGAGATCAATAGGGTCAGTGTGTTTGGCTTTCTGGAATCGATGAAGAAATCCATGACACTGACCTTATTGATTACAGGTGGTGAAGAGATCAACCCGGAGAAGTTGTTCGCTGCCCGACCTATCATCTGATTAGGCTGTGGCGTCAGGTCCGCTGGTTTTTATCCTGGCTTTGCGCTGCGTAAAGGAGCCTTTGAAAGCCGAGAAAGGTCTCGCGGATCGTTGCCGTTGAGCCCAGCTCGCGGGCTGCGTCGCTGATCGTGTTGTATTTCAGCTCGATCAGGCCGCGCATCTTTTTTGGCGATAACTCCGCCACACCGTCTTCGATGTATTTGCTCAGCACAAAGTCGATGAATGCCTGTTGTTTGTAGTTGCTGTAGGCCTGTGTGATGGCGGGCTTGGCGATGTGTACCCGCTCTGCGCGAGTGTGGGTTTCGGCGGCATAGGCAACGTAGGCCAGCACGTCGTAGACGTCGCTGTCTTTGGCGTCGATCAGCTCCTTCATGCTGTCCAACTGTTCTTCGCCGTAACCGGCCTCACTCAGGTCTTCCAGCAGCTTTTCGCGGGTGGTGGGGTCGCTCCATATCTGGCGCAGCTGGTCTTCGTCGCTGAAAAACTGGGGGATCTGGCCAAACAAACGCTCGATAAACTCTTTGGCGGTAATCGGCTTGCCCTCGGGGCTCCAGTACAGCGCCGAGGCAATGTGCTTGATGTTGCGCGCTTTGCCGTCGCTAAGGTGAATCACCAGTTTTTCCGGCTTCTCACACGCGCAAGGGGTTGCACCGCATACCGCGCATGGCTGGTCGGCACACACACAAGGGCTTTGCCCACATTCCGCGCAGCCTGCTGCTGGGCAGCCGCAGGGCGCCTGCTCACAAACCGGGCAGGCTGTTACGCAGTTGCAAGGGTTAAAGCCGCAAACAGGGCAGGGCTCTTTCGAGCAGGTGCAAGGGTTGTTGCCGCAGGTTGCGCAGTCTTTATCCTCTGGCGGCAGCGGCTCGCCATCCCACGCCGGGTCGGCAAAGTTGTAGTGCGCTTTGACGAAGTCGTAGATGGTGAAGTAGTCCTTGCCGTCGTATAGGCGGGTGCCGCGACCGATGATCTGCTTGAACTCGATCATGTTGTTGCAGGGCCGCATCAGCACGATATTGCGCACATTGCGGGCATCCACACCGGTGGAGAGTTTGCGCGAGGTAGTGAGAATGGTAGGGATGGTCTTTTCGTTGTCCTGAAATACTTTCAGGTCACTCTCACCAGCGCTGCCGTCGTTGGCAGTCACGCGTACACAGTAGCCGGGGTTGCTGGTCCATTTCTTCTCTACCGCGTACTGGTTAATAAAGTCTCGCACCATGCCGGCGTGTTCCTGGGTGGCGCAGAAAACGATGGTTTTGTCATGCGGGTTGATGCGATCCATCCAGTAGCGCACGCGCATCTGCTCGCGCTGGGGGATGGTGATAATGCGGTTGAAGTCCGCCTCTTTGTAGATGCGGCCCGGTTCCGGCTCGCCCTTGATCACCACACCATCGCCGGGGGTATAGACGTATTCATCCAGGGTGCCGACGATGGGCAGCACTTTAAACGGGGTGAGAAAGCCGTCGTTGATGCCGTCCTTCAGGGCGTAGCTGTAAACCGGCTCGCCAAAGTAGCTGTAGGTGTCGGCATTCACCGTGCGCTTGGGCGTAGCGGTGAGGCCAAGCTGCACGGCGGGGGCGAAGTAATCAAGAATATCGCGCCAGCTGCTCTCGTCGTTGGCGCCGCCGCGGTGACACTCATCGATGATAATAAAGTCGAAGAAGTCTTCGGGGTATTGGCCAAAATAGGGCGTTTTGTTGCCGTGCTCGTCTTCTGGCCCACTCATAAAGGTCTGGAAAATGGTAAAGAAAACGCTGGCATTCTTCGGCACCGCGCCCAGTTTTCTAACCTCGCCCGGTTCAATGCGCACAAGGGCGTCTTCACCAAAGGGGCCAAAGTCGTTAAACGCCTGATTGGCCAGTACGTTACGGTCGGCTAGGAACAAAATACGCGGGCGTTTTTTGGCGGCAGCGGGGTGGGTTTGCGCGCGCAGGCTCCAGCGGCTGTGGAACAGCTTCCAGGCGGCTTGAAAGGCGATGCAGGTTTTGCCGGTGCCGGTGGCCAGGGTGAGCAGAATGCGCTGCCGGCCCTGGGCGATGGCCTCCAGCGCGTTGTTGATGGCGTTTTCCTGATAGTAGCGTGGCTGCCAGTCGCCTTTGCACTCAAAGGGAATCTGGGCAAAGCGCTCACGCCACACGGCGGCAAAGTCCGGCTCGGGCAGGGCGCCGGGTTTATGGCTGGGGTCAAAGGTCAGTTGCCACAGCTCAGCGGGGCTTAAAAAGCGCTCTACCAGTTTCTCTTCACCGGTGAGCATATCCATCTGGTAGATGTCGTGGCCGTTGGTCGCGTAGCCAAAACGGCATTGCAGGCGCTGGGCGTAGTCCTTGGCCTGGCGCACGCCCTCGGTATAACTCAGGCTCTCTTTTTTGGCCTCAATCGCCGCCATCTTGCGGCCCTGATACTCCAGCACATAATCACTGCTCAGGCTGGCAGCACGTTTGCCGCCACCGATGATCCGGCCCTGGGTAATCGACCATTCGCGGCGGATATAACTGTGTTCCACCAAACCCCATCCCGCCGTGACCAGTTTGGGGTCGATCAGGTTGGCTCTGGTATCCGCTTCGTTCATGGTCATGGGTTGTCCTTTCCCTGTGGTCTATTTACTTAGAGAAGTATCTCTTATGGCTTGAGATGTTAGGCTGCTGCTTTGTCGCCTTTGGACAATTCACCTGAAAATGCTTTTTGCAATAATGATTTTTTGAGTTCGTCCAAGTCAGCCAGCTTTCTTATGTATTGAGACTGAAGCGACTGAGTTTTCTTGTTCAGATCTACCATCATGCATACCAAAGACTTTTGTTGCTCAAGGCTAGGGAATGAGATTTTTATTGATCTTAGGTCGTCATTGTACAGTCTTGATATGGTGGCACCTTTCGAAGGGTTCCAATCACAAACACCGTAGAATTGGTATAGGTATTCATTTAGAACCATGTTTTCGTCATTATCAATCCAGACAATGTTGGAGTCCTGAAAGTAAGCAGGCTTCCCATCATAAGCCACCCTGCGGCCTATTGTTCCTGAAGCAGAAATAAGAACGTCCCCCTCCTTTGGAAATGAGTATTTGCTCTTAAACTCTTCATAGGTCTTGCGATCAATGAATGCATCAGGAGTTTTTCCAAAGGTGCCTATTTTGAAAAATGGTATATCTCCAGAGGTCGAAGTTTGGCTCTTCAATATCCTTTTGCACATGGAGACTTTTCCGATTTCTCCAAGGCTTTTATTTGCCCACCCCTCCCCACGCCGGCTAAACACCTGCTGCAAATAGCTTTCAAACAGTTCGTGGGCGTTTTTGAGGTTTTGTTCGGTTAAGGCGCGGGCTTTGTCGATGTCGGCAAAGGCTTGGTCGAGGATGGCGACGATGCGTTTTTGTTCAGAGATTGAAGGTATTGGGATCTCAACTCTCCCAAGATTTTTTCTACTTATTCGCTTCCTCGTGGCCCCAGATGTCAAGGAGTCTACGGCAGAAAGGTAAGTGCTCGACTGTGAGTAGAAGTTAAAGTATTGAGGCAGTATTCTGGCAGTGTCGAATCTAACTACGGTGCAATCTACCGCTGTAATCATTCTTTCGCCCGTATCTGGCAGTACGCAAGAGCGGCCAACGGGGTCTGGGAGTCTTGATATTAAACAATCGCCTTCAAATATTTCGAAGCACTTTAACTTATTAAAGGTTGGCTCGGATATGTAGCGGCCCTTATCCCCTCTATCTTTGAACGCGCCTTCTCCGACATTGCCTGTTTGAATAAGTCGAATGCCCTCGGCTGACTGATCCTTGCTCTCAATCCAGTTGCCATCGGTAAACTCTTTGCAAAGTGACTCAAGTGGGAAAGTTGGCCAGCCCATCACACCAACTCCTGAATCTGCGCCAATATCGCCTCACTCTCTTTATCCAGCGCAATAATTTCGGCAATGATCTCTTTCGGCTCGCGCAGCGCGGACGCTTCCTTCGCATTGGGGTTTTTGACCGACAGATCCCAGGTGGTCTGATCCAGATCGGCTACATTGAGCGACCAGGATTTATCCGAATCTGCCAAGCCTTTCTGCAGCTGCACAAACTCCTGCAAGTCCTTGTCATTCAGCGGGTTGGTTTTGCCCAGGCTGCGGCCGGGGTCGAGCTGGTAGTACCAGACCTTTTGCGTGGGCTCGCCTTTGGTAAAGAAGAGCACCACGGTTTTCACGCCGGCGCCAAGGAAGGTTTTGCCGGGGCAGTCGAGCACGGTGTGCAGGTTGTGGTTTTGCAGCAGCTCTTTGCGCAGGGCGACGGCGGCGTTGTCGGTGTTGCTTAAAAAGGTGTTTTTGATCACCACGGCGGCGCGGCCACCGGGTTTGAGTATCTTCATAAAGTGCTGCAGAAACAGGAAGGCGGTTTCGCCAGTTTTAATCGGAAAGTTCTGCTGCACCTCTTTGCGCTCTTTGCCGCCAAAGGGCGGGTTGGCGAGGATGATGTCGTGCTGGTTACTGGGTTGTATGTCCTGCAGGTTTTCCGCCAGCGTGTTGGTGTGGATCACGTTGGGGGTTTCGATGCCGTGCAGGATCATGTTCATGATGGCGATGACGTAGGCGAGGGACTTCTTCTCTTTGGCGTAGAAGGTGCGCTCCTGCAGGGTTTTAAGAGCGGTGGTAGAGAGCTGCTGCTTGCTGCGGCCACCCTGGCGCAGGTAATCGAAGGCCTCGCAGAGAAAGCCCGCCGAGCCGGCGGCGCCGTCGTAAATGGTTTCGCCAATTTTGGGTTGCACCACGTCGATCATGGCGCGAATCAGCGGGCGGGGCGTGTAGTACTCGCCACCGTTGCGCCCGGCGTTGCCCATGTTCTTGATCTTGGTTTCGTACAGGTGGCTGAGTTCGTGCTTTTCTTCCTGGGAGCGGAAGCGCAGCTCGTCCACTTTTTCGAGGGCGTCTCTTAATGAATAGCCGCTCTGAATCTTGTTTTTGATCTCGCCAAAGATTTCACCAATTTTATATTCGATGGTGTCGGGGCTGTCGGCGCGCTTTTTAAAGCCCTTGAGGTAGGGGAAGAGTTCGCCATCTACATAGTCGATCAGGTCATCGCCGGTGAGGGCGTTGTTGTGGTCAAAGTTGCCCGCGGCGTCTTTGGGCGCAGCCCAGCGGCTCCAGCGGTGGGCGTCGTCGATGATGTACTGGTACTGCTCGCCCATCAGCTCGGCTGCAAGGCTGCGCTCGTGCTCCAGGTCGTCCAGGTATTTGAGAAACAGCATCCAGCTGGTCTGCTCGGTGTAATCCAGCTCACTGGAGCAACCAGCGTCTTTCCACAGCACATCGTCAATGGCTTTGAAGGTTTGTTCAAACATCTGGGGCGTGAATCCTTTTCAGTAGTGCCGTCTATCGCTGCAGTCGCAGCTGGCTTATGCCGTCAGATTTTGCCTTATTTGCTGCGGCATGTCGTTGCTTTTGGGATTAGTAGACCACTACAACATCGGGTAACGATGGAGCAAGTAGAACGCTCAAGGCTAATGTTGGAGCTGAGCATTCTCATCAACGCCACATTCGAAAATCCTAGGAATCGGAACAAGTTCGTTCACTGGCCAACTCTGTTTTAGGTGGTTGGACTTCGTTGGATATATTGGAAAATGATGACCCTGCGGCGCTCCGGCGTGCGGTTCACCAGCTTGGCTCTCAATCCCGCTGGCCTTGGTAAGGGGGGGTCGACCCTAGGTCGAATTTCGGCCGATCTCGCTTGCCGATTGAGACCGAAAACCTACCACTCCGACTGGAGAATGGTCCGACACACTGCTTGGTAAGCCTCATCTGACATGAAGTTGACTTTGTTTGTCAGGATGGTTTTCACGGCTTTGTCGAAAGCAGCGTCAACGATAAAGTCTGGAGTAGGCTGATTGCAAATGCGGGCCGCCATGTTGATGAGGTCGAGCTGGTCGGAATGAAAATCGGCATTAATCTCGCAATGCTCGTCGTTTGTCATTTAAGCGACCTTGTTGTTGGCGGGGGGGGGTAAAAGATGGCGCTACGTCCCGGAGAACTATAGCAGGCCAGAATTTTTCTGATAACAGGAGGCTCTGGCACAGATGTTCCCATGATGCTGAATCCAGAGACAGTTTTGATACTAGCGTACCTACGCAGTTAAGCTGATGAGGATTGATCGATTGGAAGGTACGAACGATTGGAGCATCTGAAATGAAAATGTTAAGGCCCGCTACTAAGCCGTCAAACGGTGTGCTGGCCTGCATCGGTCTACCTTCGAGGGGGCTGCCGCTGATCGATGCAGTTAAAGCCGGCCTGGCCAGCGCCCAGTTCAAGCAGGTTGCGGTTCTCATGGGGGTGTCCCCGTTAACGCTTGGTCAGTGTCTGGGCATATCGAACTCGACCTTTTATCGCCGATTTAAGCACGGGCGATTCAGCTCTGAAGAAAGCGATAAGGTCGTGAGGGCGGCCCTTGTATTCGAAAAGGCTGTCGGGCTATTTGAATATGATCAAAGCCTAGCGCGCTGCTGGATTCAGACTCCGCAAAAAGGACTGAATGGCCAGACTCCGGCTCAATGCTTTCGGACTGGCGTTGAATGCCAAGCGGTGGGAGATCTTATCGGAAGATTAGAGATGGGTGTTTTCAGCTAAGCGCATCCGCATTAGCCTGTTTGCGGTGCGGCCCTGGTTCAGTCGTCGTGATTCCGACTTGGGTATCAAACAGTTCGTACTCGGATACTAATAGGCACGCCCGCCAGCACTTTCCTGCGCGTAGAAACGCCAAGGATTTTTTCCGAACCATCGGGCCGCTCTTCAACGACGTAACCTCCCTTGGAGACCACGACAGTGCAGTATAGTTTTTTGGCCCTGAGATAAGCCATGTTCGTTGCCATGGATGCCCTCTCCGCAATCCCCGCCTCGAGCTCTGAATCAGCTTCGTCCTCGCTGGGTTTCTGAACGTCATCGATCATATCTCGGTCCTGCTCTGATTAGGGGCTCCTGCCGATTAGCATAACAGTACATCGGGCTGTAAGGCTCCACCAGACACGGTTGTGCTTATTCGTTTTGTAAAGACGCCCGACGCCAGGCAGTGCGGACCGATAAAGCCAGCGGCATCGTCAATGACGCCAATGACTGGGCCATTGAGACGATGGGTAATCCGAGATACCCCTCAGAACTGTTTCAGAGGGTGGTCACAGTCAGCATGGAAGCTCAGAAAATAGTGAGCAACCTGCCATGCCTAGATATCTGATTTCAGCTGATACCAATAAGCGGCGGTTGATGACTATTTTTGACCAGGTTTATCTGCTGCAGGAGTGCAATCTGCCAAGGGAGGCAATAGTAGCGCGGGGTCGCAGTCTAGCGAGGAAGCGATCCTGTAGAGTTTCTCGACCGTGATACTCACTTCTCCGCGCTCAATCCGGCCCATATAGCTACGGTCGATATTGCAAATAAGCGCAAGCGCGTCCTGAGAAATTCGCCGAGCTTTTCTCTGCGTCCGGATTCGTGCCCCTAGCGCTTTTGCCAGTTGCTCCATAGCTGCCTCAATGTGATTTGAGGCAGAACTATCAGGTGTTTGCGGACACGGGGGCCACGGACTATAATCCGCATTCCTTTTTTGCCCTTGGTTGCCCGCATGAAACCTGCCTCGTTCATCCTCGACAGACGGCTTTACGAGCTACTCCAAGAAAGCGGGTACACGCAATTCACTACTCGTGACTTGAGGGATGCTTATGCCGAGCGTCTGGAAGAGGGGACCTACAAGCTCAGCGATGTGCGCCTTTTTGTGTATGAGCAAATCAGGCGAATGATACGGGTCGGTTGGTTAGCGCCTGACGAGCAGCAGCGAAAGAGGGGCCAGGTCTATCACGTGCAACCATTTCCGAAGCGTTTAAAGCTCGAGTTAGTCGACCGCGCCTTTGAGCGAAGCGGGAGTATTTCAACCAAGACAGATCAGGCCCCTTTGAAGAGCGAAGCCGTAACGCGGTCGACATCATTACAGGGGACCGAGCAGCATGTCAGGACCTTGCTAAAGGAAGTGCGGCTGGATTTTCTAGCTGCGATGGGGGAAGCGGAGCGGTATAAGCAGCTGCTGGATGACATGCCTCAATTGAGGGACAACGTGGAAGCGGACTATCTTGAAGCGCGCGACCGCGGCTCACGGTTACTGGGCCATCTCCGTGCTGTGGAAAAGACACTCAAAACGCTCGCAGCTTCACAATGACCTCTTCATTACGCAGATGGCAAACCCGTTGCATTGAAAAAGCACTGAAACAATTCACCATTTCTCGACATTTTTTCTGCCAAGCCACGCCTGGCGCAGGTAAGACTCGAATGGCGGCAGAACTAGCCCGCTGTCTGTTGGTGCAAAACAAAATTGATCTGGTGCTCTGCTTTGCGCCATCGTGCCAAGTTGTTGAGGGCTTTCGCTCGACCTTTGCCCAGGTATTAGGCAAGCGTCTGGACGGCCAGCTCGGCGCGGTGGGTGCTGCACATACCTACCAAGCCATGGACTACCGGGATGACGCGTTTTGGCAGCTCCTGGATGATTATCGAGTATTCACAGTATTTGATGAGATTCACCACTGCGCAGGCCATGACCCTCTGCTCAGCAATGCTTGGGGACAGCAGATTCTGCAGCGGGTTCAGGATCGAGCTGCTTTCACTCTCGCGCTCTCAGGTACGCCATGGCGTTCTGACGATCGGGCAATAGCTCTGGCCCGTTACTCCTCACCAGAAGGTAAGCTGGTTTGTGATTATCGCTATGGATTGAGTGAAGCTATAGCTGAGGGCGTGTGTCGATCACCTCGTATTATTCTCCTGGACAATCAAAAGGTCACCCTTGTGGAGGAGCCAGTGGCTGAGCCGGCCGTCAGGCTATTCCCTAGCATCGCCAGGCTGCTTGAGGAGTCCCCAGTTACTTACGAGAGCCTTCTGCGCCATGATGAGGTAGTCGATCAGCTACTCAGGCTGGGGTGTGCAAAGCTGAGCGAGGTTCGCCGATCTAAGCCAGATGCTGCGGGGCTAGTGGTTTGCACAGACATAGAGCACGCCCAGCAAATAGCAAATGCTTTGAAAGCACGGGGTGAAAGCTGTTTGGTCGTTACCAATAAAACGCCGGACGCTCAGCAGGTGATCAGTTCTTTCAGACATAGCGATTGTCGCTGGATCATAGCGGTGGGGATGATTAGTGAAGGAACAGACATCCCTCGTCTGCAGGTGTGCTGCTATTTGAGCCGAATCCGAACCGAGCTCTATTATCGCCAGGTGTTGGGAAGAGTGCTGCGTAGAACGTCGGAAACTGATGAACAAGCTTGGCTTTTCATGCTGGCGGAGCCGACTCTGAAAGGCTTTGCAGAGCGAATAGCTGAAGACCTACCGGAGGATCTGGCGGTTCTGAGCCAATTTGAGTTAACAGCTACCTCTTCCGAGTCTTTTCTCTCAGATGCCGATGTCGGCGGTCTCGCAAAGATCGATCTTGGCGGCCAAGAACTTGGCTCCTCGAGCGACGGGCCTGATGGTGAAATGGCTCCAGCTTTGGACCGCCCAAGCTACCAAGTCAGTTTTTCCCCGCATTATCGGGAGCTGTTGTTGGCGTGCTTCTGATACCTAAAAATCACTGTCAGGGCATTTTTAACGTAGAAAGATCCTTGCCTAAAGTTCATCGAAGCTATGAGTTTTCTCTCACGAGACCGCGTCAGACAGGGCCGCCCCACTCAATGGCACGAAGCACCCTATAAGCCTGGCGTCCTCCAAGCTCGGTTCTACATAGAAAAAAAGGCGCTTCACCACCCAAGCTGTCATTGGGGGTGACAATCCAGTCTTTAGCGGCTCCCCGAGCCTCGAAAACAGTTTCTGAGAGGCGAGCCAGCTGGGTCACGCGGTCAAATCGCTCAGACGCTGGCGAGTCAAACGGTGTGGTTTTTTCAATGTAAGCGTACGTGGAATACACCTTGCGCCGGTCAGCCCAGCATTCGCAGATGCGGCAGTAGTTTTTCGATCTCTTCTGGGAAAGGTTTGAGCTGGAGCGCGGACTGGCCTGTTATGGGCATTGCCCCTCCCTCGGACGTGGAGATGACGGAAAGCAATGTGCAAATTTTACACATTGCCCCCGCTCGGCGACAAAAGCTATTCGCTTTTAGTGCCGCAAAAAGAGCGGAGATCAATCCAAGACCGTAAGCGAAGGGTGAATACACCTTGCGCCGATCAGCCCGGCATCCACTGATGTGGTAGCAGCTGACCGATATGCTACCCTTCTGCGTGGGCAACCGTGTTAGTACGTCCTTGAGGTAGGCGAACGGATCATGGCCATTCATGCGAGCTGACTGGATCAGGCTCATGATCGCTGCAGCCCGCTTGCCACTGCGTAACGATCGAGCGAACAGCCAGTTCGACCTGCCAAGCGCCCATGGCCTGATCTGGTTCTCGACCGCATTGTTATCGATGGGCACAGCGCCATCATCCAGGTAGCGCGTCCGCGCTACCCAGCGTTTTAAGCTGTAGTCAAGTGCCTTGGTTGTGGTCGACTCCTCAGGCACACGCTCGCGCTGAGCCAATATCCACTCATGGGGCTTGCCTGCGATGGGCACTGCCACTTCTTGGCGTAATCGCCAGCGATCTTTATTACTCATGTCTTTGGCCTGTCGTTCAACTTCATACAGCCCGCCGATTGAGCGCAGTGCCTGTTCTGCTAATTGGCTTTTGCTCGCCACATGCAGGTCGAAGAGCTTGCGCCGCGCATGCGCCATGCAACCGATTTCGGTGATGCCATGCTCGAAGACGGCCTTGTAGCCTGCGAAGTCATCGCAGACCAGCTTGCCATTCCAGGCGTTCAGGAAGTTACGCGCATGTTCGCCAGCACGGCTAGGGCTGAATTCATAGACCACGGCCTTCAGTGCCGAGAACGGCGTAGTGCAGTAGGCCCAGACGTAAGCCCGGTGTGATTCACTGTTCTAATTGGGGCGAATAGAGAAAACGGAAAAAATCGTACGCTAAGGTTTTCCGGGCAGCCTTAGCGGCCGAAACTTCCCGCCCTCCAGCCTGCGGCTCTGCCGCCAGACATAATCGCCGGTCAGATTGATGTGCTCCCACCCCAGCGGCGACAGGTATTGCAGCAGCTCACCATCCACCGACTTCCCCGCATCGCCCATCGCCTGGGTGGCGCGCTCCAAGTACACCGTGTTCCACAACACGATGGCGGCCGTCACCAGGTTGAGGCCACTGGCCCGGTAGCGCTGCTGCTCGAAGCTCCGATCCCTGATCTCGCCGAGGCGGTTGAAGAACACCGCCCTGGCCAGGGAGTTGCGGGCTTCGCCCTTGTTCAGTCCAGCATGCGCGCGCCGGCGCAGCTCGACGCTTTGCAACCAATCGAGGATGAAAAGCGTGCGCTCGATCCGGCCCAGCTCGCGCAGGGCCACGGCCAGGCCGTTCTGGCGCGGATAGCTGCCGAGCTTGCGCAGCATCAGCGAGGCGGTGACCGTGCCCTGCTTGATCGAGCTGGCCAGGCGCAGGATGTCGTCCCAATGGGCGCGGACGTGCTTGATGTTCAGGGTGCCGCCAACCATTGGGCGCAATGTCGGGTAGCCCTGGACGCTATTCGGAACATACAGCTTGGTTTCTCCGAGGTCGCGGATGCGCGGTGCGAAGCGGAAGCCCAGCAGGTGCATCAGGGCGAAGACATGATCGGTGAAGCCAGCCGTGTCAGTGTAGTGCTCCTCGATCCGCAAGTCGGACTCGTGGTACAGCAGACCGTCGAGCACATAGGTAGAGTCGCGCACGCCGACATTCACCACGCGGGTGCTGAACGGTGCGTACTGGTCGGAGATGTGGGTGTAGAACAGCCGCCCCGGCTCGCTGCCGTACTTCGGGTTGACGTGGCCGGTGCTTTCGCCTCGACCACCCGCCCGGAAGCGCTGGCCATCGGAAGAAGAGGTCGTGCCGTCGCCCCAGTGAGCGGCGAAGGTATGACGGTACTGGTGGTTGACCAGCTCGGCCAGGGCCGCCGAGTAGGTTTCGTCTCGGATGTGCCAGGCTTGCAGCCAGGACAGCTTGGCGTAGGTCAGGCCGGGGCTCGACTCGGCCATCTTGGTCAGCCCGAGGTTGATTGCATCGCCCAGGATCGCTGACAGCAGCAATGTCCGGTCTTTGGCCTCGGCACCGTCCTTCAGGTGTGTGAAGTGGCGGCTGAAGCCCGTCCAGTCGTCCACGTCCATCAGCAGTTCGGTGATCTTGATGCGCGGCAGCAACTGGCTGGTCTGGTCGATCAGCGCCTGCGCGGTATTGGGCACCGCGGAATCCAGCGGGGTGATCTTCAGCCCGGACTCGGTGAGGATGGCATCGGGCAGCTCGTTGTCCTTGGCCAGGCGGGTGACGGTGGCCAGCTGCTCGTCCAGCAGCTGCAAGCGCTCTTCCAGGTACTGGTTGCTGTTCGGGTTGATCGCCAGTGGCAGAGCCTGCGCATGCTTGAGCGCGGCGAACCTCTCTGCCGGCAGCAGGTAGTCGTCGAAGTCGCGGAACTGCCGCGAGCCCTTGACCCAGATGTCACCGGAGCGCAGCGCGTTCTTCAGCTCGGACAGGGCGCAGATTTCGTAGAAGCGCCGGTCGAGGCCTTCCGGGGTTATCAATAGCGGCTTCCAGCGCGGCTTGATGAAGGCGGTGGGCGCATCGGCCGGCACCTTGCGCAGGTTGTAGGCGTTCATCTCGCTCAGGGTCTGCACGGCTGCCAGCACGCCTTGCGCAGCCGGGGCAGCGCGCAGTTCCAGCACCTCCAGCAAGGCCGGCGTGTAACGGCGCAGAGTGGCGAAGTTCTCGCCGACCAGGTGCAGATGGTCGAAGCCTTCCGGCCGGGCCAGCAGCTCGGCCTCGCTGACGCTCTCGGTGAACTCGTCCCAGGGAATCACCGCCTCAATGGCGGCATAGGGATCGCTACCGCTTTCCTTGGCTTCCAGCAGAGCCTGGCCGATCTTCGAGTACAGGCGCACCTTGTCGTTGATCGCCTTGCCCTGCTTCTGGAACTGCTGCTGATGCTTGTGCTTCGCGCTGCTGAACAGCTTGACCAGGATACGGTCGTGCAGATCGACCAACTCATCAATCACCGTCGCGGTGCTCTCCAGCACCACGGCGGCCAGGGTCGCGTAGCGTCGCTGCGGCTCGAACTTGCCGAGGTCTTTGGGCGTCATCTGCCCACCCTCGCGGGCCAGCTTGAGCAGGCGGTTCTGGTGGATGTGTCGGCCCAGGCCTTCGGGCAAGTCCACCAGCTGAAATGTCTTCAGCCGCTCGATGTGTTCGAGCATGTGGCGGGAGTTCGGTTTCAGCGGTGCCTGTCGCAGCCAGGTCAACCAGGTGATGCTGCTGCCGGCCTTGAGCTTCAACAGCTCGTC
>PGZJ01000017.1 GCA_002840055.1 Gammaproteobacteria bacterium HGW-Gammaproteobacteria-11 | reverse complement strand
CTGCTCACCGTCCATGGCGAGAATGATCAGGCCATCGAAGAACGCGCCCAGTCCTTCAGCGATGAATCCGCTGGTGAAACTGGTCCCGTCCCGCAGGACAGCCATCCCGTCGCTGTACTGGAACAGGGTGAATGTAGGGCGCGTGCCCTGTTGCATTCCGGCGTTCGTCGGTACGCCAAACTGAGCCACGAAATCACCCTCGTATACGGGAGCGTTGTGGCGCATCTCCCGGCTGAGGGCGTGGATGTCCAGATCCGCGCCGCGGTACATTTCGGATACCGCCGAGTAAGCGATTTCCAGATCCATCGCGGTATTTTCGGTGCTCATCAAAACTCTCCGGCCATCGAACAGTGGGGAAGCGAGTTGCCGCGATGCGCTCCAATCCACCGATATTCCTGCCCGCGATGCACGAGCTCAGCGCAAATCGCCAAGCTGATCGCGAGCGTGCAAACCGGAATCAGGTCTTGCTGCGACCAATTCGCCTTAATTTGCAAAGGCTTCGATCAACACCGGTCGGATGGGGTTCGATTGGCATGACGCGTCTCTTGTTTTTATCGTTCACCGCACCAAAACTGTCCGATTCGGAAGCCAGGCGGCTAGTCCCTCACCCAAGTCAACATCAATCCGAACCATGGGCTGAACACTGAAATCGATGGTAGGCGCCTTTGCGGCAATACGTACTTCGATTCGTTTGACCCATGGTCAAACGAACGCCCATCCCCTGGCAGCGTTACGATAAGGAGAATAAGAACGTGAAGAGTCCGGAGCCGGCCGAGTCAGGCAAGCGCAACACTATGAACAAACTGTTAGCTGCCGCGCGCAACGAGTTCGGCAGCAAAGGGCTTGGCGGTGCGAGGGTGGAAACCATCGCGAAGGAAGCGGGCGTCACTAAGCAGCTGGTCTATCACTACTACGGCTCCAAGGAGAGTCTGTTCGTCGCGGTGCTCGATGAATCGTCTGAAAGCATCATGTCCGAGCTGGTAGCGCTGGAAATAGAGCAGCTGACGCCGCCCGCCGCGCTGCGAGCGATGCTTAACCGATTCTTCGACCAGTACTGCCACGACCCACTACTCGGCGCGCTGGCACTGGAGGGCATCCGTTACCACCATGCCCACGAGACCCCGCGCAACCGGTTCTTGGAAATGGCTCCGGGGCTAATTACCAAAGTCGATGACATCCTCCAGCGTGGCGCCGCCACGGGAGAATTCAAGAAGGAAATCAATCCAAGATTGCTTCTTGCCACAGCGGCGCTGGTCACCACCGGCTGGTTCACCAATCGTTATTCGATGTCGACCCTGACCGGACTGAATACCGCCTCACCCGAGGGCATGGCAATCTGGCGGCAACATTCGGCGGATTTCATCCTGGCGGGTATCTCGGTTGCGCCTGGATGTGAAGTACAGGCGCCCCGATAGCGATCCAGAGAAACCCGCATGCGCAGGACGCGCAGCTTGTTCAACTCCCGTATTTGCTTACCTTGGCCAGGTATCTGGCTACGCGCTTGGCCGCGAGACGCCCCGCCATGCCGTTTACACCTCCGCCCGGATGGATGCCGGCACTGCCAAGGTAAAGACCTTCCACTGGCAAGGTATTGCCGCCCAGTCCATGGGCTGGACGCATGGTGCTGGAGCGCAGGGTGGTGGTATCGATATGCACTACGCAGCCATTCACCGTATTTAAACGCGCGGTGAAGTCAGGTGCAGCCTCGATTCGCCGGCCGATGATGTTGCCCTTGAGCCCCTCGACATATTCCGAAGCCTGATCGATTATCTGATCGGCTACACGCTCTCTTATAGCGTCCCAACCTTCCACGGGATTGACCGGCATCACTGGCGGATATATGTATAAAACGTCCTGACCTGCGGGTGCCTGGGACGGGTCCGCCGCGCTGGGAGCTGCCATAGTGATGTAGGGAAGCGTCGGCACTTCACCTCGTATGGAGGCTGCAAAGTTCTCCAGTACGGCCTCCTCGGTACCTATCAGCAGACAGGTGTTGCGTAGGTCAACTCCATCGCCTCTGGCCGCCTCATACCGGGGCACCGATATTTGCCCGCTCAAAGCGACATCCACTTTCAACGGACCGGAGCCTTTGGCGTTGGCCGGTGCCATCGCGATACGCGTCAACAGATAGGACGGAATTTCGCCCGTGCTGACCATTTCCAGCGCCACTTTGGGATGACAGCCGGCTATCACCGCGCGCCCCGTGAATTCGCGGCCGTCGACCAACCGCACGCCCTTGACCCGACCGCCAGCCGAGACGATCTCAGCAACCGATGCGCTGACCAATACTTGGCCACCGAGCTCTTCAAGCCGTGCCTGCATGGCGTTGCTCAGCTTCTGCATCCCCCCCATAACCCGACCAACGCCGAAGCGATGAAGGAAGCCCAGCAACGCGTAATAGATGCCGCCGCCATCGGCGCTTATATCGCCCGCGAGCCCGGTCAGCGCGCACATCGCCGATATCGTCACGGGATGCTCGAAGCGTTCACGGGCGGCTTGATGAGCCGAGCCGGTCATCAGCGCCATCAGCTCGGGTTTGAGCTTGCGGTTCTTCAGCGCAGAGCCTATGACCTTGAACTTGGCCCCCAGATTCAGTTCGGCCGGGTCTGCGCGCATCATCGGCAACGCGATGTCCAGGAACATGTCGATCACGTCCATAAATTTGAGAAATGCCGCTGCGTCAGCTTCGCTGTAGCGTCTGATTTCCGCTGCAGTTCTGTTACGGTCTCGCCAGAAGATTAGCGATGTACCGTCCGGATGCAGGTAGACATAACCCGGCGTCAGCTCTATCGATCTGAACCCGTGCCGTTCGAGATTAAGTTCCTTCGGAACATGGGCGTGAACCCGCATTGACATCATGTCCAGTGCACAGGGATGGACGAGATGCTGGGGCGCCTCGGGGATCAAGTATCCCGAGGAAGCCATTCCGCCGACTTTGTCCAGGGCTTCAAGCACCAGTACCTTCTTGCCTTCCAGCCCCAGATAGCAGCCCGCTGACAAGCCGTTCGTGCCGCCGCCGACGATGATGACGTCGAAATCTGTATTTTTATTATTCATTCTTTGTTGGTCCTATCGGATTCCAACAACATTTGCCCAACGCAAAAGCCGTTGCAATCCACTTGCAAGAGTTCGGTTTAGAGCCGCAACATCGGGCAACGTGAACGCGACTGCCCACTCGGCAAAGCCAGGAAAATCGCGTTCAAGCAAGACGGTCAACGGTTTGTCTGTTGCCCATATCTTGGCGCTGAGCAGCACCCTAGCAACAAACGTCACCGGGCAACCCGGCATCCGTTTTACCAACGGTAAAAGAGTCGTAGAGCAGCGACGTGCAATACATTTTCAATAGG
Source organism: Gammaproteobacteria bacterium HGW-Gammaproteobacteria-11 (assembly GCA_002840055.1). Lineage (GTDB taxonomy): Bacteria > Pseudomonadota > Gammaproteobacteria > Pseudomonadales > Pseudomonadaceae > Halopseudomonas. Next base: position 14,660 of record PGZJ01000017.1, on the reverse strand, counting down.
ACGAGCAGCCCGCAGGCGAGAAATAGAAAACCAAAGCCGCGTCCAGCCCCGCTTTCGAGCAAGCTCGCGCCTACCAAAGGGGCAGCGCGGGTAACCTGCCGTATATGCAGCGCAGCCTGAAACGGCCTTCGCGCGCGGACGGTGTCTGAAATGACGATCGACGGAACGCCCGGCTCCCCTTACGTGGGCCGGGCGATCGGTACTTACATGCCTGTTCGCCCCATCTTTTCAAACAGGGCTCGCATGGCTACGAGGGAAGGCGTGTGGCTACTAAAACCACCGTCTGCGACGAGCGTTGTACCGGTCACGAACGAGGATTCGTCAGAGGCCAGGAACGCGACCACATCGGCAATCTGTCTAGGCGTGCCCAGTTCGGCCGTGCAATGGTTGTCACGCATGATTTCCAGCAGCGGCGCGGGCATTTCGTGCTGCGGTGCGAGGCCGATCTGCACTGCATTGCCACGGATCCCTTGCTTACCGTATTGAGACGCGACCAGGCGCGGAAGCATCATCAGCGCCGCTTTGGAGGTCGCATAGCCAGTCAGCGACATGTCGCCCTGCATCCCCAACCCGGAGGTGGCGAAAATGATCGAGCCTTTGCCCTGCTCCAGCATCACCGGAATGACGTATTTGGTGCAGAGCACGGAGCCACGCAGATTTACCGCTATAGCGCGGTCGAACGCTTCCATATCCAGGTTGGCCAGATCACGGTCCCGCTGGCGTTGGTCGGCGTTCAGCACGGCCGCATTGTTGTGCAGTACATCGATCCGACCAAATTTCTCCATTACCTGGGCAATCACCGCCTTGACGTCTTCCTCGGAAGAGACATCGGCGCGAAAGCCTTGGGTTGGCATGCCTTGCGCCGATATCAACTCCGCCACTCGGTTGGCGGCGTCGCCGTCGACATCTACTACCGCGACAGAAGCGCCGTGCTCGGCCAGCACCCGAGCGCACTCGGCGCCCAGCCCGTTGCCACCACCGGTGACGATCGCAACACGCCCCGCCAGCTTGCCCATACTCATCTGGTGTTCCTTATTTTGTTGTTAGCCATGCCAATCCTACTCGCCCGTGAAGCGCGGCTCGCGTCGCTCACTAAAAGCTTGCGCTGCTTCGCGCACATCCTTTGTTGGCGCTAGAAGGGCAAACAGGTCGAGTTCGAGATTGAGTCCGCTTTTCAGGTCCAGTTCCAGTGCAGCCCGAGCGGCCTGCTTGACGAAGGCCGACGCCGCTGGCGGCTTACTGGCGATGCGCTCGGCAAAAACTCTGACCTCCTCGACCAGAGTCGCGTTATCCGTAGCCAGGCGGCTAACCAGCCCGATCTGGAACGCTTGGTCAGCATTCATACGGTCACCCGTCAGCAGCATATCGAGTGCGCGCCCCGGCGCCACGACTCGCGAAAGCCGCTGAGTACCGCCACCGCCAGGAATCAGGCCCAGGCCGGTTTCCGGAAGCGCAAAAATCGCGTTGGGGGCGGCGAATCGAATATCGCAAGCCAAAGCAAACTCCAGCCCGCCACCCATGCAATAACCTTGGATTGCAGCGATGACCGGCTTGGCAATTCCGTCGAGCGACTCGATCCAGCGCGAACGCTCCATCCGCTGGCGCACCTGCAGAGAGGTTTCTTCACCGCGACGTTCCTTAATGTCGGCGCCAGCGCAAAATCCACGCTCGCCTTCACCGCGGATGACAATGACCCGCACCTGCGGGTCGTTGTCGAGCAATTGAAGCGCCTGAGGAACACCCTGACGGATGCTGTCGTTGATCGCGTTGATCTGGCCCGGGCGGGTCAATACGACCCAGCCGACCGAGACGCCGCGCTCTACCCGGACTGACTCGTTGATAACCAGCGGTGCCTGCTGATTGACTTCGGCGCTCATACTGAGCACTCCTCGAACTCGAACACCTGGCCATCCAATTCTTTCGGGTCGATTTTGATCAGCGGCTTGCCGCCTACGGCTTCGGACGACTCGATCCACTCGAAGGCCGTACCGCGAGCGCGCAAATCTTCAGCCTTGGCGGCCAGATCGTTAACGCCGATGCGGATGTAATACGGGCCCGGCCCCCAGTTGTTTACATAATGACCGGCGTCGGTATTCCAGTAAGTTGCCTCAAGCACGTCCAGCGTAGCGCTATTGGCGACGGTAAAGCCCATGCGCGCACGGCGGTAGCCTTCAGTTGCAATGTTCTCCACCGGGCAGGAAGGCTCCCAGTCGAGGTTGGTGGAAAGCTTGCGCAGCGTTTCATCGAGATCGCGTACCAAAAAGCCTCGCGCCGTAACACGCACCATGTCACCCGGCTTCTGCTCACGAGGCTGCGCCGGCGGCGTTGCATAGGTTTCCGGCGGCATCTGCAATGGTTCGGTGGGCATGATTTCGATGCACAGGCCGCCGTCCACGGATGGCTCGTAATACGGCTTCTCCGGCGTTGCGCCCAACCACAAACGGTCGAACGGCATTTCCGGTGTGCGCTGAGCCATGCGGAATGGCAGACGACGGCGCATCAATTTGCTGACCAGGGCATCGAACTTGTCGCCATGCAGGGCGAGCACAATCGAGTGAGTGATCATGGGCCGATGGTGGCCCTGGTAGTCCTTCAGGCTTTCCAAAAAATCATGAAACAGCGGGTCGCCCGGATTTGGACGATCCAGATGCCACTGCGGCTCGATACGGGTAGGTGAAACTGCCAGTGACTTGTGTACGCGCAAAAAATGCGCAATGTACGGATGGTTATCGAACGCCTGGCGCCAGCGCTCATGCTTGAAGATGCCGAGCTTATCCACCAGCTTTTCCGTCATCCCGTCCGGATCCGGAACCATCATGTCGGCACTCATCAACAACTCGAACATAACCCTCTCCCTTCAATAGCGCGCCATAGCTCTGGGCTTGGCTTTACAGTCAGTGGAAGCGCCAACCGGGCGCGTCCGATCAATGAGCGGCAGCCGCGTCAGTTAGTTTTTTTTTCTGGATAGCCTGTTCAACCGGCGTATCAAGCATGGCTGGCGATTCCGGTGAGGCCGAAGTGGTTTTTGGGTTCAGCAGGAAATGCGACAGAGCCGGGATCAGCACTAGGGCGCCGAGCATGTTCCACAAGAACATGAAGGTCAGCAAAATGCCCATGTCAGCCTGAAATTTGATGGGTGACCAGGCCCATGTAATCACTCCAGCCGCCATGGTCAAGCCGATCAGAGCGACCACTCGGCCGGTAAAGTCCAGAGAGCGGCGGTAGGCCACTGCCAGCGACCCGCCCCGCTCCTGTACGGCGAGCTGCACACTGAGCAAATAGAGTGCGTAATCCACGCCTACTCCCACGCCAACCGCAATAACCGGCAGGGTTGCCACTTTCAGGCCGATACCGAGCCAGACCATCAAGGCCTTGCAGATGATGGTGGTCATGATCAAAGGAATGAGCGCGACGATGGTGGCGCGAATGCTGCGGAACGTCAGCAGACAGAGCAAAGCAGTAGCGCCATATACCGCCAGGTACATGGTGATGATGCCTTTCTCCACCTCGATGTTGGTCGCCGCTTCGATACCCGCGTTGCCTGCGGCCAAGAGAAACTCGACCGGACGTTCTGAGTCAGCCGTGGTGTTGTATTCGGCGGCAAAGGCCTCGACCACCCCCATCACGCGACGCAACGTGTCCGCCTTGTGATCGGTGAGATAGGCGATCAGCGGTGTAACCGAGCACTGCTGGTTGGTGATGCCTGGCGAAGAAATCATCGCGGCATCGACCGACGCGTTGGTGATGGCCTGGTCGCGGCTGATAGTCAGCCACTTGCCGCTGCCTTCAGCCATGCCTGAGGTCACGAAACGAGTCGACTCGGCAAGCGAACTAGTGGTCTGCACGCCAGGAGTCTGACGCAGTTGCCATGCAAGCCGGTCCATGGTCTGCAGCGTCTGGTACAACCGACAGCTGTCCGGATCGGTTTTCATGATCACGACGAACTGGTCGCTGGACAGACCATAGTGGCTGGTGATGTAAGCGTTGTCCTGGTTGTAGCGCGAGTCGGCGCGTAGCTCTGGCGCACCTGGATCCAGATCACCGATCTTGAGGTCGAGCATGACGATGCTGCAGATGACAGTGACGACAACCGATAGCGAAATCACCGCAATCGCCCAGCGCCGCTCGGTGAAACGGTCCAGGCCGTGCCAGATATGACCAAGCCAGTTGCGGTTTTCGGCTCCGGCACGCTCTTTCTCGAGAGCGATCAACGCCGCTTTTTTGCTCACGCCGATATAGGACAGCGCGACGGGTATCAGCAGTAGTTTGGTAAATATCAGTACCGCAACACCGATGCTGGTGGTTATCGCCAGATCGCGGATTACCGGAATGTCGATGATCACCAGTACCGCGAAACCGACAATGTTGCACAGTAGTGCGGTAAGTCCGGTGAGAAAGAGACGGCGGAAGGTATAGCGCGCCGCCACATACTTATGCGTACCGCGGCCAATGTCTTGAAGAATACCGTTCATCTTCTGCGTGCCATGGGAGACACCAATGGCGAAGATCAGAAACGGTACCAGGATCGAATACGGATCGAGATCATATCCAAGCAGCTGCATTAGACCGAGAAGCCATACGACCCCGGCCACCGCTACGCCGATCAACAAAATCGTGCTGCGCAGACAACGCATGTAAAAGTAGACGAAGATCCCGGCGATCAGGACGGAGATGGCAAAGAAAACCATCACGCTGTACAGCCCGTCGATCAAATCGCCGACCAACTTACTGAAACCGACGATATGAATGCTGATCTTGTCGCTTTCGAAGGAGCGGATCTTCTCTTCCAACTGGTCGGAGAATTCACCGTAATTGAGCGGCTCTCCGGTCTGAGGATGCGAGTCGAGCAACGGGGCGACAATCATGCTCGACTGTCCATCATTGGCGACCAGATTCCCGATGATTCCGGCACGAGAAATGTTGCGCCGTAGTTTCGTTATCGACGTCTCGCTGCCGTCATAGTCGGAAGGCATTACCGCACCGCCACTGATTCCATCCTCGGTGACTTCCTTCCAACGGACAATCGGCATCCACAGCGATTTCATCCAGGAGCGGTCGACTCCAGGGATGAGATACAGCGTATCGTTTACTTCCTGCAGAACCTTCAGGTATTCCGGATCATAGATATCGCCCTGCTTGTTTTCCACAACGATACGAATGCTGTTGCCCAAACCAGGGAGCTGATCCTTATATGCGAAGTAGTTCTTGATATAGGGACTGCTGCTCGGAATCATTCTTTCGAAGCTGGCATTTACGTCTATGCGAGCAGCGAAGTAACCAAGTACAACGGTGGCCAGCAGGCAGACCACGAGCACAAGTACGCGGTTATTGAAAATAACACGCTCGAAAAACCCGCCGGACGACTTGTCGAAATCGCGAACATCCGGAACTACGGGCATTCCACTATTGTACTTTTGATCTACCATTTTCTTGTTCTCACTAAGCATGCCGCGTTATTAGTTCGCCTTGGCTATCTCGACGAGTTTTGCACCCGAGAAAAAAGTCACGACCATTTCGCCATCTCGTCCGGTACCACTGGCCGCGAACACTTCGCCCACGCGTGAGGCCTGCAGGGGTGTGACGCTCAAACTTTCTTTGTCGAGCGCGATCATCGCGCCGCTCTGGCTAACCATGATCAGTTGCTGCCCTGAATCCACCGCGCTGATCAGACTTGCGTTAAGGCCGGTGTCTATCTGCTGCCATTGCCCCCCATCGTCCCTGCTCGCATATAGGTTGCCACGCAGGCCGTAGGCCAGAAGCAGGTCGGGAAGCGCGCGCACACCGAAGTAAGTACCGTTATAGGGCGTTTCGATCGTTGTGAACTGTTGAGTCTGGAGATTCAGGCGCATGAGCAAGCCCTGCTCTCCAGCGATGTAGAAAACGCCGTCGCGTTCGTCCAGGCCATACAGGTGCATACGGCGGGTATTGTCGGTTTGCTCGATCCAAGGATCCCAGGTCGCCCCGTCATCTGTGCTTCTCAGGATCATCCCGAACGCGCCAATGACGTAGCCGACCTTGTCGTCGTTGAACATGACGTCGAGAAACGGTGCAGCCAGCACGTCGGGCGTAGCCGACGTGTTCATGGCGAACTCAACTTCCTGAAGCATGTCGGCTGCACCCTCGATGCCACGCTCCGCACGCTCACCGTAGAATGCCTTGAGACGCGCAAGCACCGTGCGACCGTCAAGTTGAACGGACCAAGTCAGACCACCATCGGTGGTATGCAGCAGCACAGAATCGTGACCAACGATCCATCCGTTCATCGGATCGCGAAAGCGCACTTGGACCAAGTCCGTGGAAACAGGGCTCTGCACTTGCTGCCAGGTTGTCCCGCCATCGGTGGAGCGCTTGATCATGCCGTGCAACCCGACGCCAACAAGCACATCACCCGCACGGTCCATACCCAGGAGCGGCGCCGGAGCGCTGATCGGCTTCGATGGCTCGCGCAAGGGATCGAGCCCCTCCGCCGCAACAGACGCTTCCACACCAAATGGCAACAGCAGGACCAATAGCATCACGCTGAGCCATTTCCCGGAGAAGCGGGTGATGGTCGCCGAAGAAGCGTTTGGCACAGCAAGCGGGACCGGGAATATCATTATTTTTATCCTCAACCAGCGTAATCAGTATGCGCGCGATGCCTATCGCCACGATCTAACATCGCTTGCAAACCTAGAATGAAACCAGGATCGACAGGTCTGCACCTACAAGCGCACGTGCAGACCTGAAACTGATCAGCGCTGGGTTTCCCTCGTTACAATCGCTTCCGGATTCAACGAACGCTCGGAACGCGGCTCGGTCAGAACTCGATAACCACCATCCAAGCCATCGTTGATCACGCCATACATGCCTTTGTTGAAGTCATAGATGGAGTGTTTGACGATATAAGGAATGTCGTGGTCGTAGAACTGAACACCACCAAGCATCATTGCGCGATAGAGCTGACCGCTCTGATCCCATGCATCGTACAGACCCGCGCCATAGGTATCTTCGTCGAGATAGTAGGTGCGCTTGCTGTAAACGTGGCGCATGCCGGGCTTCAAAGTAGCCTCAACTTCCCATACCCGGTGCAATTCCCAACGCTCACACGCAGGGTTCGGATGCGAGTCTTGAAGTTGATCTTCGCAGTTGAAGTAAAACTTGTAGGTGTTGTAAGGGATATACATCTCCTTTTTGCCCACAAGCTTGAAATCGAAGCGATCCTGAACACCTGAGAACATGAACAGCTCATCGAACAATTCAAGTCCACCCATGCTCGCGACCGGGGTGTCATAAGCAAACTCGGGAGCCAGCTTCACGCGGCGCTGCCCTGGGGTATAGCTCCATGCCCGACGGGGTTTGACGGTTGGGTCGAGGTAGTCGTTGAGGCCGGTCAGCTCACCGGCCTTTCGGGCAGGAGCCTTGGTCAGCGAGTAAACCCTATACGCCATCTCCGGATCGCGACCCTCTACGTCGGTCTGGTAAAAAGGACGCTCGACAAAAGTCGATTGCGTTGCGGTTTTGGTTACGCCGCCGTTGCTGTCCACAACCCAGGTATTGGAGGAAGCCGTCGTGGTGCCGAACTTGCCATCGTTATAACGAAGCAATTGGTTCCACATCACCTCGTTGCCGGTCTGTGGAATCGGAAATGGAATACCGCCCCGGCAGTCCGACTCGACAGCCAGGCCATCTTTCTTGGTTTCGCATTCGGTAGCGTTACGTACCGTGGCTTGCAGCACCTCTTCCGGGTAGGCCGCTGTGCGATGGGTTGGATAGATGTCCATGTAATAGTCAGGGTTGCGCTTCAATACTTCTTTCTGACCATCACTTAGCTTGTCGGCGTGTTCAGCCATGTTTGCGGCAGTAATACGAAACAGCGGCTTTTCGTCGGCAAACGGATCGGCCCACACACCGCTGTCGGGCTTGAAACCCGGCGGTGCGGTGCGCAGACCGCCGTCATAGGCAGGGATGGTACCGGCTTCGTTACCTGCGGCGATTGCGCCAATGCGAGTGAGCGAATCACCCAGCTTTGCAGCTTCCTCGGTAGAGACCGCAGCCATCGATAGGGAGGAAATACCGCTGAGCATCAGACCAAGAGCGACTTGGAGTTTCATTGAGTTCCCCTTTATTTATATGTTTTAGAAGGAAGTTTTGTAGGTGAATGCAAGCCAACCGCGGTCGGTGGTACCCACCGCACCGTTACCACCAACCCCGCCGTTGAGCAGACTCTTTTCCTGGGCAGAAGTGTCTGCGTAACGCAGGCTAAATTCGTGGCGCTGGATGTAAGTCATTTTTGCACCTACGGACCAAGCTAGGGCTCCTTCGCTACCGCCGCCCGCGCTTGCCGCGTTTCCGCTAATCCCGTAGTTGACGGTAAACGGAACCTCCAGGTCCCAGGACGGGAAGATCGAAAGGTATTGAGGGGTATAGTTCACAGCTACAGCGTAGTAGTCATCGGTCGAGCAACCGTCTTCCTTGCCTCCCGGGAGGGCCGAACTGCGCGCATCACGACACGCCGCATAACCATCGCCCTTGTAGAGCTCTTCGTGCTTGGTCACCTTGTCCAGATGGCTGTAGGCAAATTCGCCAACCAGGGTCGCGTTGTTGGCAATGAAATTACGGGGTACGCCGTATACTGCGTTGGCTACGAAGTGGATGGTGTTGCCGCGAGGGCCTTCTTCGTCAACAGGGCTTACGCCTGTGGCGTTGAGGGCGCCGTTCTTACGGTAGGAAAGATCCATACCCACCGCAACGGAGTTGAATACGCGAGAAAAGCTGAGACCCGCCAACTTCACGTCACGAGGATGGACGAGTCGGTAATAGCCATCGGCAGCGGCGACCAGCTCGGGAGCGAGCCAAGGCTGATAGTCATCGAACTCGCGATAATAGGCGCCGACCGTGGACTCGATCTGCTCGAGGTTGAGCTTACCCATGATCCCCCAGTTCGCTGTATCGCGCCCGCGCTTGGTGCTTCGCTTTTCAAGATTGAAGCCCGGAGCAAGCGGGAAGCGATCTGGCCCTTCGAAGAAAGGATCTGCTGGTCCGAAATAGGTACCGCCATAGGGCATGCGAGTGTTGTCCCACTCGAAGAATTGCTGCACCGCCACCGAAAGGGTATCGGTCAGCTGGGCCTTGACCGAAATCTGTCCCACCGGCAGAAATACTTCTTTCGTCTCGATGCCAGGGCTGGTGACGGCCTTCACACCGTCGCTAGGTGCCTGCGAATAAGATACGGCATGTGCCCCGAACAGCAGGCCCTCGCCCCAATAGTTGGTATGCCGACCCACTTTGAGGTTAACCGGCACCGGCCCAACGTTGAAATTGGTCCAGATAAATGCGTCAAGGATCTCGCCGGAAGGACCATGAACATAGCGATCGACTTCCGAGCTGTATTTGTTGCCGTTATAACTTGTCGAGTAGCCAGGAACGTTGCTTTCGACAGTGCCGTCTTTGTAAGCGTCGTCGTACCAGGCTGCCGCGCTTACGCGAGCGCCCCACAGATACTTATAAGCAAAATCGACTTCAGTCAGCAGATCGACGCGATTTGTCACGATATCGCCTTTATCGAACTTGCCATCCGACTCGTCCGTCGTCGGCGTGTTCATGATGCGATTGTCCTGATCCTCCATCCGAACACCAAGGTTGTAGCGGATGGTGTTATCGAAGCGCAGACGGTAATCCGGGTTACCCAGATCAATTTCGATTGCGCAAGCGCTTCCTGCGCCACCGAGTACAGCTACCGCTAAGGCGATGCGGGTTAGCTGCGAGGGCTGAGATCTGAAGCGGCGGCATTCTTTCATCGTTGTGATCCTTTTATTTTTATTTTCAGTGGTTTACACCCAGACGGGCTCCACCTAGGAAGCCTTCGTACGCTGGCGAAACCGTCCGATCGCTATGCATATAAACCGCATTGGCTGGCTAGTTCTCAATGCTTAGCGCAACCCTAGCGGAAATTTTCCTAAAATTCCACAATGAGATTCGTATTCTTTATGCAGAATTTTCATCAGGATTAGGGGCACACCCATAGCAGACACCCAGGCTTACGCCCGAATACATAGACATTTATCACGGATTCGTTCATTTTTCTTCCAGCGAATATTTTCATCGGCCGAAATTGGCAAAAACACGCCGCATTGCTCGTAAGGCGGCCCAACGTGAGGCGGGTATCCAATGAACATCGATTTAAGCGACAAGCGCGTCATCGTTACCGGCGCCTCAAGAGGCATCGGATTGGCCATCGCGCGCGCATTTGCCGCTGAAGGCGCGCGTGTTGCCATCTGTGCGAGATCTTTGGAAGCCGTGGAAGCAGCCGGCCAGGAGCTTGCCAAGAAAGCCGCTGGCGTGATCGCACGCGCGGTCGACGTAACCGACACGAACGGCGTGCGCCGCTTCGTCGATGAGGTGGCCGAGGCTTGGGGCGGCGTGGATGTACTGGTGAACAACGCCGGCCAGGGCCGTAGCGGCAATATCGACACCCTCACCCCTGAAACAATTCTCGAACACGCTAATGTTTTGCAGATGGGGCATTTCCGTTTCGTTCAGGCAGTGGTGCCTCATATGCGCAAGCAGAACTGGGGGCGTATCGTCGAAATCAATGCGCTGGCAGGAACCATTCCGACACCCGACGGCATTCCATCGGTGGTCAACCGTGCGTCCTGCGTGGCCCTGTCCAAGTCGCTGGGCATGTCGTTGGCCAAGGAAAACATCTTGGTGAACAGTCTGAATATGGGATGGATCGATACCGGCCAGTGGGACCGTCACTACAAAGAAATGGGCCCTGGCGTGAGCCGCGAGGAATTCGACGAAATGGTCATGAAAGTGGTACCGGTTGGCCGTTACGGTAAGCCCGAGGACGTCTCCGGCATGGTGCTGTTCTTGTCCAGTGAATATGCGAGTTTCATAAGCGCCGCATCGATCGATATAGCCGGAGGCATGGGCGGGCAGATCGCATACTTCCCTACGCTCAAACGCGACTTCGCCGCGGCCATCAAGGCGCGAAACACCGCTAATTGACAGAGGGACCAGCCACTACACTGGCTGTCAGGCACGTCGGCAGAGCATCTGCCGGCGTCGCTGGCACCGCCGGTTACTGGACTTTTTATGCCCGGTTTGATGAATCTGCTGTTTCCCGTGCTGGCCACACTGATATGGGCTGCCAGCACCGTGGTGAATCGAATGGCTGTAGGCCTGATCGACCCTGCAGCCATTTCCTTCTACCGCTGGCTCGTTGCAGCCGTTGTGATAACACCCTTCGTGTTTACAACGGTCTGGAGCATTCGGCGAACAATTCAAACACATCTTGCAAAACTGTTCGCTCTAGGTTGCCTGGGCATGTCGCTGTACCAGTCGCTCGCCTATTTCGCTGCTTACAGCATCACCGCTACGTCTATGGGGCTAATTCTGGCAACCATGCCCATGCTGACGGTTCTTCTGGCCATCCCGCTGCTACGCGCCAGGCCCACGGCGGGGACGCTTGCAGGCGCACTCATATCCTTTCTCGGGCTAGCCTGGTTGATCAGCACCGGCGACCTGGCTGCGCTCTTTCGCCAAGGCATGGGCAAAGGCGAGTTCATGATGCTGATGGCGACGTTGTCTTATGCGCTCTATTGCGTACTGGTCAAGCGATGGCAAATTCCTTTGCCCATCTGGGTGTCGCTGTATGTGCAAATTCTTTGCGGTACATTGGTACTGGTCCCGCCTTTCCTACTGGCGCCTTCGGCTGCGTTGACCCGCGATAATCTGCCATTGGTTCTCTTCGCCGGCCTGTTCGCCTCCGCCATGGCACCTGGGCTATGGATGCGCGGACTCGTCTCGCTGGGTGCGGAAAAAACCGCCGCGCTAATGAATCTGGTGCCGCTGTTCACGGCTGTGCTGGCGATCATGCTGCTCGGCGAGACGCTGCATCTCTACCACGCGATGGGCGGCAGCCTAATCCTGGTCGGCATAGCCCTGGGGCAGATGAGCCAGCGACGCATCACTGACCCACCACGGCCTCAGACGACCGGCACGGAGACGTCCAGCTTGAGCAGCTCAATGGCGTTGCCGCTGCGGATGCGCTCCCGTTCCTCCTCGGACAAACCCAGGCCATGAGTAAGGTCGCCATGATCGTAGGCGCCGCCGAAATTGGTGCCGTATAGCAGGCGATCCGCTCCGACCACTTCCGCTACCCCACGCCGCAAGCCCGGCGCATGCACGTCCAGATCGAAATAGAAATTAGGCATGTATTCCATCAAGGGCCGCTTGTTTCGGCTGTCCGGCGCCATGGCGCGGTTGAGCTCGCTCAGCCGGCCAAGCTGAAACACTGCCATGCCGCCGGCGTGGGTAATGTAGGTTTTCAGGTTGGGAAATACGTCCAGCGCGCCGCCGCAGATCAGATACCAGAAGAACAATGTCTCATCGACGCAATCGCCAATGATCGAGGTGGTTTCGAACTTGTCATCGGTATGCTTTTCGCCCCAGTAGATCGACTGGTTAAAGCCATGCACCATGATCGGCACGTCGAGCTGAGAGAGCTTCTCCCAAACCGGGAATAGCTGCTCGTCATACGCTTGCAGTCCATTGAAATTGGCCCCGCCTACGCAGACGCCGCGTGCGCCCAACTGCCGCACGGCGCGATCAATTTCCTTCGCTGCCGCCTCCGGGTCCGCCAGATTGGCGTGGCACCAGAAATCGAAATGCTCCGGATCCTCGCGACAGAACGCAGACAACTCGTCATTACAGACCCGCGCGTATTCGTTTGCGAAATCGCCCGCCCAGTACATGAAGCAATGGGATGGAGTGGACATGACGAGTTTGTCGACGCCCCGCTCAGCCATCAGCTTGCGTCGGCTTTCGTGGGTCATTCGGGCAAGAAGGTTGGCCTGCGCTTCCTCATCCGAAGACGCTTTGGCGGGCTGCTTGGTACCGAGCGCAAAGTGCCCCACCGTAAGCCCTTGGACCTTCATGAAAGGTCCCCAGAATTCGTGGCGGTTGAACATCCCTTCGGTCAACAAATGAGCGTGGACATCGATCAGCATGGCATTCCAATCCTTTTCTTGTTTGAGGGTCCCCTTAGGGATTTCTCGGTTCTGATTACGCCTGCACTAGAACATGCGCATCAGCGGAATATAGACATATACTCATTATATGTTCATAAGAATAGATACCAGAGGCAGAACATCCGCACTGTCACCCGCACATCACCCGCGTGATGGCATGTTCTGATGACGCTCTGGTAATGCCCACCTACCTCTGTATGCCAAGGACAAGCAGCCATGTTTACCGATCATTCCCTGGTTTTAGGTAGCGGCGGAATCACCGGTATCGCCTGGATGACCGGCCTTCTGCTTGGCTTGAACGAAATGGGCGTAGACCTGCGTGAATGCGGCAAGATGCTAGGGACATCAGCCGGCGCCACAGTCGCGGCGCAGATCCGCGAAGACAGCGACCTCTGGGAACTGTACGAGCGTCAGGTCTACACATCGAAACAGGTTCAGGAACTCGCGCCTCAAATACGACTGCTGCGATTACTGCCTTTGGCAATGGCCATATTGCCGAAGCTGAATGCTCCCACCGAGCGCACCAAGCGAATCGGTCAGCTGGCGCTACGAGCCGAGGCCGAGAATGCACAAGCCAGGCAGTCCGTCATTACTGCCCGGCTGCATCCTCGACAGGACTGGCCAGCCAAGCCTCTTGCCCTCGTCGCGGTCGACGTGCTGACTGGCGAAACCAGAATGTTCGACCGACGTTCCGGCGTGGGATTGGCCGATGCGGTCGCCGCCAGCTGCGCCGTACCCGGGATCTGGCCGCCCGTCAATATCGACGGACGGCAATATATGGATGGCGGAATACGAAGCTCGAGTAATGCCGATCTGGCCGAGCGTTCCTCAGGAGTGATCATTGTGTCGCCCCTTGGCGCCAACCGCGGAATTCCTGGCCGCACGCTGTCCAGGCAAATAGCGAAACTCGAGCAGTCCGGGACGCGCGTTCAGGTTATCGGCCCCGACAGGACAGCAGCAGCAGCGATGGGCAAAAATCCGCTGAATCCAGCGCGGCGCGCCATCGCAGCGCAGGCCGGCAGAGCGCAAGGCCATCTGATCGCGACCGCCTTCGAGCAATATTGGCGTTGAGCCGACATGCGGATCACTCAGGATGCGCACGCCATGATGAGGAACTGGCGAAACGCTTCAGCGGTTTGCGGCAACTCCGTCTCGCGGCGCCAGATCAAGCCCAGTTCCATGGGCGGGATAGCGTCCACCAACGGCCGCGCCTCGATTTTCTTACCCTCCAGCGACCAGGCCCGATAGAGCATGTCGGAGAGAATCGCTACGCCGAATCCATGGGCGACCAGCCCCCGCAGACCTTCCATCGAAGACGTCCGGAACGCCACATTCGGCTCCAGGCTGCGAGAATTCCAGTAGCGATAGGTGGAGCTCTCCCCTTCATCGACGGTGGGCAGAATGTAAGGGTGACGCGCCACATCTTCGAGTGTAATGACCGAGGCCCGCATCAGCGGATGCTCGCTGGAAAGCCACAATTGGCGTCGCGAGCGAATCAGCACCTGGTGCTCGAAACGCTGCAGGTTCTCGGTATTGGAGACGATGGAGAGCCCCATATCCAGCCGTCCCGCAACGATGGCATCTTCGATGACAGGCCGATCCATATCGACCAGATCGATTTCCACCTGCGGATAGCTCCGCTTGAAC
>PGZJ01000052.1 GCA_002840055.1 Gammaproteobacteria bacterium HGW-Gammaproteobacteria-11 | reverse complement strand
GCGCACGTAGACCATGCCGTTGACCGAACTGGAGCCGCCGATGGCTTTACCCTTGAGCCACAATTCGGTGGCCATGCCTTCACCGCGCGAGGCCTGGTAATCCCATACATGCGGGTTGCCGGCCATCAGCAATTTGCCGATCCCGCGCGGCATGGCGATCAATGGACTGGTATGGTCGGGGCCGCTTTCGATGAGCAGTACCGAAACGCTCGGGTCGGCGGATAGCCGGTTGGCCATCACGCAGCCAGCAGACCCCGCGCCGATGATGATGTAATCGTAGGTTTCGCTCATTAGTTGCCTTCTGCTCCATCTGGATGCCTGGACGTTGCGCTTGTGCGGATGGGTCTCGAAGACCAAGCTCCACAAGCTCCCATCTGCTTTGCCATGAACGGACGAATCAGCCCGAGCCAGCAGGCGATTCGTCCACTATATGAATGACCCGCTCCGGGCAGGCTCTGGCACCGCGCATGGCAAGTTGCTCCTGTCCCGGGCCGACCGTAAAACCGCTGGTGGCGATGTAGCCGTTGTCATCCAGTTCATAGAGCCCGGGCGCCACTTGGTTGCAGCGGGCATGACCGGCGCAGGCCTCGCTATCGACCCGGATTCTCATGCGCTCGCCTCGCTGGCCCGCGTTTCGCTCGCGCCGCTGTCGACGCTTGGGTTATCCCACTGCAGATGCAGATCTTCCATGCCAAAAACGCCGTATGCGTTGAAACGCGGCTGAGTGCCTTCGGCGATGCGAAACGGCGGAATAAGCTTCAGCCACAGCTCCAGGGCGATGCGCAATTCGCGACGCGCCAGGTGTGAGCCGACGCAGCGGTGAACCCCATAGGAAAACGCCATGTGCGGTGCATTGCCCGTACTGCGCTGGAAATCAACCTTGTCCGCTTCGTCAAAGACTTCCGGATCAAGGTTGGCCAGCTCGGTGCTGATCATCACGATGTCGCCTTTCTTCATGGTCGCTTCGCCAATCTGAACATCGCGAGTCACGGTGCGACGCATGTTGACGATGGAGTAGGAACGCAGCAGTTCCTCCACCGCATCCGGGATCAGTTCCGGATTGGCGCGCAGCTGCGCCTGCTGCTCGGGATTTCGCGCCAAGTGGCGGAAGAACAGACCGATGCTGGAGGTGACGGTATCCAGGCCACCGATAAAGATCAGAAAGTTGATGCCCAGCATCTCGTCGTCGGTGAGCGGGCGGCCATCGATCTGGCTGGCCAGCAGGTAGCTGGTGAAATCGTCACCCGGATTCTCCCGACGCTCGGCAATATGTTTGCGGATCCAGTCGGTGATCGTACGAGCGTTATCGGTTACGACCTGCACGTCGGAGCCTTTGATCAGCGTTTGGGTCCAGTGCTGAAACAACGGACGATCTTCCAGTGGCCATCCCATCAGCTTGAGAAAGATCAGCGTCGGAAACGGCTTGGCGAAGTCTTCGTTGAAATCGCAACGGCCTTTCTGCGCGAACGCTTCGATCAGCTGCGTGGCCAGTTCGCGGATATCCTGCTCCAGCGCATCGACCTTTTTTGGCGTGAATAGCGGATTGAGCAGTGCGCGATATTTGGCGTGATCCGGCGGGTCGACTTCCAGCGGTGCCAGCCGCCAGCTTTCACCAAGCAGCATGGCGTAAGGGGTCAGACCCACGCTGCTAAAGGTTTCCGGGTCTTGCAGAATGCGTCGCAAATCTTCCGAGCGGCGAGGTATCCAGGCGCCCGGCAGGAAGCCCAGGCTCGGTATCCAGAAGATCGGCGGGGTGTTCTGGTGCAGTGCTGCGGCCCAGGCGTAGGCATTCTCGCCCTGGGCAGTAAGCTCTGCCCACAGATCAAAGTCTCGAATCAGATGCACCGGAATGTGCGGTGGCGCGGCGGGGACAGGATCGACCTCGGCAGTCATTGTTATTCTCCAGTAATGGTCGGTATCCGATGAGGTATGCAACGAACCTCAACAAACACTGCGCTGGACTGTAGAACTCGGCTGCCGGACCCACAACGGACAGAATTTCTGATCTGTTCGATTTTCTTCTCAGAATTGCTAGGGGTCAGCTCCCATTTCACTCGCGGCTGCGCCGGAGTCTGTTTTAGCACGAGGCAAGCCGTCGCCTAACCTGGCGCCATTTCTCGCAGCAACGCGGCTCGCGATGAAACGGGAACGGACGTTAAGCAACTGCCTGACCAGCTCGCCTTGCCTGCCAGCGAACGCTTGTGCCAGTCTGCAATTTCACCGCTGATCGCTCCTTGGTCGGCGCCATGATTCCAATAAGAAACCGATCAGAGGTGCAGGATGAATCAGCAACCCCACACCATGCTGGACTTCCCCGACCTGGATGAGTTAGCCGGCAACCGACATGCGCTACGCTCGCAGCGAACCCGCGACCTGTTACTCGAGGGTATGTATCGCCTGGCGCTGGAAAAGGATTTCCGTGAGATCACCATACAAGAGCTGCTCGACCGAACCGGCGTGGCGCGCTCGACGTTCTATGCTCACTTTCGCGACAAGGAAGACCTGCTGGTCGCCGGTTACGAAAAAATTGGCATACCCCACACAAGAGTCTGCGAAGTATCCGGTGACAGCCGGGTGGTACTGGACGTCTCGAGCTGGCTGTTCACCGCAACCGAGCGTCACGCTGAGCTAACCACCTCGTTCTTTAGCAGCCCTTCCCAGGGCATCATTCTCGCGCATCTGGAAAACATCCTGATCATTCAGGTGCGCGAGCACTACCGCAAGCAGGGTCTCTATGATTCGAACGGCCTGCATGGCGAGGTGGCGGTACGTTGCTTCGTGGGCGCCCTGATCGGGCTATGGCTGTGGTGGGTGCGTCATGACTACCCTAGTTCGGCCAACGAAATGACAGAAGCATTCGATAGCCTGATGAACAACGGCACCTGGCCTGCCGCCGA
>PGZJ01000002.1 GCA_002840055.1 Gammaproteobacteria bacterium HGW-Gammaproteobacteria-11 | reverse complement strand
TAAAGAACCCCGCCTATGGCGGGGGTTTTTTATTTGGCTCAATATGCTTGGCTTGAAGCGTGTGGAATTAACTCGGTGAAACTCGCTTGAAGCTTGAAGTGAAACCCGGGCCCTGCAATCAAAAGGCTAGTGCGCGACACTAATCTGTTGACCCAGCGCACCAACCACAACACCCTCGGTCAGCCTTCAGCTCCTCAAAGTGCTTGACGCCCCATACACTCAACCCAGTCCTCTTCCAGCTGGAACACCAGTTACAGAGCCGCTTTCTTCCATTCCTCTTCCTGCAGCAAGCGCCACATGATCTTGCCGGTAGGTGACTTCGGAATGCTGTCAGTGAACTCGATGACGACAGGGCATTTGTACGCCGCCATATTCTCCTGGCACCAACTGATGATGTCTTCAGCGCTGGTGCTTTCCGCGCCTGCGGCAAGCACGACGAAGGCTTTGACAGTTTCGCCGCGGCGCGAGTGAGGTGTCGAGATGATACAAACTTCACGTATGCCTGGGTGTGAATACATCAGGGATTCGACCTCTGCCGGCCAGACTTTGTAGCCTGATGCGTTGATCATGCGTTTAACCCGATCGACCAGGAAGAAGTAACCCTGCTCGTCGTAGTAGCCCAGATCTCCGGAACGGAAAAAGCGTTGGCCGTCGAGCTCGACAAAGGCTTCCGCGGTCGCTTCCGGTTTATTCCAGTAGCCCTGAAAGATCTGTTCGCCACGCATGATGATTTCGCCAGTCACCCCGGGCTCGACTTCCTCGAGCGTGTCCACATTGATAACCCGGGAGTCCACACCAATGATTGGAATGCCGAGACACTGTGGTTTGCATGCCCGGGGAGGATTAACGTGGGTAGGGGCAATGGTTTCGGAGAGACCATAACCTTCCATATAGGTCAGACCGGTTTTTTCAATCAGCTTGGCTGCTACGGCTGCGGGCATCGCTGCACCGCCACCACCAATACTTTTCAGCGTGCTGATGTTGTACTGATCGATATCCGGATCAGACAGCATGTCGACCACCATGGTGGAGATATTGCGCCAGGTATTGACCTTGCAGCGTTGAATCAACTCGGCAGCGACCTTGCGATCCCAGCGCGTCATGACCACCAGTGTGCCACCCACATAGAGGGTGCTGTTCATGCAGGACTGCATGCCGGTGACGTGGAACATGGGAACAGACACCAGGTGCACCACATCATGTTGGGCGTTGGTCCATACGGCGCCGTAGACGGTGGTCGCCATGACACTATGATGGGTGTGTACACAGCCCTTGGGATTGCCCGTGGTGCCGGAACTGTATGGGATTACACAGAGATCATCCGGGCCACTGGTATGGGCGGCAGGCGCAATGTTCTGCGCGATGACAGTTTTCCAGTCGGTAACGCCGGCAGTCTCGTGCTTGATTGAGGCCATTTGCACGGCTTCCGGCAAGGCCAGGTCTGTCGGTTGGGTTATGTAATCCGAGTAGGCGCTGACAATGACTTCGCGCAAATGCCCTTCGCCGATGTGTTCGCTAAGATGCTCCAGCAATTCCTGAGCACAAAGCGCAATCGGCGCCTGGGTATCCTCGATCAGATATTTAAGTTCTGCTGAGCGGTTCATTGGATTGACCGGTACCACGACGGCATTTGCACGCAGAATGGCGAAGTAGCCGATGATGTATTGAGGGCTGTTCTGCATATACAGCAGTACTCGATCCCCGGACTGGACGCCTGCCTTCATCATGTAGCCGGCAAGCGCCTCTGCTTGATGTTTCAGTTCTGAATAGGTGATGTCGGAACCGTAATAATGAATCGCAGGGTGGTCGGGGAAGCGCAGGGCAGATACGGTGATGTTGTGGAACAGGCTGGTTGCAGGCAGTTCCAGTTGCTTGGGTACCTGGGCAGGCCAGACGTCGAAGTGGCGATCGAACATGCGTATATTCACCTCTACTTTTATTGTTGAATTGCCGGGGCTGATAGGCAATTGATGTACTTATACTCCGCCAGATTAGCTGGCTTAACCAGTCTTTTGGAATGGTCAGTCGTGTTGGTGTTGGCTGGTCATAAGCAGACTGTAGCCAACAAGAAAAATGCCCGCCCTGTCACGGCCATCAGGCCATATGGGTTATAGTAAGAAGATGATTCCAGTGGCTTTTGTGTCCATGCCTGGAATGCCCCCTTGCCGAGGAGAACTGAGATGAGTCAGGACCGCGTTATCATTTTCGATACCACCTTGCGAGATGGTGAGCAGAGTCCCGGTGCGTCAATGACCAAGGAAGAGAAGCTGCGCATTGCCAAGGCACTGGAGAAGTTGCGGGTCGATGTGATCGAAGCCGGTTTTGCCATAGCCAGCCCGGGGGATTTTGAAGCGGTCAAAGGTATTGCCGATGTCATCAAGGACAGCACGGTGTGTAGCCTTTCTCGTGCCGTCGACGCCGATATTGACCGTGCCGCCGAGGCGTTGGCGAATGCCAACAGTGGGCGCATCCATACCTTTATTGCCACCAGCCCGATCCATATGCAATACAAACTCAAGCTGCAACCGGATCAGGTCGTGGAACAGGCTGTTCGCGCGGTCAAGCGCGCCCGTAACCTGTGTGCCGATGTCGAGTTTTCCTGTGAGGACGCCGGTCGCTCGGAGATTGATTTCCTTTGCCGCATTATTGAGGCGGCGATTGATGCCGGAGCGCGCACCATCAATATTCCGGATACCGTGGGTTATGCCATACCGCAGCAGTTTGGTGAGACCATCAGCCAGATCATCCAGCGCGTACCGAATGCTGATAAAGCGGTTTTCTCGGTCCATTGCCACAACGATCTTGGGCTGGCCGTTGCCAACTCCCTGGCCGCTGTGATGGCTGGAGCGCGTCAGGTTGAATGCACCATTAACGGTTTGGGCGAGCGCGCCGGCAATGCCTCGCTCGAAGAAATCGTTATGGCGATCAAGACCCGCCACGATGTGCTTGGCGTGCAGACCGGCATAGTGACCGAGAATATCCTCAGTACCTCTCGTCTGGTCTCGGGCATCACCGGGTTTCCGGTCCAGCCGAACAAGGCGATTGTCGGTGCCAATGCCTTTGCCCATGAGTCCGGTATTCACCAGGACGGCGTACTCAAGCACCGGGAAACTTACGAAATCATGAGTGCACAGTCGGTTGGCTGGCACACCAACAAGTTGTCCCTTGGCAAGCTGTCGGGCCGCAGCGCCTTCCGTGCTCGCCTTGAGGAGCTGGGTATCCAGTTGTCGGGCGAAGAGCTGAACGCCGCCTTTGCACGCTTCAAGGAGTTGGCTGACCGCAAGCATGAAATCTTTGATGAGGATCTGCAGGCGCTGGTCTCCGACACCCTGACCGAGGTGGTTGAGCATGTGCGACTGGTTCATCTGGAAGTGACCTCGCGCATGGGTGAGATTCCCGATGCACATTTGCTGCTGAACGTCGAAGGCCTTGAGCGTGAGGCCCACGCACAAGGATCCGGTCCGGTCGATGCGACCTTCAAGGCTATCGAACAGATTGTCGGGTCGGGTGCCACCCTACAGCTGTATTCAGTCAATGCCATTACCCAAGGTACCGACTCCCAGGGTGAAGTCACGGTAAGGCTGGAGAGTGGCGGACGCATAGTCAACGGTAACGGAGCGGACACGGATATTGTGGTGGCATCGGCCAAGGCCTACATCAATGCACTGAATCTGATGCAGGCCGGCGCCTGTCGTGCCCACCCCCAGGCGGCTGATGTCTGATGCGTGAAAGTCTGCGGCAGTCCTATCTGACGGCCATGGGTATCACCAGTTGGGTGCCAGTTGAACCGCTGCCCCATGCTGCTCAGCTGTATCTGACTGAACCTGAGGAGGCTGAGCCCGAGGCCTTGGTCGCGGTGGAGCGACCAGAGGCAATGGCCGAGCAAAACGATGCGTCAGCCCCTGTGCAGGCACAGCAGGCGGAAACAAGTTCTGCGGCATCCAGGACACCCGCTGCGCCTTTGCTCGCCGCGCTTAAGTCGGGTCAGCCGCTCAAAGCTCCCGCGCCCGAGGTGCAGAGTCCGGTCGGCGAAGAACCTGCGGCAATCCCCGTCGAAGCCGTTGCAGTCGCACCTTTTTATTTGCAGTTGTGGATGGCAGGCCCCTGCGCGCTATTGATAGAGATTGCCGATCCAGGCCTGGAGAAGGGCACGCCACACTTTGCCTTGCTGTGCGATATTCTGCGGGCCGCAGGATTACCGGTAACGCCCAGGCTGCAAGCTGACTTTCGCTGGCCCTTGAGTCGTAATCCCCAGGTTGCTCGTAGTGCCGAGGCGGCCAGCGAGGCGCTGCAGGCTTTCATGCAGGCGCGTCTGGAACAGAGTGATGTTGTTTCCATTGGCTGTTTTGGTGCCCTGACCGGCCTGCTGGTAGAGCCCGATCCACAGTCCGCTGCCGCGTTATGTGGCCGCGAGGCCCGGCCAGAGCAACTGGTAGCCGCCTGGTTCTCCGCTGACCTCCAAGGATTGATGGATTCAGCCGATGAAAAAGCTCGGTTATGGCATTTGTTGAAGCGGGTAATGCCGCGCTGGCAGGACAGGGCATGACGGACGTGCACTACCGGGCCATGCTCGAGTCTGATATTGATGAGGTGCTGAAGGTCGAGTTTGCTGCATTCAGCCACCCATGGACCCGTGGTATTTTTCTTGACTGCGTGCGCTCGGGCTATGAGTGCTGGTTGATCTACCGCGGTAATCAGCAGGTGGGGCATTCGGTGTTGTCGCTTGCTGGAGATGAGTCGCATCTGCTGAATATCACCATCAAGCCGGAAAATCAGGGTGCCGGATTGGGTGCGCTGTTACTTGAGTTCATCATTGAACGGGCCAGGCAATCGGGCGCAGAGGTGACCTTTCTTGAGGTCCGGGCTTCGAACCAGTCAGCAGCGCGGCTTTACGAGCGATTTGGCTTCAATGAAATCGGTCGACGGCGCAATTATTATCCGGCGGTAGGTGGCAGGGAAGACGCTCTGGTCATGGCCTACTCGCTGATTGAATAAACAATGACTCCAATAAGGCAATGCCATGAACGAGCTTAATCAACTGTTTGACAATAACCGTGCCTGGGCCGAAGCGATCAAACAGGAAGATCCCGACTTTTTTACCAAGCTCGCTGGTCAGCAGGCCCCCGAGTATCTCTGGATTGGCTGCGCGGATTCCCGTGTACCGGCCAACGAAATCGTCGGCCTGCTGCCGGGGGAGCTGTTTGTCCATCGCAATGTCGCTAATGTGGTTTTGCATACGGATCTGAACTGCCTGTCAGTCATGCAGTTCGCCGTTGATGTGCTGAAAATCAAGCACATCATAGTGACCGGCCATTACGGCTGCGGCGGCGTGCGTGCGGCAATGCACAACAAACAGCTGGGCCTAAGCGATGGCTGGCTGCGCTCGATCCGTGACCTGTACTACGAGCAGCGCAACAAGTTACGTTTGATCGAAGATGAAGAAGCTCAGCTGGACTTGATGTGCGAGTTGAATGTGATGCGCCAGGTTGCCAATGTCAGCCATACCAGCATTGTGCAGAATGCCTGGCATCGCAAGCAGCCATTATCCGTACATGGCTTTATTTACGGTATCAAGGATGGGCACCTGAAAGATCTCGGAGTGTCCGTCAACGGTCCTGAGCAGATTCCCGAGCAGTACAGGTTAAGCCCGCCTTGAATGCAGGTGCGCGCTACTGGGCAATGGCCGGGCTGGTTTTATGCTGCCTGATCTGGGCCGGTAACGCGCTGATTGCCCGCGCCAGCGCGGGCGTTCTGCCGCCCGTAGGCCTTTCGTTCTGGCGCTGGATGGCGGCCTTGCTGTTGCTGTTGCCCTTTACCCTGCGCGGCCTCTGGCGTGATCGCTTGCTGTTGTTGCAGTACTGGAAACAGATTGGCGTGCTGGCCGCGCTGAGTATTACCAGCTACAACACTCTGCTCTATCTGGCGGCGCAAACATCCACGGCTATCAATATCACCTTGGTCAATACCGGACTGCCTGTAGCCGCGTTTATCTGGACCATGCTGCTGCTACGGCAGCTTCCCGGCAAAGCCATGCTGCTTGGCACGGCGCTATCCTTCCTGGGTCTTCTGGTGATTCTCAGCTTGGGCGATCCGGCCCGCCTGCTTGGCCTGAGCTTCAATCCCGGTGATCTGATCATGGTGGTTGCCGTGCTGGCCTGGGGGCTGTATTCCGTGCTGTTGCGCATGTGGATGCTGCCGCTCTCGGGTATGACCCAGTTAGCCGCCATGCTGTTGTTTGGCGTGCCCCTGTTGTTGCCTTTTTACCTCTGGGAATACAGTCAGTTTGGCCCCATGCCGCTGGACGCCAACAGCCTGATGGCAATTGCCTATACCGCGGTACTGGCCTCGCTGGTAGCCTATCTGGCCTGGAATAACGGCGTCAGGGTCCTGGGCCCGGCTACAGCCACTCTGTTCAGCTATCTGATGCCGGTATTTGCCGCCCTGTTGAGCATTCTGTTGCTCGGTGAGGCGCTGCAATGGTTTCACCTGCTGGGCGGCAGCTTGACCTTTGCCGGCCTGCTGCTGGCGACGCGAGAGGGGCGTAAAACATGACCCGGCTCTGCGTGATCCCGGGTGACGGTATAGGTCAGGAAGTCGTACCGGTTGCCGTCAGGGTGCTGGAGCGGTTGATTACTGATCTTCAGGTAGTCGAGGCGGTGGCTGGCTGGGACTGCTTTCAGGCTACTGGCGAGTCTGTACCTGCGTCCACACTGGAAGCCATGCGCGCGTGCGGTGCCGGGCTGTTTGGCGCGGTGTCTTCACCTGCACATGCGGTGCCGGGTTACCGCAGTGCGATTATTCAGCTGCGTCAGACGCTCGGGCTTGGGGTCAATCTGCGACCCGTGCGCAGTTGGCCAGGCCTGTCGGTCCGCAGCGGGATCAATCTGTTGATACTCAGGGAAAACAGCGAAGGCCTCTATGTGGGTGTTGAGCGACAGGTGTCCGCTGATCTGGCGGTAGCTGAGCGGCATATTTCCCGGCAGGCCAGTGAGTTTCTCGCCCACCGAGCAGTCGAGATTGCCAGGCTTCGCGGCGCCCGCAGAATAACCTTGGTACACAAGGCCAATATCCTGCCGCTGACCTGCGGTCTGTTTCGTGACTGCTGCCGTGAAGTACTGCATCAGGCCGGTCTGGACGCCCTGGTGGATGAGCGGCTGGTGGATGTGGCGGCCTTGCAACTGGTCGAACAGCCTGAGGCCTTTGATCTGCTGGTCACCACCAATCTGTTCGGCGATATCCTGTCTGATCTGGCCAGCTACTGGTCGGGTGGTCTGGGGTTGGCGCCATCACTGAACTGGGGGCAGGGCATCGCCCTGGCCGAACCGGTCCATGGCAGCGCCCCTGATATTGCCGGGACCGGGCGGGCCAATCCGCTGGCTGCGGTGCTGAGTTCGGCGCTACTGCTGCGCTATCATTGGCGCGCGGAGACGGAAGCCAATCGCCTGGAGTCTGCGGTTGAGGGACTATTGACGGATATCAGCCCCGGCCAGTTGCGGCAGGAGACGACCCAAGGCATTGAGGCTGAACTTCTGGCGCGGTTATGAAGCGCAAACAAAAAAGGCCTAGCCGAAGCTAAGCCTTTGAAAAGGTTGGTGGCTACACCTGGACTTGAACCAGGGACCCCAGCATTATGAATGCTGTGCTCTAACCAGCTGAGCTATGTAGCCATCCGAGGCGCGCATTATTCAGTTGTGGGCGGTGAAAGTCAAGACCTTGCAGGCGCTTTTATTTGTCAGTCAATTCAAGTGTTTATTGCTGTGAAACAGGGGCTTGGCGGTCGCTTTTGGGCATGTTGCTTTGATCAAGCCGCGCAGCTTTAGCCCAGTGCTTTTTATATCCTTCTCAACGACTATCCAGGTGCAGCGCCGTGGGTACCCGTCCATCGGCATGGGCCTGGGTCGTGCCGACATCGAGCAGGTACAAACGGGTATCTTCCAGTCCGCCCTTGTCGACCAGCCAGGCTTTGATGGCGGTGTTGCGTTGCTGGGCCAGACGCCTGAGCAGCAGTTCACTGTCTTGCCATGTTTGCAGCAGCGCCTCCTGTAGCGCGCTCAGTCGTTGTTCTCTGGGCAATGCGCTGATGTGCTCTGGCAGCTCAGGATTGACCCGTTCGAGATAGGCGGCCTCCAGCAGTGCGAGTCTTTGACGCATGGACAGACTGTCCAGGTCCAGATCGGTGGCTTGCTCTGAACTGTTGTTGCCCTGTTGATGCCAGCGCCGTTGCAGTTCAAGGTTCAGGCGTTGTTGGGCCAGAAGTGGCCCGTCAGCCTCGACCGAACTCATGCCCTCAATATCCAGTTGCAGATTGGGCCGCTGTTTGAGTGCGCTGGCCAGGGTTGCAAGGGCCTGCTCGGCCTCGGCATCCAGTTCCGCACTGCCGGGGGCGAAGCGTATCTGGCTCAGATCAAGGTCGTCTGCACCTTGAACCAGTCCGGCGATGAATTTGAAAGGCGCCTGGGTGGCGCGCACTAGGAGGTTGCGCAAGGTCTGCATGACGATCGGCATGACACTGAATTCAGGGTTGTTCAGGTCGCCGCGGACCGGGAGCTGGATATCGATATTGCCCTGACTGTCCTTGAGCAGTGCGACAGCCAGTCGAATTGGCAGATTCAGGGCGTCGTCACTGTCTACCTGCTCACCCAGCTGCAGATCTTCCAGTAAGACAGTGTTCTCGGCGTTTAACCGTCCCTGCTCAATGCGGTAGTGCAGATCAAGATTCAATCGTCCTTTACGAATCCGGTAGCCAGCGAACTTGCCTGAATAGGGAGTCAAGGTGGTCAGCTCGAGCTGCTGGAAGCGTGTGCGAATATCCAGGCTTTCCAGTGGTGAGAAAGGTGTCAGACTGCCCTCGATGCTGACCGGAGCATATCGGTCGACCCGGCCCTTCAGGTCAACCCGAGCCGCTATATTGCGCTGATTGTCGAGGGTGCCGATCTGGCCGTTGATCTGCTCGATAGCGGTGGCAAAGTTGGGTCTGAGGCTGAAATCGGCAAAGTTGGCCGAGCCGTCATTGATGCGGATGCCGCCGATTCGCAAGCCGACCGGCGGCTCGCTTGAGATAGCCTCGGGTTCAGCCGGCCGGGGTACCCGGAGGGCATCGATATTGGTGCTCAGATCTGAATTGATGATAAAGCGCAGGTAAGGTTGTTGCAGGCTCAACTCGCTGATATCCAGACGCCTGTCGCGCCAGCTTAAACCGGCAACATGCAGATTCTGCCACTTGAGCAGGTCGCGTTGCTGCAGGCCGTCGACCAGATGCAGGTCGCGCAGGTCGGCTTCACCTGCAACCTCGAGGTCCATCGTTTGTTGCTGGTCCAGCGCGATAATCAACTGGGCATCCAGTGCGCCACGGCGCAGCTCAAGACGAACATAGGGGCTGAGGTAGCTTTGCAAGGGGCGGAGATCAATGCTCTCAAGCGATAGTTGAATATCAGCCCGAACCGGAGCCAAGGTTACACTTGCCGAGCTAGCTAATGCGCCCTCGGCGCCAACGCGGGTTGTCAAATTAACCTCAAAAGGCGCTGTGGATGTACTGTCAAACCCCTTGAGCTCAAGATTCAGGGGGCCAATATCCAGTGCCTGTGGGGTTTCTGGGAGCCGGTCGAGCAGGGACAGGTGGTAATCGCTGAGTTGGGCCTTGTCGATCTGTATACGCCAGGCGGGTTGTGCGTCGCTAACGGGGTCAGTTTGTCTGGCTGGCAGCAGGCGCATCCAGTTCAGGCTGCCGTCCGGGTCGCGCTCCAGAGAGGTTTCCAGCTCCTGGCTGAGTAAGGCACCCAGGCGTATTTCGCGTGCTTGCAGGTTAAAGCTTGTGTCCTGTAACTGCACCGTGCGCAGATTCAGCAGGGGGAGCTCATCGGCATCCAACAGGCTGAGCCGGTCCAGCTGTGCTTCCAGTTCCTGTACCTCGAGCTGCACGCCATCGTCAGTGCTGAGCTGGTAGTTGAAAGCCATGGCCGCATTGCCGCTGGTCAGCTTGAGTGGTAATACCCCCTGTAGATAGGGGGCCAGTCTGATCAGGCGCACATCTGTCAGTTGCACCTGTCCGCTGGAACCCAGAGGTGCCAGACTCAGCTGTCCCTGCCAGGCCAGTGTGGCGCCATCCGGGCCACTGGCATGCAACTGCAGTTCGCCTTGCTCATTGGGAACCGTGCTCAGGTTGTGCAGTTGCAGGTTGATCGCGTCGTAGCTGTGTCGGACTTGTTGACCGGGGCGCAGATCCTCAAGGGTCAGACGGTTGTCCTGCAGTACCAGACGGGCAATACGCAGGGGAAACAGGCCCTGATCTTCAGCAGGAGGAGCGGTCGGGTCGGACTCGGGCAGGCGCAATACCTGCAGCAGGTTCAACTGGCCCTTTTGATCCAGTTGCAGGTAGCCCTGGGCGCCGACCAATTTGAGTTCGGACAACTCCAGCGCGCCGCGCCACAGGCTGCGCCATGCCATATCGGCTTCCAGGCGTTTGAAACCGAGTACCGGGGTAGGGTCGTCGCCAAGATGGAAGTCGTGCAGGATCAACTGCAAATTGAAGGGATTGAATTCGACGCGCTGCAGCTTGGCTGCCTGATTGCTCAGCGTACTGAGTTGTTGATTGACATTGTGGAGAATGACCGCAGGCAGCACCAGGGCGCCGAGCAGGCTGTAGATGAACAGCACCAGTACCAACCAGAATGATCGGGAAAGGGGTCCTGTACGCATCGATACTGCTCTCCTGGCAAGTCTGACCAGAGCCAGTATGGCAGCAAAAAAGCCTGTCGGGGTGCCTCCGACAGGCTTTTATCATCTGTTTTTCAGACGTTGAATCGGAAGTGCATGACGTCGCCATCCTTGACGATGTACTCCTTGCCTTCCAGGCGCCATTTGCCGGCTTCCTTGGCACCGGCTTCGCCGTTGAACTTGATGAAGTCCTCATAGGCGATCACTTCGGCACGGATAAAGCCTTTTTCGAAGTCGGTGTGGATCACGGCGGCAGCCTGTGGCGCAGTCGCACCGATCTTGACGGTCCAGGCCCGCACTTCCTTGACCCCGGCGGTGAAGTAGGTCTGCAGGTCTAGCAGCTGGTAGCCGGCGCGGATCACGCGGTTCAGACCGGGCTCCTCGAGGCCGAGGGACTCAAGAAACATGTCCTTTTCCTCGCCATCGTCCAGCTCGGCAATTTCCGCTTCGATCTTGTTGCACACCGGCACAACCAGCGCACCTTCTTCCTCGGCAATGGCCATGACCACATCCAGGTGAGGGTTGTTCTCGAAGCCATCCTCGGCCACGTTGGCAATGTACATGACCGGCTTGCTGGTCAGCAGGTGAAAGCTTTTTGCCAGCAGGCGCTCTTCCGGGCTCAGGTTTTTCAGCAGGGAACGCGCTGGCTTGGCCTCGGTGAAATGCGGGATGAGCTTTTCAAGCAGGGCTTTTTGCGCTACGGCATCCTTGTCACCGCCCTTGGCATTGCGCGTGACTTTATAGAGCTGTTTTTCGCAGCTATCGAGATCAGCGAAGATCAGTTCCAGATCGATGATTTCGATATCGCGCTTGGGGTCAACGCTGTTGGAAACGTGGATCACGTTTTCATCTTCAAAACAGCGCACTACATGGGCGATGGCATCGGTTTCGCGGATGTTGGCCAGGAACTTGTTACCCAGGCCCTCACCCTTGGAGGCGCCGGCAACCAGTCCGGCGATGTCGACAAACTCCATGGTGGTCGGCAGGACTTTCTGCGGCTTGACGATGGCCGCCAGGGCATCCAGACGGGGATCGGGCATGGGCACTATGCCGCTGTTCGGCTCGATGGTGCAGAACGGAAAGTTCTCGGCGGCAATACCGGACTTGGTCAAGGCATTGAACAGGGTGGATTTGCCGACATTGGGCAGACCGACGATACCGCAATTGAATCCCATACTGGTGTCCTCTGCCGCATGGCGGCGAATAATGTAATCAGGCTTTGAAGCTGTGCAAGCGTTGCATGACCTTGGTCCAGTCACCCTTGATGATGCCCGGCAGTTCGCCTATGGCTTCATCGATACAGGCGTCCAGAGCGTCCTGCTCGGCCTTGGGTGCGCGACCCAGAACAAAGCCGGTTACCTGCGAACTGTGGCCAGGATGGCCGATACCGAGACGCAAGCGGTAAAAAGTGTTCTCGTTGCCCAGTCGGGCAAGTATGTCTTTCAGGCCGTTATGCCCGCCTGTGCCGCCGCCCTGTTTGAACTTGACCACGCCGGGTGGCAGGTCGAGTTCGTCATGGGCAACCAGTATTTCGTCGGGGGCAATGCGATAGAACCCGGCCAGTGCGGCTACTGCCTGGCCACTGCGGTTCATGAAGGTAGTGGGGATCAGCAGGCGGACATCTTCGCCTTGCAGGCTCAGGCGGCCAGTCAATCCGAAAAATTTGCTTTCCATGCGCAGGGAGACGTTGTGTTTGTCAGCCAGGCGCTCAATAAAAAGGGCGCCAGCGTTGTGACGGGTCAGTTCATATTCAGGTCCGGGATTGCCCAGACCGACGATCAACTTGATTCCCTGAGTCACAACGTGGCGCCCCTCTGGTTTCAGCGATGTTACTCGGCTGATTCCTCGCCTTCATCAGCCGCGGTGTCATCAGCAGTCGCAGTGCGCGGTGCATGGACGTTAGCAACTGGAAGGTCGTGGTCGGCACCCTGGGCCAGGGCAACCAGGGTCGCACCTTTGGGCAGCTTCAGGTCTGACAGGTGGAGGATTTGACCCAGCTCAACCTTGGCCATGTCGACCTCGATGAACTCCGGCAGATCCTTCGGCAGGCAGCTGATTTCAACGTCGGAGATGGTGTGGGAGATGATGCCGCCACCCTTCTTCACGCCAACACAGCTGTCTTCGTTGATGAAGTGCAGGGGTACATGCACGGTGACCTTGTGACCGGCAACCACGCGCAGCAGGTCGGCATGCATGATGCGCGGCTTGGCAGGGTGGCGTTGCAGGGCCTTGAGCAGCACGTTTTCTTTCTTGCCATCAACCGAGATGCTGATGATGTGCGAGTAGAAGGCTTCGTTCTCGAGGGCCTTGTTCAGTTCACGGGCTTCCAGGGAAACGCTCTGGGGGGCCTTGTCACCACCGTAAATGATGGCTGGTACCATATCGGCGTTACGACGCAGGCGGCGGCTCGCACCTTTCCCCAGGTCATTACGCGCTATCGCTTTAAGAGTGAAGTCGACCATAGTTAGTCTCCTTGCTGAACATCCGGGCACTTGCGACCAGCGCGTCGGATGATTGATATAAACCTGACTGTCATCAGCCAGGCTGTTTACCCAGAGCCCGGTTCCTAACGGAACATGGCGCTGATGGATTCTTCATTACTGATGCGGCGCATGGCCTCGGCAATCAGTGGCGCCATGTCCAGCTGGCGAATACGTGGGCAGGCGCTACCGGCTGCCGACAGCGGGATGGTATTGGTTATGACCAGTTCATCCAGTTGCGAATTGCTGATGTTTTCGATGGCCTTGCCTGACAGAACCGGGTGCGTGGCATAGGCAAAGACCTTTTCCGCGCCGTGTTCCTTGAGCGCAGTGGCGGCATGGCAGAGCGTGCCGGCGGTGTCGACCATGTCATCAATCAGGATGCAGTTACGGCCTTCGACGTCGCCGATGATATGCATGATCTCGGACTGGTTGGCCTTGGGGCGGCGCTTGTCGATGATGGCCAGGTCAACGCTCAATTGTTTGGCGACTGCGCGGGCACGCACGACGCCGCCGATGTCGGGCGAAACGATCATCAGATTATCGTGACGCTGGCTGATCAGATCGTCGACCAGTACCGGTGAGCCGTAAATGTTGTCGACCGGGATATCGAAGAAACCCTGGATCTGGTCGGCGTGCAGGTCGACGGTCAATACCCGGTCAACGCCGACGGTACCGAGCATGTCGGCAACCACTTTGGCGCTGATGGCGACGCGTGCGGAGCGCGGACGGCGATCCTGGCGAGCATAGCCAAAATAGGGCACAACAGCGGTGATGCGTGAAGCGGATGAACGGCGCAGGGCGTCAGCCATGATCACCAGTTCCATCAGGTTGTCATTGGTCGGTGCGCAGGTAGGCTGGATGATGAAGACATCCTTGCCACGTACGTTCTCGTTCAACTCAACCGTGACTTCACCGTCGCTGAAGCGGCCAACCGAGGCGTCGCCCAGGGGAATGTGCAATTGACGCACGACGCGTCGTGCCAGATCGGGGTTGGCGTTCCCCGCAAAAACCATCATCTTGGACACGCTGCATTACCTTTTCTGGGTAGTGGTCAGTGCGATTGAATGCGTATAGGGCACCGGATACTTCAGGTACCTGACACAGTCAAAAAGTCGATTGATTGCTGCCGGAGGAAATGGCAGGGGCGGCTGGATTCGAACCAACGCATGGCGGGATCAAAACCCGCTGCCTTACCGCTTGGCTACGCCCCTGTATCTAACAGTCCGGATGCACGGCTGCATCCTTATTGCACGTGTTTGTTAAGCATTTGGTGTAACGGTGATCTGTTACATCCTCTTGCAACAAAGCTGTGCAGAGTGGCTGGCAACCGGGCGCGAACTTTATCAGCTTCGCATTCGTTTGGGAAGGCCCCAAACACACAGCTACCAGTACCAGTCATCTTGGCTTCACAATAATTGTCAAGCAAGATCAAAGCGTTACGTATTTCCGGGTAACGCGCCTCAGCAATCGGCAAACAGTCGTTTTTGCCGCCTTGGCTAAGGAAGGTCGCTAATGTAATGGGCTGGGTATCACGCGTCAACCTCTGATCGGAAAAAATCTCCGCCGTACTGACCTCGCAGGCCGGTACCAGGACAAGATACCAGGGTTCATCGAGGGTTACCGGGGTCAGTTGCTCACCCACGCCCTCTGCCCAGGCTGCTTGGCCCTTGACGAACACCGGCACATCGGCGCCCAGCTGCAAGCCAAGCTCAGCCAGTTGATCCAGGCTCAGGCCGGTTTGCCACAAGTGGTTCAGGCCGACCAGCGTGGTGGCTGCATCCGAGCTGCCGCCGCCCAGACCGCCGCCCATGGGCAACGCTTTGTGTAGCCGGATCTCGGCTCCCAGCGTGGTGCCGCTGTGCTGTTGCAGCAACTGTGCAGCCCGGGTAATCAGATTGTCGGCAGCGGTCACTCCGGGCAGCGCGTCGTGCAACAGGATCTGTCCGTCATCACGCAGATTGAAATCCAGCGTGTCGGCATGATCGATAAATTGAAACAGGGTCTGCAGCAGGTGATAGCCGTCCGCCCGGCGCCCGGTAATATGCAGGAACAGATTCAGCTTGGCCGGGGCCGGCAGGCTCAGGCTGTTGAGGCGTGAACTCATGGCTGACGGCCCGGCTCCCACTGGGTGACCACCAGGGTCAGCAGTACATTGTGACCGGACAGTTGCAGGCGTTGTGGCAGTTGCATGCCGTCGACCTGTTGGTAGCGACTGTATTCGATTATCCAGCCAGCCTGACTCAGCCGCGCCAGGCGGCTGTCAGTGTCCAGTTGCAGGCGGCTGGCGCTATCCGGCGCAGGCAGGCCGCGCACCCACCACAGCAGGTGCTCAACCGGCAGGCGCCAGCCAATCTGCTGTTCCAGCAAGTCTTCTGCGGAGTCTGCGTAAAGAGCGGGTTGGCCGGCCATTTCCAGCATTACCCCGTCAGGGCCGCCTTGCAGTCGAGTCGCGCCACGGCCGAGTGGGCCAGACAGGCGAATATCATAGCTCTTCTGCTGTTGCAGCCAGGTCAGCGTACCGCTGGCATTTTCGTTTGGCGCGCGGACGCCGATCTTGCCCTGCAGGACCCAGTCTTCCAGTGGTAGAACGGTCTGGCGGTGGGTTTGCCAGGCGGCGGCATCGCCACCAAATTCCAGCGTTTCGCGTTTGTGCAGGCTGCTACAGGCTGACAGCAACATCAGCAATGCAACAAGAGGCAGTGGGCGTAAGTGCAGCATTATTCAGCAGCTTCCAGTCGTTGGCGGGTTGAACGTACCAGCGGACTATCCGAGTCCTTTTCCAGTGCTTCGTTCCAGATTCGCCGGGCTTCCTGTCGTTTGCCCTGGTGCCAGAGCACTTCGCCAAGGTGAGCAGCCACTTCCTGGTCGGGAAGGGCGGCATAGGCCTGACGCAGATACTGCTCGGCCAGATCCAGATTGCCAAGGCGGAAATGTACCCAGCCAAGGCTGTCAGTGATGGCTGGATCGTCAGGGCTGAGTTGTGCTGCCCGCTCTATCATGGCCAGTGCTTCGTCGAGGCGCTCGTTGCGGTCTGCCAGGGTATAGCCCAGTGCGTTCAGAGCCGAGGCGTTATCCGGCTCAAGCAGCAGGACCTGCCGCAGATCTGCTTCAAGTTGTTCCGGCTGGCCCAGTTGTTCAGCCAGCAGCGCCCTGGTGTAAAGCAGATTGCTGTCCTGCTCGAATTGGTTCAGCGCCTGATTGACCCGCTGCATGGCGATGTCCGGGTGGCGATTGAACAGGCTTTCAATCTCGATCAGATAGAGCTGCAGGGCCAGATCGGGATTCAGGCTGCGATCATCGCTCAGTAGCGCCGCCAGTTGGTCCGTCTCCCCCTGCTCGCTGAGTAGCTGGCTGATACGCAGGCGCGCAGTCAGAAAGTCGCGCCCTGTTCTGACCTCGCGCCAGGCAGCAATGGCCTTGTCCTGCTGTTTCAGTTCAAGGAAGGCCACGCCCAGATGGTAGCGTGCGGTGTCGTTTTCCGGTTCCAGGCTGAGCAACTGTTCGAAATGCCCAACGGCGTTTTCGAATTGTCCTGTTTCAAGGCTGATCAGCGCCAGGGATAGCAACAGCTCGGTATCTGCCGGATTCTGTTCGGACAGCAGCGCGAACTGAGCGCTGGCGGCATCGAGTTCACCGTTGCTGACCAGAACCCGGGCTAACAGCAGGCGCATGCGGTTGTCGTCCGGCTTGTCCAGTAGACCCTGCTGGAGTAGCTGAATGGCCGCCGGGTTGTCACCCCTGTCTGCCAACAGGCGCGCGTGCAACATGCGTGATTGTGGTTCGGCGGCAGCCAGTGGATTGTTTTCAAGTAATGTCAGCGCCTCATCCTCGCGCTCTTCCTGTTGCAGCAGCAGCGCGCTGGAAAACAGCAATTGCGGGTTGTCGGGATAGCGCTGACGCAGATTGGTCAGGCTGGTGAGCATGGCCTGCCGAGTTGGGCTGTCCGTTTGTGCCGCAGTCAGGGCGAGGAAGTCGAAGTGCGTCTCGCCCTGCATGCTGAGCACTTTCTCCATGGCCTGCATGGCCAGCTCATGCTGGCCGGCACGGGCTTGATGCAGAGCCACTGAACGGAAGGCATCGGGATTGTCCGGGGCAACCTCGGTCCACAACAGGGCCATTTCCAGTGCCGGTGCCTGGGCGCCCAGAAACTCGGCAACGCGCAAGGCGCGCTCGATGATACCGGCGTCCCGGGTCTGGTGGGCCTGCAGTAGATAATTGCCCAGCGCGATATCATAACGGTTACGCTGGCCGGCAATTTCAGCGGTCAACAGATCGTAGAGCGTTTCCTTGGGGAAGGGCGCATAGACCACGGGCAGATCGGTTGTTGGCGGCGAGGTGCTGGCTGGCTCAGGCGTGGGCTCAGGCGTCGGTGGCTGGCTGACGCAGGCGCTCAGCAGCAGGGCAAGGGACAGGGCCAGCAGGGGACGATGAAATGATGCCTTCATGGGTGCTCGGGTCTGTTCAGGCGGAGCCGTCATCATGACACAGGATGGCGAGCAAACCCACTGGCCGAAGGGAATTGATCGGCACTGGCATACATAGGACAATTGCACGCTTAGTTCACATTAATGGGGCATCATGGGCTTCCTTGCATTCGGGATTAATCACAGGACCGCCGCAGTGGATGTGCGCGAACGCGTGGCATTTGCCCCTGAACGCTTGGCTGATGCGTTGCAGCGCCTACGTGATGAGACCCAGACCCAGGAGGTCGCCATTCTGTCGACCTGCAACCGCACGGAAATCTACTGTGCGCAGGATCATCCTGATGCTGAGCGCCTGCTGAACTGGATGGCCGGTTATCATGGTTTGTCCACCGACGAGTTGCGCCGTTGCAGCTATCTGCACAGCGACGCAGGTGCGGTCAATCATATGATGCGAGTCGCCGCCGGACTCGATTCCATGGTCCTGGGTGAGCCGCAGATTCTCGGGCAGATGAAGGATGCCTGGCAGGCGGCGCGCAGTGCGGGCACCCTCGGGCCCTACCTCGACCGTCTATTCCAGAGCACCTTCAACACGGCTAAACAGGTGCGCACGGATACGGCTATCGGTGAAAATCCGGTTTCGGTAGCCTTTGCCGCGGTCAGTCTGTCGCGGCAGATTTTTTCCGATCTGCGCCGCAGTACCGCGCTGCTGATTGGTGCGGGTGAAACCATCGGCCTGGTTGCCCGGCATCTGTTCGAACAGGGCGTGGGCCGTATCATTGTTGCCAACCGTACGCTGGAGCGCGCTCAACTGCTCAGTGAGGCGCTGGGGGCCGATGCGATTCTGCTCAATCAGATTCCCGATGTGCTGGCCCAGTGCGACATCATTATCAGTTCCACCGCCAGCCCCCTGCCGATTCTCGGTAAGGGTGCGGTCGAGCGGGCGCTCAAGCAACGCCGACACAAACCCATGTTCATGGTCGATATTGCCGTACCGCGGGATATTGAACCCGAGGTGGGTGGACTGGCCGATGTCTATCTGTATACCGTGGATGACCTGCATGAGGTCATCGAAGATAATTTGCGCTCCCGCCAGGATGCCGCTCAGGCGGCTGAACGTCTGGTCGATCAGGGCGCTGGCGAGTTCATGCAGCGGCTGCGGGCTCTGGCTGCGGTGGATGTGTTGCGGCGTTACCGCCACAAGGCCGAACAACTGCGCGATCAGGAACTGCTGAAAGCCCAGGCGCGCCTGGAGCGCGGGGCTGATCCGGCTCTGGTGCTGGCTGAAATGGCGCGTGCGCTGACCAACAAACTGCTGCACGATCCCAGTGTGCAGCTCAAACAGATGAGTGCCGAGGGCCGTGCCGAGGCCCTGGCGCTGGCCCAGGAGCTGTTTGCCCTGGATGATCACGAGAGCATACAAGACGAATCATGAAGGCATCCCTGTTAAACCGTCTGGACAGCATGCAGCAGCGTTTCGAGGAATTGTCGGCGCTGCTCAGTGAAGCAGAGGTGATTGCCGAGCAGAACCGTTTCCGTGCCTATTCCAAGGAATATGCCGAGCTCGATGCAACCATGCAGTGCTATGCCGATTGGCAGAAGGTTGCCGCTGACCTGGAGGAGGCGCGCAGCCTGCTCAAGGATGCAGACCCGGATTTGCGCGCCATGGCCGAAGAGGATGCCGCCGACTGTGCCGAGCGTCTCGGGGCTCTGGAGGAGCAGCTGAATCTGCTGTTGTTGCCGCGCGATCCGAACGATGAACGCAACGTCTTCCTTGAAGTGCGCGCCGGTACCGGCGGTGATGAGGCGGCTATTTTTGCCGGTGATCTGTTCCGCATGTACAGCAAATACGCTGAGCAGCAGGGCTGGCGCATCGAGATACTGTCCGAGAACGGCGGTGAGCACGGCGGCTTCAAGGAAGTCATTGCCCGGGTCGAAGGCCAGGGCGTGTACGCCCGGCTGAAATTCGAGTCCGGCGCACATCGGGTCCAGCGCGTGCCGGCGACCGAGTCCCAGGGCCGCATTCATACCTCGGCCTGCACCGTGGCGATAATGCCCGAACCGGATGAACAGGCGCAGATCGATATCAACCCGGCGGACCTGCGGGTCGATACCTACCGTTCCTCGGGCGCCGGTGGTCAGCATGTGAACAAGACCGACTCGGCGATTCGCCTGACCCATTTGCCCACCGGTATCGTGGTCGAGTGTCAGGAAGAGCGCTCCCAGCACAAGAACCGCGCCAAGGCCATGAGCCTGCTGCAGGCCAAGCTCGATACCCAGCAACGTGACGCCCAGGAAAAGGAGCTGTCCGATACCCGCCGGGCACTGGTCGGCTCCGGTGATCGGTCCGAGCGCATCCGTACTTACAACTTCCCCCAGGGCCGGGTAACCGATCACCGTATCAACCTGACCCTCTACAGCCTGGATGACGTGATACAGGGGCAGCTGGATCAGGTGATCGAGCCTCTGCGCCGCGAGTACCAGGCCGATCAACTGGCCAGTCTGGAACTGGTCTGATGTCGAGCATCGGTGAACTGCTGGCGAGTGCACAGCTACCGGATTCAGACACCGCGCTGTTGGATGTCGAGCTGCTGCTGGCCCGGGTGCTGGGCAAATCGCGCAGCTATTTGCATACCTGGCCCGACAAGCAGTTGTCGGCGGGGCAGTTGGAGGCCCTGAATGCCTTGCTTGAACGTCGTCGCCAGGGTGAGCCGATTGCCTACCTGCTCGGACGTCAGGGTTTCTGGACCCTTGATCTGGAGGTCAGCCCGGCTACCTTGATTCCGCGTGCCGATACTGAACGGCTGGTTGAGGTGGCGCTGGAGTTGGCGCCCTCGTCAATGGCTCGCGTACTGGATCTGGGCACTGGCACCGGCGCCATTGCGCTGGCACTGGCCTCGGAGCGCCCCGGTTGGACCGTCCTTGGCTGTGACCTGCAACCCGAGGCGTTGGCGCTGGCGCTGGAGAATCGGCAGCAGACCGGCTTGGCCGCTGTTGACTTTGTCTGCAGCGACTGGTTTTCAGCCCTGCAGGGCCAGGTATTTGATCTGATCGTCAGCAACCCGCCCTATATTGCCAGCGATGATCCGCACCTGGCTCAGGGCGATGTGCGCTTCGAACCGGCCAGTGCGCTGGTCAGTGGCAAGGATGGGTTGGATGCCATACGCCATATCATCGCCAGCGCCCCGACCTATCTTGCTCCGGATGGCTGGTTGCTGATCGAGCATGGCTGGCAGCAGGGCGACACCGTGCGGGCCTTGTTGCAAACCAAGGGTTTTACCGCGGTGCAATCCTGGCAGGACCTGTCCGGGCACCCGCGTGTCAGCGGAGGGCAATGGCATGGATGACCAGCAGCTGCTGCGTTACAGCCGTCAGATACTGCTGGCCCAGGTCGATATTGAGGGCCAGCAGCGGCTGCTCGACAGCCGGGTGCTGATTGTCGGCCTGGGTGGGCTGGGTGCGCCGGTGGCGTTGTACCTGGCTGCAGCCGGAATTGGTGAGCTGCATCTGGCCGACCATGACAGTGTTGATCTGAGCAATCTGCAGCGGCAGATCATTCATGCTCAGGCCGATATTGGTCGACCCAAGGTGCAGTCGGCGGCGCAGCGCCTGCAGGCGCTGAACCCGACAATCCGCGTGCTCACCCATGCGCTGGCGCTGGCTGATCAATCGCTGCGTGAGGCCGTGGCTGCTGTGGATCTGGTGTTGGACTGTTCGGATAATTTTGCCACGCGCCAGGCGGTGAATGCCGCCTGTGTGGCAGCGCGCATTCCGTTGGTCAGCGGCGCCGCCATTCGGCTCGAGGGCCAGCTCAGCGTGTTTGATTCACGTCAGGCCGATAGCCCCTGCTATCAGTGCCTGTACGGCGCCGGCGATGATGTCGCCCTGAGCTGTAGCGAAGCCGGTGTGCTCGGCCCCCTGGTGGGCCTGGTTGGCAGTCTGCAGGCGTTGGAAGCAGTCAAGTTACTGGCCGGTTTCGGTGAGCCCTTGATTGGCCGCCTGCTGCTGATTGATGCCTTGGGCTCGCGCTTCCGTGAAATGCGTGTGCGCCGCGACCCGGCCTGCAGCTGTTGTGGTACGGCACATGAATGACAGTCCGGTTGGGGTATTTGATTCAGGGGTAGGTGGCCTGTCGGTACTGGCTGAAATTCGCCGCCAGCTGCCCGCCGAATCGTTACTCTATGTGGCGGACAGTGCCTACGTCCCTTACGGCGAGAAAAGCCCGGAAACGATTCGCCAGCGCAGCCAGGCGATTGCTGCCTTTCTGCTCGAGCGCGGCGCCAAGGCGCTGGTGCTGGCCTGCAATACCGCGACCGCCGCCGCAGTCAATGATCTGCGCAGTCTCTATGATCTGCCGATTATAGGTATGGAGCCGGCAGTCAAGCCTGCCGCCCTGGCCACGCGGACCGGTGTGGTCGGTGTCTTGGCCACCACAGGTACCCTGCAGAGCGCCAAGTTCGCCGCCCTGCTTGACCGTTTTGCCGGATCGGTCAAGGTTATCACCCAGCCGTGCCCTGGCCTGGTCGAGCTGATCGAACAGGGTGAGTTGCAAGGTCCCCGCCTCGAAGCGCTGCTGCAGAGTTTTACCCAGCCGTTGCTGGCGCAGGGCTGTGACACCTTGATCCTCGGTTGCACCCACTATCCCTTTGTGCGTCAGGTGTTGCAGGCCATGCTGCCGGGTGTGACCCTGATTGACACAGCTGGTGCGGTAGCCAGACGACTGGCTGAACGGCTGCAGGTCAACGAGCTGCTGGCGACAGGGCCCGCTCGAGCTACCGCATTCTGGAGCAGTGGTGATCCGCATGGCATGCAGGACATACTGCCGCTGTTATGGGGGCAACAGGCCGAGGTAGACTTGCTGCCGGTCTGATGTTGACTATATTTTTAATACGCTACTTTCTGTTAAAAGCCTGTTAAGGAACTTCCCATGTTGAAACCCCAGGTTTGGCTGATCGCCTGTGCAGCCCTGTTGTGTTCGGCTCCCGCTGTCATGGCGCAAACGTCAGTCACGCTGGAAGCGGGGCACAGTTCGGAATCGGATACCACCTACCGTGCCAGTATGCAGTTCGACTTTGGCCGCAGTCTGTGGCAAAACCAGTCGGGTTCCCTGCAGCTGGGGGGGTATTGGGATGCGGGCTTCACGCACTGGGATCGGGCCAATATCAATAGCTTGTCGCTGACGCCGATATTTCAATTGAACTTCAGCGCAACTGGGCGGCGTTTCACGCCCTTTCTGGAGGGAGGCATTGGCGTGGCGCTGTTTTCTGAAACACGCTTCCCGAGCAATACCGATATTGCCAGCAGTTTTCAATTCGAAGATGTGCTTGGTGCCGGTGTGCGTTTGCCATCGGGTAGTGAGCTTGGTTTGCGCTGGTATCACTACTCCAATGCCGGCATAAAACAGCCCAATATGGGCGTCGAGAAGACCGCTGTGTATTTCCGTCTGCCGTTCTGAACGGCTAATCACGCGGGTGCCTGTCTGACGTAGCTTGGTCCTTCAACCCCTTTCCGGGGATTGTCGCAGCCGCAGCTGTTCTCGATAAAGGTGGGCGAAACCGTGCAGTAATGGAAAGACGATTGCCCAGATGCTGGCCAGCAACAGTGCACTCGGTGTTGGTCCCAGAGGCAGGCCTACGTCAGCCAGGGCAGCACCGGCAAAGTACGAGAAGGGTCCGGATACGGCTCCCAGCAAGGCGGCCAGCCAGATCGGTTTGGCCGTCCAGGCCAGGCAGTGATTCAGCGTGGTCGCCAGCAATGCCCACAGGGTCACCAGCCAGAGCGGTGCCAGCGGAGAATCACCGGGAAAGCGAAACACGCCCATCTGCAACAGGAAGGAGTCCAGCGCGGCACCAGCCAGCATGACGCTTATGACCAGTTTACCTTCGGCCGCCCAGCTGCTGACCCAGAAAAAGTGGATCAGCAAGGCGGCCAAGGGGATCAGTAGCCAGAGACTGTTGCCGCCCAGCACGCAGGCAAACCAGCCGGCCTGGAACAGCAGTGCATTGGCCAGCAGTTTGAGGCGCATGTCAGGCTCCCAGTTCATACAGGTTGAGTTCCGGTCGGGCGTTGGGCTTGCTCAGTAGAATCTGTGCAGTGCCGATCGAGCGTTCAATGAAGCCGCCTTCGCAATAGCACAGATAGAACTCCCAGAGCCGGAAAAAGTAGTCATCATAACCGAGACGCTCAAGATGGCCGCGGGCGTTCTTAAGATTGTCGTGCCAGATCCGCAGGGTGCGCGCGTAGTGGCTGCCAATATCTTCCAGATGCAGCATCGACAGATCGGTATGCCGGCGTGTCAGCTCACCCACCAGACTGACCGAAGGCAGTGAGCCGCCCGGGAAGATATAGCGCTGGATGAAGTCGACGCTGCGGCGGGCCTGGTCGTAGCGCTGATCGCGTATGGTGATGGCCTGCAAGAGCATCATGCCATGCGGCTTGAGCAGTTTGGCGCAGGTCTCGAAATAGGTACGGAAATAGGCGTGACCGACCGCTTCGACCATTTCGATCGATACCAGCTTGTCATAGCTGCCGGTCAGTTCGCGGTAGTCCTGCAACAACAGGGTCACTCGATCCTGCAGACCCAGCGCCTCGACCTTGGCGGTGGCGTAGGCCAGTTGCTCGCGCGACAGGGTGGTGGTGGTGACGCGGCAGCCATAATGCTGGGCCGCGTAGATTGCCATGCTGCCCCAGCCGGTACCGATTTCCAACAGATGATCCTCGGGCTTGAGCTCCAGTTTGCGGCAGATGCGTTCGAGCTTGTTCAGTTGCGCCTGTTCCAGATTGTCCGAATCCGGTGGAAACACGGCGGCCGAATACATCATGGTCGGGTCGAGAAAGTTTTCAAACAGGTCGTTACCCAGGTCATAGTGCGCCTGAATATTGCGCCTGGAACCCTTGAGCGTGTTGCGGTTGAGCCAGTGCAGCAGTTTCAGGGCCGGCAGGCCGAGGCGCGCCAGACCCTTTTCCATGGCATCCAGCACATCCAGGTTACGCACGAAAATCTTGGTTACCGCGGTCAGGTCCGGAGTGGTCCAGTAACCATGAATATAGGCTTCGCCTGAACCGATGCTGCCGTTGCTGGCAATCAGCGGGTAGGCCGCCTGGCTGTGTACATGGATTTCAGCGTGCAGGCCATCGGCGTCCGCCTGGCCAAAGTGCATGGCCTGGCCCCGGTCGTGGATGGTCAGGGTGCCGCGCTGCAGTGCCTTGAGCTGGCGCAGCACCAACTGGCGGCTGAGGCGCACCAGCCAGCTGTTGTGGGTTTTATCCTCTGGACTGGCTTCTCGGGTATTGCCGAGCAAGGCCATTGTGCGCTCGCGGGCGTCAGGCTTGACCGCATCACAACAGCTGGCGGCTGATTCAGACCTGTTGGCTTTCATCGGACTGCTCCTTAACCTGAATGGCGGTGGTTGCCACGGCGCTCAGCGGTGGCGAACGATGATCAAAAATCGGTGTGCGCTTGAGGGCCAGGCGCAGGGCTTGCCAGTAAATCCCGATGACGGTCTTGGCGACCATAAAGGGGAATGACAGCGCTTCACGGCGCAGCAAGCTGGCGCTAAGCGGATTACGAGACAGGGTCAGGGTTGCATCGAACAGCTTGCTGTCGCCCTGCCAGTCTTCCATATGCACCAGCAGCGATTGCTGCGGTTGGTTGAAGCGCATGCGGTAGTGCAGCTCGGCGGGTAAAAACGGCGAGACATGAAAAGCTTTGTCCAGCTCGAAGTGCTGCAGAGCCTGGCTGCTATCAGTGGCCATGACGTAACAGAAACGCTCACGCCAGGGTGTATTGGATACCTCGGCAATAATGGCCCGCAGTTGCCCAGCGGCGTCATGGCAGTAGAAGAAGGACACCGGGTTGAACAACATGCCGAAGCTGCGTACCTGGGTCAGCAGCCGAACCGGGCCGTGCAGATCCAGACCCAGTTGGGTCAGCACCAGACGCTGGGCGGACTGTTGCAGTGATTCGCCGGGCTGTCGATGCTGGGTCAGGTAGTCGGCTTCACGAAAGCGCATGGGTGACCACCAGCGGCCGGACCACAGCCCGCTCATGGCAAACACCTGCTGTTGCTCCTGCAGATCCAGCCACAACAGGCTGATGCGGTAGCTGAAAGCGTGTTTACGCGGGGCATGTCGGCGGTGCCGAACCTGTCCGGTGTAGAGCGCACTGTGCAGTGACATTACAGCGACTCTCCCAGGGCGCTGGTAACGCGTAGTGCGCTGACCACGCCATCCTCATGGAAGCCGTTGGCCCAGTAGGCGCCGCAGTAATAGGTATGCTGCTCACCGAGCAGTTCCTGCCAGCGCGCCTGGGCAGCACTGGCGGCCAGACTGAACTGCGGGTGGGCATAGGTGAAACGGGCAAGGATTTGCGTCGGGTCGATGGCCTCGGTCTGGTTCAGACTGACGCAGAAGGTGATGTCCGATTCGATACCCTGCAGAATGTTCATGTTGTAAGTCACCGCTGCAGGGCGATCAACCGCCTGGCCAAGGCGATAGTTCCAGCTGGCCCAGGCCAGCTTGCGCTTGGGCAGCAGGCGGGTGTCGGTGTGCAATACAACGTCGTTGTCGGCATAGCCGATGGCGCCGAGGATATCGCGTTCGGCGTCACTTGGGTCGGCCAGCATGGCCAGCGCCTGGTCGCTGTGGCAGGCCAGAATCACCTTGTCGAAGCGCTCTTCGCCACGCGCACTGACCAGGGTCACGCCCTGGTCGTCGCGGCGAATCTGCTGCACCGGACAGTTCAGCCGGATGTTGTCGCGAAAGGGCTCGATCAGCGGTTTGATGTAAGCGCTTGATCCACCCTTGATAACCCGCCATTGAGGGCGGTCACTGACCGACAGCAAGCCATGATTGCGGAAAAAACGCACAAAGAACTGCAACGGAAAGGCCAGCATGTCAGCCAGCGACATGGACCAGATGGCAGCGCCCATGGGAATGATGTAGTGGTCAATAAAGCGTTGGCCGTAGCCCTTGCTCTTGAGGTACTCACCCAGGGTGATGTCGGCTTGAATACTGCCCTTGTCCAGTTCGGCCATGGCCTCGCGGTTGAAGCGCAGAATATCCCTGACCATGCCGATAAACGCCGGTGAGAACAGGTTGCTGCGCTGGGCGAACAGGCTGTTGAGACTGTGCCCGTTGTATTCCAGGCCGCTGGCCGGATCGTGCACGGAGAAGCTCATCTCGGTCTCCCGTGAACTGACCCCGATCTGGTCCATCAGGCGAATGAAATTCGGGTAGGTCCAGTCGTTGAACACGATGAAGCCAGTATCCACGGCATAGTGGCGACCCTTGACCTCGACATCGACTGTATGGGTATGACCGCCAACCCAGTCCGCCGCCTCAAATACACAGACCTCGTGCTGGCGCGACAGCAACCTGGCGCACACCAGTCC
This sequence comes from Gammaproteobacteria bacterium HGW-Gammaproteobacteria-11, assembly GCA_002840055.1. Taxonomy (GTDB): domain Bacteria; phylum Pseudomonadota; class Gammaproteobacteria; order Pseudomonadales; family Pseudomonadaceae; genus Halopseudomonas. The sequence goes on along the minus strand of PGZJ01000002.1, from coordinate 387,139 downwards.
GGAAATACCAGAGCCTACGATTGCAACCCGCATCAATGCTGTTCCTTTTCTTCAGAAGGACGGGCCATGCCCTTGGTCAAGGCAAAGCGCAGACTGCCGGGCAGGCTGCCGAGCAGTCGCAGTACGCCGATAAACAAACCCGGAAAGCGGATTTCCCGCTTGCCCTTATGCAGGCCACGGATGATGATCTCGGCGGCCTTGTCGCTACTGACCTGCATGGGCATCGGAAAGTCGTTGACCGCGGTCATGGGCGTTTCGACAAAGCCGGGGCTGACCAGGGTAACGCCGATCTTCCATTGCGCCAGATCCAGTTCGAGTGCCTGAAACAGGTAGCGCATGGCGGCCTTTGAGGCGCCATAGGCTTCTGCCCGCGGCAGAGGCAAAAAGGTCACGCTGCTGCCAACCCCGACCAGCCTCGGCTGGTCGCCCTTGCGCAGCAGCGGCAGAGCCACTTCGATACAGTGAACGCTGCCCTGCACATTGGCCTGCATGACGCGCTGGAAAAGTGCTGAATCGAAATGGTCGACATCGACGTATTCGCAGCAACCGGCATTCAATATGGCCCAATCCAGCGCGCCCCAGGCCTGGTTCATGGCGTGTCCGGCGGCTTTCACCTGATCAAGGTCGGTGAGATCAGCTGGCAGGACAAGTATCTGTCCGGGGAAGCGCTCGGCCAGTTCCTGCAAGGGCTCGGCACGGCGCGCGCTAAGAGCCAGCAGGTGACCCTGCGCCGCCAGTTGCTCAGCCATGGTCAGACCAATGCCGCTGGAGGCGCCAGTCAGCCAGATACGTTTTTGTGCGCTCATGCCAATCTCCTTTTCAACCACTGAATCAGACTGCCAAATAGCGGAATGTGCTCATACAGCAGGGCGCCGGCATCGTAGTAATCCCGGTGCCGATACACCTTGTCATCACGATAGGCGATAAAGCTGCAACCCGGCACGGCGATCGGCTGGCCGGATTTGAGGCGTGGATGTTGATAGGTCATGACCCAGCGCAATACCGCCTCGCCCTCGGCAATCACATCAATCTGTTGAAAGTCGAAGTGGATGGATGTGACGTTCTCATAGAGTTGTGCGCAGTAATGGGTCATGGCGTCCAGTCCGACCACCTCATGCAGCGGATCGGTAAAGTGCAGATCGGCATGATAAAAATCAGCCATGGACGCCAGGTTGTCCTTGTTCAGTGCGGCGAACGCCTCGGCAAAATACTGAGGAAAGTCCTTGTTCATGCCGTTTCTCCCAGGCTTTTGAAGGCATCCAGTGCGCGTTTGCGGCTGGAGCCAAGGTCAACAATGGGTTTGGGGTAGCTGTGGGCAGAAAACAGATCGGCTGCCGGTGGCTCATGGATCTGTCTGGCGTCGTAGTGGGCCAGTTCGGGTACCCAGGCGCGGATAAAATCGCCCTTGGGGTCAAACTTGCGCGACTGGCTGACCGGATTGAAGATACGGAAATACGGCGCCGCATCGGTGCCGGTTGAGGCGCTCCATTGCCAGCCACCGTTATTGGCCGCCAGATCACCATCAATCAGGTGACGCATGAACCAGCGCTCACCTTCGCGCCAGTCGATCAGCAGATTTTTTGTCAGAAACATGGCCGTCAGCATGCGCAGACGGTTGTGCATCCAGCCGGTTGCCAGCAACTGGCGCATGGCCGCATCAATGATCGGGATGCCGGTCTGGCCCTGTTGCCAGGCCTGCAGGGCTGCCGTGTCGTTGCGCCAGGGCACCTGTTCCATATCCGGGCGGAAGGCGCGATGCCGTGATACGTGCGGGTAGCAGACCAGAATATGCTTGTAAAACTCGCGCCACAGTAGTTCGTTGATCCAGCTCACCGCGCCGGGATTGCCGCTGTCGAACTCGCCGCGGTTAGCGCCGATGGCTGCATGCAGGCACTGACGGGGCGACAGTACGCCGGCAACCAGATAAGCCGAAAGCCGGCTGGTGCCATCGACGGCCGGCAGGTCGCGGGTGCTGTCATAGCCCTGCATGATGTCGTCGGCAAAGTGCGTCAGCCGCTCAATGGCAGCCTGTTCACCCGCAGGCCAGAGCTGGCGCTGTTCCTGGCTGAGCGCATTGAAGCCGCTAATGCTATCGGGCAATGGATCGGACTGAATAACGGTTTCGGCCTGTTTGGCTGGCGCCGGCAGGCAAGCGGGAAGGTGCTTGTGCAACTGCAGGTAGGCTTGGCGGCGAAACTGGCTGTAGACCTTGAACATGCCGCCGGCCTGAGTTAGTAGACTGCCCGGGGCAAACAGGATCTGATCGGTAAAACGCTGGCAATTCAGCCCGTTATCGGTGAAACACTGCATCACCAGATCGTCGCGCTGCTGTTCATGAACGCCATATTCGTCGTTGAAGAATATTCCCTTAGCCTCAAGTTCACTGGCCAGCGCCATGAGGCGTTGGGGCGCTTCAGTCCAGCTGTCCAGATTGATCACGCGCAGCGGAATATGTCTTTCCTGCAAGCGTAACGCCAGCGCCTTGAGGTTGCGCAGCCAGAAGTCGATCTTGATGGGGGCGTCATCATGCGCCAGCCAGGTTTCTGCGCTCAGCGTGCAGACAGCGACTACCTGGCCTTCAAGGCTGGCGTGATAAAGGGCGTGATTATCCTGCAGGCGCAGGTCATTGCGCAGCCAGCACAGCTGTATCGGCTTCATTGCCGGCCTCCGAGGATGTCCAGCAGCCGCGCATGACTCTCTGTGGCACGCTCTTCAAGTAGACCAAGACCAAGCGAATGAAGCGCCTGATGGTGAATTCTGATTGCTGGTCCAGCGATCATCAGCGTCCCTGGCAGATGCGTCATCAAGGTCGGCAAATGGCGGCGCAATTGCGCGAGCTGCAGGGATTGGCTGCTGAACAGGACCAGCGCTTGCGGTGCTTCATGATCAGTAAGCAGTGACAGCTCACTGGCCGGTACCTCCCATTCGATCACCTCGACACGGTAGCCGGATGCACTGAGCATCAAGGCCAACAACCACATGTCCGCTTCACAGTGTTGGTCTGACAGGCTGGCTAGCAGCACGGGCGCATCATCAAGGGCATTATTGGCCTGTTGCAGGCACTGCGACAGGGTGCTGTGCCACCAGCCATGAAAGAAGGCTTCCTCAATATGGCTGCCGAACTGACCTTGCCAGCGCTTATGCAGTTGCGTCAGCAGAGGTTCGAAAACCTCTTTGCAGAGTTCGAGCTTGTCCAGGCTCAGCATATTGTCTGCAAACAACTGATTCAGGCGTACTTTGTCAAACTGCTGCAGAGCGTGGCTGTAATGTTGGATCAGCCGGAGTGACTGGGAGCCAGTGGCGTCTTTGGGGTTGGACGGATTGTTGATCAGATGCTTGACCTGACCAACGGCGACACCGCGCCCGAGCCAGGTCAGGATATCCTGGATCTGGCGGACATTGGCTTCAGTATAGAGTCGATGTCCGGTGCTGGTGCGGTGCGGTTTGATTAAACCGTAGCGTCGCTCCCAGGCCCGCAAGGTAACCGGGTTCACCCCGGTTACCTTGCTGACTTCACGGATCGGCAGCATGACGCTGGAATTCATATCCATAAACGTCTGGCGCTGTCGTTGTGGCGATTTGGTGCGCTATCGGGTGTGAGCATGATCGACCTCTACTTATACAGCTATCTATTCCTGTATAAGATTTAGTCTACACGACACGGCGATTTGTACAAGTATTTAAAAGCTGCTGCTTAATGCCAGCCTTGCCGCCACAACTCACTGTCCTGCAACCTGCGCCAGTCAAGAATTTCACTGCGCCTGCTGTGCACCGCTTCAAGCTCGACACCGGTGATAGTGGCCTGTTCATCTTCAATGCAGGCGATCACCATAAAATGCTTTTCCCGATTGCGTGGCTGCACGGCGGTCCATTTTGAGTGCAACAACTTGCGCGGATTGAACCTGTTCATCGCAATCCGAGTAACGCATGGGCTGCCTGACGGCCACTCAGCCAGGCATTTTCCATCCGGCCACCCATGCACCAGTCGCCACAGGCATAAATGCCTTTTTCCGGCGCTGCCAGGGCGCCCCATTGCGCGTCGGCGGAAGGGCGAGCATAAAGCCAGCGGTGTGCATGCACGAAGTTGGCTGCAGGCAGGTTGAACCCCATTACCTTGGAAAAAGATGCCAGCATCAACTGAATGATCTCTTCCTTGTCAGTATCGATGTGCTCGCGACTCCAGGCGGGTGTCGCCTGCAATACCCAGTTATCTGCGTTGCCCGTGCGACCGGGTTTGCTGCTGTTGCGGGATATCCAGTCCAGGCAGCCGGAGCGCACAAAGCAGGCCTCGACCGGGGTATCGAGTGGTTCAGCAAAGCTGACGGCCAGCGCCCAGCCCGGTTCCATGTCTATTTGCGCTGCAGCCTGGGCCAGATGCACGGCTGGCTCGAGCAACGGCACGGCCTGTGGTGCGGGAGCGGCGACGACTATGCGATCAAACGGGCCATGCACCTGCTGTTGTTCGTCGATCAGTTCCCAGGCCTTGTCGCCCTGTTGCTGGAGCTGGATTATGCGGGTCTCGGTAACCAGTTTCAGGCCTTCGAGCAAGCCGCGCGACAGGGCGGTCATGCGCGGGGCGCCAACAAAGCGCTGTTGTTCGTCCTGTGAGGGGCGCAGGCCATCCTGATCATGAATGAACAGCGCCGGTTGCCACTCGGCTACCCAGCCCTGGTCAAGCCAATGTTTCAGTTCATGGCGAAAATGGTGATCACGGGCGGTGAAGTACTGGGCGCCCATATCCATGTCGCCGTATTCGGTCCGTTTGCTGCTCATGCGCCCGCCGCTACCGCGACTCTTGTCAAACAGCACTACCTGATGGCCGGCATCGGTCAAGGCCTTGGCCGCACTAATGCCAGCCAAGCCGGCGCCGATCACTGCAATATCCATGGCATGCATAATGTTTCAAGGTTCCTGTGTGATAGCGGGGACGCTATAAATTTAACACTTATAAGCTCGACAAAACTTGTACATAGATAATTCTCTGTATAGCATCCTGTAATTGTGAACTGTCTGCAAGTTCCTGTTATGCCGGACTGCTATGCTTCGCTCCTGTCAATCTCGGTTGCACGCAGATCCACTCAATCCTTTCTGACGCGGGTCTCAGCATGCCGATTGATCCATTTTTACTTTGCGACATGGAGTCCTGAACTATGCATGTACTCGTTACCGGAGGTACAGGCCTGATTGGCAGCGCCCTGTGCAAGCGTCTTGTCAGCGATGGCCATCAGGTCAGTGTATTAAGCAGGCGGCCTGAGCGTGTTGCCGGTGTGTGCGGCCACCAGGTGCGTGGCGTTGGGCAGCTTAGCGATTTGAACGAGGCCGGTATCGAGGCCGTAGTCAACCTGGCCGGAGAACCTATTGCCGACAAGCCCTGGACGGACAAGCGTAAGGCTGTGCTCTGGGCCAGTCGAGTCACCCTGACCGAGCAGCTTGTCAGTTGGATTGGCTCTCTGTCGGTCAAGCCGAAGGTCCTGGTCAGCGGCTCGGCGGTTGGCTGGTATGGTGACGGTGGTGACAGTCTGATTACCGAGTCCAGTCCTGCCCGTGTCGAATATACCCATACCCTGTGTGATGCCTGGGAGTCGGCGGCCAAACGTGCTGCCTCGCATGGCATTCGGGTCTGTCTGCTCAGAACCGGATTGGTGCTGGCCGCGGACGGCGGCTTTCTGCAGCGCCTGCGTATGCCATTCAAGCTCGGGCTGGGTGGCCCGATTGGCTCGGGACAGCATTACATGCCCTGGGTACATCTTGAGGACATGGTCGGTATCATCCAGTTTCTGTTGCAATCGCCTGAGTGCAAAGGGCCCTATAATGCGACGGCACCGAACCCGGTGACGAACAAGGTCTTCGCCCAGCGGTTGGGCAAGGCCTTTGGTCGGCCTGCATTTATTCCCTTGCCCGGTTTTGCCCTGAAATTGGCGCTGGGTGAAATGGCCGGCCTGCTTTTGACCGGACAGAATGCGGTGCCGGAAAAGCTGTTGAAGGCGGGTTACCGGTTCCGCTTTGATCAGCTTGATACGGCGCTGGCTGATGTTGTTCATCCCTGAAGGAGTAATCTATTGATGTCTGATCGTGCGGTTTTGCTTGCCAACCTGGGTTCCCCTGCCAGTACCGAGGTGGCTGATGTGCGCCGTTACCTGAACCAGTTCCTGATGGATCCCTATGTTGTGGATCTGCCCTGGCCGTTGCGCCGTCTGCTGGTGGGGCTGATTCTGTTGTTGCGTCCGAAAAAGTCCGCTGAAGCCTATGCATCGATCTGGTGGGAAGAGGGGTCGCCGCTGGTGGTGATCAGTCGCCGTGTGCAGCAGGCGCTGCAGGCCAAGCTGGATATGCCGGTGGAGCTGGCCATGCGCTACGGTCAGCCGTCGATTGAAAACGGACTGCTGGCGCTGGCCAAGCGTCCCGGGATAAAGGAAGTGCTGTTCATGCCGCAGTATCCGCAGCATGCCGACAGCACCACCACGACCTCAATCCGCGAAGCCGAGCGGGTCATCGCCGAGCACAAGCTGGACCTGAAGTTGACGGTGGTGCCGGCCTTCCATGCGCGCCCCGGCTATATCGATGCACTGGTTGCCAGTGCCACTGGTCATCTGGAGCAGGGCTTCGACCATGTCCTGTTCAGTTACCATGGCTTGCCTGAGCGGCATCTGCGCAAGGCTGATCCGACCAGATCACATTGTCTGGCCTATCCCGACTGTTGTGATCGTCCATCCCCGGCACACGCTACCTGTTACCGCGCCCAGTGCGTGTCCGTGACCCGCGCCTTTACCGAGCGCATGGGCATGACTGAAGATCAGTGGTCGCTGGCTTTCCAGTCCCGACTGGGCAAGGACAAGTGGATTGAGCCCTATACCGAAGCTCGTATCGATGAGCTGGCTGCTCAGGGTGTCAAGCGCTTGCTGGTCATGTGCCCGGCCTTTGTCGCCGATTGCATCGAGACGCTGGAGGAAATCGGTGATCGGGCGCGGGAACAGTTTATCGAGGCGGGTGGAGAGGAGCTGGTTCTGGTGCCCTGCCTGAATGACCATCCACAATGGATAGACACGCTGGCCGAGTGGTGCCGCACCGAGCCCAGCGCCGCCTGATAGGCTATTGATCGCAGTGCTTTTTATGCCGCCGAGTCATTGTTTCGGGGCATAAAAAGCCTGTTTTTGCCAAGCAAGTCACGTTTTTTCAGCGCTTATAGCCGCAACAGCGCTGTAAAGTCGTGATCCAGGCTGGTATTTTCTTCCCTTCACTTCAATTGCCCGCCGCTGTCCCGCTGTCTCGGCCTTAACTGGATTCTGAGACATGGATAGTCACAGATCGGTGCCGCACTACGTCAACCTCAGTCACGCTCGTCGCAACCGAGGTTGCTCACCCGGCTTTTCCCTTCTGGAGTTGCTGGTTGCCCTGCTGATTCTCAGTGTCGGAGTGCTGGGTGCAGCCAGCCTTCAGCTCAATGCGCTCAAGTACAGCAGCAGTGCAGGCCACATCACCCACGCCGGTTTCATCGCCCAGAACATGATCGAGCGCATGCGCGCCAATGCCGGACAGTTGGCAGGCTATGCGGGGCATTATCAGGGTGATTGTCAGTCGTCAGTACCCGCGCCGGGCATTCTCGCACGGGATCGTGCGGATTTTGCCGCAGCAGTCGCCTGCCAACTGCCTGAGGGCCAGGCGCGCATAGATATCAGTAACGATTGGGTAGAAGTCGAGCTCAGCTGGTCAGAGCAGCGTATTAATGACACTCCGGCCCAGGTCAGGTTGCGTGCGTTGATGGGGGCAGAGATATGATGACTCAGCCTGCCTGGACGCATGCACCAGGAACACAGGCTGGTTTGAGCCTGATTGAGTTGCTGATCGCCCTGGCGCTCGGACTGACACTCATCATGGGCTTGCTGCAGCTATTTCTGGCCAGCAAACAGACCTACGCGCTGCAGCAGCAGGTAGCCATGACCCAGGAAAACGCCCGGTTTGTCATCGAGCGTCTAAGCACGGATGTGCGCCAGGCAGGTGCCTACAAGTGCCTCGACTGGCAGCGCCTGGACAGCGAACAGCAGGGCCTGTTACCGCCAGCGCTGAGCCAGCCAGTCAGTGTCGATAACGGGGTATTGCGTCTGGTCAGTGCCTTGTCGCGCTCGGACAGCCGCACGGATCTGCCCGCCTGGCGCTATGGTGCTACCTGGCTACTCGCGAGTGACTGTCAGCACCGCATGCGTATCAGTGACGGCCCGGGGTTGACGCTGGAAGCCGGGGAAGTATTGATCCCGGTACGCCTGGTCGAGTACCGGTTGGCGGAGGCGGGCTTGCAGGTGCGGCTACATGGGCGTGGACGCTTTGACACGCTGGTGGAGGATGTCAATGGCTTTGAACTGAGCTTTGGTCTTGCGCCCAGCCCGGAGCAAATGCAGGTGGCGGGTGACTATCAGACTACATTAACAGCCCAGACATTGCCTCGGCTGCGGACTGTGCGCCTGCATCTGCTGTTTGGCAGCAATGGCGTCGACGGCATAAGCCGGTCCTTTACCCAGGTTGTCATGTTGCGCAATCCGCAGCTCAGGGAGCATTGATCATGCCTACTGTTACTCGACCCAGGGAGGCTGGTGCTGTCCTGGCGATCTGCCTGGTCTTTTTGCTGATGCTGACCCTGCTCGCCGTAGCGGGCTCACAAGCGGCCATCAATCAGCAGCGTATGGCCGGTAACTACCTGAGTCAGCAGGGCTTATTGCTGGCGGCCGAGAATGTTCTGATGGCGCTTGAGCAGGACCTGTTGACGGGCGAAATGGCGCTGCCCGAGTTTCCTTGCCCTGAATCTGACTGCGATCTGCCGGTTACAGACAATCCGCTTAGTGCTGAGCAACTCAGTGCGGCTGGCTGGCGCCCTATCCTGTCTCAGAGCAATGCAGACGGCATCAGCCATTGGTATCGGTTGTCACTGTTGCCGCCAGCGACCCTGGATCAGTTGGACGAGACGCCATTCCAGGGTCGCCGTTACCGTCTGGCTGTGATTGCGCTGAGCGCGTTACAGCATAGTCATCTGGAGACCGTGTATGAACTTCAACCCAGGTAAGCGTCGCTGCCTGTTGGGCTTTTATCTCGTTGCTCTGGCACTGCCTGCGTTAGCCACAGACAGCGCGGCGGGTTCTCAGCGACCCGTGGAGACCGGACAGGTCGTCAGTGTGCAGATCCATGGGCAGGCAGCAGACGCTGAAGAGGATGCCTGTGCCGATAGAGAGCTGGCGATCCCACGGGTTAGCGGCGAGCTCAAGCTGGTGATCCATGCCGATTGCGGTCTGACCCGCGTACTCTGGCGGCAAGTACGATGAGGGCAGCGGTAACGGCATTTACGCTGATCGAGCTGCTGGTGGTGCTGCTGATTGCGGCGTTGTTATTGACCCTGGCCTTGCCTGCCTACCAGGAGCATCAGCGCAAGGGGCGACGCACGGAGGTCGCAGGGCTGTTGCTGGAAAACGCCCAGCAGCTTGAGCGTCAGCGTGCCCTGCAGGGCGCCTACACGGCGGTAGCCGGTCTGCATCAGCAAAGTCCACGCAAGGGCAAGGCGCTGTTTCAAATAGCGCTGGAATTTGACCAGCACAGTTATCGACTCAGTGCCCGCGCAGTGGCGGGTGGGCTGATGCAGGACGACCCTTGTAACTACTACCAGCTTGACCATCTTGGGCAGCGCCTGCCGGCGGATGCGCGCTGCTGGTAGGCCGCAACTCAGGCAGCCGTTTCGGGTTTGTCAGCCATGCTCTGCGGCAGAATCACGTTGAGCAGGATAGCCACCACGCCACACAGGCTGATGCCCTGCAGACTGAAACTCTGGTTGCCGATCAGCAGGCCGCCGATGCCGAACACCAGGGTTACCGAGACGATGCACAGGTTGCGCGCTTCCGACAGATCAACCTGATGGCGCACCAGGGTGTTCATGCCAACCACGGCAATGGAACCGAACAACAGACACAGAATGCCACCCATGACCGGCACCGGCATGCTTAGCAGCACGGCACCGAACTTGTCGATAAAGGCCAGGCCGATGGCAAAACAGGCGGCCCAGATCATCACCTGCGGATTGAAGTTGCGGGTCAGCATCACGGCACCGGTAACTTCCGAATAGGTGGTGTTCGGCGGTCCTCCGAGCGCGGCAGCGGCGGTGGTGGCCAGGCCATCGCCGAGCAGGGTGCGCTGCAGCCCGGGCTTGCGGATATAGTCCTTGCCGGTTACCGAACCGATGGCCAGCACATCACCGATATGCTCGATGGCGGGCGCAATGGCCACCGGAATCATGAAGAGAATCGCCGCCAGCTTGAATTCCGGGCTGACAAAGGTCGGTACCGCCAGCCACTGCGCTTTGCCAACGGCACTGAAATCGACTATGCCGAGCAGCCACGACAGGCTGTAACCCACCAGGACCCCGGCCAGAATCGGCACCAGCCGGAACAGGCCACGGGCGAAAACCGCGACCGCAATGGTGGTACTGAGGGATGCCAGGGCAATGATAACGGCCAGCGGATAGTCGACCAGTTGTGCGCTGCCGTCGCCGGTTTTGCCCATTGCCATGTTGACCGCGACCGAGGCCAATCCAAGACCGATCACCATGATCACGGGTCCGACCACGACCGGTGGCAGCAGCCGCTGAATAAAGCCCGGACCGCGCAGGCGCACCAACAGGCTCAGGAGTATGTACATCAAGCCCGCAACCATCAGCCCGCCAAGGGTGGCCGGCAGTCCCCAGGTCTGGTTGCTGTACATGATGGGGGCGATAAAGGCGAAACTGGAGGCGAGAAAAACCGGCACCTGGCGCTGGGTGGTGAACTGGAATATCAAGGTGCCGATACCGGCAGTAAAGAGCGCGACGCTGGGGTCCATGCCGGTCAGCAAGGGCATCAGCACCAGTGCGCCAAAGGCGACAAAAAGCATTTGCGAGCCGGCCAGGGCACTGCGCCAGCCGGTGGTGTCCAGTGCCTGCATCAGTCGACATCCTTCTGCTTGGTACCAAAGATCTTGTCACCGGCATCACCCAGGCCGGGGATAATGTAGCCGTGCTCGTTCAGGCGCTGGTCAATCGAGGCGGTAAAGATGGTCACATCCGGATGCGCCGCCGTGACCCGGCGAATCCCCTCTGGCGCGGCAACCAGTACCAGTGCGCGAATCTCACGGGCTCCGGCTTTCTTCAGCATGTCGATGGTGGCGACCATGGAGCCGCCGGTGGCCAGCATGGGGTCAATGATCAGCGCCATGCGCTGGTTCAGTTCGCCGACCAGCTTTTCCAGATAGCTGTCTGCTTCCAGGGTCTGTTCGTTGCGTACCAGACCGATGACGCTGACCTTGGCGCTGGGGATCAGGCTGAGCACGCCGTCGAGCATGCCCAGTCCGGCGCGCAATATCGGTACCACGGTGATTTTCTTGCCGGCGAGCTTCTCGACCTCCACCTTGCCACACCAGCCGTCAATGCTCACCGGCTCAACCGGTAGGTCCTGGGTCGCCTCGTAGGTCAGCAGGGCGGCGACCTCCTGGGCCAGTTCGCGAAAGTTCTTGGTGCTGATTTCGGCGCGGCGCATCAGGCCGAGTTTGTGGCGAATAAGCGGATGACGGATTTCTTTGACAGTCATGGTGGTGAGCTCTTTATGCGGGGCGCGGACAATTCCGACAGGTTAAACCAAGGCAGCGCTCGGGTCATCCGCAGAAATGAGCGCAAAACTTGCACTTGGCAGTGCAGGTCAGTAGTTTTCCACTCTCAGCTACCGGGTGGAGTGGGACCATGACGATTGATGCACAGCAGGCCAACCAGGTCATGGCGGCAGCAGACTGTCTGTTTACCCCGCAACAGTTGCATGCGGCGCTGGATCGCATGGCTGCCGAGATCAATGCCAGCCTGACGGATACTGACCCGCTGGTGTATTGCGTGATGAATGGCGGCCTGGTGGTGACCGGGCAGTTACTGCCAAAATTGACCTTTGCTCTGCAGCTGGGTTATCTGCATGCCAGCCGTTATCGCAATGCCTTGTCCGGTGGCGAGCTGGTCTGGAAGGTTCAGGCCGAGCACGCGTTGCAGGGCCGCACTGTACTGATCATTGACGACATCCTCGATGAGGGCCACACCCTGGCGGCCATAGTCGAGTATTGCCGCGCTGCCGGCGCCGCGCAGGTGCTGACGGCGGTTCTGCTGGATAAACAACATGGGCGCAAGGCCTATGCTGGCATGCGTGCCGACTTTACCGGGCTGGAAGTCGAGGATCGCTACATCTTCGGCTTCGGTCTGGATTACAAAGGCTATTGGCGCAATGCACCGGGCATCTTTGCCCTGCCCGAGGGCTGAGACTTGTCCGCGTTCAGGCTGATTGAAGCTGTGCCAGTTGCCCGTTGATCAGCTGTGCGGCCTTTTCCGGGCTGCTGACAAAAATCCGCCGCTGACGTTCTGCACCGACCCCGGCGCGCTTGAGTTTTAGCCGCACCTGGGCACGCACACCGATCAGATAGACCTGAATACCCCGGCGCTGCAGGTCATGCAGGGCTTTCTCGAATATCACCAGCGCACTCATATCCATGCTCGGCACAGCCTGCATATCGATGGCCAGATAGCGGATGCCGTCATCGTAGGTGCTCATGGCATGCAGGGCCTTGTCGGCGGCGGCAAAGAACAACGGCCCATTGATCTGGTACAGGGCCACGCTGTCGGGCAGATCGGCGAGGGCCTTGTGCAGTTGCCTGGGTACTCTATTACCCTGACTGAGATCAGCCATGCGCTTGATGAACAGGACCGAGGCCAGCAGCAAGCCAACTCCCACTGCCAGCACCATGTCGAACAGCACCGTCAGTACCAGGCAGATCAGCAATACCCAGATATCCTGCCGGGGTCCGATGCGCAGCATATGCGCGACATGCGGCGCCTCGCTCATGTTCCAGGCCACCACCAGCAACATGGCCGCCAGTGAGGCCATGGGCAAATAGGCAAACAGGTCGGCCAGCAGCACCACTGCCAGCAGTATCACCAGCGCATGTATCACGCCGGCCAGCGGCGTATGGGCACCGGCGCGCACACTGGTGGCCGTGCGGGCAATGGCGGCGGTGGCCGTTATGCCACCAAAGAACGGCACCAGCATGTTGCCCAGCCCCTGACCCATGAGCTCGGCATTCGGGTCATGTCGGGTATTGGCCATACCGTCGGCGACCAGAGCGCAGAGCAGCGATTCGATGGCGCCCAGCATGGCGACGGCCAACGCCGATGGCAGCAGATCGCGAATCAAGGCAAAGCTCACCGCCAGCGGTTGACCGTCGCCACCGGGCAGGCGCCATGGCAATACCCAGTGTGGCGCAAAAGGCGGTATGCCGGCATGCACCACGCCCTCCAGCTCGTAGCTGAAGCGTGAACCCAGGATCGCCACCGGAATGTCCAGCCACAGCAGCAGCGCGGCCAGCAGGCTGCCCAGCAGCAGGGCAACCAGATGCCCCGGCACCTTGGTGGTCAGGCGTGGCCACAGCAACAGCACCGCCAGCGTACTCAGGCCCACCAGGCTGTCGCCCCACTGAATGCTTGGCAGGGCCGCGCTGATGGCCTGCCATTGTTCGAGGTAATGCTGATGCTGCCCCACGCCCTGCAAACCGAGAAAATCGGTGATCTGCAGGGTGGCAATGACAATGCCGATACCGGCGGTGAAGCCCATGACCACCGGGTAGGGCACAAACTGGATCAGATTGCCCAGCCGTGCCAGACCCAGACAGAAGAGGATGACCCCGGCCATGACGGTCACCAGCAGCAGCCCGCCAAGGCCATGTTGCTGGGTGATCGGTAGCAGAATGACCACAAAAGCGGCGGTGGGGCCGGAAATATTGAAACGTGAGCCGCCTGTCAGCGCAATGATCAGGCCGGCAACAATGCCTGTATACAAGCCATGCTGTGGTGCAACCCCGACGGCAATGGCCAGGGCCATGCCCAGCGGAATGGCAATGATACCGACCGTGATACCCGCCAGAAGATCGCCGCGTGCCTTGCTCAGGCTGTAACCGTCCTTCAGGCTGGCGCGCAGGGCAGTGAACAGAGGGAATGAGCGGCCTGACGAATTCGACATGGTAAATCCTGAATTGACAGCAAGGCGGGTGGATGCCACAACAGACTTTTCAATCCTTGGGGCGACGGTATGACGTACAGAAGCAAGGGTCTTTTTAGCATACTCCTGATCCTGGCCTGTAGTGCACCTATGGCTAGTCCGGTCGTGCTGCCGCACGATCTGGCCTTGCCGGATGACCTTCACGGGGCGCGACAGGATAAGCCCGATCAGATGCTGTTTCAGGTCGAGGACTACAGCCTGACCCTGGGTACCGAGTACCGTGCCAATACCTCCCCGGGCTCGCAGGATTCAGGTATCTGGATGCGCCTGGCCGGTCAGTCGCTGATCCACGGCAGCCCTGTGCGCCAGGCCCGCATCAGCTTTACCGAACCCGGCGTCAGAGCCAGACCGGCGCGTATTGATCCGCCTAGCCAGACCTTGCACATGAGCATGCCCGTGGGTCAGTTGGAGCTGTTGTTGCGCTTGCTCGAGGGGTCGCGACCTGTCTATGTTCAAGCGCGTTTCTACGGTAACGGTACGGTCTGGACTGATGTCCATACCGACCCGGTTGGGCGTTGAGGCGCCAACTCAGTTAGTTCTTCGGTACCTCCCTAGTGAACCAGGGGCAGGCTGAGTACAATGGCGGCTCATTATTTGAACTTAAAGCGGACAGACAGGTTATGCGTAAAGACAAGCAGAAGGTGATTGGCGAGCCGATGACAGAGGCGCAGATTGCGGCTTTTCTTGAGGCCCGTCCGTATGCCGGTGAATCGGTTGAGCAACATATTCTGACCCGTGCCTACCGTGGCCTGCGGGCCCATGACTTTGAACATTTCCTGACGCTGTTCCGCGCGGCGGGCTTTGACCTGAATGCCAAGGATGCCCGGGGCCGCAGTTTCCTGCAGGTGCTGCGTGAACATGCCCAGGCCGAAGACTATATAGCCGCCATGGAGGCCGCTGGCGCTAAGTAAGCGCTGTCAGGCGGCGCGCTGCTGATGGCTTGACAGCGGGGCGGCTCTCGCCGCGCACAGGCTCAGCACCGGTGGCAGCTCAGTCAGCTGTTTACCTAGCAGTGACAGGTCCGCCTCAACCACTTCAATCCAGGTGCCCTGTTCGGGGGTATGGGGCAGGGTCCACAATGCCCGGCAGCGCCCTTGCTGATCGAGCATGGCGAAGTGGCGAAGGCGGCGCTGGCGACGATTCCACAGAGCAAACATGGCGTGACTCCCGTTTGATTAGGGAGTCAGTTTGATCTGTGCGTGTTGCAAAGGCATGACAGCAGCAAAACTGCCGAGGCGGGTTGAACCCCTGTATGCTTGGCAAGTCAAAATGTGCGTTCAACCGGCATCAGCCGGACGCCAGATTTTCAATCCTCAGGAGAAGGTGACATGTTCAAAGGTCTTGCCACGTGGGTGCTCGCCGGTGTTGCACTGGTGCTTGTGGGGTGTGCCCACAGCCCCCAACAACTCAATGTCCAGCCGCAGATAATGGTCCCGTTGAACCCAGTAGCGAGACAGCAGCCTGTGGTTGTGGCCGTTCAGGACACCCGGAGCTCAAAAATACTGGGTACTCGCGGCGGTATTTATCCGGACTCCAGTAGCATCACTATCAATGATCAGGCTTTGCAGTTGGTGCGTCAGCAGGCCGAGCAGGCGCTGCGGCAGTTGGGTTTCGATGTGGTGCCCGAGGGTACGCCGAATGCCAACAGACTGACGCTGAGTCTGGCTGACTTGCGCTATCAGTCACCGGCCACGACCTATGTGACCGAAGCCAATATCAGCGCCACCTTTGCAGCTGAAGCGCGCTCCCTGAATCAGCAGTATCAGGGGCGTTATGGGGCATCGGCCCAGCACCGTTTTGGCTATGCGCCCAATCTGCAGACCAACACGCGTCTGGTCAGTGAGGTCATGAGCGATGCCCTGACACGGGTATTCAAGGATCCTGAGATCGCGCGGATTTTGCAGCAGTAAGCTTCCGAACGACTGTCTGGCCGAGCAGTTGATTGTGCCCGGCCAGACAGCTTGTAATGACGCGTCAGCCTGGGTCTCAGGCCTTGGCTTCGCCACTACCCTCCTGCAGCATCTCGTCATGCTCGGTCATGTTCCAGGGCAACTGGCCGGGGCTGATGTGCAGGAAATGCAGGTATTTCTCGAAGTGATCGAGGATGTCACCAATAATTTCCTGCTGATCGTAGCCATAGACGTCATAGGTTTGTCCGCCGCGCCGCAGAAACACTTCGGCCCGGTAATAATGCTCCTCGCTGGAACCTGAACGGCTCATTTCCGGGAAGGCAAAGCTCGGACGGGCATATTCGCGCAGGCGTACTTCATAGATGAAATCCAGCTGATCGGTCTTGATCACTTCTATGTAGGCGCGGCTGTGGTCGCTGTCGTACTGCACTTCGGTTGGCCAGCCCTGCTCTGTCAGGCTCTGTTTCAAACCCTGCATGGCTTCCAGTGCGGTTCCCGAGATAAAGCGCTCCACCGAGGCGCGGTCGGGAAAGTTGATGATGCCGGTCAGACGCTTTTTCCATGTCGTGGTCGGATTGCCCGTGCTGTGTCGGCTGGCCTGCATGTGGTGCAGCAGGCTCTGGTCGCGATGCCCCTCAATGATCAGTGCCCGCCACATGCCGATCGCGGCGATCAGCATGATGATGGCAAAGGGCAGGGCGCTGGCGATGGTCATGGTCTGCAAAGCGCCGAGGCCACCCGCTACCAGCAGCACAGAGGCGACCACTCCCTCAAGAATGCACCAGAAGGCACGCTGCCAGGCTGGGGTGGCCATGGATCCGCCGGACGCCAGCGAGTCAATTACCAGTGAGCCCGAGTCCGAGGACGTGACGAAGAAGGTAATGATCAGGATGACGGTGATAAAGGACACGATGGAGGTCAGAGGCAGGCGCTCGTAGAGTTTGAACAGCGCAATTGCCGTGTCGCTTTGCACCTCGGTGATCAAGGCGGTATAGCCTTCATTCATGATCAGGTGCAGCGCGGTGTCGCCAAAGATCGAGAACCATAGAAAGGTGAAAATCGTCGGTACCAGCATGACCCCCACGACAAACTGGCGAATGGTACGACCGCGGCTGATCTTGGCAATAAACAGACCAACAAAGGGCGCCCAGGCAATGGTCCAGCCAAAGATGAACAGGGTCCAGTTGCCGATCCAGTCGCTGCGGGTATAAGCCTGCAGATTGAAGGTACGTTCGACAATATTGTTCAGATAACTGCCGGTATTCTGCAGAAAGGTTTCAAGGATGAAGATGGACGGTCCGACGATGAAGACGAACAGCATCAGCGCCACGGCCAATACCATGTTCACGATCGACAGATTTTTCACCCCCTTGTCGAGTCCGGCCAGAACCGAAATCAGTGCCAGTGCAGTAATCGCGGCAATGGCAATGATTTGCACTGTGGTCCCGACCGGTATGCTTGGCCACAGGTAATTCAGGCCGGCATTGATCTGTGACACCGAGAGCCCCAGGGTCGTGGCAATACCAAACAGGGTGCCAAGAATGGCAAAGACATCCACGGTATGACCTATAGGGCCGTAGATACGGTCGCCGATCAACGGATACAGGGCTGAACGCATCGACAGCGGCAGACCATGACGAAAGGCAAAGTAGGCCAGCACCAGGCCGACCAGGCCGTATATGGCCCAGATATGAAACCCCCAGTGGAAAAACGCAATCTGCATGGCCTGCTTGGCGGCATCCACGGTTTCAGCTGCACCGGCCGGAGGTGCCGCGTAGTGCAGCACGGGTTCCGCCACGCCAAAGAACAGCAGAGCAATGCCGTAACCGGCAGAGAACAGCATGGCAAACCAGGCCGGGAAGCTGTATTGCGGTTCGGAATGATCAGGGCCGAGCTTGATGTGTCCCCATTTGCTGAAGGCGACCAGCACGATAAACACCAGAAAGATGGCAACCGCGAGCATATAGAACCAGCCAAAGGTTTTGGTGATGTAGCCCAGCGTGGCACTGAAGGCTTCCCCGGCCAGTGTCGGATTACTGATGGTGCCGATAACCAGTAGCAGTGTGACGATCACCGCCGGGGCAAAAACCGGAACTAGGATGGTCGAGTTCTTCAGCAGCCTGTTGTCAGTCATGTGTGCTGTCCTGTGTCAGAGTTCTGGCCTTGGTAGGGCCTGAATCAGCGAAAGATTGGAATTAATTAAGCGCTAATCGCTCTACATTGTAGCAATTTTGTTTATAACTGCGACATTCCGTCTGATTGTTATCCAGATCTGTCGGTTCTAAGGTGATTGTCAGACGAGCTGAATCGAGGACCTATCATGTTGGACACGACAACCGAGGTTGATCTGAACCGTCATCAGCATCCTGCAACGCTGTCAGATCGTATTGCGTTGGGTACGGTCAAGTTCATGCGTTTTTTTGCCGATGTGTTCTTTGCCGGACGTTATGGCCATCGTGCTGTTGTGCTGGAAACCGTGGCAGCGGTACCGGGTATGGTCGGTGGTGCCATACAGCATTTACATTCGTTGCGCCGGCTCAAGGATGACGATGGCTGGATTCGCACGCTGTTGGATGAGGCGGAAAACGAGCGCATGCATTTGATGACCTTTGTGCATATCGCCAAGCCCAGTGCCCTGGAGCGCCTGCTGATCGTGATAGCACAGGGGTTGTTCTATAACCTGTTCTTTGTCCTGTATCTGTGTTCCTCGCGGACGGCACATCGCATAGTCGGTTATCTCGAGGAGGAGGCGGTCTACAGTTACACCGAATACCTGACCGGTGTGGATGAGGGGCGTTATGAGAACATTCCCGCCCCGCAGATGGCCATTGACTATTGGTCACTGGGGCCGGACGCGCGCTTGCGCGATGTGATTCTGGCTGTCAGAGCGGATGAAGCCGGTCATCGTGACGTGAATCATGGCTTTGCCGACCAGTTGGCCGAGAGGGGGTGAGTTTAGCTGCGACTGAGAAACCGGGTGTTCTTCAGTCCTGCGACTCGACCGGGCACAGGCGAACTTCCACCCGGGCAATGCCGGCGCGCAACATATCGATCTGCACCGCAGCCTGCCGTGACAGATCAATGATGCGGTTGCCGGTAAAGGGGCCGCGGTCGTTGATGCGCACAGTTACCTGACGGCCATTGTGCAGGTTGGTGACACAGGCCTGTGTACCAAAGGGCAGGTGCGGGTGTGCGGCGGTCAATGCGGTCTGATCATAGCGCTCGCCGCTGGCGGTGGCGCGGCCATGCAGCCGGGAGGCATAGTAGGATGCCTTGCCCACTTCAAAAAAAGGGGGTTCCGGATTGGATGCGCTGGCAGGGGCAAGCATGCTGCCAGCCGCTATCAGCAGTAATAGGCAGGGCAGCCGGATGGTCATGCTGCCAACTGCCCACTTTGCTTGCGCCTGCCGGTCCGGATCATCAGGCTAACTCTCAAGCTTCTGCTTGAGCAACTGGTTGACCTGTTGCGGGTTGGCCTTGCCCTTGGACGCCTTCATCGCCTGGCCAACAAAGAAGCCGAACATCTTGCCGCGCTTGTTTTCATCACTGGCACGGTATTGCTCGACCTGCTCGGCATTGGCCGCCAGCACCTCATCCAGCATGGCTTCGATGGCGCCGCTATCGGTTACCTGCTTCAGTCCCTTGGCTTCGATGATGGCATCGGCGCTGTCACCTTCGCCTGCCGCCAGTGCTTCGAAAACCATCTTGGCGATCTTGCCGGAGATGGTGTTGTCCTTGATCCGCGCGATCATGCCACCCAATTGGCTGGCGCTGACCGGTGACTGCTCGATATCCAGGTCCGACTTGTTCAGCAGGCTGGACAGCTCGCCCATCACCCAGTTGGCCGCGAGCTTGGCATCGCCACAGGCGCGCTGCACGGCTTCGAAGTAATCGGCCATTTCGCGCTGGGCTGACAGCACGCTGGCGTCATAGGCAGACAGCCCGAACTCGGCTTCAAAGCGCTCGCGCTTCTGCTGTGGCAATTCCGGCAATTCCGCGCGTACGGACTCGATAAAGGTCGGCTCGATGACCACCGGCAGCAGATCTGGGTCCGGGAAGTAGCGGTAGTCGTTGGCTTCCTCCTTGCTGCGCATGGAGCGCGTCTCGTCCTTGTTCGGGTCATACAGGCGGGTTTCCTGGACCACCTTGCCGCCGTCCTCGATCAGCTCGATCTGGCGCTGGACTTCGGTATTGATGGCCTTCTCGATAAAGCGGAACGAGTTGACGTTCTTGATCTCGCAGCGGGTGCCGAACTCGGCCTGCCCCTTGGGCCGAATGGAGACGTTGCAATCGCAGCGCAGCGAGCCTTCAGCCATGTTGCCGTCACAGATACCCAGATAGCGTACCAGCGAGTGGATGGTCTTGGCATAGGCCACGGCTTCCTTGGCGCTGCGCATGTCCGGCTCGGAAACGATTTCCAGCAGCGGCGTACCGGCGCGGTTCAGGTCGATACCGCTCATGCCGTGGAAGTCTTCATGCAGGCTCTTGCCGGCATCTTCTTCAAGGTGCGCGCGGGTCACGCCAACGCGCTTGACGGTGCCGTCCTCCAGGGTGATATCGAGAAAACCCTTGCCGACAATCGGCAGCTCCATCTGGCTGATCTGGTAGCCCTTGGGCAGATCCGGGTAAAAGTAGTTCTTGCGTGCAAAGACGTTGCTCATGCCGATCTCGGCATCGATAGCCAGACCGAATTTGACCGCGTTTTTCACCGCCTGGGCATTTAGCACCGGCAGGGTGCCGGGCATGCCCAGATCAATCAGGCTGGCCTGGGTGTTGGGCTCGGCACCAAAGGTGGTGGCGCTGCCGGAGAAGATCTTCGAGGCGGTGGTGAGCTGGGCATGTATTTCCAGCCCGATTACGATTTCCCATTGCATAGTCTGTCCTCAATCCTCTCAGAAGCCGCTTGGCGTGCGGGTGTGCCAGTCGCTGACCTGCTGGTACTGGTGCGCAATGTTCAGCAGGCGTGCTTCGCTGAAGTACGGACCGAGCAGTTGCATGCCGATGGGCAGGCCGTTGGCAAAACCGGCTGGCAGGGCGATGCCCGGTACGCCGGCGAGGTTGGCAGTGATGGTGTAGATATCGGTCAGGTACAGGCTGACCGGATCGTCGATCTTTTCACCAATCCGGAACGCCGGGGTCGGCGAGGTCGGGCAGAGAATCACATCAACCTGCTGATAGGCGGCCATGAAATCATTTTTGATCAGGCGGCGGATTTTCTGTGCCTGCAGGTAATAGGCATCGTAGTAACCGGCTGACAGGGCATAGGCGCCAACCATGATCCGGCGTTTGACCTCGGCACCGAAGCCCTCGGCGCGAGAACGCTTGTACAGGTCGGTCAGGTCGGCCGGGCTGTCACAGCGATAACCAAAGCGAACGCCATCAAAGCGTGACAGGTTGGATGAGGCCTCGGCCGGGGCAATCACGTAATAGGCGGGGATTGCCAGCTCGGCATTTGGCAGGCTGATCTCGTGAATCTCGGCGCCCAGTGCCTGCAGTTGTTTCACGGCCGCAGCGATGGCGTCAGCGGTGGCAGGGTCCAGACCGGCGGCAAAGTACTCTTTCGGCAGGCCGATGCGCAGGCCCTTGATCGAGTCGTTGAGACTGGCTGAATAGTCGGGAATCGGCTGGTCGACGCTGGTTGAGTCGCGCTGGTCGAAGCCGGCCATGGCCTGCAGCATCAGCGCGCAGTCTTCGGCGTTGCGCGCCATCGGGCCGCCCTGATCAAGGCTGGACGCATAGGCGATCATGCCCCAGCGTGAGACCCGGCCGTAGGTCGGTTTCAGGCCGGTCAGCGCGGTAAAGCCGGCTGGCTGGCGGATTGATCCGCCGGTATCGGTGCCGGTGGCAGCGGCGCACAGACGTGCAGCCACGGCAGCGGCAGATCCGCCGGAGGAGCCGCCCGGCACGTGCTCGGTATTCCATGGATTGCGCACCGCACCATAGAAGCTCGATTCATTGGAGGAGCCCATGGCGAACTCATCCATATTGGTCTTGCCCAGCATCACACTGCCGGCGTCGAGGAAGCGCGCGGTGACACTCGACTCGTAGGGCGCAATGAAGTTGTCCAGCATCTTCGAGCCGCAGCTGGTGCGCACGCCACTGGTGCAGAACAGATCCTTGTGCGCAATCGGGATGCCGGTCAGGGCCGTCGCGCTGCCATCGGCCAGTCGACGGTCAGCGGCAGCAGCCTGGGCCAGCGCCAGCTCCGGCGTGACGGTTATGAAACTATTGAGCAGAGCATCGTGCTGCTCTATCCGCTTCAGATAATGTTGCGTCAGCTCGACACTGGAAATGGTTTTGCTGTGCAGAGCCTGTGACAGCTCGGCCAGGGTTTTCTCATGCATGGGGCAATTCTCGTCTGATAGCGCGGCGGGCTTACTCGATAACCTTGGGGACCAGATACAGGCCGGCCTCGGTCGCGGGGGCAATGGCCTGGTAGGCATCGCGCTGATTCTGTTCTGTTACCTGGTCGTTGCGCAGGCGCTGGGTGGTTTCCAGCGGATGAGCAAGGGGCTCGATGCCTGCGGTGTCGACGGCCTGCATCCTGTCGATCAATTCGAGGATGCCGGACAGTTTTGCCGTGGTGGCGGGAATATCCTGCTCATCCAGGGCTATTCTTGCCAAATGGGCGATCTTTTCCACCTCGGTGCGGTCTAAAGCCATGTGCCGTTCTCCGTCGGGTCAGGGCTTAACAGTGGTCAAACAACCACATGCCCGTAACGTGGGGTGATATTGTCGAGGTTATCGACACAAAGGCGCGAATTTACCATAGTCGCGCCTTGCCCAAAAACCCCGCCATTGTTAGAGTTGCGACACTTCCGGAAGTACCGATCAGTTACCTGCTCTCAGTGTGTTGCTCCTGTCAGGTAGTTTATCAGTGTTTCTTTTACGATTAACCCACGCGTACCAGGGTGTACTCATCGCATGTTCAAAAAAATTCGTGGCATGTTTTCCAGTGATCTGTCCATCGACCTGGGCACAGCCAACACACTTATATATGTCCGCGACCGCGGCATAGTTCTGAATGAACCCTCCGTCGTCGCCATTCGTACCCACGGCAACCAGAAGAGCGTGGTGGCTGTCGGCACCGAGGCCAAGCGCATGCTGGGCCGCACCCCAGGCAACATTCAGGCTATCCGTCCGATGAAGGACGGCGTCATTGCCGACTTCAGTGTCTGTGAAAAGATGCTGCAGTATTTCATCAACAAGGTCCATGAAAACAGCTTTATCCAGCCTAGCCCCAGGGTGTTGATTTGTGTGCCATGCAAGTCAACCCAGGTTGAGCGTCGTGCCATCCGCGAGTCGGCCCTTGGTGCTGGTGCCCGCGAAGTGTTTCTGATTGAAGAGCCCATGGCTGCCGCTATCGGTGCCGGCTTGCCGGTTGAAGAGGCCCGCGGCTCGATGGTGGTGGATATTGGCGGCGGTACCACTGAAATCGCGCTGATCTCGCTTAACGGCGTGGTCTATGCCGAATCGGTCCGGGTCGGCGGCGATCGTTTTGACGAGGCCATCGTGACTTACGTGCGTCGCAACTACGGCAGTCTGATCGGTGAATCCACGGCTGAGCGCATCAAGCAGGAAATCGGCGTCGCCTTTCCTGGCGGTGAAGTACTGGAAGTGGATGTACGTGGCCGTAACCTCGCCGAGGGTGTGCCACGCGCCTTTACCCTGAACTCCAACGAGGTGCTTGAGGCCCTGCAGGAATCCCTGGCGACCATAGTCCAGGCCGTCAAGAGCGCCCTGGAGCAGTCGCCGCCGGAGCTGGCATCCGACATTGCCGAGCGTGGCCTGATTCTGACTGGTGGCGGCGCCCTGTTGCGTGATCTGGACAAGTTGCTGACCCAGGAGACCGGCCTGCCAGTGATTGTTGCCGAAGAACCGCTGACCTGTGTTGCCCGTGGTGGCGGCAAGGCGCTGGAAATGATGGACATGCATACCATGGATCTGCTCTCTACTGAGTGATGTGCAATCGGGTCGGATCCTGCGTGGCAGCCACACATATCTTCGGTTGCCGGCGATCCGGCCCTTGACTGCAGGCTATCCTGAGTTGCGAGGACAACACCATCAAACCGCTTTTCATCAAGGGCCCGTCGCTGGGCTTTCGTGTTCTGGTCCTGTCGGTGCTGTCCATTGCGCTGATGGTGGTTGATGCGCGCTTTACTACCCTGCAACCCCTGCGTTCGCACCTGAATCTGGTGCTTACACCGCTCTACTATATTGCCGATCTGCCTACCCGAGCCTGGGACAACACCTATCAACTGCTGACCAGTCGCGCTGACCTGATGGCGGAGAACGAGCGCCTGCGCGCCGAGTCTCTGCTGATGCAAAGCAAGTTGCAGAAACTGGCGGCGCTGACAGAACAGAATGTGCGCCTGCGCGAACTGCTGAACTCTTCATCGCTGGTCGATGAACGGGTACTGGTGGCTGAACTGGTGGGAGTGGACCCCAATCCTTTTACCCAACGCATCCTGATCAACAAGGGTGAGCGCGATGGTGTGTTCCTTGGTCAGCCGCTGCTGGATGCCACCGGCTTGATGGGGCAGGTAGTTGAAGTCATGCCCTACACGGCCCGTGTGCTATTGATCACCGATGCCTCCCACAGCCTGCCAGTGCAGGTCAACCGCAATGGTCTGCGCGCGATCGCTGCCGGCACCGGTAATAACGAGTGGCTGGAGTTGCGTTTCGTTGGTGATACTGCCGATATTCGTGTCGACGACATTCTGGTCAGCTCGGGACTGGGTCAGCGCTTCCCGGCCGGTTACCCGGTAGGCCGCGTTACTTCTATTACCCAGGATCCGGCCCAGCCCTTTGCTGATGTGCGTGTGGCTCCGACCGCCCAGGTCAACCGCAGTCGATACATGCTGCTGGTGTTCAGTGCCGCCTCCGGTTATGGCAGCGAGTTGCCGGCGATCGAGCTGGACGTCTCCGCCGCCGAGGCTGACACCGACATCACACCTGAGGCGGCGGGCGAGCAGCCGGCCGCACCGGTAACGGACGGGGAGCAAACCGATGCGAACTAGTCTGATAATCGGTCTGACTATCCTGGTCGCGCTGCTGCTCAGTGTCATGCCCATGCCATCACCCATCGATCAGGCGCGGCCAATGTGGCTGGCCATGGTGCTGGCCTATTGGGTCATGGCCATGCCGCACCGGGTTGGCTTGCTGACGGCCTGGGTGGCCGGTCTGGCCTCTGATGTACTCTATGGGCAGTTGCTCGGCCAGCATGCCCTGGTGATGACCCTGGTTGCCTGGATGGTGTTGTTGCTGCATCAACGCATTCGGCGCTTTCCGATCTGGCAGCAGAGCATGGTGATGTTACCGGTACTGGGTATTGCCCAGATGTTGCTGCTATGGCTCAACAGCCTGGCTGGTAATCGTCCGCCGACCCTGCTGTTTCTGTTACCGGTGGTCGTCAGTGCGCTGCTCTGGCCCTGGGTGTTTTCCGTATTGCGGGTCGTCAGACGCCGCTTCCATCTGCTTTGATGACCGCGCCCGATCTGTATCTGGCCTCTGCCTCACCGCGGCGCAGTGAATTGCTTCGCCAGATCGGCGTGGCACATCAGCAATTTGCCTGCGATGTGGATGAGCGGGTGCTGCCTGGCGAGTCGCCAGATAACTATGTTGCGCGGGTTGCCCGGGCCAAGGCCCAGGCTGGGCTGGAGCGAGTTCCCGCCAACGCCGTTGTGCTGGCAGCGGACACTGCGGTGATTCTTGGTGGCCGGATTCTCGGTAAACCGGCGGATGCCGACGAGGCTTTTGCCATGCTCCGTGCCCTGTCAGGGCGGACCCATGAGGTGCTCAGTGTGATTGCCGTTGCCGATCAGTCGCGACTGGTCAATCAGTCGGTACGCACAGGTGTGCGTTTCAGGGTGTTGGCTGACAGTGAAATCCACGCCTACTGGTCAACCGGCGAACCCCGGGACAAGGCAGGGAGCTACGGTATTCAGGGCCTGGGCGCGGTATTCGTCGAACATATCGAAGGCAGTTACAGCGCTGTGGTCGGGCTACCCTTGCTGGAAACGGCCGCGCTATTGCGCACCTTTGGCGTCGCCTGCTGGCAACAGCCCTGAATGGGATGCGGATTTCCGGTATTCTGATGAGCAGAAACAGGTCGCTTGCGAGTGCCTGCTGCCAAAATGCGATGGAGAGCCCATGAGCGAAGAGATACTGATCAACATCACACCGATGGAAACCCGCGTTGCGCTGGTGGAAAACGGTGTGCTGCAGGAAGTGCACATCGAGCGCACGCTGCGCCGTGGCATTGTCGGCAATATCTACAAGGGCAAGGTTGTTCGGGTATTGCCCGGTATGCAGGCGGCTTTTGTTGATATTGGTCTGGAGCGTGCGGCTTTTATTCATGCCTCCGAGGTCTCCGATCGCGAGGGCGCAGCGGTGGAACCTATTACTGCGCTGCTGCACGAAGGCCAGGCGCTGGTGGTTCAGGTGACCAAGGACCCGATAGGTACCAAGGGCGCCCGTTTGACCACCCACCTGTCGATTCCCTCACGTTTTCTGGTCTATATGCCGCGTACCCCGCATGTGGGCATCTCGCTGAAAATCGAGGAAGAGAGCGAGCGCGAACGGTTGAAGCAACTGGTGGCCGACTGTATCGCCTCCGAGGGCATTGATGAAGCAGGTGGTTTTATTCTGCGCACCGCGGCTGATGCTGCCAGGGAAGAAGATATTCTCGCCGACATACGCTACGTGCGCCGGCTCTGGCTGCAAATCTCACAGCAGACCAAAAGCGCCGCATCGCCGTCAGTCATTTATGAAGACCTGTCGCTTGCGCTGCGCACTCTGCGCGATCTGGTCAGTCCGCGCACGGAAAAAATCCGTGTTGACTCCCGGGAAACCTTTCAGAAAATCGAGTTGTTCGTCGAGGAGTTGATGCCGGCGGTGCAGGGCTATCTGGAGCATTATCCCGGTGAGCGGCCGATCTTTGATCTGTATGGCGTCGAGGATGAAATCCAGAAGGCCATGGAGCGTAGAGTCATGCTCAAGTCCGGTGGGCACCTGGTGATTGACCAGACCGAGGCGATGACCACCATTGACGTCAATACCGGCGCCTTTGTCGGTCACCGCAATCTTGAAGAAACCATCTTCAAGACCAACCTCGAGGCGGCCACCGCGATTGCCCGGCAACTGCGTCTGCGCAACCTCGGCGGCATCATCATCATCGATTTCATCGACATGGAGGATGAAGAGCACCAGCGTCAGGTGCTGCGTACCCTGGAAAAGCAGCTGGAACGTGACCATGCCAAGACCAATATTATTGGCATTACCGAGCTGGGCCTGGTGCAGATGACCCGCAAGCGTACCCGTGAAAGCCTCGAACAGATTCTCTGTGAACCTTGCCCGTGCTGCACGGGTCGCGGCATACAGAAGACCCCGGAAAGTGTCTGCTATGAAATATTCCGGGAAATTCTCCGCGAGGCCCGCGCCTACCAGGCGGGTGCCTATATGGTGCTGGCCTCGCAAAAGGTGATTGACCGGCTGCTGGATGAGGAGTCTGGGCATGTGGCTGATCTTGAGCTGTTTATCGAGCGGCCGATCCGTTTTCAGGTCGAGACGGTCTATACCCAGGAACAATACGATGTGGTCCTGATGTGATGGTGACCTGACCCATGAACTGGCAACGGCAGCTCAAACGACTCCTCGACAGCCTGATCATCCTGCTGGTGATCTGGCTGTTGCTGGCGGCGGCCTATGTCAGTCTGGGCCGGCAGTTTGTTCCGGCCGTTGCCGAATACCGAACAGAGTTGGTGAGTTGGGCTGAGGAGTTGAGTGGCCGCGCCATCCTGCTCGAGGGTCTGAGCGGTGAGATGCAGGGCTCACAACCGGTACTGGCGTTGCGCGGTCTGCAGGTGCATGCCGAGGCTGATACCAACAGCCCGGTCCTCTTTGCCCTTGACTCGGTGGTGGCGCGGATCGATGTCTTTGCCAGCCTCTGGCAGCAGCGGCTGGTCATGGATGCCTTGCAAATCGATGGCCTGACACTTGAGCTGGTTGAGGATGAACAGGGCCATTGGCAGCTCTATGGGCTGGGTGATCGTCGTACTGGTAGCCAGGGGCGCGACGCCGCCCTGCAGGTACTGTTTGATCAGCGCCGCATCACCTTGCTCGATACCCGCATCAAGATCAGTCCCTTTGAGCAGCCCGAGTGGCAGTTCGAAGAGGGTGAGTTGACTCTCCTCAATCGCGCCAACAGCCAGCGTCTGGACGGCCGCGTTCGTCTGCCCGATGGCCAACTGATCAGTTGGCAGGTCCAGAACAGTGGCTCGCCGGGTGACTGGGAGGCGCTGGGGCTGGACTTCTATCTTGAGCTGCCGGCGCTGGATTGGTCCGAACGCCTGCCAGCGGCCTGGCTGGCGCGTGCGCATATCGATCAGATGATCGCTGGTGGGCGCTTCTGGGGGCGCTGGGATGCGCAACAATTACAGCACCTGCAAGCCCAGCTGATTGCTCCGCACGTGCAGATGACGCTGGTAGAGCCACTGCCTGAGATCCGTGATCTGCTGGCCAATGTCACCTTGAACTGGCCGGCCAGGCAGCTGCAGGTTGAAGGTCTGACCCTGCGACTGGATGAGCACCTGTGGCCGCAGACCCGGTTGTTGTTATCCCGTGAGGGCGCGGAGGGCGGTTGGGATCTACGCCTGGACAAGCTGCCGCTGGCGCCGCTGGCGGATCTGTTGCATGCCAGCTTGAGCAATGAACAAGTACGTGAGGCTATTGCCACACTGGCACCGCAGGGTTATCTGCGCCAGGTGCGCCTGCAGGCTGGCAGCCAGCTGCAGGACCTGGATGCGCTATCACTGCAGGCGCGACTCGACAAGGTGGGTATCCAGCCTTACAAGGGCGTGCCGGGATTCAGTGGCATCAGCGGCAGTCTGGCGGGCACGCCTGCGGCTGGCGAGGTACGTCTGAACAGTGCTGACTGGGGTATGCACCTGCCTAATCTGTTTCCCGACGCCTGGAACTATGATGCCGTGCAGGGTGCGTTGTCCTGGCAATGGTCGCAAGAGGCGGGTTTGCAGCTGAGCGCCCCCGGCATGCGCGTCAGCGGCGTGGAGGGAGCGATCGCCGCGCGTTTGAATCTGCATCTGCCCAGACCCGAGGCGGTCCCGACCATGTCATTGCAGGTGTCCCTGCAGGACACGCGGGCTGATGTCTACCAACCCTATCTGCCGACCCTGGCGCCGGCCTTTCCGGCCCGGCTGAGTGACTGGCTGGCGGACGCGGAAGTACAGGGTCAGGTACCGCTGGCGGTATTCAACTACGAGGGATCCTTGCTCAAGGGGGCAACACCCGAAGAGCGCCAGATCAATCTCTACGTGCAGGTGCAGCAGGGTAGCCTGAACGTGCAGCCAGGATGGCCGCGAATCGAGCAGGTGGAGGCGCGTCTGTATCTGAACAGTGGAGTACTGAGTATCGAGGATGCCAGCGCGCAGATGCTCGATACCCGCCTGGGTGCAGTGCAGATTCATACCGAACGGCCTGACCCCGAACAGCCCTCACGCCTGCATGTACAGACTGCCTTTGACGGCAGTCTGGCGAATGCGCTGACCCTGTTGCAGGACACCTCCCTGGCGCAGGCCTCGGGTAATATCCTGACAGGCTGGCGCGGGCAGGGCGCGCTGCAAGGCGATCTGGCAATCATCCTGCCCTTGCAGGCCGGTTCCCGCCCTGCCGTGCGTGTCGAGTGGCAGGCGGATGTATCCCGTCTGGATATTCCGCAGTTGCAGAGCCCGCTGGAGGCCATCAAAGGACGCTTTGCCTTTGATCTGGAATCCGGTCTGAGTGCCGAGCAGGTCAGCATGCGTTTTCTGGGGCAACCGGTGACCGCCAGCGCTGCGCAGCAGCAGGGCGCTCAGGGCATTCGGCTGGAAGGGGTGCACCCGGTCAGCAGTCTGCGCAGTTGGTCATTGCTGCCGGCTTTGCCAGACGGTCTGCTCGAGGGTGATCTGGCCTGGCAATCGAATCTGCAGCTTCTGCCCGGTGAAATGCGCTTGCAGGTCAGCAGTGAACTGCATGGAGTCAGCCTGGCCTTGCCGGGTCGGCTGGCCAAGGCCGCGGGTAGCCGCTGGCCGAGCAGTCTGATGCTGACTCAGAAAGGTGACAGGCGGGGCTGGCGTTTCAATCTTGGCCCGGATTTGCGCGGAGAACTCAAGCAATCGGCAGCCCAATTGCAGGGTGACATCCGTCTGGCTACCGGGGAACCGCAAGTAACCGAAGCCGAGGGGCTGACCGTACAGGCCCGGTTTGAACATTTTGACCTGCCAACCTGGCAAGCCTTGCTGGGTTCATTGCCAAGCCGGTCCGCAAACGATACCGCCGCATCCAGTGCGCAGCCGCTTGCCGGGCAATGGCTGCATAGTCTGGATTTGCGGGCATCACGTTTCAGCGGCCTGGGTCAGGAGCTGGATGACCTGGGACTGAGCGCCATTCGTACCGATCAGGGCTGGTTGCTCGATCTGGATCAGAGCAGAATTCGTGGTCAGGTGGTGCTACCTGATACGCCAGGCAGCCGCATGATGGTCAACCTGCAGCGTTTGCACCTCAACAAACCGGAACAGCCTCAGGTTGAAGAGGCCGTCCTGGAACCCATGTTGCCTGAGGATCCACTGCGTCAGGTTCGCCCGGAAACCATACCTTCAGCCGATGTCAGCATCGATCAGCTGTACTGGGGCGCAGAGCCGGTCGGCGCCGTCAGCTTCAATCTCAGGACCGATGCTGAGGGTCTGCGTGCTGATGCGCTGCAAGCCGACCTGCGCGGCCTGCAACTGAGCGGCGACCTGGCCTGGCGTAGTCAGGACCGTGGCAGTCGTTTTAATGGCAAGGTACAAGCCACAGACATTGGTGCTGTTCTTCAGGCTTGGGGTTTTGCGCCAACCCTGACCAGCAGCAGTTTCAATACCGACGTGGCCTTGCAGTGGCCAGGGTCACCGGCGTTCTTTGCCTTGAGCCGCAGCTCCGGTGATCTGCAAATGGATGCCAGCGACGGCGCGCTGCAAAGCGGCGAAGGTTCTGCCGATGCCCTGCGGGTCTTTGGGCTGCTGAACTTCAACGCGCTGACCCGTCGCCTGCGTCTGGATTTCAGTGATCTGTTCGGTCGTGGTACGGCCTACGACAGTCTGACCGGTAGCATGCGCTTCACCGATGGTGTCATGCAGACCCGGAATCCGCTGGTGATGGACGGTCCTGGTGCCAAATTACAGCTCGAGGGCAGTCTCAATCTACCGACCAATCAGGTGGATATGGGTATGCTGGTGACCCTGCCGGTGACCAATAACCTGCCCTTGGCGGCGATCATTGCCGGAGCACCCTACATTGGTGGTGCGCTGTTTATCGCCGACAAGATTCTCGGCGACCGGGTCGCCCGGTTTGCCTCGGTCAAGTACAAGATCAGCGGTGACTGGCAGCAGCCAACCATCGAATTTGATCGCGCCTTTGACAGCAAGGCTGCACTGGAGGAGAACTGAGATGCAGCAGGTTGCAGCGATTCAGATGATCAGCGGACCGGATCTGTCCAACAATCTTAAACAAGCCGCCGACTTGATTGCCCAGGCTGCCGCATCGGGCGCCCGGTTGGTGCTGTTGCCTGAATGCTTTGCCTTGTTTGGCCAGCCACAGATGCAGTCGGTAGCCGAGGCGGAATTCAGCAAGCAAGGCCCGATCCGCCGTTTTCTCGCCGAACAGGCCCGTCAGCATGGCATCTGGTTGATTGGCGGTAGCCTGCCTCTGCCACGTAAGGCTGACGGCAAGGCCATGGCCTGTTGTCTGGTGTTGGACGATCAAGGTGTTGAGGTGGCGCGCTATGACAAGCTGCACCTGTTTGATGTCGAGGTTGCAGACAATCAGCGCAGTTACCGTGAGTCCAAGGATTATGACTTTGGCAATCAGGTGGTGTACATCGACACACCGGTAGGCCGTGTGGGCCTGACCATCTGCTATGATCTGCGCTTTGCAGAACTCTTTCTGGCCCTGAGCCGGGCTGGCGCCGACCTGATTGTCGTACCCTCGGCCTTTACCGCCGTCACCGGGGCGGCGCACTGGGAGGTCCTGTTGCGCGCCAGGGCTATCGAAACCCAGTGTTACATTCTGGCGGCCAATCAGGGTGGGCAGCATGCCAATGGCCGTGAGACCTTTGGACACAGTTGCCTGATCGACCCCTGGGGTGAGATTCAGGCCTGTCTGCCGCTCGGAGCGGGCGTCGTCAGTGGCGTGATCAACGCCGAGAAAATCCAGTCTGTGCGCCGCGCCATGCCGGTTGCCCAGCACCGCCGTTTTGCGCCGGTCGACACCCTCGTCCCGGCTGCCAGGAGTAGTGAATCATGACCCACGCACTTGCCCACGTAGAAGACCAGCTGTTGCTGCCGGCTGAACTGAGCCCCGACAGCGTCGCCAGTATTCTCGGCCAACTGATGTCGACCCCGGGCGTGGATGCCGCCGACCTGTATTTTCAGCATCAGATCAGTGAAAGCTGGTCGCTGGAGGACGGCATTGTCAAAGAGGGCAGCTTCAATGTTGATCAGGGCGTGGGTGTGCGTGCCCTGTCTGGCGAGAAGACCGGTTTTGCCTACAGCAACGATATTCGTCTGCCAGCCCTGGCTCAGGCGGCAGGTGCCGCCCGTTCGATTGCCCGCGCCGGTCAGGCCGGCAGTGTGCAGGCCTGGGAGCGCGGCGCGGCGCCAGCCCTGTACCGTGCCGACAACCCGCTGGATGTTATGCCGCAGGAACACAAGGTAGCCTTTCTGAAACGCCTGGATGCCTACACCCGCAGCCTGGATCCGCGTATTACCCAGGTCAGCGTCAACCTGGGCGGCGTGCATGACACTATCCTGGTCGCCGCCAGTGACGGTACCTGGGCGGGGGACATTCGCCCGCTGGTACGTCTGAATGTCAGCGTCATCATCGAGCATAACGGCCGCCGCGAGCGTGGCAGCTTTGGTGGTGGTGGCCGCACCGATTACCTGTTCTTTGAGGCCGAAGAGCGCGCTATGGGCTATGCCCGCGAGGCCGTACGCCAGGCCACCGTGAATCTTGAGGCGGTAGCGGCGCCCGCTGGCAGCATGCCGGTGGTCATGGGCCCGGGTTGGTCCGGTGTGCTACTGCATGAGGCAGTCGGCCATGGCCTTGAGGGTGACTTCAATCGCAAGGGCAGCTCGGCCTATAGTGGGCGGATCGGCGAGCAGGTGGCATCACCGCTCTGTACCATCGTCGATGACGGCACCCTGCCGGGGCGCCGTGGCTCACTGAGCATGGACGATGAGGGTCAGCAGACCAACTGCACCACTCTGATCGAAAATGGCATTTTGCGTGGCTACATGCAGGACAAGCACAATGCCCGCCTGATGGGCGTACCCGCTACCGGCAATGGCCGTCGTGAATCCTATGCCCATCTACCCATGCCACGCATGACCAATACCTACATGCTGGCCGGGGAAAGTGATCCGGAAGAGATTATCCGCTCGGTCAAGAAAGGCATCTACTGCGCCAACCTTGGCGGCGGTCAGGTGGATATCACCAGCGGCAAGTTCGTCTTCTCCACCAGCGAGGCCTACCTGATCGAAGACGGCAAGATCACCGCCCCGGTCAAAGGCGCGACCCTGATCGGCAACGGTCCGGAAGTCATGAACCGCGTCTCCATGGTCGGCCACGATCTGCAACTCGACAGCGGCGTAGGCACCTGCGGCAAGGACGGCCAGTCAGTGCCGGTAGGCGTCGGTCAGCCGACCCTGAAGATTGATCAGATTACGGTGGGGGGAACAGGCTGAGCGCGAAGCGCTCAGCCTGTCAGCGGCAAGCGGCAAGCTTTAAACTTCAAGTTTTGCAGTTTAAAGATGCGCTGCGGGCCAACTGTTGGCATTAGATGTCGCTGGACTTTCTATTTGCACTTTCATCTTGCAGCTTGAGGCTTGCCGCTTGCTGGGGTGTTTGAAACGCGCTTCAGCGCGCCTCAAACACCCCAGCAATCCTGTTCTTGCGTACCCCATCCGCAGCAAACACCTGACCACTCATGGCAATCCAGACGCCGGGTGGGCAGATGTTCAGGGCGCCGACGGCCAGGCCCAGGTTGAACAGGGCGTCGGAGTCGCGGAAACGTGCCGGTTGCATGGCGCCGGTCAGCACGATGACCTTGTCCGGAATGTCGGCCAGGGCCGCGGCGGTGACGGTCATGGTATCGGTGCCGTGGATGATCAGAATATGCTCATGGGCACAGGCGGCAATGCGGCTATGCAGCAGGTCACGGTCTTCATCGGTCAGCTCCAGACTGTCCTTTTTCAGCAGTGATTCGACCGCATAGGCAACATTTACCCGGCCCTGTTGCAGCAGCTCGCCGACAATGGGGTCACCGATCTGGTATTCGCTCAGGGCATCGAAGTACAGCTTGTCGAAGGTGCCACCGGTGGTAAATATCTGTATAAACATGACTGACTCCCTGGTAACAGTCCTCAGTATGCCCGCAGATTCATCCAAACACAGCCCGTCTTTACCCGCCCCGGTGCAACAGTGGTGGGTGTATATGGTGCGGGCCGAGAACGGCCACCTGTACACCGGGATCAGTACCGACCCGCAGCGTCGCCTGTTGCAACATCAGCGCGGCCTGGGTGCGCGCTTTTTCAATCGCAGCCCGGCCCAGGCGCTGGTCTGGCAACAGCGCTGCGCCGATCATAGCGATGCCTTGCGTCAGGAGCGGGCGATCAAGGCGCTGACGAAAAAGGCCAAGGAGCGACTGATCAGTCAGTTCAATGATGCCTTATCACGCCCGGCGAATGACTGTGCAGGGCCGCACGCAGCGACTAAGCTGACCTCAACCTGACTGGAGACCGACCCATGAGTGACCTGATTCTGCACCATTACCCGCAATCCCCCTTTGCCGAAAAGGCCCGACTGATGCTGGGTTTCAAGGGCCTGGCCTGGCATTCGGTGATGATTCCGGCGGCCATGCCGAAACCGGACCTGACCGCGCTCACGGGTGGCTATCGACGCACGCCGGTGATGCAGGTGGGTGCTGACATTTATTGTGATACCGCCTTGATTGCCCGTCGTCTTGAACGTGAAAAAGCGACCCCGGCGCTGTTCCCCGAGGGGCGTGAGGCGGCTGCCTGCGGTCTGGCCCAGTTTGCTGATCAGGTGCTGTTCCAGCATGCGGTAGCCATCAACTTCCAGCCCCACGGCTTGGCAGCCCGTTTTGCCGGAGCACCGGAAGCAATGATTAAAGGCTTTATGGCCGATCGCAAGGCGCTGTTCAGTGGTGGTACGGCCAGTCGACTGGAAACCGAGGTGGCGCTGGCGCAGTGGCCCGCTTTGATGAGTCGACTGGAAACCCAGCTGCAGCGTGATGGTGATTATCTGCTCGGCAATGAAGCCTGTATTGCCGACTTCGCCCACTATCATCCGCTCTGGTTTGTCGCTGGTAATGCCGCGGTGGCGTCGGCGCTGGATGGCTACCCGGCCGTCAAGGCCTGGATGGCGCGTATGGCCGATATCGGTCATGGCTCCTTTACTGCGCTGGATGCCGCTGAAGCCATCCGCATTGCCCATGACAGTACGCCGGAATCCATGCCGGCGACCGACTTTGTCAGCCCATCGGGCTTGAGTCAGGGTCAGGCGGTTACCGTCAGCGCCGTGGACTACGGTACCGATCCGGTGACGGGTTCTCTGGTCCATGAAGATGCCGAAGAGATCGTCATCGCCCGTGAGGATGCCCGCGCAGGCCAGTTACAGGTGCATTTCCCACGCTTTGGCTTTCGCCTCGTGCGCGCCTGAAGCAGCCGGCCGGCAGCCTGCTGCTGCCGGTCATCGGCGGCCCTTGGCGCCTAGCGCAATGGCCGTTTAGCATGCCCTTTATATTGCCAGAGGACAGGCTCGCATGATCAAGGAATGCACCCTTACTGCTGCTTTTATCGCGCTGATACTGCTCAGCGGCTGCGATGCTCAGGACACCCCCGTGACCACCACACAATCAGTCATGTCGGCGGAACCGGAAGACACCACCAGTCATCTGACCTGTGCCGATCCGCTTAATGCCTTTCTTGCCGAGACCCAGGCGCAAGCCAATGAGGGCGCCCTGAGCGACGAGGCACAGTCACGTTTCCTGTCGCTGATAGCGGCTTGCAAGGCGGCTTATCTGACTGAGCTGGATCTGATCGATCGCGACTATGCCAAGCTGCCCGAGACGGGCACCTGCCATCAGCGCGCCCGGCATTATCGTGAGGAAGTCAGGGTCTTTGATGCTTTTGTAGACATGGCCAGTGAACCACAGCGTCCGACGCCCCATGGCCAGCTCGAGGTCTACAACATTCTCGGCTCCGGGCTGATTGTGCAATTGGCGACGGTCACCTTGCATCGTATGGGTAACTGTTCGACCGAGGCCTACGATCCAGCCAGGGTGGTACTGAACCAGCCCTGATCGGCATGAGCGCGGCAGCGCGATCCGTGCCGACATGCTAAGGTAGTCAGCTCGTACTCAGCGTCATCCGGCTAGCCGCTCAGCCTCCGGGCTCAGTGCAGACTGTGATGGCGCCCCTCTAGATCTGGTCGGGAGAATCCGTGGAGCCGATTATCAGCGTTGAAGGCCTGAGCAAAACCTATGCATCGGGTTTTCAGGCCCTTAAAAACGTCCACTTGAGTATCAACCGGGGTGAGATTCTTGCTTTGCTGGGCCCCAACGGGGCCGGCAAAACCACCCTTATCAGCATCATCTGCGGCCTGGTCAATGCCAGTCAGGGGCGGGTGCTGGTGGGCGGCCACGATACGGTGCGTGACTACCGGGCCGCGCGCAAGCTGATTGGCCTGGTGCCCCAGGAGTTGACCAACAACATGTTTGATAGCGTGCTGGCCACCATGCGCTTGAGTCGCGGGCTGTTCGGCAAGGCGCCGGATGCTGCGCATCTGGAACGCATACTGCGCGATCTGTCACTCTGGGACAAACGTGATGAGCGCATCATGAACCTGTCCGGTGGCATGAAAAGACGGGTATTGATCGCCAAGGCGCTGGCCCATGAACCGGCGATTCTGTTTCTTGATGAGCCCACCGCCGGTGTCGATGTCGAGCTGCGCCGGGATATGTGGAACATGGTGCGGCGTTTGCGCGACAGTGGCGTGACCATCATCCTTACCACGCACTATATCGAAGAGGCGGAGGAAATGGCCGATCGTATCGGGGTGATCCGCCAGGGCGAGATCATTCTGGTTGAAGACAAATTGAGCCTGATGCGCAAGCTCGGGACCAAGGAGTTGAGCATCAGTCTACAGCAGCCGCTGGCGAGTATTCCGCCCGCCCTGGCCGACTTCAATCTGAGCTTGAGCGACAGTGGCTACTGCCTCCTCTATACCTTTGATGCCCAGTCAGAGCAGAGCGGCATTGCCGGTCTGCTGCGTGGGCTGGCCGCAGAGGGCATCGATTTCAAGGATCTGCATTCCAGCCAAAGCTCGCTGGAGGATATCTTTGTTGAACTGGTCAATGGCGGTGATCCCACCAGGCCGGATGCCGAGCTTGAGCAGGTGACAGCATGAACGGTTACGCTCTCTGGGCCATCTACACCTTCGAGCTGGCGCGCATGCGCCGTACCCTGTTGCAGAGTGTGGTATCGCCGGTGATTTCCACCTCGTTGTACTTTGTGGTGTTTGGCGCGGCCATCGGTTCACGCATGGCCGAGATTGACGGTATCGGCTTTGCCGCCTTTATCATTCCCGGCCTGATCATGCTGTTGCTGTTGAACGAGAGTATCAGCAATGCGTCCTTCGGCATCTATATGCCGCGCTTTACCGGGACCATTTACGAGGTGCTGTCGGCCCCGGTATCGCCGGCCGAGATTGTTATCGGCTATGTCGGTGCCGCGGCAACCAAATCGGTATTGTTGGGCTTGCTGGTGTTGCTTACAGCGCGGCTGTTTGTCGACTATCAGGTCCAGCACCCGTTCTGGATGCTCGGGTTTCTGCTGCTCACGGCGGTGACCTTCAGTCTGTTCGGGTTCATTATTGGCATCTGGGCCGATGGCTTTGAAAAGCTGCAGATCATTCCCTTGATGATCGTCACGCCGCTGACCTTTCTCGGCGGGAGTTTCTATTCCATCAGCATGCTGCCGCCGTTCTGGCAGAACATCAGTCTGTTCAATCCGGTGGTCTATCTGATCAGTGGTTTTCGCTGGAGTTTCTACGGTGTGGCCGATGTGCATATTGCCGTCAGCGTAGGCATGACACTGGTGTTTCTGGCCCTGTGCCTGACCATGGTCTGGTGGATATTCCGTACCGGCTATCGGATCAAGCCCTGAGCGAATAGCCGGATTTTCATTGCTTGAGGTGTATTGCGTGCTGCCAGTCACTGTTATCGATGCCGATTACCACAACCCTGGGCATGCCAAGGCGATAGTCGCCCTGATGGATGACTATGCCCGTGACCCTATGGGCGGTGCTGAACCCTTGTCCGAGGCCGTCATGCACAACCTGGTGCCGCGCCTGGCAGCGCTGCCACATGCCTTCAGTGTGCTGGCCTTTGCCGGTGAGCAGGCGGTGGGGCTGGTCAATTGCTTTATGGGTTTTTCCACCTTTGTTGCTCAACCCTTGGTCAATATCCATGATGTGACGGTGCTGGCTGATTATCGCGGCCAGGGCATCAGTCAAGCCATGTTGGCCAGGGTCGAGCAGGTTGCCCGTGAGCGCGGTTGCTGCAAGCTGACTCTGGAGGTATTGGAGGGCAATGCACCGGCCCGCAAGTCCTACACCAAGCTCGGCTTTGCCGGTTATCAGCTGGATCCGCTGATGGGTCGGGCACTGTTCTGGCAGAAAAAACTCACCGTTTGATCAGGGGCAGGTCATGGGCGCCACCAGGCTGGCAGCGAAACGCGAGATCTTCGGTTGGGCGATGTTCGACTTTGCCAATCAGGGCTATACCCTGCTGATTATCACGGTGATCTACGGCGACCTGTTTACCCGCGTGATAGTGGGCGATGCCCCTGACTATCGGCTCGGCAATCTGCTCTGGAGTTGGGCTCTGGCCATCAGTTATCTGCTGGTGGTGCTGGCCAACCCGGTGTGTGGCGCGATCATGGATTTTACGGCCAGCCGCAAGCGCTTCCTGTTTGCCAGTTATCTGCTGACCGTCGTGGCCACAGCCTTACTCTATGTGGTTGAGCCGGGCTGGGTGCTGCTGGCCATGCTGCTGATCATTGTCTCTAATTTTGCCTATGCCATTGGCGAAGGCTTTATTGCCAGCTTTCTGACTGACCTAGGGCCGCGCAGCGCGCTGGGCTGGATTTCCGGTCTGGGCTGGGGACTGGGCTATATCGGCGGGCTGGTGGCGGCGGCCTTTGCGCTGGTGTTTCTCGGCGAGGTGTCACTGGAGAACTACGACACTGTGCGCTGGGTGGGTCCCTTTGCCGGGTTGTTTTTCCTGCTGGCGGCGATTCCGACCTTTGTCTGGCTGCGTGAGCGCGGCAGCGCGCGGATCAGGCCAGCCGGGCAGGGCTTGCTGAGCATTGGTTTTGGCCGCCTGCAGCGTACCTGGCGTGAGGTCAATCGCTTCAAGGATTTGCGCTACCTGCTGATCTCTGTGTTTTTCGCCATGGCCGGGGTGTACATCATCATTGCCTTTTCCTTTATTTACGGCGCACAGGTGATCGGCTGGGACGAGGATGTACGGGTCCTGATGTTTATCACCGTGCAGATCACTGCGGCGCTGGGTGCCGTGGGTTTCGGCTGGTTGCAGAGTCATATCGGCGCGCGCACCACCTACCTGATTACCCTGGGGCTCTGGCTGCTGGCCATTCTGGCGATCTGGCAAACTCTGGCACTGACCGAGTTGATGCGCGACTGGTTTGCCGTGCAGTGGCAGGCCCAATATGTCTTCCTGGTAGCTGGGGTCCTGGCCGGTGCCAGTCTCGGCTCATCGCAGTCAGCCACGCGGGCGCTGGTGGGTGTGCTTACACCCCAGGGCAAGGCAGCGGAATTTTTCGGCTTGTGGGGCATGGCCTCCAAGCTGGCTGCGGTGTTCGGCATTGTCGGCCTTGGCCTGATGCAATGGGGTTTGGGGTTGGCCGATGCCATCGTATTCTGTCTGTTGCTCTTTGTGCTGGCGATTGTTGCTGTGTTGCCGATGCGCGAGGCGCGGGGCATGGCAGTGGCCGAGCTATGGCAGGACGAGCAGAGCGAATAGACGACACGATGTGCTGCCGGCGCTTGGCTTGCTGCCCGCCGCTGATTAGTATGCCAATAGGAACCTACAAGGATCAGAATAATGGAAGGGTTGGTATTAAAGGTGCCAGGGTCGGAGCCGGGTGAAGTGCGCTCTGATGGCGGTTCGCGTTATACCTTCGTATTGTCTGACTGGACCAGTCAGGTACGACCAGTAAGGGGCGATCGGGTGTCCTTTATGGGTAATAACGGCCAGGCGACACGGATCAAGTGCCTGAAAGCGGCCAAGGATACCGATGGCGTATTGCGAGTGGCTGGTGCACCTTCCGTTGAGTCGCGTTTTCGC
This sequence comes from Gammaproteobacteria bacterium HGW-Gammaproteobacteria-11, assembly GCA_002840055.1. GTDB lineage: Bacteria > Pseudomonadota > Gammaproteobacteria > Pseudomonadales > Pseudomonadaceae > Halopseudomonas. Next base: position 346,658 of record PGZJ01000002.1, on the reverse strand, counting down.
CGCGGGCCGGTGCAGGCATCCGCGGCGCCGGTTGCACAGACAGGTCCGGTCTCATCCGTGACCGGTCGGCTTGACACGAATCCGGCTGTTGTCGCTGGTACAGCACAGAAAACCTCGCCACTGGCGATCATCAGCCTGATTGCCGGCCTGGCGGGTTTGATTTTTTTTGGCTCGCTGATCGCGGTTATCTGTGGACACATTGCGAGGGCGAACATCCGCGACAGCGATGGTGCCTTGGGCGGTGATGGTCTGGCTTTGGCCGGCCTGCTGTTGGGCTATCTGGGATTATTGATAACCTTGGGTTTTATGGCTGCGATCGGTCTTGAGATGTTTGCCGATTGAGCGCCTGATCTGCGTGTTTTAGCACAGATCAGGCTGTTGCCAGCATCTGCTAGCCAAGTCCGAGCTTTAACGGCGCTTGTTTCGCAGCTGCTGCACCAGCCCCTTGGGCGGGTGCTTGATCACCAGCGAATCCTGGCTTTCGTCGTATTCAACCCGTTCACCCAGCAGGTGCGCTTCAAAGCTGATCGACAGGCCATCGGCCTTGCCATAAAAGCGCATGAAGTTGCTCATGGTGCGTTTGTCCGGGGGGATTTCCGGCGACAGGCCATAGTCCTTGTTACGGATATAGTCGTAGAAGGCCCGTGGCTGCTCATCGTTGATCAGGCCTGAGAGTTCTTCCAGGGCCACCTGCTCACCCTGCCTGGCCTGGCTGCTGACGTAGCCGCTCATGGCCTTGGCCTTGTCGCGCACGACCACCGGCTCCATGTCGGCTTCGCCCACATAGTCCTGAAAGGCCTGCAGCAGCGTGGTGGTTTCCTGCTCCGGGTTGGCGCCTTCGACACAGCCAATAAAGTCCCTGAAGTAATCGGATACGCGCTTGCCGCTGCGGCCACGGATAAAGGAAATGTACTGTTTTGAGCTGGCGTTCTGTTTCCACTCGGTCAGATTGATGCGCGCCGCCATATTCAGGGCGGACAGATCCAGATGGCGCGCGGCGGCCACATCGAGTTGGTCGGTCACCGTGACACCCTCGGTGTGGTGCAACAGGGCGATGATCAGGAAGGCAGTCATGCCCTGGCGATAGCGGATAAACAGCACGTGTCCGCCGAGTGCCAGGTTGGAGGCTTCCATCAAGGTCTTCAGCTGCTCGCTGGCCTTGGCGGAAAAGCCAACGAAATCCATCTCCTGATCAATCAACTGCTGCAACCAGCCACTGAAGGGGTAGGCGCCGCTTTCTTCCTGAAAGTAGCCCCAGGCCTTGTTCGGCTTGCTGTTATAGGCTTCGATCAGGCCGGCCAGCAGTTGCTCCAGGGCCTCCGAGGTGAGCAGTTCGGCATCGCGCAGGGTCAGGCTGGCGGGCTGGCCGTCAGGCTTCTTGTGAATCTGGTGCACGATGCTGTTATCGATGGGCATGCAGTTTCTTCTGTGTTGGTGTGGCGGACTGGCCGAGCAATGCCTCGGCCGTCAGTTCAAAGACCGGCAATATGCGCGCGTTGTTCGCTGAGCTGGGCCAGTGCCTTGTCGGCTTCGTCGAGCTTGGCGCGCTCCTTGTCGATCACCGCCGGTGGCGCCTTGTCGACAAAGCCGGGGTTGCTCAGCTTGCCGCCAATGCGCTGAACTTCACCCTGCAGGCGGGCAATTTCCTTGTCCAGGCGCGCCAGCTCAGCCGTCTTGTCGATCAGCCCGGCCATGGGTACCAGTACTTCCAGCTCACCCACCAGCGCGGTGGCGGACAGCGGTGCTTCTTCGCCCTCGGCCAATATCCGAATAGACGAGAGTTTGGCCAGCTTCTTCAGGAAGGTGTCGTTGTCTGTCAGGCGGCGCTGATCTTCAGAGCCGGCCTTGCGCAGCAGCAGTTCCAGTTCCTTGCCGGGGGACACGTTCATTTCACCGCGAATATTACGCACACCGAGGATCAATGCCTTGAGCCATTCGATGTCGCCTTCGGCGGCGGCATCGATACGGCTGTCGTCGGCTTCGGGCCAGGACTGCAGCATGATGGTCGGGCCGCTTTTGCCGGCCATCGGGGCGATACGCTGCCAGATTTCTTCGGTGATAAAGGGCATAAAGGGATGGGCCAGACGCAGGGCGGCTTCCAGCACCCGTACCAGGGTGCGTCGAGTGCCACGCTGACGCTCGGCTGGCGCGTTTTCATCCCAGAGCACCGGCTTGGACAGTTCCAGATACCAATCGCAGTACTGGTTCCAGATAAATTCGTACAGCGCGGTGGCGGCCAGATCAAAGCGGAACTGCTCGAGCTGACGGGTCACTTCGGCTTCGGTGCGCTGCAGTTGCGAGATGATCCAGCGATCAGCCAGGGTCAACTCCACCTGTTCTCCGGCTGTACCACAGTCTTTGTCTTCGCACTGCATCATCACATAGCGCGCAGCGTTCCAGATCTTGTTGCAGAAGTTGCGGTAGCCCTCAACCCGACCCATGTCGAACTTGATATCGCGGCCGGTCGAGGCCAGCGAGCAGTTGGTGAAGCGCAGCGCGTCGGTGCCGTAGGCGGCGATGCCCTCGGGGAATTCGGCGCGGGTCTGCTTCTCGATCTTTTCCGCCAGTTTCGGCTGCATCATGCCGCTGGTGCGTTTCTTGACCAGTGACTCGAGATCGATGCCGTCTATGATATCCAGCGGGTCAAGCACGTTGCCCTTGGACTTGGACATCTTCTGGCCCTGACCATCGCGTACCAGACCATGTACATAGACGGTCTTGAACGGGATCTGCGCGCTGCCGTCGTCATGCTTCATCAGATGCATGGTCAGCATGATCATGCGTGCGACCCAGAAGAAGATGATATCGAAGCCGGTCACCAGCACATCGGTCGGGTGGAAGGTTTTCAGTGCCTCGGTCTGTTCCGGCCAGCCGAGGGTGGAGAAAGTCCACAGGCCGGAGCTGAACCAGGTATCCAGTACGTCTTCGTCCTGACGCAGTACGGCATTGCCAAGATTGTACTTGGCGCGCACTTCGGCTTCATCGCGGCCAACATAGACCTGGCCGGCTTCGTCGTACCAGGCCGGAATGCGGTGACCCCACCACAGCTGGCGCGAGATGCACCAGTCCTGAATATCGCGCATCCAGCTGAAATACATGTTCTCGTACTGCTTGGGCACGAACTGGATGCGGCCGTCTTCCACCGCAGCGATGGCCTGCTCGGCCAGCGGCTTGGTCGAGACATACCACTGGTCGGTCAGCCAGGGTTCGATCACCACGCCGGAGCGGTCGCCCTTGGGTACCTTGAGCGCGTGCGGCTCGATCTTTTCCAGCAGGCCTGCGGCTTCGAAGTCGGCGACGATGCGCTTGCGCGCCTCGAAGCGGTCGAGTCCGGCATAGGCGGGCGGCAGGCTGGCGTCGAATGCCTCATTGACGCTGCCATCGATGTTGAACACCTGGGCGCGGGCAAGAATCGCCGCATCCTTGTCGAGGATATTGATCAGCGGCAGGGCGTGGCGCTTGCCGACCTCGTAGTCGTTGAAGTCGTGGGCCGGGGTGATCTTCACGCAACCGGTACCGAATTCCGGATCACAGTAATCGTCGCCCACGATCGGAATGCGTCGACCGACCAGTGGCAGCTCGACGAACTGGCCGATCAACGCCTGGTAGCGTTCATCTTCCGGGTTAACGGCGACCGCGCTGTCGCCCAGCATGGTTTCCGGGCGTGTGGTGGCAACAATCAGATAGTTCTTGCCGTCGGCGGTGGTGGCGCCATCAGCCAGCGGGTAGCGCAGATTCCATAGCGAACCGGTCTCGTCGTGGTTTTCCACTTCCAGATCGGAAATCGCCGTGTGCAGTTTCGGGTCCCAGTTGACCAGGCGCTTGCCGCGGTAGATCAGGCCGTCCTCGTGCAGGCGTACAAAGGCTTCCTTGACTGCCTCGGACAGGCCTTCATCCATGGTGAAGCGTTCACGACTCCAGTCCACCGAGCTGCCCAGGCGGCGAATCTGTCGGGTGATGGTGCCGCCGGACTCTTCCTTCCATTCCCAGACCTTCTCGAGGAATTTCTCCCGACCCAGATCATGACGCGACTGGCCCTGGGCGGCGAGCTGACGCTCGACCACCATCTGGGTGGCGATGCCGGCATGGTCGGTACCCGGCTGCCACAGGGTATTGCGGCCCTGCATACGGCGGAAACGGATCAGCGCATCCATGATCGCGTTATTGAAGCCGTGGCCCATGTGCAGGCTGCCGGTGACGTTCGGCGGTGGCAGGGCGATGGTGTAGGACGCGCCTGCGCCCTGCGGAGCAAAGTAGTTGTTCTGCTCCCAGTTCTGGTACCAGGCGGTTTCGATGGCGTTGGGCTGGTAAGTCTTGTCCATGGGTGTCTTGGCTGTCCGGTTGTGTGCAGGCGACGCAGGCATTGTCCCAGTGGTTGGGCGGCAATCGCAAAACGGGCATTATAGCGGGCGCTGCGGGCTGAGTCCCAGCCCGTTGGCTATTTAAGTTGTTCCTTGACTATCTGTTCGATCTTGCCCTGCAGGCGGTTGCGCAGCTCGGCTTCGATAGTCGGGATCAGATCGTCAATGACATCCTGCATAATGAGCTGGGCTTCGGCCCGCAGGCGGGCCTCGATGCGCACTTCACGGGCACCGGTATGCGGATTGTAGGGCGGCGGTGTGCTGGTTTTTGCTGCTGGCGGGGTATGTCCGGCCATCAGGCGGTCCAGCTGCATGCGCTCTTCGGCCAGTCGGGCCAGTTGATCGTAGGGCAGGAACGGGTTGGGCTTGGGTCCGGCTGCTGGCGTCAGGACGGCAGTGCCCTGCGCATCACCGGGATTGGCTTCGGTTGCAAGGGGCTCGGCGATCACATCGTTGAGCAGGGGAATGTCCATCTGTGCCTGGGGAGGCGCAGGTGTCTGGGCGTCCTCTTCCGCCTGCTCATCGAGCAGGGTGCGGATGGACTCAAGATCCTTAAGCAGGCGTGAGGGTTCTGAGGGGTCGCGCTGCGTCATGATTCATCCCGCCGTCCGTATTGGGTGCGTCTGCAGAGGATAGCCCCGTTCACGGTAAAAACGGAAGCGCTCTCTGGCTGGCAGACGAACACTGTCCTGCTCCACGACAATTTCGGCCAGTCGGTTGAAGCGGCTGAAAAAAACCGGAGTCGTATCGCTCAGGTTGATCAGCAGGTCATGGTGCTCGCCGGGGTCCTCGCCATGACCACAGACCACCTGACCCTGCGGGCGCTCGCTTTGCAGGTCATGGGGTACAAAGGCATCGGCGCGAAAGGACCACAGCAGCCGGTTCAGCTGCTCGGCCTGCTGACTGTCATGGCAATGCAGATAGACCTGATGCCCCTTGCTCCAGGCCTTGTGACTCAGCCGGCAGGCATACTCCAGACGGGTGTCCGGATTGTCACTGGAGAGCAGGTAGAAATCGATGCGCGTCATGGATGCTCGCTTTGCTCACAGGGCTAAAGGCTTGAGGCTTAAAGCTGGAGGCATCGGTCCGGTGCAGGGTGTTGAAGACCGCACAAGTCCTTTTCTTCCAGCTTCCAGCCTATAGCTTCAAGCCGCTTGTTCAGGCCTTGGCCTGATCAAGCAGATACTGAACCAGCATCGGTACGGGTCGGCCGGTGGCGCCCTTGTCCTTGCCGCCGCTGATCCAGGCGGTGCCGGCGATGTCCAGGTGTGCCCAGGGGTAAGCCTTGGTAAAGCGCGACAGGAAACAGCCCGCGGTAATGGTGCCGGCCTTGGGGCCGCCGATATTGGCGATGTCGGCGAAGGGGCTGTCCAGCTGCTCCTGATACTCGTCATACAGCGGCAGTTCCCAGGCGCGGTCATCGGCTTGTTTGCCAGCGTCGAGCAGTTTCTGTACCAGTGCTTCGTTGTTACCCATCAGGCCCGAGACATTGCTGCCCAATGCCACGATACAGGCGCCGGTCAGGGTGGCGATGTCGACCACGCTGGCAGGTTTGAACCGCTCGGCGTAGGTCAGGGCATCGCATAGCACCAGGCGACCCTCGGCATCGGTGTTGAGGATTTCAATGGTCTGACCGGACATGCTGGTAACAATGTCGCCGGGCTTGGTGGCGGTACCGCTGGGCATGTTTTCCGCTGCGGCGACCAGGCACACCAGATTGATGGGCAGCTTGAGGCTGACCACCGCCTTGACCACCCCGAATACCGTGGCAGCGCCGCACATGTCGTATTTCATTTCGTCCATGTTCAGGCCGGGCTTGAGGCTGATGCCGCCGGTGTCGAAGGTGATGCCCTTGCCGACCAGCATATGCGGCTTGTCCTTGGCCTTGCCGCCCTGATAGCTGAAGCGAATCAGCTTGGCCGGCTCGGCACTGCCGGCACTCACCGACAGCAGCGAGCCCATGCCCAGGGCTTTCATGTCCTTCTCTTCAAGCACTTCAACCTCAAGCTCTTTGTGCGCCTTGGCCAGCGCGCGGGCTTCCTTGGCCAGGTGGCTCGGGGTGCAGATGTTACCCGGCTGGTTGCCCAGGGTGCGGGTCAGGTCGGTGCCGTCGCTGATCGCCTGACCGTGGCTGATGGCCTTGGCCAACTGGTCGGCTTCGGCCTTGTTGGCGCTCCACAGCAGGCACTTTTTCAGCTTGGGTTTGCTGGCTTTCTGGCTCTTGAACTGGTCGAACTGGTACAGGCTTTCACGCAGGGTTTCCACCAGCAGGCGAGTGCGGCTGTACAGATCACGATCCTTGACCGCGACTGATGGCAGGGTCAGCAGGGCGTCAGCGGCGCCGCCATCCTTCAGGGTGGCGCTGAGTTTCTGAACCAGCTTGCGGTAGGCGCGATCACTGAGCGGCTCGTCCTTGCCGGTGCCGAGCAGCAGCAGGCGCTGCGCGCTGATGCCAGGCAGGCCAAACAGCATCAGGCTCTGGCCAGCCTTGCCACTGATGTCGCCCTGCTTCACAGCGGCACTGATCTGCCCGTTACAGGCCTTGTCGAGTTCGGCTGCGGGACCGCTGAGTGACTTGGCTTCGCTGATGCCAACGACCAGACAGCCGGTCTTGATAGTAGCCAGTGAACCCTGCTTGATGTTGAACTCCATGGTGCTCCCCAAGACAAATGATGTGGATTGGCTGATAATACGCCCTCAGAACTGATCGGCCCGTGCCGAACTCGCCCTGGCGCCCGCAACCAGCGTCGTAATACTCGCATTCTGGCTTATTCACCTGCCGGGAGCAAAGGACCTTATTGTGATTGTGTTTCGATACCTGAGCCGCGAAGTACTGTTGACCCTGACGGCGGTCAGCGGTGTGCTGCTGCTGATCATCATGAGCGGTCGCTTTATCAAATACCTGGCACAGGCCGCCGCCGGGCAACTCGACCCGGGTGTGCTGTTTCTGATCATGGGCTACCGCCTGCCGGGCTTTATGGTGCTGATTCTGCCACTGGGGCTGTTCCTGGGTATTCTGCTTGCCTATGGCCGGCTTTATCTTGATAGCGAGATGACGGTGCTCTCTGCTACCGGCATGAGTGACCGCAAGATTCTGGGTTATACCCAGGGTTCGGCGCTGCTGGTGGCCCTGCTGGTCGGATTCTTGAGCCTGTGGATAGCCCCGGCCGGGGTGCTCAAGACCCAGCAACTGTTCAATGAGCAGGATGCCATGACCGAGTTTGACACCCTGGCGGCTGGACGCTTTCAGTCCCTGGGGTCAGGTCAGCGGGTGACCTATGCGGGCGGGCTGTCGGAAGACCGCACCGAACTGCATGATCTGTTTATCACCGAGCGGGCTGATAGCGGCTCCGAGGCACGCCTGGGCGTGCTGGTGGCGGAATCAGGCCGTCAGCAGATGAACCCCGATGGCAGTCGCTATCTGGTGCTGAATCAGGGGTATCGTTATGACGGCCGGCCTGGCTCGGCTGATTTCCGCATCATTCAGTACGACACCTACGGTGTGTTGTTGCCGCGTCCCGAAGTCGCTCGCGAGGTCACCGACCGCGAAGCCATGTCGACCCTGTCCTTGTTGGGGCAGCAGGATGTGCGCCTGCAGGCCGAGCTGCAATGGCGCCTGAGTATTCCGCTACTGGTATTTGTGGTGGCCTTTTTTGCCGTGCCACTGGCCAGGGTCAACCCGCGTCAGGGGCGTTTCCTCAAACTCTTGCCTGCCGTCATGCTGTATATGGCGTATCTGGCGCTGCTGATCAGTGCCCGTGGCTGGATGGAAAACGGCAGGCTGCCAGCGGCACTGGGTTTATGGTGGGTGCATCTGCTGTTCCTGCTGATAGGGCTGGGGCTCAACTTCAAGGCGTTGACGGCGCCTTCCCGTGTATCCGGAGGTCAGCATGCGTCGGCTTGATCGCTATATCGGCAATAGCGTATTGCTGAGCATTCTGATTGTGGCGCTGATCATTCTCGGGCTGGATCTGCTGTTCGCCTTTATCAACGAGCTGGATGACGTGGAGGGTAATTATGGCGCCCTCGATGCCTTGAGTTATACGCTTCTGACTCTGCCGCGCAGGCTCTACGACATGCTGCCGTTGGCCGCGTTGGTGGGTTGCCTGATTGGTCTTGGCAGTCTGGCCAGCAATTCCGAGCTGACCATCATGCGCGCGGCTGGTGTATCGGTAACGCGCATCGTCGGCGCGGTGATGAAGCCACTGCTGGTATTGATGCTGGCTGGCGTGCTGCTGGGTGAATATGTGGCGCCCTACAGCGAGAATCTGGCTGAGAGCCGGCGCTCGATGGTCCAGGGTGGTGGCGAGGTATTCGGTTCCAAGGGTCTGTGGCACCGTGAAGGTAACGACTTTCTGCATATCAATGCGGTGCAGCCCAATGGGGTATTGCACGGGATCACGCGTTACCGTTTTGATGATAATCGTCGTTTACTGGAAGCCAGCTTTGCCCAGCGCGCCATGGTCCAGGAAGATCATTGGCTGATGGAAGATGTTGAGACCACGGCTTTCCTGGAGAACGGTCACAGTCAGATCGAACAACTGCACCAGCAGCGCTGGGAAATTCTGTTGTCCTCGGAACTGCTCAAGGTCGTCGTGTTGGACCCGGATGTGCTGCCGCTCAAGGGTATCTGGCAGTACCAGCAGTATCTTGCCGAGCAGGGGTTGAACAACAGTCCCTATTGGCTGGCGTTCTGGAAAAAGATGCTGCAACCTCTGGCCACCATGGCCCTGGTGTTTGTAGCCATTTCCTTTGTCTTTGGTCCGCTCAGATCGGTGACCCTGGGTCAGCGCGTCTTTACCGGGGTACTGGTCGGCTTCAGCTTTCGGATACTGCAGGATCTGCTCGGGCCGTCCAGCCTGGTCTTCGGTTTTTCACCGCTGATCGCAGTGCTGCTACCCATTGCCCTGTTATTTGTCATGGGTGCCGTGTTGATGCGGCGCGCGGGTTGATGCGTCGAGTCTGGAGCGAGCTACTTGAACGTACCCTTGGGCAGCGTTACCAGTTGCGTACCGCTGGCAATGTCCTGCCAGCTGCGTGACTTCGCATCGAAGAAAATCCAGATAATGCCCAGCCCACCACATAGCCAGGCTGGAACAGCCACGACAAAACGAATCAGCGCCTGACGCAAGCTGATTGAGCGCCCGTCGGGTTGCTGCAGTCTGACGCGCCAGACCTGCATGCCCAGGGTTTGACCCTTTTTGCTCCAGAACAAACCGAAGAAGCCAAGCAGGCCGGCCAGCAGGATCAGACTGAGAATCGGGTCGCGGTCCAGGGCGCCGGCGTCCGACAGCGTTTTCAGCGCCTCACTGCCGTATATCAGGCGCAGGATGCCCTGTTGGTAGATCAGCGTCAGGGTCATCATCAGTGCCAGGCACAGCCACATATCATAAAAGGCGCTGGCCAGTCGTCGACCCAGACCAGCGGCCGGGAAACTGCCGGCAGGTTCCAGCATGCTCACGGCCATCAGCGACGTACCAGTGGTGTTGAAGCAAAGCGCACGCCGGCCAGGCCGGTGATCATCAGTGCGCGAATATTGGCGTGGTCGCTACCATCCGGGTTGTCCAGTACGGATTGATAATGCTCGGCAAAGCATTGCAGTGCCTGTTGGTCGCTCAAGCCCTGGTCGATGGCCATGGCCAGTACCTTGCACGAGCCCTGATTCTGTTCTGCACTGTTGTGCACCTGACCATTGTCAAAGGCGCTGGGCTGATAATGGTAAAGGTCATCTATCAGGCTCAGGGTGTCGGCAAAGCGAATCTCTCCGCGCTCAAGGGCGGCAAGAAAGGCGGGCATGGGCATGGTCAGTCCTGTTTCTGGGATTTGTCGAAGGCGGCCTGTTGTGCCGGTGTGGCTTCCTTCTGGTATTTGCTTTTCCATTCGCTGTAGGGCATGCCGTAAATGGCTTCGCGAGCCTGCTCCAGGCTCAGCTCGATCTCCATGTCGTCGGCCGCGCTCTTGTACCATTTCGCCAGGCAGTTGCGACAGAAACCGGCCAGGGTCATGAGATCGATATTCTGGACATCCTTGCGACTGCTGAGGTGCACCAGCAGGTTACGAAAGGCGGCGGCTTCAAGCTCGATGCGCTCTTGTTTGGTCATGATCAACTCCGCAGGGGTCAGGGCTTGCTCGCTCGGATAATACTGACCTGCTGCGACAGCGGCAATCTTTGCCAGCGCGGTCAGAGTTCGCGGCTGTCGGACAGGGTGATGGACACCGACTCGGCAAAGCGCAACGCATGGGGCTTGTCGACTTCCACCTCGGCGTAATGCACCTGCGGATAGGCCATGACCAGATCGAGTACTTCCTTGGTCAGGCGCTCCAGCAAGGCAAAGCGATTTTCTTCGACATGGCGAATGATGGATTTGGTGATGGTGCGGTAGTTCAGCGCCTTGTCTATCTGATTGACCGCCACAGCATCGTCAGCCGGGTAAAGAATGGTCAGATTGATCAGGACATCCTGCTTGTTGCGGATTTCATCGTCATTGATGCCAATAAAGGTGCGCAGGCGCAGGTCCTTGACCCGGATACGGGCCATGCCGGGGGTCAGCTTGGGCATCTCAGCGACTCCGGCCGATCAGTTGCAGGAATTCCTGGCGGGTGTTCACTGAATCGCGAAAAGCGCCCAGCATGACGGAACTGTGCATGGAGGAGTTCTGCTTCTCGACGCCACGCATCATCATGCACATGTGCTTGGCTTCGATGACTACGGCCACGCCTTTGGCATTGGTTACCGATTGCAGGGCTTCAGCGATCTGCCGGGTGAGGTTTTCCTGAATCTGCAGGCGGCGGGCAAACATGTCAACGATGCGCGCGACCTTAGACAGGCCAATCACTTGCCCGGTAGGGATGTAGGCGACATGGGCCTTGCCGATAAAGGGCAGCATGTGGTGTTCGCACAGGGAGTAGAGCTCAATGTCCTTGACGATGACCATTTCGTCGTTGTCGGAGGCGAACAGCGCGCCATTGACGATTTCCTCCAGCGACTGGTCATAGCCCCTGCACAGGAACTGCATGGCTTTGGCGGCACGCAATGGCGTGCCCTTGAGCCCATCCCGCGCAGTATCCTCACCCAGGTTGGTGAGGATGTCGTGGTAGTTCTGTGTGAGGTTTTCTAGGCTCATCGCAGGGGTCTCTTTGGCTGTCATAGCAAATGTCTGCCGCCGTTCAGGGTCAGACTGGTTCCTGTTACATAGGGATTGTCCATCAGATAGCGGATGGACTGGTATACCACTTCAGGTCCCGGCTCAATGCCCAGGGCTGATTTGGCCAGGGTTTTCTGGCGGTATTCCGGGCTGTCCTGTTCATTGAACATGATCAGTGCCGGGGCAATCGCATTGACCTTGACGTCCGGGGCCAGGCGTTTGGCGAAGGATAGAGTGAGGTTTTCCAGTCCGGCTTTACTGGCGCAATAACCGGTATGTTTGTGGCTGCCGCGTTGAGCTGCATAGTCGGTGATATGGATGATGTCGGCACAGGGCGCAGGCTCGAACAGGTCGGCGCAGGCCAGATTGATCAGCATCGGAGCCTGCATGTGCACCATGAACATCTGATGCAGCGCATCCGGGTTCTGATCATCCGTCAGCCACAGGGAGGCATTGTGAATCAGGGCGCGCAAGCGGGGCTGCAGAGCCTTGAGCTCGGTAATGAAGGTATGTATGCCTTCCAGTCTGGAAAAGTCTGCCTTCAACAGCTCCAGCCCTTCGTCCGCAAGTTGCTGTCGCTCTGCGTCAAACTGCCTGGCGGTAATGATTACCCGGAATCCATCCTGCAGCAGGCGACGGGCACAGTGAAGACCAACGCGCTGCGCGCCGCCAGTAATCAGTATGGTCTGTCGTGTGTCCATGGCGTTCTCAGGCGGTGGCTGGGTCAGGAGCGGGTAATCCATAACCGGGGTACAGCGGCAAGGTCATGCATTACCAACTCCTTGGCTAAACTTATACCAATGCGATTATTTGTACAACTATTTGCCGCATTGAAATGATCAATCCTTGATGTCATTCGTAAGAATGCATGTCTGAATGGCGATTTTTCTGGCGTATGACTGTGTCTTGGGGCTACAGGCTTGTATCATAAAACTTATACAAAATAGCCTTGTTCATGAGGACGTTGTCATGACGCTAGTCGATCTGAAGCGCGCCAGGCGGCTCGGTTGCATTCAGCAGCTCGATATTATCACGCATAGTTGTCTGGGGCGGTACAGCGTACAGGTAATTCCTCCGGGTCAGGCCGCGCAACCCATTACCGATGCGCAGGGTCGACCCTTGTTCTGGCGCAGCTTGGGCGATGTGCGTGCGCGGCTGTGCAAGATCGGCTACACCGGCATAGCCTTGCAGGTCAGGGTGCCGCAGGATGAGGTGATTGGACGTTAGCCCGCTGTAGTCGTTGGTTTGGCTCAGTCAACCTTGGTCTGCTGCTCGGTGGCAATGACTTTTTTGTTGGTCGCAGCGATATCACATTGTCCGTCCCGGCAACGTGCTCCAGGCATCGGGACCAGCCTAGCAATTCCCGGGCGAAGTCGGCAGAAAAGGCGATAGGCCATCTGCCAGAAGGGTCTGGCCCAGCGCCAGCCAAGGGGTTTGATCACCCAGCCGAGCCCAACGGCATGGTAGCTCCAGTAGGTTGCATCGATACCTGTGACTACGCGCCCATCAGCAAAGCGGGCATGCAGGCAGTCAAGCATCTGCTCTCGGCTCAGGCCAGGCAGGGGCGTGGTGTCTTTTGCAGCAATATCCTCCAGTAACAGGTTCTGCTGGTGATTGCGGTTCTCAAACATGTGAATTTCACGCAGGCACAAAGGGCAGTCACCATCATAGAACAACGTTAATGGCCAGGCAGGATCAGGGATAGGCATAGCTTCGGATCTCTGAGTCTTGAAAAGGAATGTACAGGGTTCAGCTATTGCCTAACTTCTGTACAATAGGCACATTAAACGAGCGATGACGCCGCACTGCAATGCATATGGCTCTTCACCGGCTCCCTCACTGTAAGCGGATATGACCGAAAATATCGAAAGCACAGCGGTTGTTACAGCACAGGACCTCAACCGCGAGGACCTTTTCCCTATTCGTGAGGTTTCTCGCCTGACGGGGGTCAATCCCGTCACGCTGCGGGCCTGGGAGCGTCGCTACGGTTTGCTGGTGCCGCACAGAACGCCCAGTGGACATCGCCTTTATTCAATGCATGACATCAATCGAGTCAAAGCGGTGATGTCGTGGATCGAACGTGGTGTTGCCGTCAGCAAGGTTGCTTCGATTATTGACCGGCAGGTATTGCCGCCCGTTCAGCAGGTCAGTACAAACTCGGTTGAGGGGCCTGCTGGGAATACCTTTGCACTGTGGCAGTCAAAGCTGATCGAAGCGGTCAACAACTTCGATACCCATGAACTGGACCGGCTCTATGGTCAGCTGCACGCCAGCTTTCCATTGTCCGTTGTCTTTCAGGACATCATTCTGCCGGTCTGGAACGAATTCCATAATGCCACTGAGCCTAAAGCCCGGTCAGGTCAGTGGCGGTTCCTTGATGCCTTTCTACGTGGCCGACTGTTTCAGCGTACGGGCTTTCTCAAGACCGGGCAGCCCAACGTTGTGCTGGTCGGTTTGCATGAGGGGGTTGCAGAGATCGAGCTGTTGCTGGCGGCCTTGTTCATTAATGCTGCCGGTGCGGATGTCACTCTTGTTCCTGCCCTTGCCAGCATTTCAGAGCTGTCTGTCGTGGCTGAGCGGAGTGAGTGTGCAGTACTGGTGTTGTATGGGGCCGTTGCCCTTGGCAACGATCTACTGCTCAAGCATCTGCCGCGACTGGAGCAGCAGCTCGACTGTCCGGTGGCCGTTGTCGGTCCGCTTTGCGAAGTTCAGCCTGAGGCCCTGACAAAAGCCGGATTGCATCTTGTCGGTCTGGCGGATGACGGCTTGACCCTGTCAATCCGAAGTCTGTTGGCGGGGCATTTGGATAGTTGATGCATGCGGTGCGGCTTGTTGTACAAATTTACAACTGCCAGGGCTATTGAAGCGCTTATATCTGTACAAGTGCATAGATTGGTTATAATGTTTGTATAACTTTGCTGGTGACCTCGCCATGCTGAGTTCCGTTAAAACCAAGCTGCGCACTCCGGTAGCCGTCTTCCCCTTTAGGGCTACCGGGGTTTTTTAACGCCACTGAATCTCTATTCCCGCCTTTTGATCAATGTTTCAACAACCTTGATCCCTTTTTTCTATGTCTTGTTCCGCGCTTATGACCAAATGTGACCACTGCCGTTCCGGCGTTGGCGTTATACTCTTGTATGTGGGTCAAGGGAATGACTGAGCATAACGCTCGTGTCTCGCCGTTGAAGCCCGGCGTACCAGATGACCTAATACATGCAGTATCTGGAGTCGCTATATTAATGTCCACGTCCCCGCCTGTCGGTCATAAAGCCATCAAACTGCATCCCCGGGATCTGCGATTGGGCATGTATGTCTGTGCGCTCGATAGACCCTGGCTTGATAGTCCGTTCCTGTTTCAGGGTTTTATTCTGAGCACCGAGCAGGAGCTGCAGACCTTGCATGAGCTATGCGATTTTGTGCTGATTGATCCGGAACGCTCTCCCCAATTGCAGATCACAGCAGAACGTCTGGCTCAGTCCGACTCGTCAGACAAGATTCACTATCCGGTTGAGGTTGAAATAGAGGAAGAAATTGCCAAAGCCACTGTGCTCTATAGCAGTGCTCTGGAGGATATTCATCAGGCCTTGGCTACTGTTGCCGGGGGTGATGCACTGTCCGCTACAGCTGTGATGGCTACAGTCAAGGGCTGCCTGGAGTCGGTGATGCGTAACCCTTCTGCGCTAATGTGGCTTACGCGGATCAAGCATGTAGATCAATACACGGCGGAACATTGTCTGAATGTGGGAATTCAGGCGATGGTATTTGCCCGTTTTCTCGGTTTGCCTGTAGATCAGATCGAATTACTGGGCGTGTGTGGCATGTTGCACGATGTAGGCAAGATGTCGGTCGATCAGACCGTACTCAATAAACCGGGGCAATTGACCTTTGATGAGTTTGAGCACATCAAGCTGCATTCGGTTTTTGGTCGGGATGCGCTGTTGCAGGACCCGCATCTGCCGAAGCAGGTGGTGACGGTTGCTTACAGCCACCACGAGCGTATTGATGGACAGGGTTACCCGCTCGGGTTACCGGCGCAGGAGATTGATCAACTGACACGATTGATTACCGTGGTTGACGCCTATGACGCCATTACCAGCCGTCGCTGTTACAGTGACAGCAACAGTTCCGAGACCGCTTTGAAGATTCTTTATCAGCACCGCAATACGCAGTTTGATGAGGCGTTGGTACTCCGCTTTATCGAATGTATTGGGGTGTATCCGCCAGGCACCCTGGTGGAGATGAACTCGGGCGAGGTGGGCATTGTTCTGTCAGTTGATCAAGCCTATCGTCTGCAGCCTCGCGTTGCGCTGATTCTGGATGCACACAAGCAATCGATGCAGCAGCGTGTCATCGATTTGCGCGCGGAGAAGTCAGCTCATCCAGGCAGCGCCATGAAAATTGCCAGGGTACTGGTTGATGGTGCCTACGGGGTCGATCTTGAGGTCTTTACCAGGGAGAATATTCGGCTCGGCCGATAGGAAATCTCTGAAAACTACCTGCGTTGGCGCATCCGCGTTAAAAACATCCTCAAAATGCTCATTTACAACACGTAAACTGCGCTTTATCGGCTGTTTTTGCCTTGCTGCGCCTGCCTCGCCTACGTTTTCAGAGGTTTCCTAACTCCCATGGGTCAGGGGGTCTTGAGCTGTGCCAGTTGGCTGCGTAGCTCGAGAATTTCCTTTTGCAGGTCCTCGACCTTGTGCTGCGCTTCAACCTGCTCGGTCACATCCTTTTGAATGCCGATAAAGTAGGTCAGTTGATCGGCTTCGTTGAAGACCGGCGTGATCGACAGTTCATTCCAGAACAAACTCCCGTCCTTGCGGTAGTTGCGTAGGATTTGTCGACAGGGTTTGCCATCCAGCACCGCCTGACGAATAGCCTGCAAGCCTGGCTGATCGCGGTCGTCTTTCTGCAGAAAACGGCAGTCCTGATAGAGGATCTCGTCGCTGCTGTAGCCGGTCAATTGCTCAAAGGCCTTGTTGACATAAATCAGGATGTTGTCGTCACCTTCCTGTTCGGCGACAACAATACCGTCGTTGGAGGCGTTGACGACCAGCTGAAGTAATTTGGCATTGATCATTGCTACAGCGTTCTCCGGTGGTTTGCACACATTCTATAGCAACATCCCCCGCTGTCTACCGCCTGAAAAGCGAAAGATTGCGGCATAATGGCGTCCCGTTCAACGCTTTCAGGAGATCAATACATGCAACTGGCCATCCTCAGCGGCTCTGTCTATGGTACCGCCGATCTGGTTGCGGATGAGGCGGCAATCCGCTGTCGGGAAGCCGGCCTGCAGGTTGTGCGGCTGCATCCGCCCAGGGTTGATGAACTGCTCGAAGCACAGGCCGATGCGTACCTGTTGTGTACCTCTACTACCGGTATGGGCGAGTTGCCGGATACCTTTCTGCCGTTCTTCCATGAGCTGCGGGATCGTTTTCCACTGTTCACCGGCAAGCCCTTTGCGGTGATCGCCCTGGGCGACTCGGCCTACGCCGATACTTTTTGCCAGGGCGGTGAGCAGGTGCGCGAGCTGATGCTGGAACTACAGGCCAGGGAAGTCATACCCATGCTGCGGTTGGATGCCAGTGAATCGGTTACCCCTGAACTGGATGCCGGTCCCTGGCTTGATCAACTGGTGGCAGCACTGACCTGAATCAGAGGTTCTCGCTGGGTTCACCACTGGCCAGTCTGCCCAGTGCCTGCTCGTCCAGAATGATGATCTGACCGTAGTTGATCTGCAGCAGGCCAGCGCTTTCCATGCGTTTGAGTTGCTTGTTGACACTTTGCCGCGAGCTATTGAGCATCAAGCCCAGGGATTCCTGTGACAGTTGCACCAGGGTGCGCCCGCTGTCTTTTTCGGTCTGTCCGTAATTATGTGCATGCATCAGCAAGCGCTTGGCCAGTCTTGCGGTCAGTGGCAGCAGTGCGCTGTCTTCAAGCATGGCGAAGGAGATGCGCAGGCGCCGACACAGCAGGCTGATGAACAACGGATAGAGTTCGGGATGGCGTTCCAGAAATTGCTGGAAGTTGCGCCGCGGAATCAGCAGCAACTCGGTCGTGCCACTGGCATGGGTATCATGTGAGCGCGGCAGGCCGTCGAACAGCGAGATCTCACCAAACCAGCTGCCTGGGCTGAGAATCGCCAGTACCGCCTCGCGTCCATCAGGTCCGCTGTTGCTGATGCGCGCCGCGCCGCTGATCACGCCGTACAGACCGTCCGGACTGTCGCCTCTGGCATACACGCACTCACCGTCCTCCAGACGACGGATACGCGCCTGGGCTACAAGGTCATCCAGCACAGCGGGTGACAACTCACTGAACCAGCGATTTTCCTGTAATAACTTTGACAGTTTGTCCCTGTCGGTTTTGCCCGACACTGTAAATTGCGAGACAGTCCGTTTCACGGTCACCGTCTAGACTCCTCATAAGGCTGATCGTCCTACAGTATGCCGCAACTTGCGCGCCTGCGGTCAGCAACACCCGTGATTTCAAGAGGATAGTTCAATGACTGCATTGCAAAGCCTGCCGGTACTGGACGTCAAGGACCAGGTCAGCGCCGAAGAATGGCAAACCCGGGTTGATCTGGCTGCCTGCTACCGCCTGATCGCCATGTACGGCTGGGATGATGTGGTGTTCACGCACGTGTCGGCGAAGATTCCTGGCACCGAGCATTTCCTGATCAACCCCTATGGCTTGATGTTCGAGGAAATCACCGCCTCGAATCTGGTCAAGATTGATCTGCAGGGTAACAAGCTGGTGGACTCACCCTACAGCATCAACCCGGCCGGCTTTACCATCCACAGCGCCGTGCATGAAGTGCGTCATGATGCGGCCTGTGTACTGCATACCCATACCGCTGCCGGTGTCGGTGTCTCTGCGCAAAAAGACGGGATTCTGCCGATTTCCCAGCAGTCCATCTTTGTCCTCAGCAGCTTGTCCTACCACGATTACGAGGGTGTGGCGCTGAACGATGCAGAGAAGGCTAGGCTCCAGGCTGACCTGGGTAACACCAACAATATGGTCCTGCGCAACCACGGCCTGATGACCTGCGGCAAGTCGGTAGCTGAAGCCTTTCTGACCATGTACACCTTGCAGCGCTGCTGCGAAATTCAGGTCAACGCACAGGCCGGTGGTGGCGAGCTGATTCCGATTCCACAGGCCATCCTCGACGGCGCCCGTGAAAGCATGCGCAAGGTCACCAACGGTGCCGGCGCCAATCTGGCCTGGCCGGCGTTGCTGCGCAAGCTGCAGCGGGTCAATCCTGGATTTGATCAGTAAGCGCCAGCCCCTCGGGCTGGCTGCAAGCCGCAAGCCGCAAGCCGCAAGCTTTAAGCTAAAAGCAGTTAGCCTGGGGGTGGGTCGTAGCTGTTGCCAGACAGCCCCATGGGCTTATCCGAAAGCACAAAGTGGGTGTTGCTTGCAGCTTATGGCTTGCGGCTTGTAGCTTGCCGCTGCTTAGCGCTGCTCCTCTCGCAAGAACACCAGCTTGTCTGCCGATGAGCTGGTCGGGTCATAGTAGTAGCCGTCCAGATCGAAATCCTTGAGTTTTTCCGGATCAGTGATGCGTTCCTTGATGACCCAACGGGCCATCAGGCCACGGGCCTTTTTGGCGTAGAAACTGATGATCTTGTACTGGCCGTTCTTCTGGTCCTTGAAAACGGTGTCTATGACCCGGGCTTTCAGGGCCTTGGGTTTGACGGCAGAAAAATACTCCTGTGAGGCCAGGTTCAACAGTACCCCGTCATCCTGATCGGCAAGGTCCTTGTTCAACCATTGGCTAATCTGCTCGCCCCAGAAGGCATACAGATCCTTGCCCCTGGCTGTCGGCAGCTTGGTGCCCATTTCCAGTCGATAGGGCTGCATCAGATCCAGCGGCCGCAGTAGACCATAGAGCCCCGAGAGCATGCGCAGATGCTTTTGCGCAAAGGCAAAGTCCGCTTCGCTGAAGTCCTCGGCATTCAGTCCGGTGTAGACATCGCCCTTGAACGCCAACAGTGCCTGCTTGCTGTTCTTCTTGCTGACCTTGTCACTCCAGCTGCCAAAGCGCGCCACATTCAGGCTGGCCAACTTGTCCGAGAGCGACATCAGTTCGGCGATATCCTGGGGTGACTTTTCACGCAGAACGGCTATCAGCTCGGCGCTGTGCTGCAGAAAACGTGGCTTGGTATGGGTATCGATCACCGCTGGGGTGTCGTAATCCAGGGTCTTGGCGGGAGAAATAACCATCAGCATAAACAACCTCCGTAAATAGCTGGCAAATAGTATGCCCGAATGCCGAAGGCAGCGCTCTGCATGGAGGTGATAAAGGAAGTTAATGGTTGATGGCAACAAGTTAAAAGCTGCAGCATCCTTGCGCAGCTTCCAGCTTCCAGCTTCCAGCTTCCAGCTTCCAGCTTCAGGTTAGAGGTGACTTTCTGCATACTCCGCGAGAATGGACCTGGGAACACCCTGCAGATGGATGTGGACGCCGTGGGGAAAGTCCTTGAAGCACTCGGTCAGATAGGTCAGGCCCGAGCTGGTGGCGTTCAGGTAGGGTGTGTCGATCTGCGCCAGGTTACCCAGGCAGACCACTTTTGAGCCGCTGCCGGCACGGGTGATGATGGTCTTGATCTGATGCGGTGTCAGGTTCTGGCTTTCATCGATCAGGATGAAACTCTGCTGGAAGCTGCGACCGCGGATGTAGTTCAGGGATTTGAACTGCAGCGGAACGCGATCAAGGATGTAGTCGACGCTGCCCACCGTACTCTCGTCATCCATGTGCAGAGCCTCAAGGTTGTCGGTGATGGCGCCCAGCCAGGGCTCCATCTTCTCCGCCTCGGTGCCCGGCAGAAAGCCGATATCTTCATCAAGCCCCTGGGTGCTGCGGGTGGCAATGATGCGCCGGTAGGTCTTGGTCACCATGGTCTGCTCGATGGCCGCCGCCAGGGCCAGAATGGTTTTGCCCGAACCGGCCGCGCCGGTCAGGTTGACCAAATGGATATCCGGATCCATCAGCGCATACATGGCCAGGGCCTGAAACACATCGCGTGGTTTCAAGCCCCAGGCTTCCTGATGCAGCAGCGGTTCCTGATGCAGGTCGCGCAGACTCAGATGGTCGCCATCAATCGCCTTGACCCAGCCGATAAAGCCCTGTTCGTCGATGATGAAGTCGTTGATATGCAGGGCCGGTAAGTTGTCGATCAATTGTACGTCATGGATAGTCTGGCCCAAGCGCTGATGGGTTTCCACGCGGTTCACACGGTCCCAGAAGGAACCCTTGATTTCGTGGTAGCCACGGGCGAGCAGGGCAATATCGTCCAGCAGCTGGTCGGTATGATAGTCCTCGGCATCAATTCCGCAGGCACGCGCTTTCAGGCGCATGTTGATGTCCTTGGAGACCAGTGCCACGCGGGCGTCAGGGTGTTTTTGCTGGAGCTGGCAGAGCTGGTTGATGATCTTGTTGTCGTTCAGGTCGTTGGGTAGGCAGTGTGCGGGGATCGGCGTCTTGTCCATGAGAATGGCCAGAGTGCCATTCGGTCCGAGCTTGCCACGTTGAATGGGCACGCCCTTTTCCACCTGATCAGGTGGTGCGTCTGCAAGGGTCTGGTCTATCAGGCGAATGGCCTGTCGGCAGTCGGCGGCGGTACTGGTCTTGCCGGACTTGAGCTTGTCGAGTTCTTCGAGGACGGTCATCGGGATGATGACGTGGTGTTCTTCGAAGTTGAGCAGGGCGTTGGGGTCGTGGATCAGGACGTTGGTATCGAGGACGTAGAAGGTATGTCGTGTCGGTAGGCACGCTTCCATATGCAATTTACCTCGCAAGGGCCATATTTCGAAACTGTATCAGGCACTTGAGCTGCACCTGGCAGTTCGCAGGACCGGCTCTGGCGCCGACAGCTATCTGAGGATCAGCTGCGGGCTTTGGCCGGTTGACCGATGTATAGCGCAGATCAAATGACCTGCACAAGCGCGAAGAAAGCAAAAGAAAAATAAAGTCTGAAAGCGACGAAAGGACGTATTCACCAGGCAAAAAACCGCGTTATAGTCATTGGCCCGGTAGTTGAAAAAAGCCCTCCACCCTAGCCCTATCGTCGGCGTCCGCGACTCTGATCCCGACTGCTTGCACGTTTGCGATTGGCGGCAGCCGCCGCAGCCTGCTCGGCTTCATTGGCATCACTGGCGGCCCGTTCCTCGGCGCTCTGATTGCGCGCAGGCAGTGCCTGCAGAAGCTGTTCCTCGGGCGGCAGACAGTCCAGCTTGTTGCCCAGCAGGGCTTCGATGGGCGCGATATTGAAGGCGTCATCCTCACAGGCGAAACTGATTGAGGTGCCCTTGGCGCCAGCCCGGCCTGTCCGACCAATACGGTGGATGTAATCCTCGGGGTCGTCCGGCAGGGTGTAGTTGATGACATGGCTGATGCCGTCGACATGAATGCCGCGACCGGCCACATCGGTGGCGACCAGCACGCGTAACTTGCCTTCCTTGAAGCTGTCGAGCGTCTTTACGCGCTTCTGTTGCGGTACATCGCCGGACAGTTGCGCGGCATTGATGCCGTCTCGAACCAGCCGCTCCTGAATGCGTCGGACTTGATCCTTGCGGTTGGCAAAGATCATCACCCGCTCCAGATTCAGTTGGGTAATCAGGTTGTACAGCAGTTTGTACTTGTCACTGCCGGACACCGCATAGACCTGCTGGGTGACATTGGCAGAGGCAGCCCGCTCGGGCTCGATTTCGACAATCGCCGGGTCGAGGGTCCACTGCTGGGCCAGGTTCATTACATCGTCACTGAAGGTGGCGGAGAACAGCAGGGTTTGGCGATCGCCCTTGCGCGGCGTCTGGCGGATGATCTGGCGCACCTGGGGAATGAAGCCCATGTCGAGCATGCGATCGGCTTCATCGAGAATCATGACCTCGACCAGGTCCAGATGCACCTCGCCGCGGTTGCAGAAATCCAGCAAACGGCCCGGGGTGGCAACCAGAATGTCGCAGTGGCGCTTTTCCAGTTGCTTGATCTGCTTGTCGAAA
This sequence comes from Gammaproteobacteria bacterium HGW-Gammaproteobacteria-11, assembly GCA_002840055.1. Classification (GTDB taxonomy): domain Bacteria; phylum Pseudomonadota; class Gammaproteobacteria; order Pseudomonadales; family Pseudomonadaceae; genus Halopseudomonas. Next base: position 324,148 of record PGZJ01000002.1, on the reverse strand, counting down.
TCCATGCCACCGACAAAGGACATGACATTCAGTTTGCAATGCTTGGTCAGGCCTTCGGCGTCATTGGCAATCTGCATCACCAGTTCGCGGGTCGGGGCAATGATCAGTGCGCGTGGTTCACCCATGAAGCGCTCATCCGGCTCCGGGGTGTCCAGCAACTGAGTGATGGTCGAGATCAGAAAGGCAGCCGTTTTGCCGGTGCCGGTCTGGGCGCGACCAATGGCGTCCTGACCCTTGAGCGTGCTACCCAGAACCTGAGCCTGAATGGGTGTGCAGTAAGTGAAGCCCTGATCCTGGATGGCACGCATCAGGCTGTCGGGTAGATTGAAATCGTGAAAGCGGGTCTTGCCCTCGGCGGGCTCAACAGCGAAGTCCTGGATAGTCCAGTTGGACACTTCAATCGGCGCTTGGACCTGAGGTTTGTCGCGTTTCGGTCGCGGCTTGCGCTCTGGTTTGCTGGCAGTGCTGTCAGCGGATGCCGAGCGGGTGTTGGGTTGCCTGGTCTTGGCCGTGCGGGCCGGGCGTTCAGTCTTGGCTACGGGGGCGGACGAGGGCGGTGTAACCGGCTTGTCTTCAGGCTTGAACAGGTTTTTCAGTGCTTTGAGCACAGGCATCTCTCAACGTGGGCAAATGAATATTCACCGCGCAGTGTAAAGCAAGCCAGGGTTTTAGCGAAGCCCTGGCAGGTCGGTTTTTGACCAGTCTGAGCTCAGATACTCAGGCGCTGCTTGAGCCAGCGGCTGATGTCGGAAATTTCCGCGGGGCAGACTTCATGCATCATGGCGTATTCATGCCATTCGACGCGATGACCTGCGGCCAACAAGCGATCATGGGCTTCACGGCCAAGGCGTGGCAGCACCACATCATCATGCCGGCCATGGCCAAAGAAGATATCCAGGGCAGGCGCGTCGGTCTGCTCGGCCAGCAGGCTTTCCAGTGTCGGGCCGTAGGTGGAGAGCGCCATCAGACCGGCAAGTTGACGAGGCTGATGCACGGCTGCATGCAGAATCACGGCACCACCCTGGGAGAAACCGGCCAGCACAATACGTTCTGCAGCGATGCCTGCAGCCAGCTGTTGCTCGACCAGGCTGTTGACCATATCGGCCGACTCCTGCATTTGCGCCTGGTTGATCGCCCGCGCCGGGGCCATACCAAGAATGTCGTACCAGCTGGGCATGGCAATACCCCCGTTGATGGTCACTGGTCGGGTCGGCGCCTGGGGGAAAATGAAGCGTACCCCATGGCTGGCTGGCAGGCCGAGCATCTCGACCACCGGCACAAAATCAAAGCAATCAGCGCCCAGGCCGTGCAACCAGATGACGGCGGCGTCAGCCGGGTTGCGTGGTTCGATAGTGTGGGGGGCGTTGGACATAGGGGCTCTCGTTGTTCGCTGTTGGAAGCTGCAAGCTGCAAGCTTCAAGTTTCAAGCTGTCCATGAAGGTAAGCTTGATCGGTTAATGGGTCGGACGTTAGTTGCAGGTTAATCCGGCTGGACGCATTCTTGCTTGCCGCTTGCCGCTTGCCGCTTGCCGCTGTCGCGGCCCTAGGCGCGCGACATGAACTTGCCGGTTTCGGTATTGATGCGCACCACTTCACCGGTTTCCAGGTATTCCGGAATCTGGATTTCCAGGCCGCTGGCAAAGCGCGCGGTCTTGGAGCGGGCGCTGGCCGAGGAGCCCTTGATCGCCGGCGGTGTTTCTTCAATCGGCATTTCCACCACGGCGGGTAACTCCACGCCAACCAGATTGCCCTCAACGACCAGGCCGTAGAGTCCGACTATGCCGTCATACAGGTAGGGAATCTGCTCATCCAGTTGCTCGGCGCTGAGGGTGAACTGACTGAAGTCCTCGTTATCCATGAAGGTGTAGCCGTCGGCATCCTGATAGAGGAACTGCATCTGCCGCTTCTGGAAGTCGATGGGTGCCAGGACTTCATCGCCGGTCAGACTCAAATCCAGTTTCTGTTTGGTTTGCACGTGATTGAGACGAATTTTGTACAGGGTAGTTCCGCTCCGTGAAGAGGGGTTCTTTACGTCTATCAGTGAGACAATATACGGCTGGTTGTTGACCTGTACGATATTGCCTTTTTTCAGTTCGGCGGCTCTTGGCATGGCTGCAATCCAAAGGGATGGAAATGGGGCGCTATTTTCGGGCTTCAGGCGTCCGGCATCAAGCGCTTGCTTGCACCCGGCTCGGGCTCTGTCCTGGGGTCTGGACCTGGAGCCGGATCGGAGTCTCGCTCGGTCTTTGGTTCTGCATCCTGCGTTGACTCAGGCTTGGGTTCTGTGCGTCTGAGCTCGATCAGCTTGTCCAGCCCCTCGCTGTTGCGCAGGTTGATATCCATTTGCCGGAAAGCAATCTCGATGTCGTTTTCAGCAAAGAGGCGGTCGATTTCCCGGTTGATTTCATCAATCGCCATGTTGCGGTCAAGCAGCTCGCGCACATGTACGCGCAGTTCGTGGTCCAGGGTGCTGTCACCAAAATTCAGAAATAACACCAGGGGCTCAGGGTCCTTGAGTACCCGCGTGTTGGCTTTGGCCGCCTGTAACATCAGCTCGCGGGTCAGCTTGAGATCGGAGCCATAAGCGACGCCAACGCGAATAATGACCCGGGTTACGGTGTCATTCAGCGACCAGTTGATCAGTTGCTCTGTGACAAAGGTCTTGTTCGGAACAATGATCTCCTTGCGGTCAAAGTCGGTGATGGTGGTGGCCCGGATACGGATGCGGTTGACCGTGCCCGACAGTTCGCCAATGGTCACTACGTCGCCAATACGTACCGGGCGTTCGAACAGGATGATCAGACCCGATACAAAGTTGGCGAAAATTTCCTGCAAACCAAAACCCAGGCCTACGCCCAGCGCCGCCACCAGCCACTGCAGCTTGTTCCAGCTGACACCCAGGGCGGACAGGCCGACAATGATGCCGATACTGAAAATGGTATAGCTGAGCAGGGTGGTGATGGCGTAACTGCTGCCCTGTTGCAGGTTGATGCGCGACAGCACGAGAATTTCCAGCAAGCCGGGCAGGTTGCGTGCCAGAGTAATGGTGAAAACCACGACCAGCAGTGCGCCGAGCACATCGGCGGCACTCATCGGCATCATTTGCGGGCTGTCCGCCGTACCTGCGTTGTACTCCCAGAGGCTCACCGAGTCGAGATAGGAGGCGGCACTGATCAGGTCGGCCCAGACCAGATACACCAGCACACCGAACAGAATCATGATGCCCAGTTTTGCCAAGCGCAGCGATTGCTGGTTGATCTGCTGGATATTCATTTCCGGGACTTCAACATTCATCTCGCTGTCCTGGCCCTCGCGCTGCTGTGCATTCTCGCGTTTGCTCAGGGCGCGCTGGTAGGCCAACCGGCGTCCAGCCACATTGAGGTTGCGCACCACAGTGCCCTCGACCAGCATCCAGGCGACAATCAGATACAGGGTGTCGATGAAACGGTCTGCCAGCTTGATCGAGGTGTAGTGGTAGCCCCAGAAGGTCATGCCAGCCAGGGCCAAGGGTGTCAGGGTGAGGACCAGTGTGGCGCTGAAGTGCACGACGCGGGAACTGTACAAAGGTTCGCTGCGCCACATCATCCGCCCCAGCAGCGTACTGAGCATCAACATGCCGACCAGCATCAGGGTGCGGCCGATGACATCCTCGGTCTGTTGTTCGGGGATGGTCGCGTTGATGGAGATGACCAGCACCACCGGCAGCATGATCCAGGCGATATTACGCGTCAGCCGGTGCAGGCGTTGCACCAGTTCGGGATCCCAACGGAAGTGCCGAACGGCAATCGCGTTCGGGTCAAGAATACGATACAGCAGGTGCAGTACAAACCAGGCCAGCGACAGCTCGACCAGCGCCTTGCCCAGCACCGGCATGGCGGCCTGATTCTCCAGTTGCAGCAGGAGTCCGAGGGTCAGCAGCACAACCGGAATCGGCAGCACGGTCAGGGCACTGAACAGCAGTGCCCGCGGCGTATGCGAGCCGCTGTCCCGGCGGAAGTGACCTACGTCTTCGTTCAGCGTCACCAGGGTCTGACGCAGACGGCGACGCCACCAGGTGTGGACTGCCAGCAATAGCGTCAATAGCACTAACCAGGGCCAGCCCGTCCACAGTGCCTTGCCGAAATCGATTGCACGGGTTGTCACCTTGGCGTTATGCCATTGTTTCAGGCTTTGTTGTGGCAAAACGCGCAGCCAATCCCAGTCGATTGGTCGGTTACTGGCAACCCAGAACAACTGGTCATCAATGGTGCGCCTCAGGTCCGAGCTGAGCTGTTTCAGTTGTCGCTGGTTGATCTGCAGGGTGATGGCCTGACTCAGCAGGGTGTTGATATTGCTGCTCAATTGCGCGACCAGATCGATACGGCTGTCGATCACCTGCTGCATATCATCCTGCAGGTCGCTGCGCTGTTCTAGTGGTAGACGTTCGAGCATGTCCCTGAGGTAAGCCTGCGGGGTATTGAGTTGGTCGCGCAGGTCGTTCAGCTCAAACTGTCGCAGGCGCAGGTCAGCGATCTGATTGGCCACCGTGTCGTCCAGTCTGACACTGGGCAGTGAGCGCTTCTGCTGATGCAGGATGCGTGACAGCAGCAAACTGCCTTCCAGCACGCTGATTTGCTGCTCCAGCGCACGGTCGATCTGGGTCAGACTCTCGATCTGTTGAAGGGTCTTGATGTTATCACGGGTCAGCTCACCCAGTTGATTGGTGGCAGCCAGCAATTCTTCGCTGAGGTGCTGGTTGAGGCTACCCTGCTCGCGCAACAGCTCGTGGTTGCTGGTGCGCAGGGCAAAGGAGGCGGTCTCGCTGATGGTTTGCTCGGACTGGCTGCGGCGTTTTTCATTGATCACGTCCTGCAGTGCCTGGACCTCCAGCTCTATGTCGACAATCTGCTGTTTCAGCAGGTTGCGCTGCTGTGTGCTCAAGTCCTGCATCACGCTGTTGGCGTTGAGCTGCTGGCGCATCAGCTCGTTGCTCAATTGCAGGCTCTGCTGTTCGGCCCGCAACATGCTGATACGCGCTTGCGTGATACGGCTTTCGGGTTGGCGTTGCAGCAGGCGTAACTGGTCAGTGATGGCCTGTTCCCGGGTCTGATTGGCCAGCACCTGAGCCTGGGTGCGTTCCGGTCGAGTCTGGATGGCAATCAACTCACCGTTGACCTCGGTCAGCTCGTTTTGCCAACCGAACATCCTGGCTACCTTGTCGCCTAATTGTTCCTCAAGGCTTTCCAGCGTTAGGCTGTTGAAGCGATCAATCAGGCTTTCGTAACTTTGCTCACGCAGGTTATCGATCTGTTGGCGCAGACTGCGGTTCTGTTCCGGTGCCCGCTCCAGCTGTTTGCGCAACTCGGCCTGTTCAGCCTGGGTTGTCCGGCTGCGTTGCAAATGTATCAGGGTGGCTTGCAGGGCTTCCTGGAGTTCACGTTTCTCCGACTCGGAGTAACTGCTGTCGGGCAGGCTGCGAATTTCTTCCTCGACTGTTTCCAGACTCGACGCAATGCTCGTCTCCGCTTGCAGGCTGGCTGGCAGCAGCAGTACAGAGAAGCAGATGAAGAGCAGGGTGCAGAGACGCGGCATGTAAGGGCATCCAGAGAGGGTCTGTGTCGAAGGGTAGACGTCTCCGGAAGGCTTGGGAAGTCCTCTTCACTTTCCGGCCGCCGATAATATCAGGCCGCCCGGTGGGCGGCCTGATATTCATCTTGAATACAGGTCGTTCAGAACCAGTTGTCCTGCATATCGAGACAGGTGCTGTCACGGTTTTCCAGTACCTGCAGGGCATGGTGGCAGCCGGGTACTTCCCAGGTCAGAAAGAAACGCGCCGCCTGCAGCTTGCCCCGATAGAAGTCGGCATCCACCGGCTTGCCGCTGGCCAGACCTTGCTCAGCGCGGATCGCCTGCTCCAGCCAGCGCCAGCCGATGACCATATGGCCAAAGGCGGTCAGGTACAGGGCCGAGTTGGCCAGCGCCTGGTTGACCTGGCCTTTGCCCATGTCGCCAAGCAGCGCCAGGGTGACCTTGCCAATATGGGCGTGGAGTTTTTCCAGCGGCTCGCGCAGGGCGGTCAGGGAGTCGAACTCCGTGGCACGACGGCAGGTATCCTGAATAAGTGCCGACAACTGCTTGAGTGCAGCGCCGTTGTTCATGGCGACCTTGCGACCGAGCAGATCCAGCGACTGAATGCCGTGGGTGCCCTCGTGGATCGGGTTCAGGCGGTTGTCACGGTAATACTGCTCGACCGGGTACTCGCGGGTATAGCCGGCGCCGCCAAGAATCTGAATCGCCAGCTCGTTGGCCTTGAGGCAGAACTCGGACGGCCAGGATTTGACGATCGGCGTCAGCAGATCGAGCAGCTCCAGTGCGGTACTGCGTTCAGCTTCGGTTTCCAGGGTTTCGGTGTCATCAAACAGGCGTGCGGCGTACAGGCCAAGATCGAAGGCGCCTTCGACATAGGCTTTCTGCGTCAGCAGCATGCGCTTGACGTCAGTGTGCTCGACAATGGCTACCTGCGGACTGGCCGGATCCTTGCCGTCCGGCAGGCGACCCTGGGGACGATCGCGGGCATAGTTCAGGGAATACAGATAGCCGGCATAGCCGAGCATGATCGCGCCCATGCCCACGCCGATGCGCGCCTCATTCATCATCCGGAACATGTAGGGCAGGCCCTGATGCGGTTTGCCGACCAGATAACCGACGCACTCACCTTTCTCGCCGAAGTTCAGCGCGGTGGAGGTGGTACCGCGCCAGCCCATCTTGTGGAACAGGCCGGCCAGTGCCACGTCATTGCGTGGGCCCAGTGAGCCATCGTCGTTGACCAGGAACTTGGGCACGATAAACAGGGATATACCCTTCACTCCCGGCGGGGCATCCGGCAGTTTGGCCAGCACCATGTGCACGATGTTTTCCGACAGCGGGTGATCGCCGCCGGAAATGTAGATCTTGTTGCCCTTCAGGCGATAGGTGCCGTCACCTGCGGGTTCAGCCTTGGTGCGGATATCCGACAGAGAGGAGCCAGCGTGCGGCTCGGTCAGGGCCATGGTGCCAAAGAAGCGGCCTTCGATCATTGGCTCGAGAAAGCGCTTTTTCTGTTCGTCATCACCGAAGCTTTCGATCAGGTTGGAGGCACCCATGGTCAGCATGGCATAGGACGAGCTGGCGACGTTGGCGGACTGGAAATGGGCAAAACAGGCCTGGGACAGCAGGTTCGGCATCTGCATGCCGCCGACCTCGAAGCTGCGCGTGGCATTCAGAAACCCGGCCTCGATAAAGGCGTCCATGGCTGGCTTGACCTCGGGGATCAGGACGGCGGCGCCATCCACGTATTGCGGTTCGTTTTCGTCGTTCTTGCGGTTGTGCGGAGCAAAGAACTTTTCTGCCACGGTGCGCGCGGTGCCGATGGCGGCATCAAAGGTTTCACGGTTGTGATCGGCAAAACGCGGGCGCTGGGTCAGGGCCTCGGCATCCAGCACTTCATAGAGTTCGAAGGCCAGATTGCGGGAGTCGAGTAGGGTATCGGTCATGCTCGTTGCCTCGGATAAAAGTGCGTTGCAGTGTAAAGAGTCACTCCCTGACTGAAAATGGCTATTGATGTCCCTGATACGCGCTGATCAGAACAGCCGAAGCGCGGGCTCATCCAGTGCGGCACGCTGTTCCCGCAGGGTCAGGATCTGGTCGGCCCAGTAACGCTCCTGGGCAAACCAGGGGAAGTGTCTGGGGAACGCCGGGTCAGTCCAGCGCCGGGCCAGCCAGGCACTGTAGTGCACCAGCCGCAGACTGCGCAGCGACTCGATCAGCGGCAGCTGGCGCGGGTCAAAATCATGGAATTCGTTGTAACCGTCAACCAGTTCCGACAGCTGTGCCTGCCGCTGATCACGCTCGCCAGAGAGCATCATCCACAGGTCCTGAATCGCTGGTCCCTGCAGGCAGTCGTCCATATCAACCATATACAGATGCTCGTCGCGCCACAGCAGGTTACCGACATGCAGATCACCATGCAGGCGCAGGCTCTGGTACGGATGCTCGCGGAAGCGTTGCTCGATCACCTGCATCAGATCATCGGCAACCGAATAATACGCTGGTTGCAGCGCCTTCGGCACCACCCCGGATTCGCGCAGGAAGGCCAGACTGTCATGGCCAAAACGCTGCACACTGAGGGTCGGACGATGCTGAAAAGGCTTCATGGCGCCCACCGCATGCAGGCGACCGAGCAGTCGACCGAGCATTAACAGATGATCCGGGTTGTCGAGTTCCGGTGCGCGGCCACCGAAGCGGCGAAACAGGCTGAAACGAAATCCGGCGAATTCGAACAGGGTTTTGCCGTCGATCTGCATCGGTGCAATCACCGGAATGTCACGTTCGGCCAGTTCCTGCGAATAGGTGTGCTCTTCAAGGATGGCTTCATCGGACCAGCGCTCGGGACGATAAAACTTGGCGATCAGTGGCTCGGCACCCTCAATACCAATCTGGAATACCCGGTTTTCATAGCTGTTCAGCGTCAGGGTGCGGGCATCGCTGACAAAGCCGAGCGACTCCACCGCGTCCAGCACGGTATCGGGGGTCAGCAGGGCAAAGGGGTGGGTGGTCATGGCGGCTCCTTGGTATGGGCTGCTAGCTTGGGCCTTCAGGCCGTCGGTCGCAAGCGCAGTCTCGGAGGCAGGACATCAGGGCGTTCTGGCAACACACCAGACACTGACACTCAACGCACCCGCAGCCAGCAGAACACGGCTTGCTTCGTCGGCGCTGGCGCCAGTGGTAAGCACGTCATCAATCAGGGCAACATGGCGTCCCAGCATGTGCTCGGGTGCACTGCAGCTGAAGGCATCCTGCAGGTTGCGCCGCCGCTCCCGTGCACTGAGTCCCTGCTGAGCCGGGGTCGGACGAATGCGCTGCAAGCTGCGTTGGCTCAGGGGCAACTGTAGTAAACGCGCCACTGGCCGTGCCAGTTCGTGGGCCTGATTGAACCCCCGTTGCGCCAGCCGCCCTCGGAACAGCGGCATGGGGACCAGCAGATCGGGTAATTGCAGTTGGCGCTCGTGGTAATGATGTTGCACGTGCTCGGCCAGCAACCGGCCCAGCAGGCGGCCATAGGTCAGCTGTTCATGGTGTTTGAAAGCCGGTATCAGGCTATCCAGCGGGAAACGATACAGCAGCGGGCAAACAACCTGGGAGAAAGCGGGTGCACGCTGTTGGCATTGTCCGCAACGGGCGTCTGGCTGGGGTAGCGGGATGGCGCATTGGCGGCAATGGTAGCCGAGCCAGGGCAGGTCGGCATGGCAGCCGGTGCAGAGTCCATGCTCGGCATGGGGCCCGGATGCCTGGCATAGCAGGCAGGGTAGTTGCTGGTTATTAAATAGCCACTTGTAAACCTGCTTGATCTTCAAAGGTTGACAGCCTCCATGCCGTCGCTATGATGCGAGGCATAGATTGAACCGAAATCGGTTCCCGTGCAAACCCTCAGGAATGATCCCATGACGCTCTCCTTGACCCCGTCCTCGACCCGCCATGACTGGAAACCGGCCGAGGTGCTGGCCCTGTTCAAGCAACCGTTCAACGATTTGCTGTTTCAGGCCCAGACCGTGCATCGCCAGCACTTTGATGCCAACCGGGTTCAAGTCTCGACGCTGTTGTCGATCAAGACCGGTGCCTGCCCCGAGGATTGCAAGTATTGCCCGCAATCCGGCCATTACAACACCGGCCTGGACAAGGAAAAGCTGCTGGAAGTGCAGAAGGTGCTGGATGAAGCTGCTGCGGCCAAGGCCATCGGCGCCACGCGCTTTTGCATGGGCGCCGCCTGGAAGCATCCCTCCGACAAGGACATGCCCTATGTGCTGGATATGGTCCGCGGTGTACGCAAGCTGGGTCTGGAAACCTGCATGACCCTGGGCAAACTGACCAAGGAGCAGACTGCTGCACTGGCCGATGCCGGTCTGGATTACTACAACCACAACCTTGATACCTCACCCGAGTTCTACGGCAAGATCATCACCACCCGCAGTTTTGGTGATCGTCTTGAGACCCTGTCCTACGTGCGTGAAGCCGGCATGAAGATCTGTTCCGGCGGCATCCTCGGCATGGGTGAAAGCCTGGAAGACCGTGCCGGTCTGTTGATCCAGTTGGCCAACCTGCCGGAACACCCGGAAAGCGTGCCGATCAACATGCTGGTCAAGGTCAAGGGCACGCCGCTGGAGAACGAAGCCGACGTCGATCCCTTCGACTTTATCCGTACCCTGGCGGTAGCCCGGATCATGATGCCCAGGTCCCACGTGCGCCTGTCTGCCGGCCGTGAGCAGATGAATGAACAGACCCAGGCCCTGGCGTTCTTCGCTGGCGCCAACTCGATTTTCTATGGCGATCGACTGCTGACCACCTCGAATCCCCAGGCGGAAAAGGACATGCGCCTGTTCGACCGCCTCGGCATCAAGCCGGAAGAGCGTCAGGAGCACGACGACGAAGTGCACCAGGCCGCCATCGAGCAGGCCCTGGTCGAACAGCGCGATAGCGCCCTGTTTGTCAATGCGGCGGGCTGAGCACGGGCTGAAGGCTGAAGGCTGAAAGCCGGAAGCCGACCGTTCTCAGGGTCACTGATTGCCGTGGTTGGTCCCGGCATCAGCAATCAGCGGTAGTTTGCAGGACCCGATCTTCCAGCCTCCAGCCTCCAGCCTAAAGCGGTTTTTTATGCCCTTCAACCTGCGGTCCCGTCTTGCCGAGCGCCATGCTGCGCATCTATACCGACAGCGTCCGCTGTTGCAGTCGCCGCAAGGCGTGCGTGTGCAGGTGGATGGGCAGTCGTTGCTGGGCTTTTGCAGTAATGATTACCTGGGGTTGGCCAATCACCCTGAGGTGCTTGCCGCCTTTACCGAAGGTGCAAAACGCTGGGGGGTCGGCGGCGGTGCATCGCATCTGGTGGTGGGTCACAGCAGCCCGCACCATGAACTGGAAGAGGCGCTGGCCGCGTTTACCGGTCGGCCCCGTGCACTGTTGTTATCCAGCGGTTACATGGCCAATCTGGGCGCCGTGACGGCTTTGGTCGGGCGCGGCGATACGGTGCTGGAAGACCGCCTCAATCATGCCTCGCTGCTCGACGCTGGCCTGCTCAGTGGTGCGCGCTTTTCACGCTATCTGCATAATGATGTGGCCAGTCTTGAGAGTCGTCTGGACAAGGCAGTCGGTAATACCCTGGTGGTGACCGATGGCGTCTTCAGCATGGATGGTGATCTGGCTGATCTGCCGGCCCTGTGCGCCGCCGCACGGGCCCGCGGTGCCTGGATGATGGTCGATGACGCCCATGGCTTTGGCTGTCTGGGTCAGCAGGGTGGCGGCATTGTCGAGCACTTTGGCCTGGGGCTGGACGATGTGCCGGTGTTGATCGGCACCCTCGGCAAGGGCTTTGGCACCGCTGGCGCCTTTGTTGCGGGCAGCGAGGCGTTGATCGAAACCCTGATCCAGTTTGCCCGCCCCTACATCTACACCACCAGCCAGCCCCCGGCGATTGCCTGCGCCACGCTGAAAAGCCTGCAATTGCTGCAGCAGGAAAGCTGGCGGCGTGAGCGGCTGCAGCAACTGATCAGTCAGTTCCGAACCGGTGTTGCCACTATTGGTCTGGAGTTGATGGACAGCGCGACACCTATTCAACCCATTCTGGTGGGCAGCAGTGCCCGCGCCCTGTTGCTCTCGGCGGCGCTGCGCCGGCGCGGCATGCTGGTGACCGCGATTCGTCCGCCGACTGTGCCCAATGGCACGGCGCGCCTGCGGGTAACGCTGTCAGCGGCGCATACGCCTGAGGACGTCAATCAGTTGCTCGCAGCCCTGAAGGCGGCGGTCGCTGAATTACCGGAGCAGAACCATGACTGATATCAGCCTGTTGCCGGGTTGGGCCATGTCCGCACAGTCCATGCAGCCGCTACAGCAGGCCCTGGCTGAACGCCTGCCGCAGGCGCGGATCGAGTGCATGGATTTGCCGCCCCTGCAGATGTCCAGTCTTGAGCCTGATCTGGCCGCGCTGGCTGAGCGCTTGCGCCCCGGCGTGCTGGTCGGCTGGTCGCTCGGCGGCATGCTCGCCGTACAGTTGCTGCGGCGTTATCCGGAGCGTTTCAGTGCTGTGGTGACCCTGGCCAGCAATGCCTGTTTTGCGGCGCGCCCGGATTGGCCTGAGGCCATGCCTCAAGCGGTATTCAAGGATTTTTACGCGGCGGCGCGACAGGATCAGCCACGTTGCCTCAAGCGCTTTGCCCTGCTGGTCAGTCAGGGTAGCGAGCAGGCCCGCAGCCTGAGCAAAGCCATGCCCTGGGACCATGCCGATGAAGAGCAGCGCCTGCATGCCCTGGCCCTGTTGGCGGTACTGGATAACCGCCGGGCCCTGAGTCACAGCACTGTGCCCATGCTGCATTGCCTGGCCGCTGGTGATGCGCTGGTGCCGGTGGGCGTTGCGCCAGCCTTGCAGGCACTCAATCCCGGGGCCCGAATCCGTATCAATGATCAGGCAAGTCATGCTCTGCCGCTGGAGCATCCGCAGTGGCTGGCTGAGCAGATTGGCGATTTTCTGGCTGCTGAACATGACTGAAGCGCAGATCGACAAGGGGCAGGTGGCTGCCTCATTCAGCCGTGCCGCACACAGCTATGATCAGGCGGCGGCCTTCCAGCGTCAGGTTGGTAGCAATTTGTTGGCGCGTCTTCCAGCGCAGCTGCAGCCCCGGGCAGTCACTGACCTGGGATGCGGTACCGGCTATTTTACCCGCCAGTTACAAATGCATTTTGCCCAGCCGGTCATTGGCCTGGATCTGGCCGAAGGCATGCTGCAGTTTGCCCGCAGCCAGCAGGCCGGGCAGGGCGACTGGGTGGTTGCCGATGCCGAAGCGCTGCCGCTGCGCGATGCCAGTCAGGATCTGCTGTTTTCCAGCCTGGCGCTGCAGTGGTGCCCCGATCTGCCGCGTGCCTTGTCGGAAGCACGACGGTGCCTGCGGCCTGGCGGTTACCTGGCTTTTACTACCTTGGTCGAGGGCAGTTTATATGAGCTGCAAGCGGCCTGGCAGCAGGTAGACGGCTTTGTCCACGTCAACCGTTTCAGCGCACTGGCATCCCTGCAAAGCCAACTGGCTGCTGCCGGCTTTGCCCGCTGGCACTGCGACATTGAGTCCCATGTACTGCATTACCCGCAGTTGAGCGACCTGACCCGAGAGCTCAAGGCGCTGGGTGCGCACAACCTGAATCCGGGTCGCCCCGGCGGCTTGACCGGTCGGGCGCGCTTGCGGGCCTTGACCGAGGCCTATGAAGCCTATCGTCAGCCCGCCGGGCTGACGGCTACCTACCAGGTGGCGCATATTCTGATGTTCAAGGAGGCCTGACATGCACCAGCGTTATTTTGTTACCGGCACCGACACCGAGATTGGCAAAACCACCATAGCTGCTGCCTTGTTGTACGCGGCGCGTCAGCGTGGCCTGAGTACCGCTGCGGTCAAGCCGGTTGCCGCCGGCGCGGAATCAACGCCGCAGGGGCTGCGTAATGACGATGCGCTTGCGCTGCAGGCCCAATGTCAGCCGGCGCTGGCCTACGATGACATCAATCCCTTGTGCCTTGAGGCGGCCATCGCCCCGCATATTGCCGCTCAGGAAGAGGGCGTCGAGCTGACGGTTGAGCGGCTCGCGGCAGGTTGCCAGCGGGTGTTCCAGCATCAGGCGCAACTGACGCTGGTGGAAGGCGCAGGCGGCTGGCGCGTGCCACTGAATGCCGAGCAGACCCTGGCTGATCTGGCGTGCAACCTGAATGTACCGGTGATCATGGTGGTCGGTATGAAGCTAGGTTGCATCAACCATGCTTTGTTGACGGCTGAGGCCATTGCTGCCGACGGTTTGAAGCTGGTTGGCTGGGTGGCCAATCAGGTTGATCCGCAGATGAACCGTGCTGCCGAGAACCTGGCTACCTTGAAGGAACGGCTCAAGGCCCCCTGTCTTGGCGTGGTGCCCTGGTTGGCCCAGCCACTGCCGGAAGTGATTGCCAGCCATCTGGATATTGCACCGCTGGTCTGAACTGACCAGCGGTGGTACCGCATACTGGCACTTTGTGCTTGAATATAAAGTGATCAATCCATTTGGAGGCGTCGTTTATGCCATCCCTTGACCTGATGTCCTCAGGACTGAATACCGTAAGGCAGGGCCAGTATCGCGCATCGACTGCTGCGGCTGAAATTGCCCGCGTCGGTGTTGAAGCGGACCCGGCTGCGTCCCAGGCCATTCCCGTGCAAGCGGCCAATGGTCAGCCTGCTGCCACTACCCAGGTCGATTCCAATCGTCCGGTCAATCTGGTGGATAGCCTGGTTGAACTGCGCCTGGGCCAACGAGAGGTTGAGGCCGGTGCATCGGTTATTGATACCGCCGATGAAGTCCTCGGCACCTTGCTGGACGTGACTGCCTGATCCGCAGGTGATGGAACATGATGTCAATCAGTCCGTCACCTGTCATCTCTCCGGCCGTTCAGGCCTATAGTCGTTTACCTTCGATTCCCGCTGACAATCCCGTCACGCCTCGACCTGTTTTATCGGTAACTCCTGCAGCTGCAGCTGCTCAAAGATCCGAGCCTGCCAGTACCGGCTCATCTGTCGAGACGGCACCGGCTGCCGGCAGTGACGATCTTGCCGTGTCCGCCCAGCAGCGTCAGCAGCTGGCACGGGTTGAGGCCGAACAACAGCGCTTGATCCAGGCCGAAGTGCGCTCACTGGCCAGCCGTGATCGTGAAGTCAGGGCCCACGAACAGGCCCACCTGGCAGTGGGTGGTCAATATGCCGGTACCGTCAGGTACGATTACACCCGTGGGCCTGACGGACGTTTGTATGCGGTTGGCGGATCGGTCAGCATTGATACCGCACCCGTGCCGGGTGACCCGGAAGCGACGGTCGAAAAACTTCAACAAGTACAGCGGGCTGCGCTGGCGCCGGCTCAGCCTTCATCCCAGGATCTGGCGATTGCTGCACAGGCTGCACAGATCATCGCCCAGGCGCGGGCCGAGATTGCGACGCAGTCACAGTCAGATCCGCAGGATGATGCCAGCGCGGATGTTGAGCCTGAAGCCGATGCGTCTGTCAGTCGCGCCGGCGCGAACAGCGATAAAGAGCTGGCGCTCTACCGCCAGATTGCCGATGAGCGTACGCCGCTCAGCGAGTTGTCCCTGCAAGCCTGAGGTTTGCCTTTCCGGTCTGGCTCCAGGCCAGGCGATGCCTCCCAGTTTCTCTCCCCGGTTACAAATTTTTTGTCTTTGATAAAGACACAACTACTTGACATGGTCCGGGCGTAAACGTATGTTTCAAACGTCTGTTTGAATCTGCTGCCAAGGCAGCCACAAAATCGCAGCTGCATGCTGCTCTTGAAACCCGTTATAACCGTTGAGGTCAAGTACCATGCCAGATTACAAGGCTCCCCTGCGTGACATTCGCTTCGTTCGCGATGAAGTACTGGGTTATGAAGAACACTACAAGAGCCTGCCAGGCTGCGAAGACGCCACTCCTGATATGGTCAATGCCATTCTGGAAGAGGGCGCCAAGTTCTGTGAAAACGTCATTGCGCCGCTGAACCGTATTGGTGACACCGAAGGTTGCACCTGGAGTGCCGACGGCGTGAAAACCCCTACCGGTTTCAAGCAGGCCTATGAGCAGTACGTTGAAGGCGGCTGGCCGAGTCTGGCCCATGACGTTGACCACGGCGGTCAGGGTCTGCCCGAATCACTGGGTCTGGCGATCAGCGAAATGGTCGGTCAGGCCAACTGGTCCTGGGGCATGTATCCCGGTCTGTCCCATGGTTGCATGAACACCATCGCTACCCACGGTACCGATGAACACAAACACGTGTTCCTGACCAAGCTGGTATCCGGTCAGTGGACCGGCACCATGTGTCTGACCGAACCGCATTGCGGTACCGATCTGGGCATGCTGCGCACCAAGGCCGAGCCCCAGGCTGATGGCACCTACAAGATCAGCGGCACCAAGATCTTCATTTCGTCCGGTGACCACGACATGGCCGAGAACATCGTCCACATCGTACTCGCCCGTCTGCCCGATGCGCCGGCTGGTACCAAGGGTATCTCGCTGTTCATCGTGCCCAAGTTCCTGCCCGATACCAATGGCGAGAAAGGCGAACGCAACAGCGTTTCTTGTGGCTCGATCGAGCACAAGATGGGTATTCACGGTAACGCTACCTGCGTAATGAACTTTGACGGCGCCACCGGTCTGCTGATCGGCGAGCCGAACAAGGGTCTGAACGCCATGTTCACCTTTATGAACACTGCCCGTCTGGGTACCGCACTGCAGGGTCTGGCGCATTCCGAAGTGGCTTTCCAGGGTGGTATCAAGTACGCCCGTGAGCGTCTGCAAATGCGTTCACTGACCGGTAACAAGGCACCTGACAAGCCGGCTGACCCGATCATCGTGCACCCTGATGTACGTCGTATGCTGTTGACCATGAAGGCGTTTACCGAAGGTAACCGTGCCATGGTGTACTTCACCGCCAAGCAGGTTGATATCCTCAAGAACAGCCAGGACGAAGAGCAGAAGAAGCAGGCTGATGCGCTGCTGGCCTTCCTCACGCCGATTGCCAAGGCATTCATGACCGAAGTGGGCTTTGAAGCAGCCAACCACGGCGTACAGATTTACGGTGGCCACGGCTTTATCGCTGAGTGGGGCATGGAGCAGAACGTCCGTGACGCGCGTATTTCCATGTTGTACGAAGGTACTACCGGCATTCAGGCGCTTGACCTGCTCGGCCGCAAGGTACTGATGACCCAGGGCGAGGCGCTGAAGTGCTTCACCAAGATCGTCCACAAGTTCTGTCAGAACCAGGAAGGCAACGACGCCATCAAGGAATTCGTTGCGCCGCTGGCCCAGCTGAACAAGGAGTGGGGCGAGCTGACCATGAAGATCGGCATGGCGGCCATGAAGGACCGTGAAATGGTCGGTGCAGCTGCCGTGGATTACTGCATGTATTCCGGTTACGCCTGCCTTGCCTACTTCTGGGCGGATATGGCCCGTGTAGCCGCTGCCAAGCTGGCTGAAGGCACCTCTGACGAGGCTTTCTACCAGGCCAAGCTGCAGACCGCGCGTTTCTACTTCCAGCGCATCCTGCCGCGTACCCGCATGCACGTCGACTCCATGATGTCCGGTGCCGACAACCTGATGGACATGTCCGAAGAGAACTTTGCTCTGGGCTACTGATTCAGGTTGGTTGCAGAATAAAAAACCCGGCCATGTGCCGGGTTTTTTTAACTCTGCCTGATGCGGACAATGTCCTTGAGGCAAAGCGCTGATCAGTCTGCGCCGGAATTCAGCTCGGCTTCAACGATTTCACGCACCAGTTTGAAAATCTTGCGCGCCGCTGCCGGTGGCTTGTTTTCCTTGGCTTCCTTCTGCGCCTGACGCACCAGCTGCCTGAGGTTCTGTCTGTCGGTCTCGGGATAGGCGGTCATGAAGGCTTCCTGCTCCTCGGCACTGCCGGTCAGCAGACGGTCGCGCCAGCGCTCGATCTGGTGAAAGTGCTGGGCATGCTCCTGACTGCTGCTGTCGAGGCGGCCGAGGTAGGCGCGGATGGCATCCAGATCCTGATCCTTCATCAACTTGCCGACAAAGCTCAGGTGCCGCTTGAGCGCGCCACGGGCAGTGTGCCGAGGGGCTTCTTCAAGGGCTGCGCGCAGCTTGTCGGTCAGGTTCAGCTGTTGCCATTGTGCCGGCTTCAGCTCGACCAGCCGATTGCCCAGGTCACGCATCTCCTGCAGCTCGCGCTTGACCTGGCTTTTGCTGATGCCATCGTCATCCTGTTCCTCGTCGTAAAACTCTGTCATGGTCACCTCATTGCGGCCCGCAGGCGGGTACTGTTCAATGCGCCATGATACCCGTTCACAGCCTGCCTGTCCGAGGTACAATGCGCTGCAGCCAAGGAGAATTCATGAAGCAGATAGACAGGGTCAGCCCTGAAGACCCGCAAGTACTGCGTGCCCAGCTGGAACGGCGGGTGGCCTATATTCTCGAGGAATCAAGGCGTCTGGGCGCCAGCGCCTGTGAAGTGGGTGTCAGCCAGAATACCGGCTTGCAGGTGGGTGTGCGCCAGGGTGAGGTTGAGACCGTCGAGTTCAATCGCGACCAGGGCTTTGCCATTACCCTGTATGACGGTCAGCGCAAAGGCTCCGCCAGCACCTCCGATACCTCCGATGAAGCCATTCGTGCAGCCATCACCGCGGCACTGGGCATTGCCCGGCATGCCTCGGAAGATGCCTATGCCGGTCTGGCCGCCCCCGAGTTGATGGCCACCGAACTGCCGGATCTGGACCTCTATCATCCCTGGGCCCTGAACGCCGAGCAGGCGATCGAGCGCGCGCTGGCCTGCGAAGCCGCTGCACTGGCCGTGGATGCGCGCCTGACCAGCGACAGCGCGAATATCAGTACCCAGCAGGGTTGCCGGGTATACGGCAACAGCAACGGTTTTATCGGCAGTTCGCTGGGTACCCGTCACAGCGCCTCAGCTGTGATGATTGTCGCCTCGGAACAGGGTATGCAGCGCGATTACTGGTATGACGTGGATCGCATTGCCAGCCACCTGCCAAGTCCCGAAGCCTTGGGTCGCAAGGCCGCCGAGCGGACACTGGCCAAGCTGGGCACGCGGTCGGTCAAGACCGCCAAGGTGCCAGTGCTGTTTGCTGCCGACCAGGCTGCGGGCTTGCTCGGGCATCTGATGGGCGCGATTGCCGGCGGGGCCATTTACCGGCAGTCGAGCTTTCTGCTCGATGCACTGGGTCAGCCGATCTTTCCGGACTGGGTCAATGTCGATGAGCGACCACACCTGCCGCGCGCCCTTGGCAGTGCGGCCTTTGATGGCGATGGACTGGCAACCCGCGCGCAGGCCTTCGTCGAACAGGGCGTATTGCGCAGCTGGGTGTTGGGCAGCTATTCAGGTCGCAAGCTTGGCTTGCCCAGCACCGCCAACGCCGGCGGTGTGCATAACCTGCATATCAGCAGCAATGCCGGTGACCTGCAGGCCCTGCTGGCCGAGATGGGTACCGGTCTGCTGGTGACTGAGCTGATGGGGCAGGGCGTTAACAGCGTGACCGGGGACTATTCACGTGGTGCCGGCGGCTTCTGGGTAGAGCAGGGGCAAATCCAGTTCCCTGTACAGGAAGTCACCATTGCCGGCAATCTGCGCGACATGTTCCGCCAGTTGCGCTGCGTCGGTTCGGATCTCGAACGCCGTGGCAACAATCTGACCGGCAGTTGGCTGGTGGATGGCATGACGGTGGGAGGGGCCTGATAATCGCTGAACGCTATAGGCTGTAAGCTGAAAGCCGTTATTGGGGTGGAGAGGGACTGGGCTGAGGACCGCAAAGCCTTAGATGGCCAAGAAACGAGTTGCAATGCGTATAGGCGGCCGTATCCTTCTCCAGCCTCCAGCCTCCAGCCTCCAGCCTCCAGCCTCCAGCCTCCAGCCTCCAGCCGCAAGTTTGTTTGATTCTGTTCTTGCTTGTCGCTTATAGCTTGCCGCTGGTCTATTCGCCTTCCTCGAAGTAATCGTTAATCAACGCCAGCAACTCGGCCATGGCCTGGTCGGCGTTGTCACCTTCGCAGCTGATGCAGATTTCTGTGCCTTTGCTGGCGGCGAGCATCATCACTTGCATGATGCTTTTACCATCGACGAGCTTGTCCTCGCTGTTACCGATACGTACCTGACAGCCGTGGCGGTTGGCGACGCCGACGAATTTGGCGGCGGCGCGGGCGTGCAGGCCGAGCTTGTTGATGATTTCTACGCGGGTGGTCGGCATGGTTCAGGGCAGGTCGCGGTGACGGATCAGCAGGTTCGAGACCTTGCCGGTGAGGTTCTGCAGCAGGCGTTCGGCGATATACACCGAACGGTGGTGACCGCCGGTACAGCCAATGGCGATGGTCATGTAACTGCGTTCACCGGCGGCATAGCGGGGTAACCACTTTTCCAGAAAATGGTGAATGTCCTGGTACATATCCTCTACCTCGGGCTGTGCTTCAAGGTAGTCACGGATGGCCTGGTCGCGGCCGGAAAAGGCGCGCAACTCAGGCTTCCAGTAAGGGTTGGGCAGGCAGCGCACATCGAACACCAGATCGGCATCGACCGGCACGCCGCGCTTGAAACCAAAGGACTGCACCAATACCGATGGCCCATGGGCGCGGGTGCCGAGCAATCGTTGTTTAAGCAGGTCTCGTAACTGGTACAGGGTCAGGTGGCTGGTGTCGATCTTCAGGCTAGCCAGATCAATGATCGGCTCGAGCAGTCTCAGCTCTTCAGCAATGGCTTCGCCCAGCGAATGGTTCTGATCGGTCAGCGGGTGTTTGCGTCGGGTTTCCGAAAAGCGCTTGATCAGCACATCATCGGTCGCGGCGAGAAACAGCACGTCGCAGTGTACGCCGGCATCACGGACCTGCTTGAGCAGTTCGGGGAAGCGTTTCAGGTCGCTGGGCAGGTTGCGCGCATCAATGCTGATGGCCACCTTGGGCAGTTCCAGTTCGGACAGATTGACCTGACGCGCCAGCTCCGGCAGCAAACCGGCCGGCAGGTTGTCGATACAGTAGAAGCCGTTGTCTTCGAGCAGGTGCAGCGCGGTACTCTTGCCCGAACCGGAGCGACCACTGACCACAACCAGGCGCATTGGGTTCAGCTTCCCGTCGCGCTGGTGGTCATGATGCGGTACAGGCTTTCAGCGTCCGGTGCGGCCCGCAGCGCTTCACGCAGACTGGCCTGGTCGAGCTTCTCGGCCAGCATCTTGAGGATTTGCAGGTGCTGTTCGTTGGCTTCCTGGGGCACCAGCAGAACAAAGATCAGATCAACCGGTTCGCCATCGAGGGAGTCGAAGTCGATCTTGTCCTCCAGCTGCAGCAAGGCGCCGACGGCCTTGTGGCAATCCAGCAGACGACAGTGGGGAATGGCGATGCCGTTGCCAAAGCCGGTTGAACCGAGCTTTTCACGGGCAATCAGGTTTTCATAGATGGCGTCCGGGTCAAGGTGGCTGTGCTGGGCTACCAGCTTGCCGATCTGTTCCAGGACGCGTTTTTTTGAAACCCCCTGCACGCCGGCAAAGGTGCGCTCGGGGGTAAGTATGTGATCAATTTGCATGGTTTTGCGTCGGTTTGCCTTAGCGGTCGTTGACGCCCTGTTGGCGGTCGAGGTTCTTTTCCTTGTGCTTGATCAGTTGGCGATCCAGCTTGTCGACCAGCAGGTCAATGGCGGCGTACATGTCAGTGTGTTCGCAGTTGGCGACGACTTCGCCGCCGGCGATATGCAGGGTTGCTTCGGCTTTCTGCCGCAGCTTTTCAACCTCCAGGGTAACCTGAACATTGGTGATCTTGTCGAAGTGTCGCTCCAGTCGAGACATTTTCTCGTTCACGTACTCACGCATGGACTCGGTAATATCAACATGGTGACCGCTGAGATTCAGTTGCATACGTCTTCTCCTGTTGGGCTGTGTGGCATGGGATATCCCAAGGTTATCCCATGGTGCCACGGGTAACGTACTGACTTCTTGATCCAGGCCGGTTAAACCAGCCTTTTGCGTTCGCTGGACGGAGCGATGTTCAGCGATTCGCGGTATTTGGCGATGGTGCGTCTTGCTACATCAATTCCCTGCTCTTCCAGTAAACCAGCGATCTTGCTGTCGCTCAATGGTTTCTTCGGGTTTTCTGCGGCGACCAGTTTCTTGATCAGCGCGCGAATCGCCGTGGACGAGAACTCACCGCCCTCGGCGGTGCCAACGTGGCTGGAGAAAAAGTACTTGAGCTCGAATATGCCGCGCGGGGTATGCATGTATTTCTGCGTGGTAACCCGCGAAATGGTCGATTCGTGCATGCCCACAGCCTCGGCAATATCATGCAGCACCAGCGGCTTCATGGCTTCTTCGCCCTGCTCGAGAAAGCCGCGCTGATGTTCGACGATCTGCGTCGCGACTTTCATCAGGGTTTCGTTGCGGCTTTGCAGGCTTTTGATGAACCAGCGGGCTTCCTGCAGATGATTGCGCAGGTAGGTGTTGTCCTGGCTCGAGTCGGCGCGGCGGACCATGGAAGCGTAATGGTTGTTGACCCGTACCTTGGGTACGGCTTCCTGGTTCAGCTCGACTATCCAGCGGGTGTTGTCACGGCGCACGATCACATCCGGGATCACATACTCAGGCTCGCCTGAGGCGATCTCCGAACCGGGCCGCGGGTTCAGCGTCTGGATCAGGCTGATGACCTTGCCGAGTTGATCTTCCTTGAGCCGGGTGCGGCGCATCAATTGCGCGAAGTCACGGCTGCCGAGTAGTTCGAGGTGATCCTTGACTACCTTCATGGCCTGTTCCAGCAGTGGCGTATCGGCCGGCAACTGGCGCAGTTGCAGCAGCAGGCATTCACTCAGGTTGCGTGCCGCGACACCGACGGGCTCGAACTGCTGAATACGGTGCAGGACCATTTCCACTTCGTCCAGCTCCACCTCCAGTTCGGGGTCGAGTGAAGCAAGAATCTCGTCCAGGGATTCTTCCAGGTAGCCGTCGGCATTGATCGCATCAATCAGCGACAGGGCAATGATCTGGTCGGTTTCGGACAGGGGAATCAGATTGAGCTGCCATTCCAGATGGCTTTGCAGGGTCTCGCCGGTGCCGGTGCGGGCGGTAAAGTCCCATTCCTCGTCATCATTGCTGGGCAAGGAGCTGGCCGAGGTCTGGTAGACGTCGTCCCACTGGGTATCGACCGGCAGTTCGTTGGGGATCTGCTCGTTCCAGTTGCCTTCTTCTTCGGCCTGGCTGTGTTGCTCGATGGCGTCCATGGCCACCGGCTCCGGGATGGTCACGGAGGGGGCGTCATCGCTATCACCCGAGGTGTCTGCGCCATTGCTGCCGTAGTCGTCGTCACCCTCGTCGGCCATTTCCAGCATCGGATTGGCCTCCAACGCCTCCTGCACCTCCTGCTGGAGATCCAGACTGGACAGCTGAAGCAGTCGGATGGCCTGCTGCAGCTGCGGTGTCATTGTCAGCTGCTGCCCCATCTTGAGGACGAGCGAGGGTTTCATGTTCAGGCGACTTACCTTGTACTCAGGGTTGGGCAAAATCCAGTGTGCTGGCCATGTGGCCAGCATGCCTTATTTGTAACTTATTTTACAGACGGAAGGCATGCCCCAGATAGACATCCCTTACGGTCTGGTTGGCCAGTACGGTATCGGCATCGCCTTCGGCAATGATGTGACCGTCATTGACAATATAGGCCTTGTCACAGATATCGAGTGTTTCGCGCACATTATGATCGGTGATCAGCACGCCGATCCCCTTGTCCTTGAGGTGCTTGATGATCAGTTTGATGTCGTTGACCGAGATCGGATCCACACCGGCAAAGGGCTCGTCGAGCAGAATGAACTTGGGTTCGGTGGCCAGGGCCCGGGCAATTTCAGCGCGCCGCCGCTCACCACCGGAGAGGCTCATGCCCAGGCTGTCGGCCAGATGGTGAATGTGAAATTCGCGCAGCAGGGATTCGAGTTTGCCCTCACGGCCCTTGCGATTAAGATCCTTGCGGGTCTCGAGAATCGCCATGATGTTGTCAGCCACGCTGAGCTTGCGGAAAATCGAGGCCTCCTGCGGCAGGTAGCCGATACCCTGGCGTGCTCTACCGTGCATGGGCAGGCGGGTGACATCAACACCGTCGACCAGAATGCTGCCTTCATCAGCCTTGACCAGGCCGACAATCATGTAGAAGCAGGTGGTTTTGCCTGCACCATTGGGGCCCAGCAGGCCAATGACTTCACCGCTCTTGATCGAGACCGACACGTCACGCACGACCTTGCGTGACTTGTAGGCTTTGGCCAGGTGACGGGCTTCAAGTGTGGTCATGGCTGGGGTTCGCTGGTGTCGGTGCGACGACGGGGCTGAATGGTGATTTCGATGCGTGGCTGCTCGGCCCCGCTGGTACCACCGTTGCGCCCGGCATCGACAATCTGGCGATTGATGTCGTAGCTGATGTACTCGCCCTGAAAGGTATTGCCGTCCTGTTCCAGGAAAGCGTTGTTGATCAGTACCACGCGCTCGGTATCGGCGTGGTATTCAATCGTGTTGCTGCGTGCCTTGACCGGATTCTGATTGGCCCGTGGCGTCGATTCATAGCTGGCAGGGCTGCCTTCGCTGACGATCTTGCTGACCTGGCCGTCGCTGTCGGTATTCAGCGTCACACGGCTACCGGTCAGGCGCATGCTGCCCTGGGTAATGATGACATTGCCGTTGTAGACAGCCGTGCTCTGTCGTTCGTTGAGGGTTGCGCTGTTGGCCTGGATGCGGATGGGTTGGTTGGCATCCTCAGGCAGGGCCAGAGCCGTTGTCGGTCCGGATAACAAAACTAGAAGACACAGGGTTTTAACGCGCCTCATGCTGACCTCGTACGGTGGACAGCAGCTCCAAGCGGCCGTCATTGAGATAAACCTTCATGCCGGTGGCAGTGGTAACGCTGCCGGCGGCCTCGATTCTAACGTCCTCGGCGGTCTCGGCATAATCCCGGTCCGGGAACAGCGTCAAGGCTTCGGTATTCATGCGTGTTGTGGTCTGTGCGGGGTCGTCACGCTGCAGTATCACATTGCGTTCCAGATCAACGCGGTTGCCGCCTTCAGCGGCACGCCCACTTTCCGCCTGCAACAGCCAGGGCAAAGGTTCATTGTCACGGAAAAACTGCAGGCGCGGCTCGGTCAGCAGGGTGCTGTCATCGTCACGCAGGTGGACGGCGCGTTCGCTGGTCAGTTGGTAGGCGGTGGTACCAGCCTCATTC
The DNA here is from genome assembly GCA_002840055.1 of Gammaproteobacteria bacterium HGW-Gammaproteobacteria-11. Taxonomy (GTDB): domain Bacteria; phylum Pseudomonadota; class Gammaproteobacteria; order Pseudomonadales; family Pseudomonadaceae; genus Halopseudomonas. Next base: position 299,396 of record PGZJ01000002.1, on the reverse strand, counting down.
AGTTGCAAAATGCGCGTGTTGTGCATGAAAAAATCCGGTTGCGACGGATCGGTCACCAGTGGTGGCGGGGTGAAGCTGGCCGGCCGGATATTGAAGTAGCCAACCGCCAGTGCCAGGATCATGGCCAGTCCGACGAGTCCGCCAGTCAACAGATAGCGTGGAATCGACGGCATCAGAGGTAAGCCGCCCGGGCCGCGTCCAGCGTGCCCTGTGCCTGCATGATCAGTTCACAGAACTCACGTGCCGCGCCTGCACCCCCATTGGCCAGGGTCACGCCATGGGCCTGCTCGCGGACAAAGGCATCGGCGGTGGCCACGGCGATACCCAGGCCGACCCGGCGCATGACCGGCAGGTCGGGCAGATCGTCACCGAGAAAGGCAATCTGTTCCAGCTCGACCGGCACTATCTGGCGCAGTTCGGCCAGGGCATTGAGCTTGTCTTCACGGCCTTGAATAAGATGCTTGATGCCCAGGTTGGCGGCGCGACGTTCGACCAGCGGTGATTGGCGCCCGCTGATGATGGCGACCTCGACACCTGAAGCCATGAGCATCTTGATGCCGTGGCCGTCCAGGGTATTGAAGGATTTGAATTCGGTACCATCGGGCATGAAGAACAGGCGGCCATCGGTCAGTACGCCATCGACATCGAAAATCGCCAGGCGAATCCGGCTGGCGCGTGTCAGCAACTCATGGTTGTGGCTCATACCACCCCCGCGCGCAGCAGGTCATGCATGTTCAAGGCGCCGACCGGTCGGCCTTCGGCATCGACTACAAAGAGGCCGTTGATCTTGCTGTCCTCCATGACCTTGAGGGCTTCAGCCGCAAGAATGCCGTCGCGGACTGTCTTGCAGCGTGGGGTCATGAGTCGGGCCATGGTCAGGCTGTGGATATCGGCGCCCAGATCCAGCGTGCGGCGCAGGTCACCATCGGTAAAGATGCCGGCCAGCAGGCCGTTGCTATCGACCACCCCGGTCAGGCCCAGGCCCTTGCGGGTCATTTCCAGCAGGGCGTCACGCAGTGAGCTCTCGGGTGAGACCAGCGGCATGCGCTCGGCGCTATGCATGATGTCATCAACCAGCAGCAGCAGGCGTCGGCCCAGGGTGCCGCCGGGGTGGGAAAAGGCAAAATCCTCGGCACTGAAACCGCGGGCTTCAAGCAGGGCAATGGCCAGTGCGTCGCCCATGACCAGTGCCGTTGTGGTGCTGGAGGTGGGCGCCAGGTTCAGCGGACAGGCTTCCTGCTCAACGCCGGTATGCAGGTTGGCCAGGGCGGAGCGGGCCATGATGGATTCCGGGTTGCCGGTAATACTGATCAGCGGTACGCCCAGGCGCTTGAGCAGCGGCAGCAGCGTGACGACCTCAGCGGTATTGCCTGAGTTGGATAAGGCAATCACTACGTCATCGCGGGTAATCATGCCCATGTCGCCGTGACTGGCTTCGCCCGGATGGACAAAAAACGCCGGACTGCCCGTGCTGGCCAGGGTGGCAGCGAGCTTCTTGCCAATATGGCCGGACTTGCCCATGCCGGTCACGACTATCCGTCCCTTGCACTGCAGCAGTGCCTGGCAGGCATTCACAAAGTGCTCGTCAAGGCGCGCCAACAGGCTGTCTACAGCGTCACGTTCAAGGCGAATGCTGCGCTGGGCAGAGGCAATAAAATCAAAATCAGGCATGGGCTCACGTGCTGTCTTGGGTCAGGCGAGCAAGTATAGCGTTTTGTTGCCGGCAACTCATCCGTTTGCCCGATGATAGTCACCTCGGCATTAAATGAAGCGGTGACGATATGGTTAACGAATATTGCCTGAGGGCCGTTGCACTGCGCTGGAGCGGCGGCGGTTTGGCGGGCAAGGGCGGCCAGATTCGACTAAGCGATTGATTCCTTTAGGGCTATGAGGCCCTTAGCGGTAGCAGGGGGTGGCTGGCCCGGTAAAACGACTGACGCCTAATTGTTTGGCCTGTTACTTGGGCTGTACTGACCAAACTGTTATATTAGCGCGTTCAATTGGTCCGCCCTGTGCCGACAGCAACGGAAGCCATATCTTTTTATGACTGATTCTGAAGACTTTATCGTTGACTTGAAGAAGGTCACCTTCAAGCGTGAAGGTCGCACTATTTTCAACGAGGTGGACATTCGCATACCGCGCGGCAAGGTCACCGGGATCATGGGACCGTCCGGCTGTGGTAAAACCACGCTGCTGCGGCTGATTGGCGCCCAGTTGCGCCCCGAGAGCGGCCAGGTGCTGGTCAATGGCCAGGATATCCCGCGCCTCAAGCGCGAATCACTGTTCGAAGCGCGGCAGCACATGGGCATGCTGTTTCAGAGTGGCGCCTTGTTTACCGATCTGTCGGTCTATGAAAACGTCGCCTTCCCCTTGCGCGTGCATACCGAACTGAGCGAAGACATGATTCGCGATATCGTCCTGCTCAAGCTTCAGGCCGTCGGTTTGCGTGGCGCCAACAAGCTGATGCCGGATGAGCTGTCAGGGGGTATGAAACGCCGTGTTGCCCTGGCCCGTGCTATTGCCCTGGATCCCGAGCTGCTGATGTATGACGAACCCTTCGTCGGTCAGGATCCGATTTCCATGGGCGTGCTGGTGCGCTTGATCCGCCAGCTCAATGACGCGCTGGGACTGACCAGCATTGTGGTCTCCCACGATCTGGCCGAGACCGCCAGTATTGCCGACTATCTATATGTTGTTGGTGACGGTCAGGTATTGGGCCATGGCAAGCCGGACGACCTGATGCACTCCGATAATCCGCGCATTCGCCAGTTCATGCTGGGTGAGCCGGATGGCCCGGTTCCCTTCCACTATCCGGCTGCGGGTTATATGGACGATTTGCTCAAGCGGGGTAGGCCGTAATGAAAACCCTGGCTGATCGCCTGGCGCTGATGGGTGCTGCGGGCCTTGACGTATTGGCGGGACTGGGCCGCTCCGGTGTGTTTCTGTTTCACGCCCTGACAGGGCGCTCGAACTTTGGCAATGCCTGGACCTTGCTGGTCAAGCAGCTCTTTGCCGTTGGCGTGCTGTCGCTGGCCATCATCATAGTGTCCGGTCTGTTCATTGGCATGGTGCTGGCGCTGCAGGGTTACAACATCCTCAGCACCTATGGTTCCGAGCAGGCGGTTGGGCAAATGGTCGCCCTGACCCTGTTGCGTGAACTCGGGCCGGTGGTAACGGCACTGTTGTTTGCCGGGCGCGCCGGTTCGGCACTGACAGCCGAAATTGGCCTGATGAAGGCGACCGAGCAGTTGTCCAGCCTGGAAATGATAGGCGTTGATCCGCTCAAATATGTGATTGCCCCACGTCTGTGGGCCGGTTTCATCTCCATGCCCTTGCTCGCCATGATTTTCTGTGTGGTCGGCATCTGGGGCGGCGCCATGGTCGCGGTTGACTGGCTGGGAGTCTATGCCGGCTCCTACTGGGCCAACATGCAGAACTCGGTCGAGTTCGGCAGTGATGTGCTCAATGGCCTGATCAAGGCGGTGGTATTTGCTTTTGTGGTGACCTGGATTGCGGTGTTCCAGGGTTATGACTGTGAGCCGACCTCTGAAGGCATCAGTCGTGCTACTACCCGTACTGTGGTCTATGCCTCACTGGCCGTACTCGGCCTGGACTTCATTCTCACTGCATTGATGTTCTGATCAGCCAAGGAAAACGAACATGCGTACCCGTACACTGGAATTGATTGTTGGATTGTTCATCCTGGTTGGTGTTCTGGCCCTGCTGGTACTGGCATTGCGCGTCAGCGGCCTGACCGTCAGTGCAACCGCCGACAGCTACAAGGTCTATGCCCATTTTGACAACATCGCCGGTCTGACACCGCGTGCCAAGGTCACCATGGCTGGTGTCACCATAGGCCAGGTGACCCGTATCGAGTTCGACAAGAACCGCTATACCGGCAAGGTTGAAATGGCCATCAATGGCGACGTCAACACCTTGCCGTCAGACAGCACGGCCTCCATTCTCACGGCGGGTCTGCTCGGTGAAAAGTACATTGGTATCAGTGTCGGCGGAGAAGAGCAGATGCTGGGTGACGGCGATGAAATCTTCGATACCCAGTCGGCTCTGGTGCTGGAGGAACTGATCGGTCGTTTTCTGCTCAATACTGTCAACAAAGACGAATAATCAGGAGTAGTGCCATGCGTAGCCTTATCAGTACCCTCGTTGTAGCTCTGCTGGCCATGCCATTGATGGCTCAGGGTAATGCACCGACACCTCAACAGGTCGTCGAAGACACGTCCACGCGGGTCATGCAAGTGCTGGATGCCAATCGTGAGACTTACCGCCAGGACACTGATGCCTTTATGCAAGGCCTGAATGAAGTCCTCGATCCCGTCGTGGATTTTCACGGCATTGCCCGCAGCGTCATGACTGTACGCTACAGTCGACAGGCTACCGATGAGCAGATGGAACGCTTCATTGATACCTTCAAGCGCAGCATGGTGCAGTTCTACGGCAATGCCTTGCTGGAGTTCGACAGCGGTCAGATCAACGTGTTGCCGGCCTCGGACCGTGACCAGCAGTCTGATGACCGCACCAGCGTCAATATGGAAATTCGCACGGCCAACGGCACCGTTTATCCGGTCACCTACACCATGGTGAACCTCGACGGGCAATGGAAAGTACGCAACGTGATTGTTGAAGGTATCAATATCGGCTTGCTGTTCCGTGACCAGTTTGCCCAGGCCATGCAGTCCAATCGCAATAATCTGGATGCGGTTATTGATGGCTGGGGCGGCGTTGTTGCCCAGTCCATCGAACAGGCCGAACAAGAGGCCAAGCAGTGACAGCGCGTATAACCCAGGCGGAAAAGGGAGTGGTCAGCCTTGAGGGCGAGATCGACTTCACTACCGCGATGACCCTGCGCGAGGCGTTGCAGCATCAGGTCAAAACGCTGTCCGGTGATCTGACCCTGGATATGTCCGGCGTGACGCGAGCCAACAGCGTAGCCTTGTCACTGCTGTTGTTTGTCGCCCGCGAACTGGGCACAGGCCGTAGCCTGCGGGTCCGCGCCATGCCAGTCGGACTGCAGAGTATTGCCCGGGTCTGTGAGCTGGATGACTGGCTCGAGGCTCTGGCTGTTAATTGATCAAGCCGGTCGCCAGCAGGTGGCCGGTTTCACTGACTTATGGAATATCTATGCAGGCGCAACAGGTTAAAGAGTTGATTGAAACCCGGCTGACAGACACCCGTGTCGAAGTCGAAGGAGAGGGCTGCAACTTCCAGTTGCTGGTCATCAGCGACAGCCTGGCGGCGCTGTCTCCGGTCAAACGCCAGCAACAGATTTATGCCTTGCTCAATGAGCAGATTGCCGACGGCAGCATTCATGCCGTGACCATGAAATTCTTTACCCGCGAGGCCTGGGCCAACCGCGTTTGAATGCGTGCCTGGCCTGCTCCAATTTCTTACTACCTAGCCCCTGAGAGCGAGACGAACTGTAATGGATAAATTGATGATCACCGGCGGTAATCGTCTCGATGGGGAAATTCGTATTTCCGGTGCTAAGAATGCCGCCCTGCCGATTCTCGCTGCAACCCTGTTGGCCGATGGCGCAGTGACCGTCTGCAACCTGCCGCACCTGCATGACATCACCACCATGATCGAACTGTTCGGGCGCATGGGCATTCAGCCGGTGCTCGATGAAAAGATGAACGTCGAGGTCAACCCCACCACTATCAAGACCCTGGTGGCGCCTTACGAGCTGGTCAAGACCATGCGTGCCTCGATCCTGGTGCTGGGCCCGATGGTCGCGCACTTTGGTTATGCCGAAGTGGCACTGCCCGGCGGCTGCGCCATTGGTTCGCGGCCGGTCGACCTGCATATCCGCGGTCTCGAGGCCATGGGTGCCGAGATCAGCGTCGAGGCCGGTTACATCAAGGCCCGCGCCCCTGAGGGTGGCCTGCGTGGTGCCCACTTCTTTTTTGATACCGTGACCGTGACCGGTACCGAAAACATTCTGATGGCCGCGACCCTGGCCAAGGGACGCACCGTGCTGGAGAACGCCGCGCGCGAACCGGAAGTCGTCGATCTGGCCGAGTGCCTGATTGCCATGGGTGCCAACATCAAGGGCCATGGTACCGATACCATCGTTATCGAGGGTGTTGAGCGCCTGCACGGTGCCCGCCACTCGGTGATGCCCGACCGTATTGAAACAGGTACTTACCTTGTTGCGGCGGCGGCTACCCGTGGTCGTGTCAAACTCAAGGACACCGATGCGTCCTTCCTTGAGGCGGTGCTGCTCAAGCTGGAAGAGGCGGGCGCCCAGATCGACACCGGCAAGAACTGGATCAGTCTGGACATGAAGGGCAACCGGCCACGCGCCATCAACCTGCGTACCGCACCCTACCCGGCCTTTCCCACCGACATGCAGGCGCAGTTCATTGCCATGAATGCCGTGGCTGAAGGCACCGGCACGGTGATTGAAACCGTATTTGAAAACCGCTTCATGCATGTGCAGGAAATGAACCGCATGGGCGCGCATATCCTGGTCGAAGGCAATACCGCCATTGTCACCGGCGTCGAGCGCCTCAAGGGTGCCCCGGTCATGGCGACCGATCTGCGCGCCTCGGCGAGTCTGGTGATTGCCGGCCTGGTAGCCGATGGCGACACGCTGGTCGATCGCATCTACCACATCGACCGTGGTTATGAATGTATTGAAGAAAAGCTGCAGGCGCTGGGTGGGATCATCCGCCGCGTCTCGGCCTGAGAGAAATGACATGACCGATACCCTGACCATTGCCCTGTCCAAGGGCCGGATTCTCGATGACACCCTGCCACTGCTGAAACTGGCGGGTATTGAACCCATTGAGGATCTGGAGAAAAGTCGCAAGCTGATTTTCGCCACCAGCGATCCCAGTGTGCGGCTACTGATTGTCCGCGCCACCGATGTGCCGACCTATGTCGAACTCGGCGCGGCCGATCTGGGCGTGGCTGGCAAGGATGTGTTGATGGAGTACGGCAGCCAGGGCCTGTATGAACCACTGGACCTGAAAATTGCCAACTGCCGGCTGATGACCGCCGGTCCGGTGAATACCCCTGAACCCACGGGACGCCTGCGGGTGGCCACCAAATTCGTCAACGTCGCCAAGCGCTATTACGCCGAGCAGGGTCGTCAGGTCGAAGTGATCAAACTGTATGGCTCCATGGAGCTGGCACCGCTGGTGGGTCTGGCGGACAAGATCATCGACGTGGTGGATACCGGTAACACCCTCAAGGCCAACGGTCTGGAGCCGCAGGAGCTGATTGCCACCATCAGCTCACGGCTGGTGGTCAACAAGGCGTCGATGAAAATGAAGCATGCGCGCATCAAGGCGCTGATTGAACTGCTGGCTGCGGCTGTCGAACAGCGCGCAGCCTGAACCCCCGTCCCTGTTGCATAGGTGAATGCCATGAGTACGCCGCTGAAAATTGCCCGTCTGGATGCCAATCAGGCGGACTTCAAGCAGCATCTGGATGCACTGTTGGCCTGGGAAGGCGTTTCCGACAAGGCCGTCAACGAGCGTGTCGAGGAAATCATTGCCGCCGTGCGCGCCCGTGGCGATGCCGCGCTGGTGGAATACACCGGTCGTTTTGACCAGTTGAATGTTGCCAGCATGGCCGATCTGATTCTTGATCGTGTCCGTCTGGAACTGGCCCTGACCCGGATTACCCCGGCGCAGCGCGAAGCGCTGGAGGTGGCTGCCGAGCGCGTACGCAGCTACCACGAAAAGCAGCTGCAACCCTCCTGGCGCTACACCGAGGCCGATGGCACAGTGCTGGGGCAGCAGATTACCCCGCTGGACCGTGCCGGTCTCTATGTGCCGGGCGGCAAAGCCTCCTATCCCTCGTCGGTATTGATGAATGCCATCCCGGCCAAGGTCGCTGGCGTACGCGAAGTGGTCATGGTGGTACCGACCCCGCGTGGCGAGATCAACGAGCTGGTGCTGGCCGCTGCCTGTCTGGCCGGCGTAGACCGGGTCTTTACCCTCGGTGGTGCGCAGGCGGTTGCGGCCTTGGCTTATGGCACCGAGAGCGTTCCCCAGGTCGACAAGATTGTTGGCCCCGGCAATATCTATGTGGCGACTGCCAAGCGCGCCGTATTCGGTCAGGTGGGCATCGACATGATCGCCGGGCCCTCGGAGATTCTGGTGATCTGTGATGGCCAGACAAATCCGGACTGGATCGCCATGGACCTGTTTTCCCAGGCCGAGCACGACGAGAACGCCCAATCCATCCTGCTGTCGCCGGATGCGGCTTTTCTCGATGCCGTCGAGGCCAGCCTGAACAGGCTGCTGGACAGTCTGGAGCGTGCCGACATGGTGCGTATCTCGCTGAATACCCGGGGCGCACTGATCAAGGTCGACAGTCTCGAGCAGGCCTGCGAGCTGTCCAACCGCATTGCCCCCGAGCACCTTGAGTTGTCGGTCGCCGATCCGGAGGCCATGTTGCCTTCCATCCGTCACGCCGGTGCGATCTTCATGGGCCGTTATACCCCCGAGGCGCTCGGTGACTACTGTGCCGGCCCGAACCACGTGTTGCCGACCTCCGGTACCGCGCGCTTTTCGTCGCCACTGGGGGTATATGACTTCCAGAAGCGCTCGTCGATCATCTTCTGCTCGCCCGACGGCGCCTCTGAACTCGGCAAAACCGCCTCCGTCCTGGCCCGCGGCGAATCCCTGACCGCGCACGCACGCAGCGCGGAATACCGTATCAAACCCTAACAGCCGCTGAAGGCCATAAGCTGAAAGCTGTAAGACCAACGCCGATTGGGGTCTTCCAGCTTTCAGCCTTCAGCCTTGAGCGGATTTTTGGAGATTGCCGTGAGCCGTTTCTGGAGTCCCTTTGTCAAGAACCTGGTGCCTTATGTGCCGGGTGAGCAGCCCAAGATCGACAATCTGGTCAAGCTCAACACCAACGAGAACCCCTTCGGCCCCTCGCCGCAGGTGATCGAGGCGATTCGGGCGGTGCTGGATGACAGTCTGCGTCTGTATCCCGCACCCAATTGCGATGCGCTGAAGGCCGGCATAGCCAGCTACTACGGGGTCAAAAGCGAACAGGTGTTTGTCGGTAATGGCTCGGATGAGGTGCTGGCGCATGTGTTCCATGGCCTGTTCCAGCACGACAAGCCGCTGCTGTTTCCGGATATCAGCTACAGCTTCTACCTGGTCTACTGTGGGCTGTATGGCATTCAGGCAAAGATGCTGCCGCTGGCCGAGGATTTCAGCATCGACCCGGCGGATTACAGCCAGCCTAATGGCGGTATCATCTTCCCCAATCCCAATGCGCCGACCGGTATGGCGCTGGGACTTGCCCAGATCGAGCAGATGCTGCAGGCCAATCCGGATTCGGTAGTGGTGGTGGATGAGGCCTATGTCGACTTTGGTGCGCAGACGGCCATCAGCCTGGTTGATCGCTACCCCAATCTGCTGGTTACCCAGAGTCTGTCAAAATCCCGGAGTCTGGCGGGTTTACGGGTCGGGCTGGCGGTTGGACATGCGGATCTGATCGAGGCGCTGGAGCGCATCAAGAACAGCTTCAATTCCTACCCGCTGGATCGTCTGGCGTTGGCCGGGGCCGAGGCCGCCTTTGCCGATAACGATTATTTCGAGATGACCCGGAACGCGGTGATAGACAGTCGTGAACGACTGACCAGCCAGCTGCAGACCCTGGGTTTCGAGGTCTTGCCATCGGCGGCCAACTTCGTTTTTGCCCGCCATCCGCAGCATGACGCGGCGACGCTGGCGCAGGGCCTGCGTGAGCGGCGCATCATTGTTCGACACTTTGCCAAGCCGCGCATAGACCAGTTCCTGCGCATTACCATCGGCACGCCGGAGCAGAACCTCAAACTGGTTGAGGCGCTCGGCCAGCTGCTCTGAGCCTTACTGGCTGCGGAAGCTCGGTCTGACGCCGACTTCCGCCTTGAACTGCATGGCCTGGCCATTGCGCAGAATGTCCAGGGTCACAGCCTGGCCCGGATTGGCGCGGGCTACCTGGTTCATGGCCTGTCTGCCGGTGCCCGAAGGCTGACCGTCAATACGCAAAATCACATCGCCCGGCAGCAGACCGGCCAGCCAAGCCGGGCCTTCGCGATATAGCCCGGAAATCACGATGCCCTCGCGGATATCAATACCAAAGGACTCCGCCAGCTCCGGCGTCAGTGGCTGCACCTCCACCCCCAGCCAGCCGCGAATCACCCGGCCCTGATTGATAATGGCCTGCATGACCTCGACCGCCAGCTTCACCGGAATGGCAAAGCCGATACCCTGTGAACCACCGGATTGGGAAAATATGGCCGTATTGATGCCGATCAGATTGCCATGCGCATCAATCAGGGCGCCGCCCGAGTTGCCCTGGTTGATTGCTGCATCGGTCTGGATAAAGTCCTCATAGGTATTGAGGCCAAGCTGGTTGCGCCCGGTGGCGCTGACAATCCCCATGGTCACGGTCTGACCCAGGCCGAAGGGGTTGCCGATGGCCATGACCACATCGCCGATACGTTGCTCGTCGGCCTGGCTGATGGAGACCGCAGGCAAATCCGGCAGATCAATCTTGAGAACCGCCAGATCGGTTTCCGGGTCGGTACCAATCAGTGTCGCCAGGGCTTCGCGACCATCGCGCAGGGCCACCAGAATCTGGTCGGCACCGGCGATCACATGGTTATTGGTCAATAGATAACCGTCGGGATTGAGAATCACCGCCGAGCCCAGACTGGACTGACGCCGCGCCGGTGCGGGCATGTTGTCGGAGTAATCGCGCAGGGTCGGATTGCGAAAGGCCGGATTCTCGCTGGCCGTGGCGGGCTTGCTGGTATAGATATTCGCAACCGCAGGCGCGGCACGTGCAACTGCTGCGCTGTAGGAGTAGGGGCCATTGCTGACCGGATTGGCACCAGAGGCGGCCTGCACAGACAGATCGCGCGCTGGAAGCCCCAGCCACTGCGGGTACACCTGGCTGATCAGCAGGGCAATCAATACCCCACATACCGCGGGCCAGCCCCAGTTGCGCAACAATACGTTCATCCGTTCCATCCTGAAAGTGCCGCTGCCAGCATGCGGCTTGCTGGCAGAGAGTATATGATGAAAGCCCGCATAATACAGTGACGGTGCGCACATGCGCCGCCCCTGTAGCGAATATCACCCTACCGACAACGCGAGGTTTGCATGGTCGAACGCAGTGAACTGGTCAGCTATTGCGACAGCCTGCTGGACAGTCCGGCTTTTCAGGACTATTGCCCCAATGGCTTACAGGTGGAAGGACGCACGCAGATTCGCCGGTTGATTACCGGCGTTACCGCCAGCCAGGCATTGGTAGACGCCGCGGTGGCTGCGGGTGCCGACCTGTTGCTGGTGCACCATGGCTATTTCTGGCGTGGCGAATCAGCCCCGGTGACCGGTATCAAGCAGCGTCGACTCAAGGCCTTGTTGCTCAACGACCTTAACCTGCTGGCCTATCATCTGCCGCTGGATGTCCACCCTCAGCTGGGTAACAACGTACAGCTGGCCGAACTGATGGGCTGGCAGATACTGGGTGGACTGGAACCAGGTAATCCACGTTCGGTCGGTTTGCATGGTGAGTTGCCCGAGGCGTTGGCCGCCACCGATCTGGCTGGCCAACTGGCCGCTGCACTGCGCCGTGAACCGCTGCACATTGCCGGCAACAACCGGCCGATCAAGCGTATCGCCTGGTGTACCGGTGCCGCCCAGGGCTATATCGACAAGGCCATTGCCCTGGGGGTGGATGCCTTTGTCACCGGCGAAGTATCCGAACCCACCGTACATGCCGCGCGGGAAAACGGCATCCACTTCTTCGCCGCCGGCCACCACGCCACCGAACGCTACGGCGTCAAGGCGCTGGGCGAGCATTTGGCGGAGCGGTTCGGGTTGGAGCATGAGTTTATTGATATTGATAATCCGGTCTGAAAGCAGCCGCAAGCTACAAGCGACAAGCTACAAGCTTCAAGCTGCAACAAAAAACAAAAAGCGAAAAGCGAAAACAGTAAATCCATACGTCCAATGTGCAATGTTCCAGAGGTGCACAGAGTAGGTTTTAGCTTGTAGCTTGTCGCTTGTAGCTTGTCGCTTGAAGCTTGCCGCTGGGGTATATGCTTATAGCCCAAGGTTCTTGAATACCTGCTTATTATAAGAAACCCTCTTTGCTACAATGCGCCATCCAATTTCGGGAAGCAGCACATTCCCCTTTTGATCGTGAGTACGCCATGCTGGAAAAACTGACCCATTTGAAGCAACTGGAAGCGGAAAGCATCCATATCATTCGTGAAGTGGCGGCCGAGTTCCAGAATCCGGTCATGCTCTATTCGATCGGCAAGGATTCCGCCGTGATGCTGCATCTGGCGCGCAAGGCCTTTTATCCTGGTCGCTTGCCGTTCCCGGTGTTGCACGTTGATACCGGCTGGAAATTCCGCGAGATGTACAGCTTTCGCGAGAAAATCGTCAAGGAAATGGATCTTGATCTGCTGGTTCACAAGAACCCGGACGGCGTGGCCCAGGGCGTAGGCCCCTTTACCCATGGCAGCGCCGTGCACACGGACATCATGAAAACCCAGGGCCTCAAGCAGGCGCTGGACAAGTATGGTTTTGATGCGGCCTTTGGCGGCGCCCGTCGTGACGAGGAAAAATCCCGCGCCAAGGAACGGGTTTACTCCTTCCGTGACAAGCACCACCGCTGGGACCCGAAGAACCAGCGTCCGGAGCTGTGGAACATCTACAACGGCAAGGTTCACAAGGGCGAAAGCATCCGTGTCTTCCCGCTGTCGAACTGGACCGAGCTGGATATCTGGCAATACATCTACCTGGAAAGCATTCCGCTGGTGCCGCTGTACTTCGCCGCCGAACGCCCAGTGGTCGAGCGCAATGGCTCGCTGATCATGGTTGATGACGATCGCATGCCACTGGAACCGGGCGAGACGCCGCAAATGAAGATGGTGCGCTTCCGTACCCTGGGCTGTTATCCCTTGACCGGAGCCGTTGAGTCCAGCGCCGCGACCTTGCCAGACATCATCCAGGAAATGCTCCTGACCCGTACCTCCGAACGCCAGGGCCGCGTCATCGATCACGACCAGGCCGGGTCGATGGAAGAGAAGAAGCGGCAGGGGTACTTCTAGAAAAAGCCGCTGATAGCTGGAAGCTGGAGGCTGAAAGAAAATGGATTTTGAAAAGTTGGATGTTTGGCGGTTGTCAGCAAGGCTTTCGGTAGACGTGTACAAGCATTTTGCCGGATGCCGTGATTATGGTTTCAAGGATCAGATCACGCGATCGTCCTTATCAGTGCCCAGCAACATTGCCGAAGGCATGACCAGAGGCGGTGACCGGGAAAAACATCATTTTCTGAACATGGCCAAGGGGTCCTGTTCGGAACTGAGAACACAAATTTACATTGGCACGGAGGTTGGGCTGATACCACGGGCTTTGGGTCAGGAATGGGTTGGGCGCTGCAAGCGTATCGCGTCGATGTTGACGGCGTTGCAGCGGCACATCGTTCGGACATCAGAGCAGTGCTAAGAGCAAAAGGGAGGGCTTCCAGCCTTCAGCCTTCAGCCTTCAGCCTTCCGCTCATAGATCGGGATTGAACTAATGTCGCACCAATCGGATTTGATCAGCGAAGACATTCTGGCCTATCTGGCCCAGCACGAGCGCAAGGAACTGTTGCGCTTTCTGACCTGCGGCAACGTCGACGATGGCAAAAGTACGCTGATCGGGCGTTTGCTGCATGACTCCAAGATGATCTATGAAGATCACATGGAAGCCATTACCCGCGACTCGAAGAAATCCGGCACCACCGGTGAAGAAGTGGATCTGGCGCTGCTGGTCGATGGCTTGCAGGCCGAGCGTGAGCAGGGCATCACCATTGATGTGGCCTACCGCTATTTCTCCACCACCAAGCGCAAGTTCATCATTGCCGATACCCCCGGCCATGAACAGTACACCCGCAACATGGCCACCGGCGCTTCGACCTGCGACCTGGCGATCATTCTGATCGACGCCCGTTACGGTGTGCAGACCCAGACCAAACGGCACAGCTTCATTGCCTCGTTGTTGGGCATCAAGCACATCGTGGTCGCCGTCAACAAGATGGATCTGAAAGACTTCGACGAAGGCGTATTCAACCAGATCTGTGCCGACTACCGCAGTTTTGCCGAAGGCCTTGAAACCCTGGACGGCAACAGCGTGCACTTTGTCCCCATGTCGGCCCTCAAGGGCGACAACGTGGTCAACCGCAGCGAGCGCAGCCCCTGGTATACCGGCCAGACGCTGATGGAAATCCTCGAAACCGTGGAAGTCTCGGCTGACCGCAACCTCAGCGATCTGCGCTTCCCGGTACAGCTGGTCACCCGTCCGAACCTGAACTTCCGTGGCTTTGCCGGCACCCTGGCCTCGGGTGTGGTGCACAAGGGTGATGAGCTGGTGGTCCTGCCCTCGGGCAAGAGCAGCCGGGTCAAGTCCATCGTTACCTTCGACGGCGAGCTGGAAAGCGCCGGCCCCGGTCAGGCTGTGACCCTGACGCTGGAAGATGAAATCGATATTTCCCGTGGCGACGTGCTGGCGCATGTCGACAACCGGCCGCTGATTGGTGACCAGTTCGAAGCCGATCTGGTTTGGATGGCCGATCAGCCCATGCAGCCTGGCCGCAAATACGATATCAAACGCGCCACCAGCTATAGCCCTGGCTCCTTTACCCGTATTGTTCATCGCATTGACGTCAATACCCTGGACAAGCAGGCTGCCGGTCAGTTGGGCCTTAATGAAATCGGCCGGGTGGAGCTGTCATTGGAGCGTCCGATTGCCTATGACGATTACCGCGCCAACCGCACCAGCGGCGCCTTTATCGTCATCGACCGCATGACCAATGGCACCGTGGGTGCCGGCATGATTGTCGCCAAGGGCCTGCTCGGACAGAACACCAGCGGCAGTCGCCACGGCGGTTTTGCCCACGTAACGGCCAGTGAGCGTGCCCAGCGCTTTGGCCAGGAGCCGGTAACGCTGCTGTTTACCGGCCTGTCCGGCGCCGGCAAGAGCACCATCGCCTTCGCTCTGGAACGCAAGCTGTTTGATGCGGGTCGCGCCTGCTATGTGCTGGACGGCAAGGTGCTGCGCCAGGATATCAGCAAGGGTCTGAGCCAGGATGCCGCCGGCCGTGCAGAAAACCTGCACAAGGGCGCACGCATTGCCCGTCAGCTCAACGAAGCGGGTCTGATTGCCATTGGTGCCTTTGTTGCGCCAACCAAGGCCAGTCGCGACACCGCACGCTATATCCTCGGCGAGCGCTGCCTGCTGATCCACCTCGATGCCCCGCTCGAGTTGTGCCAGCAGCGTGATCCCTCCGGGCTGTATGCAGCCAACGTTGAAGGCACTGTGCCTGGCGTGTCCTACCCCTATGAAGCGCCTGAAAACGCTGATCTGGTGCTGAACACTGCCGAGCTGAACCTTGAGCAGTGTGTCGACCGGGTGGTGGGCCTGCTGCGCGAGCGCGGTCTGATCTGATCAGGCCGCCGGTGTGACCCCCGCTGATATCGACTTCATGCGCCTGGCCCTGGCCGAAGCCCAACAGGGCGCGGCCCTGGGTGAGGTGCCGGTGGGTGCCGTGCTGGTGCGCAATGGTCAGGTCATTGGTCGCGGTTTCAATCAGCCGATCAGTAGTCAGGACCCCAGCGCCCACGCGGAAATGGTTGCGCTGCGCGCCGCCGCCCAGGCCGAGGGCAACTATCGTCTGCCCGACAGCACGCTATACGTGACGCTGGAGCCCTGCACCATGTGTGCCGGGCTACTGATTCACAGCCGCATCAAGCGCCTGGTCTACGGCGCCACCGAACCCCGCGCCGGCGCCATCGCCAGCCAATCCCAAGTCCTTGCCCAACCCTGGATGAATCACCGGATCGAGGTGGAAGGGGGGGTGTTGGCGGAGGAGTGTGGGGAACTGCTCAGAGCCTTTTTTAGAGGGCGGCGCTAGCGCCGCCGCCAGCTACAAGTTTTAAGCTACAAGCGGCAAGCAAACCCAAAAGCAAACCCAAAAGCACCAGCATTAGTTTGCACGGACAGCTTATAGCTTGACGCTTGGGGCTTGGAGCTGGTGTTAGGGACAACTTGCAGCTTGCCGCTTATAGCTTGCCGCTTGCAGCTGGAGCAGTTACCCCAAGGCTAAAAGCCTTGGGGTAACTGCTCCAGGATCCCCGGCGCATGATATTGCTCGGCGTCGGTGGTATCCATTTCCGATTGCGGCTGGGTCACCCATTGCAGGATTTCGTGGTAGCGGCGGATGTTCTGTACGTAATGCACGGGTTCGGCGCCGCGGGCGTAGCCGTAGCGGGTCTGGGTGTACCACTCCTTCTTCGAGAGCAGGGGCAGGTGGTCCTTGACGTCGATCCAGCGGTTGGGGTCGCGGCCGTTGTTGCGGGTCAGGGTGCGGGCGTCATCAAGGTGGCCGATGCCAACGTTGTAGGCGGCCATGGCGAACCAGGTGCGGTCAGGCTCGGGGATGTCGGTGGGCAGTTGATCGCGTACCCAGACCAGATAGCGGGCGCCACCAAAGATGCTTTGCTTGGGGTCAATGCGGTTGGTTACGCCAACAAAGCGCGCGGTCGGCAGGGTCAGCATCATCAAGCCACGCACGCCGGTAAAGGACACCGCATCCGGGTCCCAGAGTGATTCCTGATAGCCCATGGCGGCCAGCAGGCGCCAGTCCAGCCCGTACTGATCGCCGGCCTGACGGAACAGCGTCTCATAGCGCGGCAGGCGTTGCTGCATATGCCGGGCAAAGGCCCGTGCACCCACGTAATCCAGTACATCCGAGTGGCCGTAAAAGCGCTCGATCAGTTGGTCCAGCGTGCCGTCACTGCGAATACTGTCAAAGTAGGCATTCACCGCCTGTTGCAGGCTGTCTTCGGCGTCATTGGGTAATGCCCAGGCCATGGGCCGGGCATCGGACAGGTCGAAGCCGACACGCACTGCCGGGTAAAAGGCCTGGTTGACCACCAGCTCGTTGGAATAGACCACGGCATGATCAATCTCGTTGTCATTGACCAGCCGCAGCAGATCCACCACCTCCACCGCATCGGACTCTTCAAACACCAATTGCGGGTGCTCGGTCTGCAGGGCGCGCAACTGGTCGGCCAGGGTGCTGCCACGCAGGACCATGATGCGTTTGTCGTACAGGTCTTCCAGTGAGCGCGGCTGGCGGCCGCCACGGCGATAGACCACCTGGGGGATTACATCCAGATAAGGGTCGGAGAAACGCACCTGATCACTGCGTTGTGGATTCACGGTAACACCGGCGGCGGCGATATGCGGGCCATCTTCCTCGGCCAGTTGCCGATACAGGTCATCCAGGGTGTTGGTGGTCAGCATCTGCAGATCAAGATTGAGGCTGTCGGCAAAGCGCTTGGCCAGCTCGTATTCCAGCCCGGTATCGCCATGCCGGTCCTGATAATAGGTGGTCGGCGTATTGCGGGTGATCACCCGTAGCGTGCCTTCTTCGCGGATCTGCTCCATGCGCGATGCCGGCTCGCCACAGGCGCTGAGCAGCAGGGCACTGAGCAGGGCGGCCAACAGGGGCAGCGGGGCGGGGCGAATCAACGGGGATGACATGAGCCCAGTATAGGCAAAAGCGTTGGTCGGCAATAGCGTCAAAACATTGCGTTTTCTGTCCGCCCGCTGGCATGGCTCAAAGGGCCTTCATGGGGTATCCTATGCGCCTTCTTTTTCCACCTGTTCAGTATCCCGAGGCCGAAACCAGCATGCATATTCTGCGTGGCACTCCAGCCCTTTCCGACTTCCGCCGTCACAAACTGCTTGCCCGCCTGCAGGCCAAGGTGCCCGGCGTGACCGGTGTGTATGCCGAGTTCATGCACTTTGCCGAGTTGAGCGCAGAGCTGGACGCCACCACCGAACAGGTTCTGGCGCGGTTATTGAAATACGGCCCCTCGGTTGCGGTGGAAGAGGCCAGCGGCCAGCTGTTTCTGGTGGTGCCGCGCTTTGGCACCATTTCGCCCTGGTCCAGCAAGGCCACGGATATCGCCCACAACTGCGGCCTGAGTACGGTGCTGCGGCTTGAGCGCGGCCTGGCCTACTACGTCGCGGGTGACTTGACCGCAGCCGAGCAGCAGCAGGTCGCGGCGTTGTTGCATGACCGCATGACCGAACGGGTACTTGCTGATCTTGAGGCCGCGGCCGGCTTGTTCAGCCACGCCGTACCCAAGCCCTTCAACCGGGTGGATATTCTTGCCGGTGGCCGTGAGGCACTGGCACAGGCCAACAACGAACTGGGTCTGGCCCTGGCCGACGACGAGATCGATTATCTGGTCAGCAGCTTTACCGAGCTCAAGCGCAACCCCAGCGACGTCGAGCTGATGATGTTTGCCCAGGCCAATTCCGAGCATTGCCGGCACAAGATCTTTAACGCCACCTGGGATATCGACGGTCAGGCGGAAGAAAAAAGCCTGTTCGGCATGATCAAGAACACCTATCAGATGCGCAGTGAAGGGGTGCTGTCCGCCTACAAGGACAATGCCGCCGTTATTGAAGGCTCGGTGGCCGGGCGTTTCTTCCCGCAGCCGGGCAGCGCCGAATACCGCGCCCATGAAGAGCCCGTACATATCCTGATGAAGGTGGAAACCCACAACCACCCCACCGCTATCGCGCCTTTCCCCGGCGCCTCGACCGGCTCCGGCGGCGAGATCCGTGATGAGGGTGCCACGGGTCGGGGCGGCAAGCCCAAGGCCGGTCTGGTCGGTTTTACTGTCTCCAATCTGCGTATTCCGGGCTTTGTGCAGCCCTGGGAAGAAGACAACGGCAAACCGGGGCGTATCGTTACCCCGCTGCAGATCATGATCGACGGCCCGCTGGGCGGCGCCGCCTTCAACAACGAATTCGGTCGCCCGAACCTGACCGGCTATTTCCGTACCTACGAGCAGACCGTCAGCTCTCCGCGCGGGCCGGAAGTGCGCGGTTACCACAAGCCGATCATGATTGCCGGCGGCATGGGTAACATCCGTGCCGAGCACGTGGAAAAGAACGACATTCCGGTCGGTGCCAAGCTGATTGTGCTTGGCGGCCCGGCCATGCTGATCGGTCTGGGTGGCGGTGCGGCCTCCTCGATGGATACCGGCAGCAGCGCCGAAGACCTGGATTTTGCCTCGGTGCAGCGCGAAAATCCGGAGATGGAGCGCCGCTGTCAGGAGGTCATCGACCGTTGCTGGCAGCTGGGCGACAAGAACCCGATCGCCTTTATCCACGACGTCGGCGCCGGTGGCCTGTCCAACGCCTTCCCCGAGCTGGTCAATGACGGTGGTCGCGGCGGGCGCTTTGAACTGCGCAATGTACCGAATGACGAGCCGGGCATGAGCCCGCTGGAAATCTGGTCCAACGAATCCCAGGAACGTTACGTGATGGCCGTGGACAACGCCGACTTCGAGCGTTTCAAGGCCATCTGTGAACGTGAGCGCTGCCCCTATGCGGTAGTGGGTGAAGCCACCGAAGAGCAACTGCTGGTACTCAACGACCAGCACTTTGATAACCAGCCGGTCGATATGCCGCTCTCGGTCCTGCTTGGCAAGCCGCCGCGCATGCACCGCAGCGTTACCCGTGAAGCCGAGCCGCAGGACGACTTCGATGCCACGGCGGTAGAGCTGGAAGAAGCTGTGCAGCGCGTCCTGCGCCTGCCCTCGGTGGCCAGCAAGAACTTCCTGATCACCATTGGTGACCGCAGCATCACCGGTCTGGTAGCCCGCGACCAGCTGGTTGGCCCCTGGCAGGTGCCGGTAGCCGATTGTGCCGTGACCGCCGCCAGCTTTGATGTGTACACCGGTGAAGCCATGGCTATGGGCGAGCGTACGCCGCTGGCCCTGCTGGATGCCCCGGCGTCCGGCCGTATGGCCGTTGCCGAAGCCGTCACCAATCTGGCTGCGGCGCGGATTGACAAGCTCTCCGACATTCGCCTGTCCGCCAACTGGATGGCCGCCGCCGGCCACCCCGGCGAAGATGCCCGGTTGTTTGATACCGTGCGTGCCGTGGGCATGGAACTCTGCCCCGAACTGGGCATTACCATCCCGGTGGGCAAGGACTCCATGTCCATGAAAACCCGCTGGAATGAGGCTGGCGAAGACAAGAGCGTGACCTCGCCGCTGTCGCTGGTCATCACTGGCTTCGCCCCGGTACAGGACATCCGCAAGACCCTGACCCCGCAACTGCGACTGGACCAGGGCGATACCGACCTGATCCTCATCGATCTGGGCCGCGGGCAGAACCGTCTGGGCGGCTCGGCGCTGGCCCAGGTCTACAACCGTATTGGCCAGACCGCCCCTGATCTGGACGACGCCGACGACCTGAAAGCCTTCTTCGCGGTGATTCAGGGCCTCAACCAGGACGACCTGCTGCTGGCCTACCATGACCGCTCCGACGGCGGTCTGCTCACCACCCTGGCGGAAATGGCCTTTGCCGGGCACTGCGGTCTGAACATCAATCTGGATGTACTGGCCGATGCCGCCAGCGAGCTGCCCGCCGTACTCTTCAATGAAGAGCTGGGCGCCGTGATTCAGGTACGCCAGAGCGACACCGAGGCTGTGCTCAGCCAATTGGCCGCCGCCGGTCTGGGCGATTGCAGCGCGGTGATTGGTCAGCCGCAGCAGCCGCAGACGCTGGAATTTGCCTATGACGGCAACAGCATTGTGAGTGGCACGCGCGGCGCCTGGCAACAGGCCTGGAGCGAAACCAGCTGGCAGATTCAGCGGCTGCGCGATAACGCCGAGTGCGCCGATCAGGAGTTTGAAGCCCTGGCCGACGACGCCAACCCCGGCCTGGATGCGCAACTCAGCTTTGACCAGAACGACAACGTCGCCGCCCCGCACATCAACAGCGGCCTGCGACCCCGTGTGGCCATCCTGCGCGAGCAGGGCGTCAACGGTCAGGTAGAAATGGCCGCCGCCTTCACCCGCGCCGGTTTCAATGCCATCGACGTACACATGAGCGACATCCTCAGTGGCCGGGTTGATCTGGCTGACTTCCGTGGACTGGTTGCCTGTGGCGGTTTCTCCTACGGTGACGTACTGGGGGCAGGCGAGGGCTGGGCCAAATCCATCCTGTTCAATGCCTCCGCCCGCGATGCCTTCAGCGCCTTCTTCGCACGCCCGGATACCTTTACCCTGGGCGTGTGCAACGGCTGCCAGATGCTCTCCAACCTGCACGAACTGATCCCCGGCAGCGAGCACTGGCCGCGCTTTGTACGCAACAAGTCGGAGCAGTTTGAAGCCCGCGTTGCCATGGTTGAAGTGCAGGCCTCGCCTTCGATCTTCCTCGCGGGCATGGTCGGCTCACGCATGCCCATCGCCATCGCCCACGGTGAAGGTCACGCCGAGTTCGCCAGCAGCGCCGCCGTGGACGCCTGTGAAGCCAGCAGCAGCGTAGCCCTGCGCTTTATCGACAACCGTGGCCGCATGACCGAACGCTACCCGGCCAACCCCAACGGCTCACCGCGTGGCATCACCGGCCTGACCACCCGCGACGGCCGCGTCACCATCATGATGCCGCACCCGGAGCGGGTATACCGTAGCGTGCAGAACTCCTGGTACCCGGACAGCTGGAGCGAAGACGGCGCCTGGATGCGCATGTTCCGCAATGCCCGGGTCTGGGTCGGTTAACCGTCGCACTGCCAGGCAACACCCCAAACCCCGGCCCTGCCGGGGTTTTTTATGGCACGGCCATTGGCCAGCAAAAAGCACTTGGACATCACCCAGCGCTTTGCATTAACCTGAAACCGCAATGGACTGCCAGCCACCCCCGCCCACAAGGCAAGGACAGCCAGCCGCCCACGCAACTACATTTTGAACGTTACTCGCAATTTGTCCGTGCTCAGGATCGGGCGGTAGCGTGTCTGGAGATAAGTGCGCCGTCAAAAATGGCTCGCAGAGGGCGTGAAAGAACGTTGAATAACGGGAAAAACGATCGTAATGACCGATATCTGGAGTGTGTGCTCGAATCGGCTTATTTATCTTGTTAAATCATACGGTTAAGAATTTGTGTGAAAAGTGAGATATGAGTCGCTACGACCGTTTTGCACAAGCTGGAAAAGTCAGAGAACAAGCTGAAAGCGTTTTAATTTCAAGTGGTTGGCAAGATTTTTGGTAGATATTGAAAATGACAAAACGATCACCGAGATATGAGTCGGTGCGACCACTATACAAATGTTAGGTGCCTTTAGTTATGCTCAGTAAGTTTCTCAGCCTATTTTCAAAAAATAGCACTAAAAATATTGCCTCTTCTGAGCATTTAGAACACTTCAAACCAACATATCAGCACCTTACAAAAGGAAAAAATATATTATCTCCAAACAATTTCAAGACTATGACTACAAAATTCACAATTTCGGCACTGTCATTGAGTTTCTCGGCTATAACTTTTTCCCTTACGATGCAGGCTTAACATTGGTATTCAATCAAGAATCATCTGAATATGTCATTCGCTTGCGGTTAGACCAAAAAGACTCGCAAAGCGAAGTCGATGAAAATCTGGAACAATACATTGCCAAGCATGAAGAAAAATACACCTAACAATGCGCTAAAATCGCTCGTTTCACTCGCTGGGACCGGCGAAGCCGGCCCCTTAGCTTAAACGTTGTGCCTATGACTAAAGACCGGAAAGTTCCAGTTTCCCGCAGGGGTGGAGTTTCTCATATTGTGCGCCAATCGGATGGATCGGCAAAACTCACATATACTGAGGAGGAGTACACATTTGCATTCGAACTACGTAACTCTGCCAGAGTCATGGTTAACTCTGCAAAGAACCTTGAAGAAACGACGGAAACATATTGGCAAATTAAAGCATTCATTAACGGTGCCATCATCCTCTCTTACTCATTCCTTGAAGCTTCATTGAACGAAATATTTCATATTCATGCTTTAACCAAAGACAGCCCTCTTAATGAATCAGAGAGAAATATTGTTTATTCTATAACTCAAGGCGAGCTAATTCCCAAGAAAAATCAAACAACGCTTGGCAGATTCAACATGTTGCTTCGTATAATGGGTAAGCCTGAAATAGATAGCGGCAACAAAATCTATCAAAACGCTGAGTTAGTTAGAGTTTTACGCAACATGCTAGTGCATCCAACCCCTGGGCGTGTAACAACGTTTATGGCATCAGAGGATTACGACTATTCTTCCCAGCAAGAAATCGTACGGAAACTACGCGGACCATTGAAGCTAACTCGCTCAGCAACCTTTCCTAAAGACATTCTAACTAAAGAGTGTGCAGCGTGGGCAGTGTCAGCTTGTGAAGAATTTCTTCATCATTTCATTTTAATTTCTGGAATTGATATTGGATTCCTTACCGACCCTAAAAGAAATAAACAACCAAAATGAAAGAAGATTTTTGGCGACCTTAAGCGCACAACAAGGCGCTCAAATCGTTCGCTTCGCTCACTGGGACGGGCTAAAGCCCGCCCCTTAGCTTAATCGTTATATGACAGAGGAAATTTGTACCCAATGGAATTAGATGAGATAGCCATAAAAAACTCTGCCTGGGCATGGAGTAAGCTCAGAGAAGCTAGAACTCTCGAATTCCAAGTTGGAGAAGAGTCGCTTACTGATTTTATCGTTCTTAATATAAAGAAATGGGGTGAAGGTAAAATAGCTATCGATACCTTCACAAGACATGCGGAGTCTTTGAATGGCTCAGACTGGGAATGGTGGTTTACAGGGCCCAGTGGTAAATGGTTGGGCATGAGAGTTCAGGCAAAAGTCTTGAATCTAAAGACTGAAAAATATGAGCATTTACACCATAAAAATAAACATGGCTTTCAAGTCGACCTTCTAATCAGTGATGCAAAGAAGAATGGATTAATTCCACTCTATTGCATGTACAGCAACTGGGAACCTTCAAGATATAAGACTGCATGGGAATGCCAAACTCACAAACCCACTGTCAGACATTACGGCACCTCGATTCTTGCTCCAAGTGTTGTAAAGAACCTTCAATCCAAAAATGAAAATCGCCTCAGTTCTGTTATTGGGTCGTTGAAACCTATGCATTGTATATTCTGTTGCAAGGGCTTCGGTGGCAGAGAATTACCTGATAGAGCTTTGAATTGGCTAGGTGGAATTGGCATATTGGATGAACAAGAGTATTTTCGTACAAGCGAGCAAGACGAATATTTACGTAGTGAGCCACCTTATTATGTTAGGCAAATGCTCGAAGGCCGCTTAGAGACGGATTTTATTGATGTTCATGATGAACGCCTGAAAAGGGTAACAGTTTTCAAGGAGATAATTAGTGAGTAGTCACATAACAAGTCAATCAACTTCGCGCCTTCGGCGCTGGACGCAGCAAAGCTGCGCCGGTTATTGAGGCGTTAGGTTTCAAGTAGCTCAAGAATAAACCGGCCTTAAAGTCCACTAAGAGCAATAAAATAGGAGTTTATTATGGGTTTTTCGATTTTCTACGGCCGAATAAAAGCAAGGAAAACAGAGTTGCTAGTAGCACAATAAAAGTAAGCGAGCCAAGCTCTCCAATTCTAACAATAACACCAGACAAAGAGCTGTATGAGTGCTATGACAAAATCTTTGATTCAATGATCAAGGACATTAAGGGGCTCGAAGCTGGCGCAAGAGAAAAAATACTTCGCGTAATAAAAGGCAGCGATGGCGGCTTCCTCAATATGTCAGGTTACTATTCCAGCGTATGGGAAGAGCACTTCAAAGATAAAGAATGGCAATGGTGTGAATACGAAGAATGGAAAAGAGTATTTTTAGAAATTGGAAAGTTTCCATCTAGATTCCCAGTAAGGCCAAATTTCGACTCCAGTAGCATAGAAATACTATTGCAAAAATTGAAAGTTAGCGACCTAAAAGAACTATGCAGCGAAAGTCAGGTAGTGCTTTCAGCAAAAGCAAAGAAAGATGAAATCATCGAAGCTCTAAAAATAGTGCCCAGCATAGAAAACTCAGCTGTAGTAATTGAAAAAATCAACCAGATACACAGCAAATTCGATTGCGAGCTGTACTCCTTATTCATGAGAACCATTAGTTTCAGGGCAAATTCTCTTCACGACACAATAAGGTCACAGAGGCTTGGTATCAAAAAGTTCAAAATCATCCACACATTTGAAGAAGACAAAGAGTTCGTTGAACTAGCACTTAAAAAGAATCCTCAAGCGCTTCATCCAGTTTTCCCATCAGACATGAGTATGAAGCAGCCTGTAATCGAGTTCTAAAGAACGAAATTGTGCAATTGAAACCTAACAAGTGGTTCAAACCGTTCGCTTCGCTCACTGGAACGGGCTAAAGCCCGCCCCTTAACCATAAGTTATGCACTAAGTACCGGAGAATCAATATATGAGTGAAACTGCAGGCACAGTGATCAAGCTATTGTCCGCTTTGACCTCGCCAAAGGCTTCAGTCAAATACATATCAGTCGGTATTTTCCTTGTGCTTTCATGGAAGTATCTCGATAACACCCTATCTTCTTTGGGTGCACCAAAAGAACATCATGGCCTTATAGTATTGCTAATTGGGCTTGGTATCGGATCTATTGTTGGTCAGGCTATCTATATTATAGTTTCTTCAATATGGGAGAAAATTGAAACTTCTGCCAAAGAGAAGAAAGAGAAGCAGAAAAAAGACGAATTAGAGAAAGCTCAACAACGATCAGTAGATCAAGCAAATAAAGAATTTCTAGAGGGGTTCAAAAAGGCATTTGAACATTTCCCTTATTGGAAAAGGGATGCTCTTAGGCTCCTTATAGATAAAGAACAAAGAATGGATTGGCGTTTAGAGTATGTAGGCTCTCTCAAAACCAACAAATATATTATTCGCACCACAAATATTGATGGCGATACAGACCTCTATAAAATCCATCCCACAACCCGAGATTACGTAAAAGTTCAGTGGAAAGCTGAAATAGATTCAAATATGGCTGACTTTTTCGAAAGCCTCACGCCAGAGAAAAATGAATTAATTGAAGTTATGAAGTTTATTGAAGAAGAGTTTGAAGGCCCAATTAGTCAGGCCTGCGCAAATTTGGTAAGCCCGCTACATCCTTGCTTCACTAGGGAAGCTGAAGACGAAAATGGATTCTACATTTCATTTCGAAATCCGTACTGTAGCCTGTTTAATGAGCAAACTGGCCTAGACCTCATAGATGAGGTTTATATTAAGCATAGCTGGGTCCGCAGAGAAGAAGTTAGCGCATGAAAGTGCATAACAAAGCCAAGCACGGTCGCCAGCGAAGCTGGCTGGACCTGCATTCCGCTGCTTCTCAGCTCCATTGCGGCCCGTGTTGGCGGCGTTAAAGCGGAAGGGCATTGTGGCTTCGGTTTAGTTGGTTGAGGGGCAAAGAGTCGTTGGTAGGTCATTAATAAGGGGGTGTCATGGTTAAAATAACTGGACTCGACAAGCTACAGAAAGAACTAAAACAAGCACAGCAAGCGTTGAATGAATTAGATGGCGAGTTGTGCGTCGTTAACTTTGATCCTAACGATCCTGCCAGCATTGAAGCTGCAATTCAGTCAGTTATTCGAATAATTGATAGCCGAATTGAGCCGTACGCTAACAACCCTATTGTTGGGTCGTTCGCCGATCAAATGAAGGAAAGCTATAGAGAAAACATTCTCCAGAAAGCCGCTGAGGCTCGATTGCAGTCTAGCGAGGATGAATGATGGCTCAAGACATTTTCGGAGAAATCAACAACGCCGTTCTAGATTTGCAGAACTCGCAGCTACAGACGTACGAACGTCCAATGAAGAAGCTGGCCCAATTGTTACGACATTCCGACCTTGAGCCTTACAACGAAGAGCTGACAAAAGACGTTGATCTCGATGCTTTCATTGCGGAAAGTGAAAAAACTGGCGGTAGCATGGTTGGCAGTGCCCAGCTTGCTTGGCCAGATGACCCCAAAAAGACTATGGGGTTAACGTTGCTTTTGATCGAGAAGTTGGCCAACAATCCTGGTTACGCTACAAACTTCGGTCATCATTTTTTCTATTCCGGGAAGAAAGTCATTGCTGGCATCCATTCGCTTACCGGACAACTCATCATTCCCTTTGTTCGTGATTACAAGAACTATATCCAATCGAAGGGGAGTACCGA
Organism: Gammaproteobacteria bacterium HGW-Gammaproteobacteria-11; assembly: GCA_002840055.1. Taxonomy (GTDB): domain Bacteria; phylum Pseudomonadota; class Gammaproteobacteria; order Pseudomonadales; family Pseudomonadaceae; genus Halopseudomonas. Next base: position 272,332 of record PGZJ01000002.1, on the reverse strand, counting down.
AACTGTGTTAAGGCCACCATTTTCAAGCAAGGTATTTATTGTTCATGGCCATGACGATGGTGCGCGCGAAACAGTGGCTCGCTTTCTGGAACGCATTGGTTTGGAGGCCATCATTCTCCATGAGCAGGCCAATCAAGGACGAACAGTTATCGAAAAAGTCGTTGCAAACAGCGATGTTGGATTTGCGGTAGTCCTTCTCACACCGGATGATGAGGGCTGCGCAAAGGGAGGTAATCCCGAGCCACGGGCTCGGCAAAATGTATTGTTGGAGCTGGGCTACTTCATAGGTCGGTTGGGCCGAGACAAAGTATGTGCCCTAAAGCGCGGTAACTTGGAAATTCCAAGTGATTTCGCGGGTGTCGTCTGGGAGACGATGGACAGCAACGGTGGCTGGAAGCAGGCACTTGCACGCGAACTCGAAGCAGCTGGCCATAGTATAGATTGGAACAAGGTTATGCGCGTTTGATACGCGATCCGCTACGATCGAAGGGCCGCTGCGGCGGCCTAATAATGCAATTTGTCAGGTTCCGTGATGACAACCTTTAACAAGCGCGTGTACCGGGACTGGTTTTCCGCTGCGCTCTAAGACAGCCGCAAATGCGGGCGTTATGCATAGGTGCAACATGGAAGAACAGTTGAGCGCACTAAAAAAGCTAAGCGATGAGTTCGACACCATTGGAAAGGAGCTCTTTGATTCATGCGAAGGTCAGCTTTTTCCAGCAGACGCTCTTTTTCTTGCAAGCTGTAATAGGGCATTGCAGGTGTCACATGGATTCACACTTATAGTAAAAAACGGTGGTTACTCCTGCGGTGTCGCACTACTCCGCCTTCAGCTTGATTCAATTCTTCGCCTATATGGAATTACAATAACTCACGATGCACACGATTCCGCGAACAAAGTAATTTGCGGAGAAAAATTATCTAAAATAAAAGACAAAACCGGAAAAAGACTTTCCGATGGTTATCTGGTTAATCTCTTGGCCAAGGAAAATCCTTGGCTAACACATGTCTACTCGCTTTGCTCTGGGTATATCCATCTTTCAGATGTCAGCTTTCATCATCTATTAAATAAATCTGAAGCAATCCCAGAATCCAATGAGAGAGGTTTTTACATAGGATCTGACGAGTCAGAAATTGAGATAAAGCACAAGTTAGAGCTGATACAGGCATTTAGTGTTGCCACAGAGGGCATTCAAGAAATCGCAAGGCAATGGGCCGCCCAAAGACACCAGTTCGGGAAAAACAAAAACCTAAAAAAGAAGTACACTCGACTAGCAAAATAACTTGTTCAAACCGCTCGCTTCGCTCTCTTGGACGGGCTAAAGCCCGCTGATCTTGCACCACTTTAGTGGACAGCCATAATTCGTTTTTTACCAATAAAAACACAGGGATCGTAACATGCGTCGGGGTATTCTTTTATTTGTTCTATTCGCCCTCCTGCCTTTTGTTTGGCTGGTAAATACCCAGCAACGGGAGGTACGAGAATACCGCCATTATCTGCTAGAAGATCGTCCAGCGGCTCAAATGGACTGGAAGCGATTTTCAGAAACCTGGGCGCCCGACACAGTCAAGGAACAGTTTCCCGGAAACAATGTGCAATGCGATCGAGAAACAACAGGTCATCCGGGGGTGTCTCTACGTTGTACGGTCTACCTTAAGAGTCTTAACGGCGTCCCTACCATGTACATGAACTACTGGTTCAGCGATGAACGCTTGGTTCGTGTCGCATCTGCAATCCCCTGGTGGTCGCATGGCAATGCGATGCAATACCTCGAATCCATTCTTGGTTCGCCTCATAGAACTCAAGATCAACAGGCTTCCGGTATTCGCCTGATTGGTTGGCGTTTGGACGAAGGTGGTTCGATCGTATATAACCGGGACCAGGGTCACAATCCACTGGAATTCAACTCAATACAATGGTTGTCTGCAACAGCTTGCAAAGGGCAACCATGTGTCCATTGAGGCTTGGTTTTTTGGTAGCTGAAGTGTTTGGTTGCTATCACGATAAAAAACGGGGTCAGATGAACGTTTCTTAAATTTCATCCGACCCCAGTTATCCTGGCCATGTTTAACAAGCAAATCATGTCGCCGCGTGAGCTCTGCGGGGACCGCCGTTCCGGCGCTTCGAACCTACATTCCGGCCCCATATTTGGGCGTCATTGCACAATTGAAGTACAGCAAGATTCGGGTCGGCAGTAGTCGTTTGTCCTCCTAAGATAGGCCCTGTTCGGGCATGTGCCCTTTTATAGTGAGCAGAGCCAGGGGGAATGATTGATGTCCATACTTGCTAACAAGGTTGCTATCGTTACTGGCGCCAGCACCGGTATTGGCTACGCAACCGCGAAGCTTTTTGCGAAAGAAGGTGCTGCCGTCGTGGTGGCGGCAAGGCGACAAAAGGAGCTTGATAACCTTGTGGACTCAATCAATGCGGAAGGCGGTCAGGCACTGGCACTAGCCGGTGACGTTGGGGATGAGGCGTTTGCCAAAGCATTGGTAGACAAGGCGGTAAGTCACTTTGGCGGATTGGATATCGCTTTCAACAATGCGGCTATCCTGGGTGCTATGGGCCCTGTCCCTGAGATGTCGCAAACGGACTGGGATCAGGTTATTGCGACCAACTTGACCAGTGCATTTCTGGGCGCAAAGTACCAACTGCCCGCCATGGCTGCCCGAAAGGGCGGTTCGTTAATTTTTACCTCTACCTTCGTGGGTTACAGCGCTGGTATGCCTGGCATGGCTGCCTACGCCGCCAGTAAGGCGGGTCTTATTGGCTTGACTCAAGTGCTGGCGTCAGAGCATGGGCCTCAGAATATCCGCGTCAATGCCCTTCTGCCCGGTGGTACTGATACGCCAGCAGGACGTGAATTTGCCAGTACGCCAGAAGCATTGGCGTTTGTGCATAACCTGCATGCGCTCAAGCGTATGGCGACACCCGATGAAATTGCTCAATCCGCATTGTACTTAGCATCCGATGCCTCCAGTTTCACAACTGGTTCTGCGATGTTGGTAGATGGCGGTGTATCCATCAATCGTGTCTGAGAGGCCGCGCCATGTCAGACTATGATCGAATCGCAAGCGCTATGGCCTATTTGGTCGATCGGGCAATTGATCAGCCCAGCCTTGAAGAGATAGCCGCCCATGTGCATCTGAGTCCGTATCACTTTCAAAGGCTGTTTTGTCGGTGGGCGGGTACTACGCCGAAGCGCTTTTTACAGGTCCTGACATTGGAGCGGGGCAAAGTGTTGTTGGAGAGTTCCCGTTCCCTGCTCGAGGTCTCGCATGAACTAGGGTTAAGCGGCAGTTCAAGACTGCATGATCACTTTGTGCAGCTGGAAGCTGTCACGCCCGGTGAGTATAAAAGTCGAGGTAAGCAGGTTCATATTGAGTACGGTGTACACGCTACCCCCTTGGGACCGATGTTTGTTGCGGTAACCCAGCGTGGTGTGTGCCGGGCAGAGTTCATGGACTTCAACAGCATGGACGAGTTGCTAGAAAACGTGCATAACGCTTGGCCGCTCAGTTCAATCAGAGAGAGCCTCCCCGCTACGCGCCATGCTATTGACGCATTTTTTAGCAGTGGTGCTGCTTCCAGGCATGGTCCGCTATCACTCCACGTGGCAGGAACCAATTTTCAAATTGCTGTGTGGCGAGCTCTGTTGAAAATACCAGCGGGCGCTGTGACCAGCTATGCCGAAGTAGCCAGATCACTCGGCGCCCCCAGGTCTGCGAGGGCAGTTGGTAACGCCATTGGAGCAAATCCAGTTGCTTTACTGATTCCCTGCCACCGGGTTATACAGCAGAGTGGCGCGCTGGGGGGGTACCGCTGGGGACCAACCAAGAAGCTTATGGTGCAAACCTGGGAAAAAATGCGTGATGAGTCGGTTGCGCTATAAAAATGCTATGCAACCTGAAGAAACGGCGAAGAAACCGGGCCAGATGAACATTTGTTGATGTTATCAAATCCTAAATAACCCACTGTCTGGTTGAATAATAATATTTAAATGTATGGATGATAAGAAATATGAATAAGGATGGCATAATTAATACAGCGCTGCACGCTGCAGAAGATGATCTGGATTTCTCTGATGTACAGTTTGGGGCTGCGAATGATAACGGAAATATAAAGCCCTCAAAATATAGGTTGTTGTCGGCGATAACTGGTTTTGCTTTATTCATTATGGGTATATTGGTTATATGTGTGTCATTGATTTTTATGCCTGAGGCGATTATAAAATCGATTCAATATTGCATGCTGGGTATAGTTGATGTTGCGGTAGATGCCTTTTTCCCAATTTATTTCGATGTTCAATTTGCTTTACTGGGTTTCTGGATTTGCAAGCGAAGTATACGATTGTTGAAAGGTCAGTCATGGAGTGTCATTAGAAAGGGGGAGAAGGCTTGGTTTTTTCCTTTTATATATCCAGTGTATGCGCTTTTGGGAACGTTTATTTTTAGTTTGGGTATTTATTTTATGTTTGGTTGGAGTGCTTTTTCTTAAACGGAAAAGCGTAAAAAGCGTGGCCAGATGAACATTTTTTAACCTTTATCTGGCTCCCGATCATCTTGTAGTAGCGTTAAGCATATGAAAAAAATCTTCATCCTGGGCTTCATGCTATTCCTTCATGGCTGCGCAATTGTAGAGGTAAGTCCTTCCGTTGAGGGTCGCGTCGTAAATGAAGATGGACAGCCGGTCGTAGCCACTGTGGTACTTAGACATAATCGGTTCGTTGAGAAATCCACAGCACAAACCACCGATAGCAATGGCTACTACATGTTGAAAAAGCTTCGGGTATTGACCTTCACCCCGATATCGGCAACCAGGCTATCCAGTACTGTGAGCATTTCTGCGCCAGGATACAAAGCGGTAGAGTTTGATACTGGCAGCTACAAGGCGCTTGTGAGAGATGTTCAGTTGGAGTCAGAGTGAGTTCTTGACAGGATGTTGTTACCGGACAATCTGTCACTGCTCTGGTTGCAAACTGGTCCGTGGCCTTGGGCGCTAAAACGCTAAGTAACCTTCAGGAGGCGCATAAATTGAAATACGACAACGCTAATATCTTCGCAAAAATCCTTCGCGGCGAAGCGCCTTGTATAAAAGTCCATGAGGATGATTGCACGCTGGCCTTTATGGACATCATGCCGCAAGTTGAAGGGCATACCTTGGTTATTCCAAAGGAACCAGCATCAAGTCTGTTTGATCTTTCGGATTCGGCGTCGCTGGCCTGTATGCGCGCAGTAAAAATTGTCGCCAAGGCTGTTGAGTTGGCAATGGGGGTCAAGGGGTCGACTGTCTTTCAGCATAATGGCAAGGAAGCAGGGCAAACGGTTCCGCATTTTCACTTTCACATCTTTCCTGGCTCGATCTTTAACGCAAGCGGCATCAAGGGGCATGCCGTCGAGATGGCTGACCCCGCTGAGCTTGAGCTTGTTGCAGAGAAGATAAGGGCGTTTATTGGTGAGGCTGCGATCCAAGTGCATCAGGTAACCAAACCGTGATTTGTCCTGCCTTGTATAGCGCTCCCCACCGCCACCAGCAACCTCTCGTCTGCCGCGCACATCTGCCATCTGATTTGTGAATTATGCTTTCAGTACTAACTATGTTAATGCGCGAATAATTCCTCTCTTCTTGTATCACTATTGATTTAATAAGGGTTCCTGCGTTAGCCGTAGCGCTTCTAGTCGTGTATGGTTGTTACACTTCTAAACGATAAATCGCTATGTCGCGACGCGTCAGACAGTCCACCCATAAGGAGGATATGTATGAAGAAGGATCCCAATAAAGGGTTCATTGCCCTGCTCGGCTGGGCACCCAATGCTGTCGAGGCAGCGGCTACTTTTGACCGTCGCTATGTAGTGGTGGCGCCTGAATGGGCGGAGGAGTACTGCAAGACCCACGATATTCCCTTTTTGCCCTGGAATTTTGAGCGGCTGAATGACCGCTCGGTGGAAATTGCCCAGACCCTGAAGGATATGGGGGTGGATGTGGCGATTCCCCTGTTTGAAGAAACGGTCGAGTGGGCCGGTGCGATCAACTCCGTGCTGCTCGACAACCCCCGCCTGTTTGGTCAGGCCATGTTGATGCGTGACAAGTCGTTGATGAAGCGACGCGCGCAGCTGGGTGGTATTCGGGTGGGGATTTTTGAGGAGGCGCACGACCGTGAGGATGTGATGCGTTTTCTCCGGCGCGTCAATCAGACCCTGTTGAAGCTGGCCGGCGACCCGAACGACCCGATCCATTTCAAGGCATTCGACAAGGCGGGCTGCCTGGGGCACAGGGTGATTCGTACGCCGGATGATGTGGACGCGATACCCGATGACGAATTTCCCTCACTGATGGAGTCGCACCTGGATGGCTGGGAGTTTGCGGTGGAAGCCTGGGTGCACAAGGGCAAGATCTGCTTTCTGAACATCTCCGAATATGTGCGTCTGGGCTATTCGGTGCATGTGCCGGCGTCACCCGAGCTGGAGGCCTACCGGCCGCAGATCGTCAAGCAGATCGAGAAGCTGATCAAGACCTTTGACATCGAGTTCGGCATGATCCACCCTGAATACTTTGTCACCAGCGATGGTGAAATGTACTTTGGCGAAGTGGCTTACCGGCCGCCGGGCTTCAAGGTTTTCGAGCTGCTGGGGCGCGTTTACAAGGGCTTCAATGCCTACCACGCGAGCATGCTGGTGTTTGACCCTAAATCCACCGAGGACGAGGTCAAGGCCTACTTCCCTAAGGAGATTCAGGATGCCAGTGGCTATGCCGGCTGCTTTGGCGTGTATCCCCGGCGCCGGGTGGTGAGCAAGCTGGAAATGCCAGCCGAAACCGAGGATCACCCCTACTTCGAGTCGCATGAGCTGACCACGCCAATGGAAGAAATGGTCACTAAGCGCACCGCATTCGGTACGCACTGGGGGCTGTTGTACTTCGTTGGCGAGGACGCCACGGTGATGCACGATCTGCTCAAGCGTCAGGAAGAGCTGGACTTTTACGTCTAGCACATCGCAATACGGGTCCCTATCATGGGTCGCAACAGGTTCGGGCAGGGGAGTGTGTGTGACCAGCGATGACATCGACAATCAGGCCGAGGACAGGCGGGCACTGCTGCTGAGCCGGTTTGATGACGCGCTCGAGGCGCTGGACCGAGCCCCTGACTTTGCCAAGTTCGGTAAGCTGGATCGGGTTTTTGACAGCGCGCGGCGTCTGCTGCTGGTTAGTGGGGGTTGCGCGGCAGTGGTCGAGCGTGCGGCGGCCATGGACCAGGCCGGGGTGTTTCTCGGTTCGGATTGGGCCAGTCCGCAGACCTTGTTGCCCGCCCTGACAGCCAATACCCTGCGCAGCGCCGATGCCAATACCCTGGTGATCGAGGCTCTGAGTCAGCTCAGGTTGCTGGCGGTGGCCAAGGGTGACTATGTGCATCCGCTGATCAGTGCAGAGCAGGCGCATCACTTTCTTACCCAGGTGCTGGCCAGCAATCTGGCGCTGCTGTTTTCCCCGCCGAATGAAGCCGAGCGGGAAAATCAAGGTAAATGGGTCATGCTGCCGCGCCATCTGTTGGCGCACCTGGCAGACGTCATTGGCTACGAACTCATCATCGATCAGTTGATAGATGAGATCTGGCGCATTCAGCAGCAACGTCCGATTCAGGTCAGTGCGGTGCGGCAGATGATCACCCAGATTGCGATCTGCCGGGCTAATCCGGATATTGATCTGGGTAACAGCGGCCAGGGTGCCGACCGTCTGGTCAGCAGTCTGTTCGGGCCGACCCAGGCCTGCCGCGAAGATCCGGGAGTCGCGCTGTATCAGGAACGCCTCGACTACATGGACAATACCGCGCTGCTCAGCGAGGCCACCGGTTTAGCCCGCGCCATGCATGATACGGGTCTGGTATCGGCTTACCACACGGTCTTGGTGCGTCATCTGCTGACGGCCGGCGAGCACCTGCTGTCAGAGGCCTTGGGCCTGTCGTCTACAGGCCGGGACTGTCTGTTGTGTTACCGCGAGCTGGTGCTCAACCTGATCGACGCCAGCGTCTTTCCGGCGACGCCACAGGCGGTCTATGGTCTGTCTCTGATGCTTGAACGCGGCATTCTTTACCAGTTGCCGGTGGCTCCAGCCATGTGGCGCCAGCTCGGGTTACCCTTGTGCCAAAGTACGCGCGAGCGGCTGAGCATGGCCTTTGGCAGTCAGGCCACGCCCGAGGCGTTTTTGCTTGAAGGGGTTCTGTGCATGCTCGGCTTGCCGCTGGGGGTGGGGCAGGGCAACAACCCCACCTGTCAGTCGGCGCGGGCGCTGTCGATGTGGGCCTACAACGATCCCGACTACCTGTTGCAGATGGTCACCTGGGCGGCCCGTGACGATGAAATCATCATGCACTTCGAGGGGCAGGCCATTTCTTCGCAGGAAAGCCTATCCGGTGTGGCGACCAGTGCGCCCATGGACCTTGATCCGGTGTCGTTGATCGTGGTCCCGCACCTGGATCGTATCTATGCCGAGATGGGCCGCCGCTGTATTGGCCGCGAGGGCGACCCGCACCGCTGGGTCAACCCGGAGTTCCATGGCTGGTGGTCGGGCCGCGGCTTCCGCCTGAATGTCGATGTGCCGACCGGCAAGCTGGTTGATCTGGAAGACTTTCTGCAGCATTTCTACGCTGCCTATCACCCCTTTCACAATGGCAACCAGCCGTTGATTCATCCGCAACCGGCCGGTATTGCCGTGACCGACAGCGCGGCGCGCTTTATCGGTTGGCATGCCATCACCATTCTGCGTGTCAACCTGGACCCCAAGGACTGCATGCGGGTGTACTTCTACAACCCGAACAATGACAGCGGGCAGAACTGGGGAGATGGGGTGATGGTCAGCACAGCCGGCAACGGCGAGCGCTTCGGCGAAGCCTCGCTGCCCTTCGAGCAGTTTCTGTCGCGCCTGTATATCTTCCACTTTGATCCGCTTGAGCACGGGACCAAGGCCGCCGTGTCGCGTGGCGAGCTGGACGAGGTGATCGGGTACATTCAGCGCAGTTGGGGCGCCGAGCGTTTACCGGCTGGTGGGTTGCAGGGCAGTACAGATTTGCCCGGTACAGCCTGAAACGGCCTGAAGGCAGCATGCATTCGGGGCAATAGAGTGCCGCTCAGATATATTTTGCTTTGAGTGGAACGTCCAGGAAGCTGATATGTGGGTACGGCGCTTCAATATTGACAAGGGTCGTCCCAGCACGATAAATGCTAGCGGCGAGCCCTAACTACGTCGCACCCCTATCGCAAACTGGACGCTCAGCCATGCCTAAAATCCCCTTCTTGTTTTCAGCCTGTTTATTGGCCGCCTGCTCTGATCCGGCTTATGTTGCCAATGAGCTGAGCACATCAATTGATCAGCAGCTTCAAGCGTCGGAATACAGCGCCGTAGACTTTACGCAGCTAGCGGGTAATGACTGGTCCCAGCTGTGCTTTTTTGGTCCCTACAACGAAGGATCAGCCGAGGCGCTGGGCTTTGACTGGCATGTGGGTGAGCATACCGATGTGCTGCATTCAGATGGCCATAATGTGCTTGTGTTTGCGACGCAGACGGCGGTGCTCGACTATGTCATCCATTCAAGAGCCAGTGGCGACTTTGCTGAGCTGTCTGGCGCGTGCTTTCCGCGTAGTCAGGCGCGCTTTACCCGGGATGCGGTCAATGGCCAATGGCGGCCTGTCAGTGACCCAGCTACTGAGAGGTAAGCAGGGTGAGAATCATTATTCTAGGTAACGCCGGGTCTGGCAAAAGCACCCTGGCACGGCAGCTCCTGACCAGGCAGCCTGCGGCTCGTCTGTCACTGGATGAGGTGGCCTTTCAGGGTGGCGCCCAGAGGCGCCCGCTGGCGGACAGTATTGCGGATGTAAGGGCGTTTATCAGTCACAATGCGCACTGGGTAATCGAGGGCTGCTACGCCGATATCATCGAGCCTGTGTTGCCGGCCTGTGATCAATTGCTGTTTTTGAATCCCGGGGTGGATGCTTGTATTGCCCACTGTCGAGCGCGGCCCTGGGAGCCTGAGAAATTCAGCTCCAAAGCAGAACAGGATGCCAACCTGAACAACCTGATTGATTGGGTCAGCGCCTATGAAACGCGCCTTGATGAGTACGGGCTGGCAAGGCATAGGGCGCTGTATGATGCCTTTGACGGGCAAAAACGTGAGTTCAATCAGCCCGGCGAATACCATGAGCTGAATCCGTTAATGCATCGCCCTACGGGTGCGGGGTTATAACGAAGGTATTTTGACTTTACCGATCAACAGGACTTATCCATGACAAGGACGGTTATGCGCACACTGGCTATTTTGTTTTGTCTGTTGTTGCTGACTGCGTGCAGCGTTGAGAACACAGAAGAGTTTGTCTTCAGAAAAACCCTGGAGTACCAGCTGGTCAAGCTCTGTGACGACGAAGAGGCCTGTATTACTGCAGTCAAAACACAGACCAAAGCCTGCATGGAGAGCAGCAACTGGCGTGATTTTTTGAATAATCAGGATGACACAGCGGAACTCAATCGCTTCACTGTGGCCTTTTATGGCTGCTTGCTTGACCCTGAGGGCCTTCCGTACTTTGAGGTCCATTAGTAGGCAAGCAGGGTCAGCATCGATAATCACTCCTCCATCCAGGCCAGCCAGAGGCGAAGGGATAAAATACGTGCACAAAACTGATTTATGCGTGGTGGGTGCCTCCTATGCCGGCCTTGCCTGTGCGTCGGCTGCCGTTTCAAACGGCCTGTCTGTCACTGTTCTTGAGGCCAAGCCGGAGGTCGGGCATCGTCCGCATACTACCGGCATTCTTGTACAGGAAGCGGTGGAGCAGTTGCCGGAGATCCCAGCCTCTCTGGTACGGCCAGTACGCGGTGTGCGTTTGTACTCACCCTCGCTGCGCAGTTTTGATCTGTTCTCGGATGGTTACGCCTTTCTCGCCGCTGATACACCGGGTTTGCTGCGCTGGATGGCCGACGAGCTGTTGAAGAAAGACAACGTGACCCTGCGCACCAGGTCGCGCTTTCAGGGTGCAGAAGAGCGGGCTGATGGTCTGTATTTGCCGGAGCAGGATCTGCTGACCCGCGCTCTGGTTGGGGCCGACGGTGCGCGCTCAGCGGTAGCCAGTCATTTCGGTCTGGGCACCAACAGTGAGTTTTTGATTGGCATGGAAATGGAGTTTGCTGGCCATGCCCATCTGGATGAGCGTTTTCTGCATGTGTTTGTTGATTCTGATCTGGCACCGGGCTATATCGCCTGGGTTGTTCCGGGGGTGGGTATTACCCAGGTTGGCCTGGCATGTCGCCATCCTGCTCATCTGTCAGTTGAAAAGCTGATCGAGAAATTGCGGCCACTCTGTGACTTCTCAACCATGCAACCGCTTGAGCGGCGCGGTGGTCTGATACCGGTTGGCGGTGTGGTCAAACCTATCGCCAAAAACCGTGCGCTGATTGTGGGTGATGCCGCTGGCATGGTGTCACCGCTGACGGCCGGTGGCATACACAAGGCGCTCGAACTGGGTGGTTTGGCTGGGCGCGCGGTGGCTGCTCACCTGGGCGGCGGTACGCAAAGTCCGGAGCAGGCCCTGCTGGCGGCGTCACCGCATTACCGCTTCAAACGCCAGTTGCGCAGAGTAGCCAATTACGGCGTACCTAATTCACTGATCGAGTTTACCTTTGGCAATAGCTTGTTCCGGCGTTTTGCTCAGCTGGTGTTCTTCCATCACCGCGGCTTGATGACGCGGGAGGGCTGGGGTGCTGCCCTGGGTAAGGACGGCGAGGATGTGTGAGCTGCTGGGGGCTTTAACTGGACCAAGGATAAAAACCGGCGTTGTGAAGCTGAAACCCGGCTGCCGTTCGCCGCTACGACTTAATTAAGGTTTCCATGCTTGTTACCGTTGCACGTTACAGCTTGCCCTATGAAGCCCATATAGCCCGAGCGCTGTTGGACTCGGAGGGCATACCGGCCTTTGTGGCCGATGAGCACACCATCAATATGCAGTGGCTGTATTCGGATGCTCTGGGTGGCGTGCGGCTGCAGGTGCCGGAAGCTTTTGCGGAGGCCGCCGCCAGCATTCTGAACGAGGACCGGGAGCAGGATCTGGCTGAGGAAGTAGGCGAGTCTGCGCAAACCTGTCCCCACTGCGGCAGCCAGGACACCGCGTTTTATCAAATAGGGCGGCGCTGGGCCTTTCTGGTTTTTCTGGGTTTGAACTTTCCTCTTTTCCCGGTGAGAGAGGGTATCAAATGCAACGCCTGCGGGGCTGTTTCCAAGACCTGACAAGCTGCATTGGAGGTTATGTGAACAAGATGGAGCGCCTGTTCTCGACGGTTTTCGGTGTGTTTCTGCTGGGCGTGGGTGCCTATGTGCTGCTCTGCAGTGACGCAGCATGGCACTGGGTCGTCCTTGTCGGGTCGGGACTGGCGTTGCTGGGCGGCAACCTGATTTATTCTGCCTATGCGTGCGCCCCTTCATGGCTGTCTCGTATAGGGCCGTTGCCCTGAGCGGTTTGATCAGGCTAGCGCGCTTGTCGTTTGCCGCTCAGGGTTTGTGCTGTCATCATTACGCCCGACCAGCAGTAACGGATCGAGCCGATTAACAGGGATGTGCTGGCAGGAAAGGGTGACGATGTCTTTTCCTGGCTATAGCCCGCCCGATCACCACGTATCAAAACTCAATATAGGGACATAGAGTGAAAATTTTAACCATCATCAAATATGGCTTCACCCTGCTGGGTATTGCACTTCTGCTGGGTGCTTTCTTTTTGTACCAGAATACCCAGTCCTTTCTTGCTGATGCGGCCACCGCCGAGGGTGTGGTAACGGCGCTTACGCCATCGCGTTCAACTGACTCTGTTACTTACCGCCCGGTGGTTCGATTTGCCACTCAGGATGGCGAGGTCATTGAGTTCACCTCAACCGCGGGCAGCAACCCACCCAGTTACGCCACAGGGGAGCAGGTTGAGGTGTTGTACTCCCCGGCAAACCCCAATAGCGCCAGGATCAAGGGCTTCTTCTCACTGTGGGGTGGTGCCAGTATTACGGGTGGATTGGGCGGCCTGTTCTTTATTCTGGGTGGCGGTTTTATGTTGTCTGGTGCCTTGAGCGTGCGCCAGGCCAACAACCTTAAAGTCAACGGCACCCGGATTCAGGCCGATTACCAGGGTGTTCAGTTGAATACAGGGATTCAGGTTAATGGGAACTGTCCTTTCCAGGTGTTGGCCCATTGGATAAACCCGATGACCTCAGAGCTGCACATTTTCAAAAGCAATAACATCTGGTTCGACCCTTCAAGCCATATACCAACAGACAAGATCACGGTTTATATCGATCGTAACAATCCCAAGAAATACCACATGGATACCTCTTTTCTGCCAAAACTGGCGTGATATTTAGCGGCTGACGTTTAGCGGGCTGGCAGACGGATTGACGGGCGTGTCGAACCGGTCTATTGCTCAGTATGTCGACAAAACCGCCTGAGAGCCCGTGATGCGCCAACAAGAACCAGAACAGAAGCTGCAGGGTTCAGTAAAAAGCCAGCCCTTGCTGGTCCGTCTCCTTGCTGCGCTGATGTTCATGGTGGTCTCGGGTGTAGGCCTGCTGAGTCTGTTGTCGGCCTATGCCCCTGAGCGCTGGACTCGCTTCGGCCTTGCAGGCCCGTTATTCGGCGATGATGCACAACACTATGGTCTGGTGCTCTGCGTTATCGGCCTGATGCCACTGGTGTTCTTTGCCCGCAGTGCCAGGCAGGCAGGGTGGCTGGTCGGGGTAATACTGGTGTTGTTCTGGCTGGTCCTGTTTGCGCCGCTGCTGATGCGTTGAGTGCCAGCCCCCTTGCCGTCGCTAGCCATACACGCTGTGATGTCGTCTCTGCTAAGGAAAGATCATGTATACAGGTAGTTGCTTGTGCGGTGCCGTGAGCTTTGAAATTGACGCTGCGCTGGAGCCCATTCAGATTTGCCACTGCGGGCAGTGTCGCAAGGCACAAGGTTCGGCCTTTGCCGCCAATATCCCCGTCCCGGTGTCTGCCTACCGGCTGCTGTCGGGGGCTGATCAGCTGGGCTCATACGAGTCGTCACCGGGTAAGCAGCGGGTGTTCTGCACCGGCTGTGGCTCGCCGCTGTTCAGCAAGCGGGTCGATTTGCCAGAGGTGCTGCGGGTCAGAGCCGGCACTATCGATGGCGAGCTTGCAACCCAGGTCATTGCCCACTTTTATGCAGCGTCAAAGGCGAACTGGTTTGAGCTGACCGATGATCTGCCCAGATTCCCCGGTGCCTATGTGCCGCCAGAGCAGCAATGATGTTTTATCGCCGTTCATACTGCACCGCGCTGAACCGCGCAGGCGCCCGATCAGATTGTGCAACCGGACTTCAGGCGGATAACAATGAATAATTATCTGATTTTCTTCCCTGTGGCTTTGCAGATATTGCTGACGTTGGCACTGTATTTTCTGCTCAGTGCCAGAAAGCGCAAAGCGGCAAGGGAAGGGCGGGTAGACGAGTCCAGGCGCGGTATTTTTGATGACGCCTGGCCGGTGGATGTGATCCTGGTGAACAACTGCATCCGCAATCAATTCGAGGTGCCGGTCCTCTTCTATGTGCTTGCTGTGCTGTTGTGGGCCTTGAATGGAGTAGACCTGATTGCTCTCTTGCTTGCCGGTCTGTTTGTGCTGAGCCGGGTTGTACACGCCTTGATTCACACCGGATCGAACCATGTTCCAACCCGGCGACGACTGTTCATGTTTGGCGTGGTCTTGGTCATGTTGATGTTGGTGCTGGTTTTTCTTGCCCTGTTCAAGGTGCTCTGACAGCCACCGCGCCATGAGGGGTTGGATTTCCCCCGGGGCCAGGGTGTCAGTACCATGTGGGTTAGCGCTTTATCCATTTGCCGAATGAGGTTGTTATCGCTTCTCTTGAATTCAAGAGTATTCCAATCACGTTACCAACAGGATTGTCATGCAGATTGAGCTTATCGAGATTCGAGATCACTTAAGTCGCTTTCCCCCTTTCGAGCAACTGCCCGAAGAAGAGCTGGAACGGATTGCGGGTCAGATTGAAATCCGCTATTTCCAGGCCGGCAGCGAGATTGTGGTCTTCGATCAACCGATCTTTCATCTGCACTATATCCGCAGCGGCGCGGTTGAGGTCTACCGGCGCAATGGCGAGCTGTATAACCGGCTGAGTGAAGGCGACATCTTTGGTCAGTTTGGCCTGCTACGCAGTAACCGTGTGCGCTTTCCTGCCAAGGCATTGGAAGATGCCTTGATTTACCTGATCCCGGAGCAGCTGTTTCATCAGTTGTGCGAGCATTTTGTGCATTTCGCTGACTTTGTCGAGGCCGAAGGCCAGAGCCGCTTGCAAAAAGCGGTGGCTGCTCAGGATGAGGCGGCGGAGCGTATGCAGGTGCGTGTCAGCAAGCTGCTTAACAGACGCGCCGTCAGTGTGTCTGCGAGCTGCACGGTGCAGGCCGCGGCTCAAGCCATGAGTGAGGCCAGTGTGTCCTCATTGTTGATTATGGCGGAGACAGCGGACGGTTCGGTTGAGCCGAGCATGGTCGGCATTATGACTGACCGTGACTTTCGTAATCGGGTGATTGCCCAGGGCTTGGGTTACGACGTGCCTATCGGTGAGGTCATGACGGCCAACCCGGTCACTCTGCAGGATACGGACTCGGTGTTTGACGCCATGCTGACCATGTTGCGCTTCAATATCCATCACTTGCCGATTGTCCGTCGCGAGAGGGCAATGGGCGTCATCAATCTTGCCGATATCATTCGCTTTGAAACCCAAAGTAGCCTCTATTTGGTCAACAGCATTTTTAACTGTACTTCGGCGAATGCGTTGCAAGACTTGCTGCCCGACGTTCAGGCGACCTTTGCACGCATGGCCAAGGAAGCGTCCACGGCTAATATGATTGGGCGAGCGATGTCGAGTATCGGTCGCAATCTGACACAGCGATTGATTGAGCTGGCCGAGCTTGAACTGGGTCCAGCACCTATCCCCTACTGCTTTATGGCGCTGGGTTCGATGGCGCGGGATGAGCAGTTGATCGTCACCGACCAGGACAACGCACTGGTTCTGGATAACCGTTTTGACCCTGCGATCCATGATGACTACTTCATGCAATTGGCTGCCCGCGTCAGCGATGGTCTGGCCGCTTGTGGTTACAGCTACTGCAAAGGCGGGATCATGGCGACCAACCCTGAGTGGCGACAACCGCTCAGGGTCTGGCAAGGTTACTTCCGGGACTGGATCGCTAAACCCAATCCTCAAACGTTGCTCAATAGCAGCATTTTCTTTGATCTTGACCCGGTTCACGGTGAACCCGAACTGGTTATTCAACTGCAACAACAGGTTGCCGAGCAGGCCAGCAAGAGTCCGGCTTTTCTGGCTAGTCTGGCACGCAATGCGCTCAACCGGACGCCACCACTGGGCTTTTTCCGCACCTTTGTCATGGAAAAGGACGGTAAACAGAACAACATCATTAACCTCAAGGGCCGCGGTACGGCGCCACTGACTGACTTGATTCGGGTGCATGCGCTGGCCTGTGGCTCACTGGCACAAAACAGCAGTGATCGCCTGGACGATATTGCCAAGACCAAACTCCTGACCAGTGAGGCTATTGCCGGTCTACGTGCGGCGCTGGAGTGCCTGTCCAGCGTACGTATTCGTCATCAGGCCTGGCAGCTGGAACATGGCGAGGAACCGAACAACTACATTGAGCCTGAGGCCCTCATGGCCGCAGAGCGACACAGTCTTAAAGAGGCTTTTCAGGTTGTCAGTAATGCACAGAAATTTCTCCGCTTTCGTTACCCCAGTGGCGGAGCGGAGCGCAGTTTGTGACTCACGGTCTAACGGATTGGCCACGTTTGATGGCAGACCATGCGGCGTATGCCGAGCAACGGGGGCAGCGGGCGTTGGCAGATTATTACCGCGCCTTTGACTTGTCGCCTGATACGCCCCTGGCGGACGTACCACTGGTGTCGCTGGACATTGAGACCACGGGCTTGAATCCGACCCGGGATGCCATCGTCAGCATTGGCTTGGTCAGCTGTAATGCGCAAAGCGTGCGATGCGGTGAGAGCTGGTATCAGGTTGTGCGTCCGCGGCATCTGAATATCGACAGCATTCCCTTGCACCGTATTACCCACAGCGAAGTGCGAGATGCTCCGCCCTTGGTCGAGGTACTGCCTGAGCTGCTGAAACAGTTGAAGGGCAAGGTGGCACTGGTCCATTACCACCCGGTCGAGCGTGAGTTTCTTGGTCATGCTGTCAAGCAGCTCCTGGGCCAGGCGCTGTACTTTCCGCTGCTCGATACCATGCTGTTGGAAGCTCGGTTGTACCCTCGAGAGTCCCGGCGCTGGTTTGGTTGGTGGCGTGCCAAACGCCCGGTGTCACTGCGACTGGCTGATTGCCGTGCGCGCTATCATTTGCCGGCCTACCAGCCACATCACGCACTTACTGATGCGATTGCCACCGCCGAACTGTTGCAAGCGCAACGCTGCAGGCACATTGATGCCTCTCGCCCGGTCAGCCATTACTGGCGCTGAAGGCCAAGGGGGCAGCCTGAGTTGGCCTGACTGCCCCGTTACACATTAACCTCAGTTCAGCGTGGCTCGCTCATGAGCCCTTTGACGATGGCAATGCAGCCCACCAGCAAAACCAGAGTAAAGGGCAGCCCGGTCGAAACGGCCATGGCTTGCAATGCGACCAGACCGCCACCCAGCAGCAGGGCAATGGCAATGATCCCTTCGATCAGCACCCAGAAAACCCGTTGCGGTACGGGAGCGTTGACCTTGCCACCGGCTGTGATGGTATCAATAACCAAGGAACCGGAATCGGATGAGGTGACAAAGAACACGATCACCAGAATGATACCGATAAAGGAGGTGATTTCCGCCAAGGGCAGTTCAGCGAGCATGGCAAAGAGTTGAATTTCCAGGGCTGCCTCCTGGACCCCGGCAAACCCACCGAGCAATTGGCTGATTGCGGTACCCCCAAAGGTCGTCATCCACAACACGGATACCAGCGAGGGCACCAGCAGCACGGCAATTAGAAACTCGCGCACGGTACGACCACGACTGACCCGGGCGATAAACATGCCAACGAAGGGCGACCAACTGATCCACCAGGCCCAGTAAAAGGCTGTCCAGCCTTGACTGAAGTTGGCGTCTTCACGGCCAATAGGATTGGATAACGCGGGCAGGTACTCTAGGTAAGCGCCTAGATTGCTGAAAAAGCCGGTTAAGATAGCTAACGTAGGTCCTACCAGAATGACAAACAGCAACAGCAAAATGGCCAGAGCCATGTTGATTTGCGAGAGGACTTTCACGCCTTTTTCCAGCCCGGCAAGAACGGATAGTAAGGCAATCAGCGTGATGCCGATGATCAGCAATACCATGCTGGTGTCACCGCCGCCGATGCCAAACAGGTAACTGATCCCGCCGGCGGCCTGCTGAGCGCCAAGGCCGAGTGAGGTGGCCAGACCAAAGAGGGTGGCAAAGACAGCTAGAATATCAATGACATGCCCCGGCCAACCCCATACGCGCTCACCCAGCAGCGGATAAAAGATTGACCGGATACTCAGCGGCAGGCCCTTGTTGAAGGTGAACAGTGCCAATGCCAGCGCCACAATGGCATAGATAGCCCAGGGATGCAGACCCCAGTGGAAAATCGTCGCCGCCATGCCCAGGCGCGCGGCGGCTGCGGCATCGCCTTCGGCACCGGCCAGCGGTGACCAGTCGGTGCGTATGCCCGCTTCACCGATGTTGGTACCACCCATGGCGGCTGAAAAGTGGCCCATGGGCTCGGCGACACCATAGAACATCAGGCCGATACCCATACCTGCTGCAAACAACATGGAGAACCAGCCAAGGTAGGAATGATCAGGAACCGCCTCCATTCCGCCCAGACGTACCTTACCCAATGGGGACACGATCAGCGCCAGGCAAAGCAGCACGAAAATATTCGCTGCACTGATAAAAAACCAGGCCAGATTGGCTGTCAGCCAGCCACGCACGGCTGAAAAGAGCGGCTCCACTTCATTCTGCAGGGCCAATGTTAATACCACGAACAACAAAATGGTGATGGCAGAAATACTGAAGACCTTGCCGTGGATATCCAGTGAAATGGAAAACTGCCCTTTGATGTTGTCCTGGCCGATGACGTAGTCAGTATCGATCAGGTTGGTTTCTCCGGACGGGGCCGGTATCGGTGGGCCAGCATCCTGATGCGGATCGGCGGTAACCGCTTTGGTCGGGTCGTTGCCCATGGGTCGTATGCTCCCTAGCAGAGGGTCTGCCGTTACGTCAGGCAGGTTAGAGGAATGGTTGCTTGTTGAATCTGAAGCGATCCTGCAACACTTCTAGTGACACTGACTGCTCGCCAGTAGGCAGTTAGTATGGGCTACCCAGTCTCCTTTTGGCAAAAAGCAGTCCTCGCAAGACAGGCCTGGGCGTTGTCGGAGCACTGGGCGGTGGGTGACGTTTAGCCCAAGTAATCACCTGTTTGGAACGGCAAAACAGACTGTTAAATGCTACTCTCACACGCAATCAGCGACCTGGCCTGACAGTCGGGCAGCGACATGCAGGCTCGTGCCGAGCAAGGTCTGCCTTGCTTGTTGGGGCTTATGTGCTTTCAAGCAAACGCTGAGTTTGAATGTCTGTGTGTGCGAGGGATTGCCGCAAATGAATGAGATGACGCGTCTGATGGCGCGTATTGCCAAGGTCATCAGCGATAAGCCAAGCGCCTTTGTTACCCGCGTTGCTGTCGATGGCGTAGATGGGGCGGGCAAGACGGTATTTGCCGATGCCTTGGGCCGTGCGCTGAGCGCTTCAGGTCGGACTGTTATCCGTGTTTCGGTTGACGGTTTTCATAATCCGCGTTCAGTGCGTTACCGGCGTGGACGTTTTTCTGCCGAGGGTTTTTATCTCGACTCATACGATTACTGTGGGCTGAAAACCGCCGTGCTTGAGCCGCTATCGCCCGGAGGGTCGGGGCAGTGGACCCAGGCTCTGTTTGATCACCGAAGTGATTCACCGATAACCAGTGCGCCGCAGCAAGCGGTTGCAGGGGCTATTCTGCTATTCGATGGTATTTTTGCCCAACGACCGGAGTTACGCGGTTATTGGGACATCACGGTATTCCTGGATGTGCGTTTTGATCGCTCAATCGCCCGAATGAGACAGCGCGATGGCGGCCCTGCTGATCGTTTTACGCACCTCAACTGGCGTTATTGCCAGGGACAAAAGCACTATATACGAGCTTGTGCGCCCTTCAGTCGTGCGACTATGGTGGTCGACAACAATGATGTTTTATCGCCGTTCATACTGCACCGCGCTGAACCGCGCAGGCGCTTGATCAGATTGTTCAACCGGACTTCAGTCAGATGAATGACAACCCGTTTCACAGCCGTCATTGGCCAAGATCCATCGTTGCGCCGCAGGACTACGATGGCAGTGATGTACTGAGTCTGGATTGGGATCTGGGCGATCTGACCGAGGCGGAGAAGAAAAAGCTGATCAAGGCCTGGATTGCCAGGCTGCCTGAGTTGCAGCATCTCAAGCGGCTCAGACTCTGGTGCCGGGTCAGTCAGCCGTTGTTTGATGCCGCCTGCAGCCTGAAGCAATTGCAGGTGTTGCAGATCAAGTGGAGTGGCATCCAGCGTCTTGACGCCATCGCCTCACTGCAGCAATTGACAGCACTGTCGCTGGGCAGCTCGACCCAGGTTGAGTCCGTTGAGCCGCTGTCGCAATTGAGCGAACTGCGTGTGCTGGAGATCGAAAACCTCAAACGCATCAGCGACTTTGCGCCTTTGGCCAAGCTGCGCAAACTGCAGAGCCTGGCGGTGACCGGCAGCATGTGGTCGCGGCAGACCATAGGCAGTCTGGAACCCTTTGCGACCATGACCTGGCTCTCAGAGCTGTATATTGATACCGCCCAGGTCGATTCCCTGCGACCCCTTGCCAGTCTGACCGGGCTGCGAGAGCTGGGGCTTGGCGGGCGCTTGCCCTACCAGGAGTATGCCTGGTTGTCGGCCCGCTTGCCGGACACAACCTGCCGCTGGTTTGCACCTTACTATGCCCTGAAAGACAGTGGCATCGGCTACTGTAAAGGCTGTGGTGGTGACAGCATGGTGATGCTGACCGGCAAGGGCAAGCCCAGCCTGTGTCTGGCGTGTGACAAACCGCAGGTTGAAAAGCACGTGGCGCTCTTCCGTGCTGCGCAGCAAGCAGCCAAGTTGTCGGGCTGAGGTGTTGTTGTCATCAAGATCACATGAATTTAGGCGATGGTGTCTAGGTTTTGCTGACTGACGGTCGGCCCGGTGAGGTCCACAACGACACCCTGTTCACCGCTGGCTGCCCGCACAAGCGACGTAATCTGATTCGCCAAACGGTCGTCACCGGGACTGCCGCAGGCGACTGCTGAGGTATAGGGGCATGTACAAGCTGTGTTTTTACGTACCCGCGAGCCATCTTGAGTCGGTCAAGGAGGCAGTCTTTGCCACCGGTGCCGGGCGCATTGGTGATTATGAACACTGTTGCTGGCAGGTCGCAGGGCAGGGCCAGTTCCGCCCCTTGCCGGGCAGTCAGGCCTTTATTGGCCAGCTCGGTGAGCTGACCCGGGTTGACGAGGTGCGGGTCGAACTGGTCTGCAGCAACCGGGTCATACGGGCAGCGGTCAAGGCATTGATTGCTGCCCATCCCTATGAAGAACCCGCTTATGATTGCTGGCCGGTGTTTGCCCTGGCGGATTTGCCGCCGGGCTGATTCAGGGACGGATTTCCACCAGCGTACCGTCTGGCACCAGATCCCAGAGTTCACGCATCTCGGCATTGGTCAGGGCGATGCAGCCGTTGGTCCAGTCCAGACCCTTGAAGAACCACTCCGGGTACTCCTCATCAATCGGCGTGCCATGGATCATGATCATGCCACCCGGGTCCACGCCGCGCTCATAGGCGCTGATGCGGTCCTTGAGATTCGGATAATCCAGGTGCAGGCTGAGGTTGAACTGTTCGCTGCGCTGGCGCCAGTCAATGGTATAGATGCCCTCGGGGGTGCGCTGATCGCCGCGCTCCTGCTTGTGGCCAAGGGGTTGCCGGCCGAGGGCCACGCGGTATGTGCGGATCACCTGCCCGTTGCTGATGACCTCAAGTCGGCGTTCATGCTTGTGGATCAGCAACTGGTCTATGGGCGGGTCAGCCAGCAGTGGGCCGGCCAGCAGGCACAGCAGCAGGCACAGGCTTGCGCGCATCACTCGGGTTGACGCCGTCGGGCCGGGTTGTAACGGATATCCTTCACATGGATCGGGAAGTGGTTCTGTTGCCGATCCTCGAAAAAGTGCTTGAGCGTCTCGCCCACGGTAGGAAAGGCCAGCTCATCCCAGGGGATATCGGCCTCGTCGAACAGCCGCACCTCCAGGCTTTCCTCGCCGGCAGCAAATTGCCCGTCAACCAGTTGGCCATGAAAGAACATGTACACCTGATTGATATGCGGCAGGTTGTAGAGCATGTACAGGTGCTGGCCGCTGACCCTGGCCTGGGCTTCTTCCCAGGTTTCGCGCAGGGCCGCCTCTTCGGTGGTTTCACCGTTTTCCATATAGCCGGCGGGCAAGGTCCAGAATCCACGGCGCGGCTCAATGGCGCGGCGGCACAACAGTACCTGGTGTTCATGCACGACCAGACAGCCGGCAACGATACGCGGATTCTGGTAATGCACGGTGTCACAGTGGTTGCAGACAAACCGGCTGCGGCTGTCGCCCTCCGGGATGCGCTGGATCACCGGTTGCCCACACTGGCTGCAGAACTTCATGGCTTATGACGTCTCATTCGGATAACTATTTTTGACTATCTTGCGTGGCATTTGCCAACCGGGCAACTGGTTCTGCGTAAGTGATCATGACATCATGGGGAAAAACCTCAGAGGTACTCTGCATGCTGGATCAAATGCGCATGCGGGTGGGTGAGTTCAGGCCGCGGCCTGTGGATGCGCCGGGCCTGCCGGAGGCCGGGGTACTGATCCCGGTCACCAGCGTGCACGAGCGTCCGGAAATTATCCTCACAGTGCGCTCGCGGCGACTGTCGACCCACTCGGGCGAAGTGGCTTTTCCCGGTGGTCGGCGTGACCCCGGTGATGTGGATCTGCGCTATACCGCCCTGCGTGAAACCCATGAAGAAATCGGCCTGCTACCGGAGCTGGTAGAGGTCATCGGTCCCATGAGTTCGCTGGTCTCGCGCTACGGGATCAAGGTCACTCCCTTTGTCGGTCTGGTGCCGGACGTCTTCGATCTGGCGCCCAACAGTGGTGAAATTGAAACCGTATTCCGGGTGCCGGTCAGCTTTTTCCTTGAAGACCGGCGCGAGATGACCCACCGTATCGACTATCAGGGGCGCAGCTGGTACGTGCCCAGTTACCGTTTTGACGGCCACAAGATCTGGGGGTTGACCGCCTTGATGCTGGTCGAATTTGTCAATCTGGCCTTTGATGCCGGTATTGAGTTGCACACCCCCTATGACCAAGAACGCCAACAGGAGCTGAAATGAAGTACAGCCTGGGACAAGATCGTGTACAGATGGCCGATGACGCCTGGATTGCCGACTCGGCAGCGGTGATTGGCAAGGTGCGTCTGGATGCCGGTGCCAATGTCTGGTTTGGCGCGGTGCTGCGCGGTGACAATGAGCTGATCCATATCGGCGAGCACAGCAATGTTCAGGACGGGGCGGTGATGCATACCGACATGGGTTATCCGCTGACCCTGGGCAAGGGCGTGACCGTTGGCCATAACGCCATGCTGCATGGCTGTAACGTGGGCGACTACAGCCTGATCGGCATCAATGCTGTGGTGCTCAACGGCGCGAAGATTGGCAAGCATTGCATCATCGGCGCCAATGCCCTGGTGCCGGAGGGCAAGGAAATACCCGATGGTTCGCTGGTGGTCGGCTCGCCCTGCAAGGTGGTCCGTGAACTGACCGAGCAGCAGAAGAAAATGCTTGAGGCCAGCGCCGCGCATTATGTGCACAATGCTGCACGTTATCGCCGCGATCTCAAGGTGCAGGAAGACTGATGTCCGCTCCGTTGCGCTCGCCCTGTATCGGCGTCTGTGCGCTGGACGATCAGGATATCTGCACCGGCTGCCAGCGCACAGGTGCGGAAATTACCCTGTGGAGCCGCATGACCGAGGTGCAGCGTGCTGAGGTCCTGCGCCGCTGTGAGGAGCGGGCGCGCGAGCAGGGCCTGTGGTTTTCGCCAACAACCGATTAAAGGAAGCACGTCATGGCCAGAATTGGAACGCCCGGTTCGGAAAACGCTACCCGGGTAATGTTGTTGGGGGCCGGAGAGCTTGGCAAGGAACTGATTATCGAGTTGCAGCGGCTGGGTTGCGAAACCATTGCCGTGGACCGTTACCCGCAGGCTCCGGCCATGCAAGTGGCGCATCGCTATCATGTGGTGGACATGCTCGATAAGGTCCAGTTGCGTGAGGTGATCGAATCCGAGCAGCCGGATTACATTGTCCCCGAGATCGAGGCCATCGCCACCCAGACCCTGATGGATATGGAGGCCGAGGGTTACAAGGTGATCCCCACGGCGCGGGCTGCCTGGCTGACCATGGACCGTGAGGGCATTCGTCGCCTGGCTGCCGAGGAACTGGGCTTGCCGACCTCGGCCTACCGCTTTGCCGACAGCCTGGAAGACTACCTGGCGGCGGTGGCCGAGATTGGTCTGCCCTGTGTGGTCAAGCCGGTCATGAGTTCATCGGGCAAGGGCCAATCCTTGCTGCGCAGCGATGAGGATATTCACGCTGCCTGGGAGTATGCCCAGTCGGGCGGGCGTGCCGGACAGGGTCGGGTGATAGTCGAGGGTTTTGTCGATTTTGATTACGAAATCACACTGCTGACTGTGCGCCATGTCGATGGCACCGATTTCTGTGCGCCGATTGGCCACCGTCAGGCTGGTGGCGATTATCAGGAGTCCTGGCAGCCCCAGGCCATGAGTGAGGCCGCCTTGCAGGAATCAGAGCGCATAGCGCGGCTGATTACCGATGCCCTAGGTGGCCGTGGTCTGTTTGGTGTCGAGCTGTTTGTCCGTGGCGACCAGGTGTGGTTCAGTGAAGTCTCGCCGCGCCCGCACGATACCGGCATGGTCACGCTGATCTCCCAGGATCTGTCGGAATTTGCCCTGCATGCGCGGGCCATTCTCGGCTTGCCGATTCCAGCCATTCGCCAGCTGGGGCCGTCGGCGTCGGCGGTGATTCTGGTTGAAGGTCAATCCACTACCGTGAGCTTTGGTAACTTGCATGCGTCGCTGACTGAAGCCGATACCCAGTTGCGTCTGTTCGGCAAGCCGGAGGTGGCTGGTCAGCGGCGCATGGGTGTGGCGCTGGCGCGCGATGAGGATATCGAGTCTGCCCGGGCCAAGGCCATGCGCGTGGTCGCGGCGGTAGAGGTCACGCTCTGAGCCGCTGGTGGTATCTGGCCGCACCGGCCTTGCCACTGCTGTTGCCCCAGGCCCTGTGGGTCAAGCGCACGGCGCTGCGTCTGCCCGAGGCCGCGCAGCCCTGGACCGGGCTGTGCCTTCCGCCAGAATCCTCGGGCAGCGAACAACCTTTACGCCTGCTGCTGGTGGGTGAGTCGACGGTAGCCGGCGTGGGTGTCGAGACCCAGTCCGAGGCCCTCAGCGGACAACTGGCCAGCCAGTTGGCGCAGGTCTTGAAACGTCCCGTGCAGTGGCAGGCCTGTGGTCGCAATGGCGCTACAGCCAGAGATTGTCTCCGTGACCTGGTGCCGACACTGGAGGGGCAGGCCTGGGATCTGGTGGTGATTGTGCTGGGCGTCAACGACACCACGCATTTGAGTTCAAGACGGCATTGGCGTCGGGTCATGGCGCAGCTGGTTGAGGCTTTTGCCGGTCGAGCCGGGCAATGCCTGATCACCGGCGTGCCACCATTGGGGCATTTTCAAGCCTTGCCCCAGCCGTTGCGGGCCTGGTTCGGCCTGCGTGCCGGCCTGCTGGATGCCGATCTGCGCGCACTGGCCAGTCATTCGGGGGCAGGTTATCTGCCGTTGAACATGGCCTTTGAGCCGGCGTTTCTGGCCCGGGATGGCTATCACCCTTCAGCGCTGGGTTATGCGCACTGGGCGTCGGGTATTGTTCAGCAGTTGGGCTACAGCTCGTCGTCGACGGGGCCCAGTGGCAGCTCGCCCTGAATATCCAGTGCGCGATCCCAGATGCGCACGCTTTTCACCATATTGTCCTTGGTTTGCAGAATTTCCATACGGTACTGGCCAATGCTCAGGCACACGCTGGTCTCGGGGATACTTTCCAGCTGTTCGGTAATCACGCCATTCAGGGTCTTGGGGCCGTCAGCTGGCAGTTTCCACTGTAACTGTCGGTTGATCGCCCGAATCGCGCTGGAACCGTCAATCACAAAGCTCCCGTTGGGTTGCGGATGAATATCCTGGCTGGGCAGCAGCATGTCGGTGGTGAATTCGCCGACAATCTCTTCGAGTATGTCTTCCAGGGTTACCAGGCCAATGACGTCGCCGTATTCATCGACAACAATGGCAATCCGGCGTTTCTGCTTCTGGAAATTGAACAGCTGAGTGTGCAGCGGTGTGCTTTCGGGAACGAAATAGGGCTCCTTGCAGGCGGCTATCAAGGCTTCCTTGGTCAGCTCGCCACGGCTCAGCACCCGGGCAATCGAGCGCATGTGCACAATCCCGGTGACCTGATTGATGTCGCTGGTATAGACCGGCAGGCGGGTATGGTGGCAGGTACGCAGCTGGTTGATGATGTCCGACATGTCATTGTCGAGGTCGATGCCGACCGCATCGTTGCGCGGCACCATGATGTCATTGACCGTCATCTTTTCCAGATCAAGGATGCCGAGCAGCATGTTCTGGCG
Organism: Gammaproteobacteria bacterium HGW-Gammaproteobacteria-11; assembly: GCA_002840055.1. Taxonomy (GTDB): domain Bacteria; phylum Pseudomonadota; class Gammaproteobacteria; order Pseudomonadales; family Pseudomonadaceae; genus Halopseudomonas. The sequence continues at coordinate 245,455 of PGZJ01000002.1, read as the reverse complement.
GCTGCGGGTAATACCCAGGCCGGCTTCGCGGACCACGGTACGTAATTCTTCGGTACTCAATTGATCGCTGCCGACACTGGCCGGATTCACGCCGATCAGGCGCAGCAGCACGTTGCTTATGGCGCCGCAAATCCATACCACCGGATACAGCACGATCTGCAGCAGGCGCAGTACAAAGCTGGCCGGGAAGGCGATCAGCTCCGGGCGCAGGGCGGCCAGGGTCTTGGGCGTTATTTCGCCAAAAATCAGGATGACGATGGTCAGGCCGATGGTGGCCACGGCAATTCCGGCTTCGCCCCAGATCTGCACAGCGACCACGGTGGCGATCGAGGCGGCAAGAATGTTGACGATGTTGTTGCCGACCAGAATGGTGCCGAGCAGCCGATCAGGCCGCTCCAACAGGCGCGAGGCGCGCCTGGCGGCTTTGTGGCCCTCCTTGGTCAGGTGTTTGAGCCTATAGCGGTTCAGGCTCATCATGCTGGTTTCCGAGCTGGAGAAAAAAGCCGACAGCACGATAAGCACCACCAGGCTGATCAGCAGGAAACTGGTATGGGCGTCGTTCAAGGGACTACCTCGGAAGAGATGGGAGCATCAGAGTGGCAGCAGGAACTCGCGCACCAGCTTGCTGCCGAAATAGGCCAGAGCCAGCAGCAGAAAGCCAGCCAGGGTCCAGCGGATGGCATTGCTGCCGCGCCAACCGCGGAAATGCCGGCCCCAGAGCAGAATGCCGAAGACGATCCAGGCCAGGCAGGACAGCAGGGTCTTGTGTGCCACACCCTGAGCCAGCATGTTGTCGAGAAACACAAAGCCGGAGATCAGGGCCAGGGTCAACAGCACCTCACCGCAGAGCAGGAACTGGAACAACAGGCGTTCCATGGTCTGCAGTGGCGGGAAGTTGCGGATGAAGCGGGTCGGGTGCTTGTGTTTGAGCTGGTAATTCTGGATGGCCAGCAGGCTGGCCTGGAATACCGCGATGGTGAGGATACCGTAGGCCAGGATCGACAGCAGCACGTGCAGCATCAATGCCCCTTCGTCTGGGACCACCACGCTACCCTGGCCAGGAAACAGCCAGGCCAGCAGGCCGGTGATCAGTGCCAGCGGGTATAGCCCGAGCAGCAGTGTGGTGATGGGGGCGCGCAGACTGAACAGCAGGGTAATGGCGATCACCAGCCAGGCAATCAGCGAGGCGGTATTGAAGAAGCCCAGCATCAACCCCTGCGCAGAGAATAGCTGCAGATACAGGCTGCCAGCATGGGCGATCAGGGCGACCAGGCCGATACTGCGGAGCAGGCGTTCATTGACGGTCAGGCGTTTGCCCAGACAGTGCAATTGGTAGGCGCTGCCACATAGATAAAGAAGCGCTGCGAGCAGACTTGGAGTAAGGGCTGTCATACGTCCCTGCGGCTAAGAATCAATGGGGCAAAGTGTGGCACAAGCTGCGCTGCGGTTAAAGCGCTTCCCTGTCATCCATCCGGAGGGCCATGTATACTCCTGCGCTTGATTGCTTCGGGCCGCCAGGCGGCGCACAACGAAGCCCAGGAGATGACGCATGTTTGACAATCTTACCGAACGGCTTTCGCACTCGTTGGCGGGTGTGACCGGCCGAGCCAAACTGACCGAAGACAATATTCGCGACACCCTGCGCGAAGTGCGAATGGCGCTGTTGGAGGCGGATGTCGCTCTGCCGGTGGTCAAGGCCTTTGTTGATCAGGTCCGCGACCGCGCCGTCGGTCAGGAAGTATCGCGCAGCCTGTCGCCGGGCCAGGTCTTTGTAAAGATCATCAAGGCCGAGCTGGAAGCGGTGATGGGCGAGACCGTCGGTCTGAACCTGGCAGTCACGCCGCCGGCGGTGATTCTGATGGCCGGTTTGCAGGGTGCCGGTAAGACCACCTCGGTGGCCAAGCTGGCGCGTACCCTGCGTGAACGGCAGAAGAAAAAGGTCATGGTGGTCAGTGCCGACGTCTACCGTCCGGCGGCGATCAAACAGCTGGAAACCCTGGCCGCTGAAGTGGATGTGACCTTTTTCCCGTCCGATGCCGGTCAGAAGCCGGTGGCCATTGTTGAGGCAGCCATGCGCGAGGCGCGCAGCCGCTTCATGGATGTGCTGATCATCGACACCGCCGGTCGCCTGGCCATCGATGCCGAGATGATGGACGAGATTCGCGCCGTGCATGCCGCCGCCAAACCAGCTGAAACGCTGTTCGTGGTCGATGCCATGACCGGTCAGGATGCGGCCAATACCGCCCAGGCCTTTAATGAGGCGCTGCCGCTGACCGGTGTGATCCTGACCAAGGTCGACGGTGATGCGCGTGGTGGTGCGGCCTTGTCGGTGCGCCATATTACCGGCAAGCCGATCAAGTTTCTGGGCATGGGTGAGAAGACCGATGCGCTGGAAGTCTTCCACCCCGACCGTATTGCCTCGCGCATTCTCGGTATGGGTGATGTGCTCAGTCTGATCGAACAGGCCGAGCAGAAGCTCGACAAGCAGAAGGCCGAAAAGCTCGCCAACAAGCTGAAAAAGGGCAAGGGCTTCGATCTCGAGGACTTCCGCGACCAGTTGCAGCAGATGCGCGGCATGGGTGGTCTGGGTTCGATGATGGAAAAGCTGCCGATGATGGGCGGCAAGATCAACGCCGCGCAGATGGAAACCGCGCAGACCGCTGCCGAGAAGCAGTTCAAGGTCATGGAGGCGATCATCAATTCCATGACCCCGGGCGAGCGTCGCAACCCGGATATCATCAGTGGTTCGCGCAAGCGCCGGATTGCTGCCGGCTCGGGCACCCAGATCCAGGATATCGGTCGTGTCATCAAACAGCACAAGCAGATGCAGAAGATGATGAAGAAGGTCAGTGGCAAGGGTGGTATGGCCAAACTGATGCGTGGCATGGGCGGTATGGGTGGCATGGGCGGCGGCGGTGGTATGCTGCCCCCCGGCGGTGGTATGCCGAAGTTTTGAGGCAGCGGCCGGCTTTGCCGGCAGGCTGTTCAGGGGTTGATCAAAAAACAGTTTTCAATAGCCGCGATATTCCGTAGAATACGCGACCTTTCGGGTATGTCGGACTTGATCCGTTGCCCGGCATGAATCAATGAGCGTTACTCAATTACAGGAAACGATGTCCACATGGTAACCATTCGTCTTGCTCGTGGTGGCTCCAAGAAGCGCCCTTTCTATCACCTGACTGTTGCCAACAGCCGTAACGCCCGTGATGGCCGTTTCGTTGAGCGCGTTGGTTTTTTCAACCCCGTTGCCAGCGGTGCTGAAATTCGTCTGTCAGTGAACCAGGAGCGCGTCAGCTACTGGCTGGGTCAGGGCGCACAGCCTTCTGACCGCGTTGCTGCGCTGCTGAAGGAAACTCAGGCCTCTGCCTGATATGACTTCTTTGCCGGAATCGGCCACATCGCCCTGGGTGGTGTTGGGAAAGATCGTCTCGGTTCACGGCATTCGCGGCTCGGTCAAGGTGTACTCCGAAACCGACCCGCTGGATAACATTCTGGACTACCCGCAGTGGGTGCTCCGACGGGGAGCGGAAACGCGTACCGTCAATGTGCTCAAGGGCCGGGTTCAGGGTCGCGTGCTGGTGGTTGATCTGGAAGGTGTGACCGACCGGGACCAGGCACAGGCCTTGGGTGACTTCGAGATCTGTGTTGAGCGCGCTGCGCTGCCGGCTCTCGAGCCAGGCGAGTATTACTGGAACCAGTTGGAAGGTTTGCAGGTAGTGACCCTCGAAGGTCAGCTACTGGGTTGCATAGACCACCTGCTGGAAACCGGCTCGAACGATGTGATGGTAGTCAAGCCCTGTGCGGGCAGTCTGGATCAGCGCGAGCGGTTATTGCCTTATTTGCCTGATCTGTACGTGAAATCGGTTGATCTGCAGTCAGGTGTGATGCAGGTGGACTGGGATCCGGAGTTCTGATCGGTGTGGGCCGGTGTAGTAACCCTGTTCCCCGAGATGTTTGCGGCTCTGACTGAATACGGTGTGACGGGTCGCGCAGTTAAGCGCGGTCAGTTGCAGTTGGTCTTCAGTAATCCACGTGAGCATGCCCATGACCGTCATCGGACGGTGGATGACCGGCCCTTTGGTGGCGGTCCCGGCATGCTGATGAAGGTCGAGCCACTGCTGGACGCCATTGAAGCGGCCAGGCAGCAGGCGCCCTCGACGCCCCGGGTGATCTACCTGTCACCCCAGGGCCAGCCGCTGACCCAGCAACGGGCCGCCGAGTTGGCTCAGCTGGACAGCCTGGTGCTGTTATGCGGGCGCTACGAAGGCATCGACGAACGCATCATCGAGATGTGCGTTGATGAAGAAATTTCCATCGGCGACTACGTGTTGTCCGGTGGTGAACTGGGAGCCATGGTGCTTCTGGATGCAGTAACCCGATTGATTCCTGGCGTGCTTGGGCATGCGGCATCAGCGGAAGAGGATTCGTTTTCGGAAGGGTGGCTGGATTGTCCGCATTACACCCGGCCGGAAGAGTTTGCCGAGCGGCGCGTACCGGAGGTGCTGCTCAGTGGTAATCATGAACTGATCCGGCGCTGGCGTCTCAAGCAGTCCCTGGGCAGAACCTGGCTACGTCGACCAGAGTTGCTCAAGGATTTAACGCTGAGCAAAGAACAGCAGCAGCTGTTGGCGGAATTTATCCGCGAACAGGAAACCGATAACCATTGATGCAAGTCCGGCGGCTTGTGCAGGAGAGAGAAATGTCCAATATTATTGCCCAGATCGAAGCTGAGCAGATGAGCAAGCAGTTGCCCCCCTTTGCACCGGGTGACACTGTCATCGTTCAGGTTAAAGTGAAGGAAGGCGACCGTTCCCGTCTGCAGGCCTTTGAAGGCGTGGTTATCGGTAAGCGTAACCGTGGTCTGAACTCGGCCTTTACCGTGCGTAAAATCTCCAACGGTGTTGGCGTAGAGCGTACCTTCCAGAGCTACTCGCCGCTGGTTGACAGCATTACCGTCAAGCGTCGTGGTGATGTACGTAAAGCCAAGCTGTACTACCTGCGTGACCTGTCCGGTCGTGCCGCACGCATCAAGGAAAAGCTGTCCTGATCGGACGCTTTACCTGCGTAAAGAAAAGCAGCCTTCGGGCTGCTTTTTTGTTGTTTGCAGTAAGATGGTCAGACCTTTTTCCGTCAGGCAGGTAAAGCACCCATGCAGCATCCCATGCCCAAGGCTGTGATCAGCGAGGCAGAGCAGCGTCTGGTGGCCGACTACGTCGACAGTCTATGGCTGGAACGCGGGCTGGCGCGGCCGACGCTGGAAGCTTATCGCACTGATCTTGAGCATCTGGCCAGTTGGCTGGCCGGGCGTGGTAGCCATTTGCTGCAGGCATCACGTGCCGATCTGATGGAGCATCTGGGCTGGCGCATTGGTCAGGGTTATCAGGCCCGCTCCACGGCCCGATTACTGTCCTGTGTGCGCGGTTTTTATCGCCATGCATTGCGTCAGAACCGCATCAGTCAGGACCCGACCCTGGATATCGAGTTGCCGAAACTGGGTCGACCCTTGCCCAAATCCCTGAGTGAGGCCGAGGTCGAGGCGCTGTTGGCGGCGCCGGATGTCGACGACAGTTTGGGTCTGCGCGACCGCTGCATGCTTGAGGTGCTGTATGCCTGCGGTCTGCGTGTCAGTGAGCTGACCGGCCTGCGGCTGGATCAGTTGAACCTGCGTCAAGGCGTGGTACGGGTAACGGGCAAGGGCAGCAAGGAGCGCTTGGTACCCCTGGGTGAGGAGGCCCTGGCCTGGCTTGAGCGTTATCTGCGTGAAGGGCGTGCCGAGCTGCTGGCTGGGCAGCCCAGTGACGTGGTGTTTCCCAGTCGACAGGGGCGGGAGATGACGCGTCAGACCTTCTGGCATCGCATCAAGCTGCATGCCCTGCAGGCGGGGATTAATCGCTCGTTGTCACCGCATACCCTGCGCCATGCATTTGCCACCCATCTGCTCAATCACGGCGCTGATTTGCGGGTCGTGCAGATGCTGCTGGGGCACAGTGATCTGTCGACGACACAGATCTACACACATATTGCCCGTCAGCGTTTGCGCGATCTGCATGCAAGCCATCATCCCCGTGGGTGAGTGGCATCTTTCATGCTAAGCTTGGCAGCCTTGAATGAGGACTGAATAATGCGAATGAATTACCTTGCCGCCGGCTTTCTGGCCTTGACGGTATTCAATGTCATGGCCGAGGAGCCTGCGTCAGCCACCCAAGTGGATACGGCTGCCGCCCTGAGTGCCCATTTCGAGCGTCTGGGATTGCCTGCGCAGGTGCGTAGCGTTGAGCCGTCGGCGCTGCCCGGTGTGATGCAGGTAATGACCAGCACCGGGCGCGTGCTGTATGCCTCGGAAGACGGTGCGTTGTTGCTGGAAGGTGCCTTGCTGGATATCAGCGGGGAACGCATGGTCAATCTGACGGCGCGGGTCGAGGCCGAGAGCGTTCGTGATGCGGTCAACAACATGCCGCGTGACGAGTTGGTGATCTTTGGTGCGGACGAGCCCAAGACCCATATCACGGTCTTTACCGATGTCGATTGCGGTTACTGTCGCGTCCTGCATCAGGAGGTTGAAGAGCTCAACCAGCTGGGCATCGAGGTGCGCTATGCGGCCTTTCCGCGCAGCGGACCGAACGAGGCAAGTGCTGCCACCATGCAGTCCATCTGGTGTGCCGATGACCGCCAGGCGGCCATGACACTGGCCAAGGCCGGTGAGCCGGTAGAGCCGAAGACCTGTGACAATCCGGTGGTCGAACAACTGCTGTTTGGTCAGCAGCTGGGCGTCAAGGGTACGCCGGCGATCTTCTTTGCCAATGGTGTCTTGCAGCCTGGTTATACCCCGGCAGCGACCCTGGCAGCCGAGGCGCTGGCCAATCAGTAAAGGCTGATTTTTTCCAAACAATTCTTTAATTAACAGTTCAAGTGGGGGCCAGAGTTTGAAACCGGTGAAAGTGGGAATCTGTGGTTTGGGCACCGTTGGTGGTGGCACCTTCAATGTCTTGCAGCGCAACGCGGTGGAAATTGCCCGGCGGGCCGGACGCGGCATTGAAGTGGCGCAGATTGCTGCTCGCCATCTGAATCCGGCGTGTAATCTGGGTGATACCCCGGTCACCGAGGATGTCTTTGCCGTCGTCAACAATCCCGAGATCGACATCATTGTCGAGCTGATCGGCGGTTACGGCGTGGCCCGCGAGGTAGTGTTGCAGGCCATCGCCAATGGCAAGCATGTGGTCACGGCCAACAAGGCCTTGATTGCCGTGCATGGCAACGAGATCTTTGCTGCGGCCAGCGCCAAGGGCGTCATGGTCGCCTTCGAGGCGTCCGTCGCCGGTGGTATCCCGATCATCAAGGCCGTGCGTGAAGGTCTGGCCGCCAACCAGATCAATTGGCTTGCCGGCATCATCAACGGCACCGGTAACTTTATTCTGACCGAAATGCGCGACAAGGGCCGGACCTTTGACGATGTGCTGGCTGAAGCCCAGGCCCTGGGTTATGCCGAAGCGGACCCGACCTTTGACGTTGAGGGCATTGATGCTGCGCACAAGCTGACCATCCTGGCCTCGATTGCCTTTGGCATTCCGCTGCAGTTCGACAAGGCCTACACCGAGGGGATCAGCAAGCTGACCACCGCCGATGTCGCCTACGCCGAAGCCTTCGGCTACCGTATCAAGCATTTGGGTGTTGCCCGTCGCACGTCCGAAGGTGTCGAACTGCGCGTGCATCCGACGCTGATTCCGGCGGATCGCCTGATCGCCAATGTGCATGGCGTGATGAACGCGGTCATGGTGCATGGTGATGCCGTGGGTTCGACGCTGTATTACGGTGCCGGTGCCGGTGCCGAGCCAACCGCCTCCTCGGTGGTGGCTGACATCATTGATGTGGTGCGCACCTTGACCACTGATCCGAACAACCGCGTGCCACACCTGGCCTTTCAGGCCAATGCCCTGTCGGATCTGCCGGTATTGCCAGTCGGTCAGGTGGAGACCGCCTATTACCTGCGTATCCAGGCCAAGGATCGTCCCGGCGTGCTAGCCAAGGTCGCCACCATCCTGTCCGAGCGCGGGATCAATATCGAGTCGATCCTGCAGAAGGAAGCCGAAGAGCAGGATGGCCTGGTACCGATCATTCTGATGACGCACCGCGTGCGCGAACAGAAAATGAACGACGCCATCGCCGCCCTCGAAGCCCTCGATGACATCGCCGGCCCGCTGATGCGGATCCGGGTGGAACAACTGAACTAACAGCGGCAAGCGGCAAGCAGCAAGTGGCAAGTACACCGGAGCATGACCGGTTGCTTGCAGCTTGAGGCTTGTGGCTTGAAGCTCAAACCGAAGGTTTGTAACGATGCGCTATATAAGCACCCGCGGCCAGGCACCGGCCCTGAATTTTGAAGACGTACTGCTCGCCGGTCTGGCTACTGACGGTGGTCTGTACGTGCCTGAGAATCTGCCGCGTTTTACCCAGGAAGAGATCGCCTCCTGGGCCGGCCTGCCTTACCACGAGCTGGCTTTCAATGTGATGCGGCCCTTTGTGACGGGCAGTATCAGTGATGCCGATTTCCGCAGCATCCTGGAAGAAACCTACGGGGTTTTCGCCCATCAGGCGGTGGCGCCTTTGCGTCAGTTGGCGGGCAACGAGTGGGTGCTGGAACTCTTCCATGGCCCGACCCTGGCGTTCAAGGATTTTGCCCTGCAACTGCTGGGTCGTCTGCTCGATCATTTCCTGATGAAGCGTGGCGAGCGGGTGGTGATCATGGGTGCCACCTCGGGTGATACCGGCTCGGCGGCCATCGAAGGCTGCCGTCGTTGCGAGAACGTGGATATCTTTATCCTGCATCCGCACAACCGGGTGTCCGAGGTACAGCGTCGGCAGATGACCACCATCATGGGTGAGAACATCCACAACATTGCTGTCGAGGGCAACTTTGACGACTGTCAGGAGATGGTCAAGGACAGCTTTGCTGACCAGAGCTTTCTCAAGGGTACGCGGCTGGTGGCGGTCAACTCGATCAACTGGGCGCGGATCATGGCGCAGATCGTCTATTACTTCCATGCTGCCCTGCAGCTCGGCGGGCCGGCACGCTCCATGGCGTTCTCGGTGCCGACCGGTAATTTCGGCGACATCTTTGCCGGCTACCTGGCACGCAATATGGGTTTGCCGATCAGCCAGTTGATTGTTGCGACCAACCGCAATGACATTTTGCATCGCTTCATGAGTGGCAATCAGTACGACAAGGACACCCTGCATCCGTCCCTGTCGCCGTCCATGGATATCATGGTGTCGTCGAACTTCGAGCGTCTGCTGTTTGACCTGCATGGCCGTAATGGCCAGCTGGTTGGCAAGCTGATGGCCGAGTTCAAGCAGTCCGGCAAGCTCTCGGTCGAGGCCGAGCGCTGGACTGAAGCGCGTCGCCTGTTCGACTCGCTGGCGGTGGATGATGAGCAGACCTGCGCTACCATTGCCGAGGTATTCCGTGACTCTGGTGAGCTGCTGGACCCGCACACCGCGATCGGTGTGCACGCTGCGCGCGAATGCCGTCGCTCGATGTCCACGCCGATGATTACGCTGGGCACAGCGCATCCGGTCAAGTTCCCGGAGGCGGTGATCAAGTCCGGTGTCGGTCAGGAGCCGGCGTTGCCTGCGCACCTGGCTGACTTGTTCGAGCGTGAAGAGAAATACACCGTGTTGGCCAATCAGTTGCAGGATGTTCAGTCCTTTGTGGCGGCCCACGGTAACCGCGGCAAACCGCTGTAATCGAGCCAGCCAGCCCGGCCTGATAATGCGTCAGGCCGGGCTGTTGCGTGTTTGGCCAGGCATGACATGCGCGGCAACACTTGGCGCAGGCCCCTGGCTGGTACTCCGACAGTGATGCTGGGATGCTGATGCCTGGTTAACGCGGAGCTCTCAGATGCAACCTCAGGATCGCGCCCGTGCGGCGTTAAGTACCCTCTTTGTTGCCGATGCCCTGGCCATGCCGGTGCACTGGTTCTATAACCGGCACGATATTCTCAAGGCTTTTCCCGGCGGCGTACAAGGCTTTGAAGCCGCGCCGACCTATCATCCTTCCTCGATCATGAATCTGCACTCCACCAGCCGGGGTGGTCGCGGCGGCCAGGGCGAACGCCAGCGTGAGGTCGTGGGCGAGGTGATCCTCAAGGGCAAGCGGGCTTACTGGGGCCAGCCCAATATGCACTACCATCAGGGCATGCAGGCCGGTGAGAATACCCTGAATGCGCACTGTGCCAGGCTGCTGATGCGTTGTCTGGCCGCGCAGGCTGGTGAGTATCAGCGTGAAGCTTACGCGCAGGCTTATATCGGTTTTATGACGGCGGATCCGCCTGCGCACGGCGATACCTATGCTGAGTCCTATCACCGTGGCTTCTTCGCCAATCTGGACAGCGGCAAAACCTGGGAGCGTTGCGCAGCGGTTACCCACGACACCCCCTCGATTGGCGGGCTGGTCAGTATCGCGCCATTGGTTTTTGCCGAGCGCTTGCGTGGCACTGCACTGGATCGGGTGCAACAGTTGTGTCGCGAGCATCTGTTTCTGACCCATCCTGATGACGAGCTGGCGCGGGTCTGTGCAGCCTATGTGGACCTGCTTGATGCGTTGCTGTATCGCCAGGACAGCCAGTCCGCGCTGGCGCTGATCATCGCCACGGCGCAGCGCAGCGGCATTGATTTATCAGCCTTGCTGGCCCGCGGACGCAGTGACGCCGAGGTGGTGGGTGGGGTGTTTTCCAGCGCCTGCTATATCAGCGGTTCGTGGCCCTCGGTGCTGTACCTGGCGGCGCGCTATCTGGATAATCCGCTGGCCGGTTTGCAGGCCAATTGCAATGTCGGCGGTGACAATGTGCATCGTGGCGCCGTGCTTGGGACCCTGCTCGGGCTGGTCAGTGGGCAGGTACCTGGCCTGTTTGAGCAACTGGTTGCGCAGCAGGCCATTGCCTCCGAGATCAGCGCCCTGGTGGAGCAGGTACCCGCACCGCTCAGCTGATTTGCAGCAGGTCGCCGTCGCGGTTGATCACCAGAAAGCGCGTGATCAATCCGGCTTTGACCTGTTCGGCCATCATTTGCAGCGGTTGCAGCGCCTCGTCACTGGTTGGTGCAATACCGGCCCGGCCGGACAGGGCCGAGGCAAAGGCCAGATCCCAGTGCACGCCGGTTTGTGTCGACTCCTCAAGCAACTGCGCGAAGCGTGGCAATTCCTCAGGCAATTTGTCCACGCACAGTACCGGACTGAGCACGCCCCCTTCGCCCTGTTCGTAAGCCAGGCGCTCCTCGTCGCTGGGATCGTCCGGCAGCCCGGCCTGGGCCAGCACAAACAGCAGGCGCTGGGGTTCCGGCTGGGCGTTGGCGGCCTGGAGGAAATCGTTGAAGGTCTTGATCTGCATGGGGTATCTCCGTTAGCAATGCCTAGCCTAATCCGGTGCCCGACTTTGCGCAGGGCACAAAGGGGGCATGGGCGAGACTCTTTGTAGGTATGGGCTGTCAGGCCTCGGTTTCAGGAACGGGTTGCTTGTCACCTTGCCTGCCAGGCAGGGGAGACAGGTAGCCGATCAACAGCATCAGGCTGCCCACGGCCATAAAGGACACGATGCGCGTCAGGGTACCGGTGCCGGTCAGATCCTTGGTAAAGAGCTTGAGTACGATGATGCAGAGTAGTGCCGCACCGGCAAACCAGAGCTCGCGCGCTTGAAAGCGCCGGGCCAGATACATGACCAACAGGGCGCAGAGCGACCAGAGAATCGACAGCGCCATTTGCACTTCCAGTGATTGCCAGAGGCTTGGCAGTACATAGTCAACGCCGCTGTAATGCGCCATGGCGCGCAGTACCAGCAGATTCAACCAGCTGAAAGCGCAGAGTCCAATCAGACCCAGGCCCAGGTCGCGGCCGAGTGCAGCCAGGTTGCAGAGTCGGCTGCGGTAACAGTGGATGAGCAGCAGCAGAGATAAACCCTGTAGTAGATCCAGTGGGTTGAGCAAGGGCAGATAGGCCAGTGCGCTGGTGCCAGGCAAGGTGCTGGTGAAGAGATACCAGATGCCCAGCAGCGCCAGTAGCGGCGCGGCAATCCATTGCAGGTAAAGTTCGCGATAGTGGCTGAGCGGCCACTTTTCCGCCCGCCACAGGGGTGTCGAAAGCAGCAGTAGCAGCGGTGCTGCCAGCGCCGCAAACCAGAGCACGGCGGCGCTGGTGTCTTGCCAGCCCATTTCCAGTTGCCACCAGCGGGCTTCCCAGACCAGCAGGGCAGCAAACAGCCAGTAACCGGCACTGTGCCAGGCCTTGAGTAGCGCCTGACCGGGTCGCTCACGCTGCCACCAGAGTACGCAGTAATGCAGGGCAAAGAACGCCGGCAGGGCGATCAGTCCCAGTGTGGCACTGGGATGCTGGCTGCCGATATCAATCAACATGGCGCTCATATGTACGGCTGACCAGATCAGCACGCTGGGCAGCAACCAGAAACCGAGGCGCTCAATACCACGCCACTGCAGACGCTGGCCAAGCAACAGCAGACCCAGGGTGCTGAGTGTCACGGCCAGTACCATGGCTGAATAGAAATAGGATCTGGCCAAATGCGCATCCACTTCATTCAACAGGGCCAGGATCCACCAGCTCCAGCCAATGATCAGGGCGGCCAGTTCGAAGCCTTTCTCGCTGTTCAGACTGTGCTTGGGGAGTGTTTCCAACATCAACGCGATGCTCAGCGCGGCAATGGACAGGATCAGTAGCCCGAGGAAGTCACCCTGAACCAGGGGCAGTTCACCGGTGCTCAGGCTGTTGTTCCAGAAAAGTGATAGGCAGGCCGCGAGATACAGCAGATAGCCGGCCAGACGCGGCAGGCGGTGCTGTTGGCGCAAGCCAATCCAGATCAGGCCGGCTGCCTCCAGGGCCCAGCTGGCTGAGGTCCATTGCGCATCCAATGCCAGCGGGATAGCCAGCGTAGCGAACATCAGCCCTATGGCCATAAAGGCCTGGGTCAGTAGGCGCAGTGCGGGTTGATGGCTGCGCCAGAGCCAAAGCGCCAATCCCCAATACAGCGTCGCAAGCAGGGCGGCGCTGGTGGCCAGAGCGTATTCGTTGCCTTCCAGCAGAATGGACTGGATGCCGAAGCCGATTATCGGCAGGCCGAACACCAGGGTGGCATCCACCAGACCGCGCAGTTGCGGTGGCTGGCGCAGGGAGAACAGCAATGACACCAACAGGTATTGCAGGAAGAAGCCGATCAGAAACAGCTGGCTGGACAGATACCAGTCCGGCTGGAACTTCAGTGCTGCCCAGGCGCTGGTGATGCCGAAAGTGAATACGAAGCCGACCCAGTTCAGCAATCGCCAGCGTTTGAACCAGGCGATACTCAGCACGCCAAGGTTCAGTAGCAGGTAGAAGCTGAACAGGGTGACATGGCTACCGCCGCCATCGGACGTCAGCACCGGCGCCATGAAGCCGCCGCTGGTGGCCATCAAGGCAAGCACCTGAGCATTCTGCAGTACCGCCATAAGCGCGCCGAGCATGACGATCAGGAACATCAGGGCGAAGGCAGTGCCGGACGGCAACAGTGGGAAGAGTTTGGTCGCAGCAAAGACTGTCAGATACAGGGTGGCAATACCGCCACCCTGCAAGACCAGGCCATAGCCCCCGGGCTTGTGCCGGGTACGCCAGCCAATAGCCAGGAGTATGCAGGCCACCACAGCCACACTGGCCAGGCGCATCTCGATCGGGAACAGGCCCTGACTGGAGACGTATTTGATCAAAAAGCCCAGACCAAAAAACATCACCACCATGCCGATGCGGACGATCGGATTGCCTTCGGTCAAAAAGCGGCGAATCCAGCCCTCAATCCGACTGCCAAGGTCATTGCTTGGCTCGACTGATGCCGGCGCAGCTGTTGCTGTGGTTTGGCTTGCGGCCCATGCGGTGGCTGGTTCGGGTCGCGGCTGTGGCGCCATGCTGGCAGCGCTGGCCGATTGCGCTGGCTGAGGGTCGAAATCCCATTCCAGGGGGGCGTCATCGGTGCCCTGCGGCAGTGGTTGTTCGGTGTCGGCAGGGCTGGTTTCAGCCGCCTGAGGCGGTGGTTGAACGGCTGCGGGCGACGCGGTGCTGCGCTGACGAAGTGCGTCGAGGTCTGTGCGCAGGGCCTTGATGTCGGCGGATTGGCGGCCAAGTTGGGCCAGCAGATAGCCGATAACGGCGCCCAATACCACACCGGGCAACTCCAGCATCAGGGCGCCGAGCAACATGCCGACGAAGATGAACACCAGCAACGGACCCATATAGCTTCCCTTATCGTGAGTCACAGACAGGCAATCACTGAGAAGGATCTGCGCTGTCGCAGTGCATTTTTCAGAGACGCCTTGTAAGCCGACCGGTTTTTCTGATTGTGAGCGGCTTGCGGCAGAATAATGCGTCGGCCATCTTAAGTCTAACTTGTCGCTGGTCGCCCGGGATTGGCAGGGCGTAATGAAAAAGGGCAGCCGAAGCTGCCCTTGATCCGACCTTCAGGAATCAGTACTCGGCGTTATGGTAGATGTTCTGTACATCATCCAGTTCGTTGAGCATATCGGTGAATTTCTCGAACAGGGCAATGTCATCCCCGGCGATGGCCGTATGGGTCTGCGGCAGGAACTGGATCTCGTCCATGGCAAAGTCCAGCTCGCCAAAGTTGTCGGTCAGTGCCTGACGGGCCTTGGCGTAGTCAGTGTGGGGGGTGAATACGGTGATCTGACCGTCTTCGTTCTCAATGTCGGTGACATCCACGTCAGCCATCATCAGTGCCTCAAGGACGGCGTCTTCATCGCCATGCGGGAAGGCCAGAATGGCGCAGTGATCGAACATGTGACTGACGCTACCAGGCGTACCCATCTTCGATTTGGTTTTGGTAAAACAGTTACGCACGTCGGCAATGGTGCGGTTGGCGTTGTCGGTCAGGCATTCGACGATGACAATGCAGTTGCCCGGGCCAAAGCCTTCATAGCGGGCAACGGAGAAGTCTTCGCCACCGCCACCCTTGGCCTTGTCCAGCGCTTTGTCGATGACGTGTGCAGGTACTTGGCTTTTCTTGGCGCGTTCCAGCAAGCCACGCAAAGCCAGGTTGCCAGAGGGGTCTGTACCACCGGATTTGGCAGTGACGTATATTTCCCGAGCGAACTTGCTGTACACCTTGGTCTTGGCGTCAGCCGTTTTGGCCATGGATTCTTTGCGGTTCTGATAGGCGCGGCCCATGTTGCTGTCCCGTTGGCTGTGGATCGAAAAGAGGCCGATTTTAACCGCAGATCACGGGCAGGGCTATGCCCTATTTCTTTGCCTTGGCTTTCTCGGCCTTGACCGCCCGTTTTTCCAGCAAACTCAGGGCGGGTTTCTTTTTCGCAGCTTTCTTGCTGTCCATACCTTTGCTCATGTGGCTTGCTCCGGGTCTGTCGGTGGGGTATCCGGGGATTCCTTGCGGGCTTGCTTCTCCAGACGCTTTTCTTCCTGCTGCTTTATTTTCTTGAGCTCGCGTTGACGCTTTTCAAAGGAGTAGTTGGGTTTGGCCATGGTGGCTCCGGTGGCGGGGAGGGCTGTCACGGGGACAGGAGGGGTTTAGTTGTCAGTGTAGAGCATATCCGCCTCACAAAGGGGGATTCCGGCAGCGGCAGAGGGCTTTATTTCTCCTGCCTGGGCGCGTGTATCAGATCACGCCCCGTTGTTTCAGCTCAGCGATATCCGTTTCGCTGTAGCCCAGACTTTTCAGCAGCGGGGCGTTGTGTTCGCCGAGGGCGGGGCCGCTCCATTGTGTGCTGCCGGGTGTCGCAGAGAGCTTGGGCACTATGCCGGGTGTCTTGAATGTCTTGCCGTCTGGCAGCTTGCCTTCGATAAACATGTCACGAGCAAGAAATTGCGGGTCGCTGAACATGTCGGCCACGGAAAAGATCCGGCTGGCGGGGACCTCGGCCTTGCTGAGGAGGGCCAGGACCTGTTCCTGGGGCAGACTGGCTGTCCAGGCGTCGATCAGTTGGTAGAGCTCATCGCGGCGGCCATCGCGGCCGGCGTTGTCACTCAGTTGCGGGTCGTTGGCCAAATCATCGCGGCCGATGGCGCGCATGAAGCGTTGGAAGATGGCATCGCCGTTGGCGCCGATCTGTACAGCCTTGCCGTCGGCGCAGGTGTGGATGGAGGAGGGGGTAATACCGGGCATGATGTTGCCGCTGCGCTCACGGATAAAGCCCATGACGTCAAACTCCGGCACCATACTTTCCATCATGGCAAAAACCGCTTCATACAGGGCGACATCGACTATTTGTCCGAGTCCACCATTGATCTCGCGGTGACGTAGCGCCATCAGGGCGCCAATCACACCCCAGAGCGCGGCAATCGAGTCGCCGATGGATATCCCGGTGCGTACCGGTGGGCGATCCTCGAAGCCGGTGATATAGCGCAGGCCGCCCATGGATTCGCCGACCGCGCCAAAACCGGGCTGATCCTTCATCGGGCCGCTCTGGCCGAAGCCCGAGAGTCTGACCATCACCAGTCCGGGATTCAGTGCATGCAGCACGTCCCAGCCCAGTCCGAGTTTTTCCAGGGTGCCGGGGCGAAAGTTCTCGATCAGGATATCGGCTTCACCAAGCAGCTGTTTGAGGATATCCAGTCCTTCCGGGCTTTTCAGGTTCAGTGTCAGGGACTGCTTGTTGCGGGCCTGGACGAACCACCAGAGTGAGGTGCCTTCATAGAGTTTGCGCCATTTGCGCAGGGGATCACCGCCGTCCGGCGATTCGACCTTGATCACCTCGGCACCGAATTCCGCGCAGATGCGAGCGGCAAAGGGGCCGGCGATCAGGGTGCCAAGCTCGATGACCTTGAGGCCGCTGAGGGGAAGGGTGGCTGTTGTCATGATCTGTCCTTGATAGGCTGGTGAGCTGTGCCAGGCTAGTTTACTGATTTGCTGCACAGCAGACAGTCTGATTCATGCCTGGCAATGAATTTGTTGTCTGAAATCTGGCCAGGCACTTTTGCGTTACAATGCGCGCACACCCTGCCCGGAATTCGACTGCCCATGGCCCTGCAAGCAACGCCCTACAAGGTACACCTGAACCTGACTGACACCGATCGCGGTGTCTATGAGGACCTGCGCATGACCGTTGCCCGGCATCCATCGGAGACCGGACAGCGGATGATCAGCCGGATATTGGCCTATGCCCTCTGGTATCAGGAACGCCTGGCCTTTGGCCGGGGCCTGTCCGAGGTGGACGAACCGGCGCTGTGGCACAAGAGTCTGGATGACCGAATCGAGCATTGGATTGAAGTCGGCCAACCGGATGCCGAGCGGCTGATCTGGTGTTCCCGTCGCGCCGAGCGAGTCTCTTTGCTGGCTTATGGCAATACCAAGGTCTGGGCCAACAAGCAGTTGCCGGCAGTGGCCGGGCTGAAAAACCTGCATATTGCCGTCTTGCCGCAGGAACCTCTGGATCTGCTGGCTGAACGGCTGGGCCGCACGCTGGACTGGGGCTTGATGATCACCGATGGGGTCCTGTATGCCAGTGATGCGGATATTCAGGTTGAGCTGCCGCTGGAGTGGCTCAAGGGCGAGCGTTGAGTCCTGACCATGCGTATTGAAGCCCGTCCTGTCCCCGCCGCCCTGCCTGAACTTGGCGCACTGCCGCCGCTGCTGACCCGGCTTTACGCGGCCCGTGGCGTCTGTACCGAAGCGGAGCTCGACAAGCGTCTGCAGGCGCTGCTGCCCTACCAACTGTTCAAGGGCATGCCCGAGGCCGTAGCGGTGTTGATTGAGGCGCTGGAGCAGGGCCAGTCGATTCTGGTGGTCGGTGATTTTGACTGTGATGGTGCCACCGCCAGCAGTGTCGCGGTGCTGGCGCTGCGCGCGCTGGGCGCCGCCGCGGTGGATTATCTGGTGCCGAACCGCTTTGAATATGGTTATGGCTTGACCCCGGAAATTGTTGAGGTGGCGCTGGGCCGCCAACCGCAGGTGCTGGTCACCGTGGATAACGGTATTTCCAGCATCGAGGGGGTGGCTGCCGCCAAGGCGGCGGGTCTCAGGGTGGTGGTGACCGACCACCATTTGCCCGCCGAACAACTGCCTGCAGCCGATGCCATCGTCAATCCATCGCAACCGGGTTGCGGTTTTCCGAGCAAGGCCATTGCCGGTGTCGGGGTGATTTTTTACGTCATGCTGGCGCTGCGTGCCGCCCTGCGTGACAAAGGCTGGTTCAACACCCGGAGACCCGAGCCGAACCTGGCTGAACTGCTGGATCTGGTGGCGCTGGGGACCGTGGCGGATGTCGTACCGCTGGATGCCAATAACCGTATTCTGGTGCATCAGGGGCTGGCGCGGATTCGCAATGGCCGCTGCCGTGCGGGTATTCGCGCCCTGCTCGAGGTCGCTGGTCGTCCGCCGCAGCGCCTGGTCTCAACCGATCTGGGTTTTATCGTCGGCCCGCGCCTGAATGCCGCTGGCCGGCTGGATGACATGAGCCTGGGTATCGAATGCCTGCTGACCGATAACGAGGATCTGGCCCGCGATATTGCCCGCGAGCTGGACAGTCTTAACCGGGATCGCAAGAGCATCGAACGCGACATGCAGCAGCAGGCCATGAGTACCCTGGCGGCCATGGACCTGGCTGATACCGATCTGCCTTTTGGCCTGTGCCTGTTTGATCCTGACTGGCACCAGGGGGTGATCGGCATTCTCGCCTCCCGTCTGAAGGATCGCTACCACCGGCCGGTCATCGCCTTTGCCGATGCCGGTGATGAGCAGATCAAGGGCTCGGCCCGCTCGGTTGCCGGCTTGCATATTCGCGACGCCCTGGACGCCGTGGCCGCGCACAATCCTGGTCTGATCAGCAAGTTTGGCGGACATGCCATGGCTGCCGGGCTGTCCTTGCCGCGTGCGCATTTCGAGGCCTTTCAGCAGGCCTTTGATCTCGAGGTGCGGCGCCAATTGAGCGCCGAGGACCTGACCGGCCGACTGCTGTCGGACGGCCAACTGGCCGAGTCGGAATTCAGTCTCGAGCTGGCCGCTCAGTTGCGTGAAGCCGGGCCCTGGGGTCAGCATTTCCCGGAACCGGGCTTCCATGGCGAGTTTGTTCTGCTGCAGCAGCGTCTGGTGGCCGAACGGCACTTGAAACTGGTGGTGCAAGTGCCCGGCAGCACCACGCTGCTGGACGGCATTGCCTTCAATATCGACCCCAAGGTCTGGCCCAATCCCTCCGTCCAACGCGTACTGCTGGCCTATACGCTGGATATCAATGAGTATCGCGGCCGTCAAAGCCTGCAGCTGATGGTCAAACACCTGCAGGCGCTCTGAGGCCCTGCAAACCAGCGCATAGGGCGATCCGGCAGAACCCCCGGTGAGATTGGGCTTTCACTGCTATGCTCAATCTGAGCCACGTCCTGTTCTGCCGCTGAACTAGGCAGTTATCCTCTGTCACTCATCCGTAAAACTTGATTTGAGTCATCTCTCGTTCGTCCGGCTTGATGCAAGCTGGCCAATGAAGTGTGCAATCGCTTTGCAGTTTCTCTGGGCTTTGCCAGGCCGTGTGGCGGGCAAGGCTGTGTCGTCGGTTGTATTCACCCACAACGGAACAAGGAGAGAGCCATGAACGATTCAGTCAAGCCGAACGACAGCGCGCCCGATGATCTGGCCAGTCGTTTTCCCACCGCCTATACCATCCTGTTTCTGCTGATCATTTTTGTTGCGGCCCTGACCTGGATCATTCCGGCCGGCCAGTATGAGCGGGCGATGAACGAGAGCGTTGGTCGGGAAGTGGCGGTGCCCGGTACCTATGAACTTGTTGAGGCGAATCCACAGGGTTTTGTCGATGTGATGCTGGCGCCTACGGCCGGTTTCTATGACCCTGACAGCTATGCCGCCAATGCCATTGATGTGGCGCTTTTCGTGCTCTTTCTTGGCGGCTTTCTTGGGGTCATGAATGCCACGGGCGCAATCGACACCGGTATTCGTAGTGCCATGCGCCATCTCAAGGGCCATGAAATCTGGATGATCCCGATCCTGATGCTGCTGTTTGCCCTCGGGGGCACGACCTATGGTATGGCTGAAGAGACCCTGGCCTTCTACGCGATTCTGATACCCGTGATGATCGCTGCGGGCTACGACAGTATTACCGGGGTGGCGATAATCCTGATTGGTGCCGGTATCGGTGTTATCGGCTCGACCATCAACCCCTTTGCCACGGTGATTGCCGCCAATGCGGCGGATATTCCCTTTACCGACGGACTGGCGTTGCGGCTGGTGATTCTGCTTGGTGGATTGCTCATCTGTACGGCCTATGTGATGCGTTATGCCAAACGGGTGCAGGCCGATCCGACCCGTTCGGTGGTGGCCAAACAGCGTGAGGCCCACAGAAAACTGTTTCTGCAGGGCCATGAAGATGATTTCAAGGACGTCCGTCTGACCCGCACACAGATGCTGGTCTTGATGATCTTTGCCCTGACCTTTGTGGTGATGATCTGGGGTGTGTCTTCCCAGGGCTGGTGGATGGCCAGCATGGGTGCGCTGTTTTTAGGCTCGGCCATCGTGATCGGCATTATTGCCCGGTTGGGTGAGAAACGCTTGACCGGCAGCTTTGTTGATGGCGCCCGTGATCTCCTCGGTGTGGCCCTGGTTGTCGGGCTGGCGCGCGGTATCGTGGTGATCATGGAGCAGGGCATGATTGCCGATACCATCTTGCACAGTGCTGAAACCTCGCTGGGTGGTTTGCCTCCGCTGATTTTCATCCATGTGATGTTCTGGATCGAGGCTGGCATGAGCCTGTTTGTCCCCTCGTCATCCGGTCTGGCGGTGTTGTCGATGCCGATTCTTGCGCCCCTGGCTGACTTTGCCAATGTCGGGCGTGATCTGGTGGTCACCGCGTATCAATCCGCCAACGGCCTGGTCAATCTGATCAATCCGACCTTTGCCGTGGTGATCGGCGGGTTGGCCATCGGCCGTGTTTCCTATGACCGCTGGTTGGTATTTATCTGGCCGTTGTTGTTGATCCTCACCCTGTTCGTATCCCTGGTGCTGAGCGTGGGTGTGTTCCTGTGAGGCCCGATGCAGGCAGCAGACGCAAGGAGCCTTGCCGTGACTGATAGTGATCTTGGGGTTTACTCGGAAACCGGTGTGCTGCGCCAGGTGATTGTCTGTCGCCCAGGTTTGGCACATCGGCGGCTGACACCATCGAATTGTGATGCATTGCTGTTTGACGATGTGTTCTGGGTCAAGCAGGCGCAGAAGGATCATGACGTCTTTACCGCGCTGATGCGCAGCCGAGGTGTCGAGGTGCTGGAGGTCCAGGATCTGCTGACCCAGACCCTGGCCATCCCTGCTGCTCGCAAGTGGTTGTTGGACCAGCGGATCACCCGCAACGATATTGGTCTGGGTATGCTCTCTGACCTGCGGCAGTGGTTGGATGAGTTGCCTGCAAGCAATCTGGCCGAGTACCTGGTCGGTGGTTTGCAAATCGGCGATCTACCCTTTGATCCGAGCGGTTTGTTCGGCAATCATCTGGGCCGCTATGGCTTTGTACTGCCGCCCTTGCCGAACATGTTGTTTACCCGCGACAACAGTGCCTGGCTCTACGGTGGCGTGACACTGAATCCGATGTATTGGCCGGCGCGGCGACCGGAAACCCTGCTGATGGCCGCGGTCTACCAGTTTCATCCGCTGTTTGCCGGCAAGGCCCGGGTACTCTGGGGCGATCCTTTGATTGATCACGGTCTGTCCACCCTGGAAGGCGGTGACATGATGCCGGTGGGTAACGCCACGGTGCTGGTTGGCATGGGTGAGCGCTCCTCACCCCAGGCCATAGGTCAACTGGCCAATGCGTTGTTCAAACAGGGTGCCGCACAGCGGGTAATTGCCTGCCAACTGCCAAAGTCAAGGTCGGCCATGCACCTGGATACGGTCTTTACGCTCTGTGGTGGCAACATTGTCACCACCTTCAAGGAAGTGGCGGATGAAGTGGTCTGTTACGACCTGCGACCGGGTGAAGGCGGCAAACACCTGAGTTTCAGGCAGGATCCGCGCCCGCTGTTCGAGGTGGTGGCAGAGGTGCTGGGCTATGCCGCGCTGGAGATCATTCCGACCGGCGGCAACAGCCCGGCTGAGCGCGAGCGGGAGCAATGGAATGATGGCAATAACGTGTTGGCGCTCAGTCCCGGTGTGGTGATCGGCTATGACCGCAATGACGATACCAATGCTGCCCTGCAGGCAGCCGGTATCGAGGTGTTGTCGATACCCGGTGCGGAACTGGGCCGGGGTCGCGGTGGCGGCCACTGCATGAGCTGCCCAACCAAGCGCGACGCAGTTTAATCTGACAGGAGTCGATCATGGCGTTCAATCTGAAAAACCGGCATTTCCTCACTCTGCGCGACTTTACCCCGCAGGAAATCAGTTTTTTGCTCAGGCTGTCTGCTGACCTCAAGGCCGCCAAATATGCCGGCACCGAGGTGCCGCAACTGCGCGGCAAGGACATTGCCCTGATTTTCGAGAAGGACTCCACCCGCACCCGTGTCGGCTTTGAGGTGGCGGCTTACGATCAGGGCGCCCGGGTCACCTACCTTGGTCCCACTGGCACCCATATCGGCCACAAGGAATCGGTCAAGGATACGGCGCGGGTACTGGGTCGCGTGTATGACGCCATTGAGTATCGCGGCTTTGGCCAGGCGATTGTCGAGGAGCTGGCCGCCTATGCTGGTGTGCCGGTGTACAACGGGCTGACCAACGAGTTCCATCCGACCCAGATACTGGCTGATTTTCTGACCATGCAGGAACATGTGGAAAAACCGCTGCATGAAGTGGCCTTCGTGTTTATCGGCGATGCCGCCAACAACATGGGTGACAGTCTGCTGATCGGCGCGGCGAAAATGGGTATGGATGTGCGCCTTTGTGCGCCGCGTGCCTGTTGGCCCAACCAGACCATCCAGGATGAGGCTGGGTTGATCGCCGCCGATACCGGGGCGAGGATACTGATCACCGACGATATCGACGTTGCCGTGCGGGATGTGGACTTCGTCTATACCGATGTCTGGGTTTCGATGGGTGAGGCCAAGGAAAAATGGGCTGAACGCATCAACTTGCTGATGCCCTATCAGGTCAATGCGGCGTTGATGGCCAAAACCGGTAATCCGCGCACCCGCTTCATGCACTGTCTGCCGGCCTTTCACAATACCGAAACGGCGGTGGGCAAGGAGATCCAGGCCCAGTACGGCATTGATGCCATGGAAGTGACCGATGAGGTGTTCGAGAGTCCGGCCTCCATTGTGTTCGATCAGGCTGAAAATCGCCTGCATACCATCAAGGCGGTGCTGGTCGCCACCCTGGGAGCTTGAGATGCTGGTTGTCGTGGCCCTCGGAGGTAATGCGCTGCTGTTGCGTGGACAGCCTTTGACGGCCGAGGCTCAACGCACAAACGTGCGGGTTGCGGCGCAATCACTGGCTGAGCTGGTACGGGCTGGGCATCGTCTGGTTGTGACCCATGGCAACGGCCCGCAGGTTGGCTTGCTGGCGTTGCAAGGGGCTGCGCTGAACCCGGATGCGGTGTATCCCCTGGATGTGCTTGGCGCCCAGACCGAAGGCATGATCGGCTATATCATCGAGCAAGAGCTGGAGAATGCGCTCCAGCATGATCGCCCAGTGGCTACCCTGCTGACCCAGGTTTTGGTGGATCCGGCGGATCCGGCCTTTCTCAAACCGGTAAAATTTATTGGTCCAATTTACTCAAAAGCGGAAGCAGAGACCCGCGCCGCGGCTGCCGGTTGGCAGATAGCGGCGGATGGCGAGCATTGGCGCCGGGTTGTCGCTTCACCGAAACCGCTGGATATACCCGATCTCAGGGTTCTCAGTTTGTTGCTGGAGCAGGGCGTAGTGGTTATCTGTGCCGGAGGTGGCGGCATACCGGTGGTACGCCGTGAAGACGGTAGTCTGATTGGCGTGGAGGCGGTGATTGACAAGGATGCGGCCAGCGCCCTGTTGGCTGCCCGTTTGCGGGCAGATGCATTGCTGTTACTGACCGATGTTGATGCAGTGTATAGCCATTTTGGTCAGGCAGATGCAAAGCCCTTGGGTCGGTTGGGCGTGGATCAGGCGCGGGCGCTGGATCTGCCTGCGGGGTCCATGCGGCCCAAGGTGCAGGCCGCCTGCGACTTTGTGTGTTCCGGCGGCAAGGCCGGTATTGGTCGCCTGCAGGATGCGCTTGCGATACTCGAGGGGCGTGCCGGCACCTGCATTGCCAATGACGGGCAGGCAGACAATGGATGATTAAGGGAGTGACAGATGAGTAAGGCGCAAGACAAGGGGCTCAACTGGCATCAGCAGGACATTGATGAGGTTCGTCGGGCGCTCGAGGTTGAAGAGCAGGGACTGACTGATCAGCAAGTCCAGTCCAGACTTGAACGCTACGGCCTCAACCAACTGCCTGGCACCCGCTCCACATCTGCCTGGCGACGCTTGCTCGCGCAGTTCAATAACGTACTCATTTATGTGCTTATGGCGGCGGCAGGGGTGACCGCGCTGCTGGGGCACTGGCTGGATACCGGGGTGATTCTGGCTGTTGTGCTGCTGCAAGCGGTGGTCGGAGTTATTCAGGAAGGCCGCGCCGAGCAGGCCCTGGAGGCTATCCGGCATATGCTGGCACCGCGTGCCACCGTGTTGCGCGGTGGCGAACGGCAACAGGTAGATGCCAGCCAACTGGTGCCCAGCGATATTCTGTTGCTGGAGCCGGGTGACCGGGTGGCGGCGGATATGCGTCTTGACCAGGTGCACGGGTTGAAGATCGAAGAAGCCGTGCTGACCGGTGAGTCGGTACCCGTGGATAAGCAGCTTGAGCCCCAGGCCGCCGATGCCGCCTTGGGCGACAGATTGTGCATGGCTTATTCCGGCACGCTGGTGAGTGCCGGTACCGGGCGCGGTATTGTCGTGGCAACCGGACAGCAGAGCGAGATTGGTCGTATTTCAGGCCTGCTCGATCAGGTCACGGTGCTGGAAACCCCGTTAACCCGGCAGATAAATGTGTTCGCCCGTTATTTGTCGTTGATCATCGTGCTGGGTGGAGCGTTGGTTTTTGTCCTGGGCTGGCTCTTTGCCGAGCGGCCTGTGTCCGAGTTATTCATGGCGGTCGTGGCGCTGACGGTATCGGCCATTCCTGAAGGCCTGCCGGCAATTCTGACAATCACCCTGGCGATCGGAGTGCAGCGTATGGCCAGCCGCCATGCGGTGGTCCGGCGCATGCCAGTGATTGAAACCCTGGGTGCGGTGTCGGTGATCTGCTCGGACAAGACCGGCACCCTGACCCGCAATGAAATGATGGTTGCCGCACTGGTTCTGGATGACAAGCTTTACCCGGTCAGCGGAGAGGGTTATGACCGCGCCGGGCAGGTAGGTGACAGCCAGTCCGGTACACCGCCTGTCGAGCTGCTGGCCGATCTGGCCCAGGCAGCGCTGCTGTGCAATGACGCGCATCTGGATACCTCGGGGCAGCACATCGCCGTCGTTGGCGATCCCATGGAGGGGGCCTTGCTGGTGCTGGCCGCCAAGGCCGGTCTGGATCTGCAGCACTATCCGCGCGAATGGCCACGCCAGGATGAAGTCCCCTTTGATGCTGATCTGCGCTACATGGCTACCCTCAACCACAATCATCATGGTCAGACGCAGATTCTGCTCAAGGGCGCGCCAGAGCAGATCATGGCCCTGTGCAGCTCGGTTCTGACTGAAGGCGGTTCCGAGCAGCCGCTGGATGTTCCGCGTTGGCAGGCGCATGTGGATGAACTGGCGGCGCAGGGCTTGCGTGTGTTGGCTTTTGCCCGTGCGCCCGGTGAGCAAGCCAAGGGTGTACTGAATGTCGACAGCCTCGCGGGTAACCTGCATCTGATCGGCGTGGTCGGCTTGCTTGATCCGCCGCGCCAGGAAGCCATGGAAGCCATCGCCGACTGTCATCAGGCCGGGATTCGCGTGAAGATGATCACCGGTGATCATGCCATGACTGCGCGGGCAATTGCCGAGCGTCTCGGGCTGCGAAACACTTCGCGAGTCGTTACCGGCCAGGATATCGACGCACTGGATGATCTCGCGCTGGAAAGCCTGGCACAGGAGGTGGACGTCTTTGCCCGAACCAGCCCGGAGCATAAGTTGCGTTTGGTCCAGGCCTTGCAATCGGCCCATGGCGTGGTCGCCATGACCGGTGACGGCGTCAATGATGCGCCGGCGCTAAAGCGCGCCGATGTTGGCATTGCGATGGGCGTCAAGGGCTCGGCGGCAGCGCGCGAGGCCGCTGATATCGTGCTGTTGGACGATAACTTTGCCAGTCTGGCGGCCGCTGTCAGTCAAGGTCGAACGGTCTACGCGAATCTTAAAAAAGCCATCAGCTTCATGCTGCCGATTAACGGCGGTGAGGCTGCCAGTCTGGTTGTTGCACTGCTGTTGGGGTTGAGTTTGCCTATTACAGCGTTGCAGATACTGTGGGTGAATCTGGTCAGTTCTGTGGTCTTGACGATGGGGTTGGCGTTTGAGCCTGCTGAGGCCGATGTCATGAAAAAGCCACCCCGTATTCGAGGTGAAAGTCTGCTTGATGGGTTTTTGGTCTGGCGTATTGTGCTGGTCTCGCTGTTATTCCTTGGCGGTATTTTTGCGTCTTTCCAATGGGCCTTATTCATCGGTTTGAGCGAAGCATCCGCGCGAACTCTAGCGGTGAATACGCTTGTTGCTATGGAAGTGTTTTATTTGTTCAGTGTTCGCTATCTGGACAATCCCTCCTTGACGCTAAGGGGTGTTCTTGGCACGCGGGCGGTGTGGATAGTGATTGGGCTGGTGCTGGTGTTGCAGTGGCTGTTTACCTACAGCAGTGTCATGCAGAACCTGTTTGCCAGCGCCGCGCTGGGTGTTGGTGTACTTATGCTGGCGCCCATGGCGGGCATTGCGGTGCTGTTGGTGCTGGAGCTGGAAAAACGGCTGCGCTTGCGATTGACAGCCTGACAGCCCGGCCAGTGTCCTGATGGAACTGGCCGAGCAGCGCGTTAGCGCAGAATCGCCGGGTTGCCCTGACCCTGAACGGCGGCCCATTCCTGCTCATCCAGCCAGTGTTGCGGATCGGCTCCGACCACCTCGGCGGCCGCCACGACGATATGTGCCCAGCTGCAGCGGTTGGCGAACAGCATGCCGCTTTCATCCAGCGTGCCACCCTGGTTGATATACCCCAAGGCGCGGCTGTGCAGCGGATCCGGGAGCAGGTTGCTGAGGTGCCCGCGTAGCACTTCCGGGCGCATGTGTGTGACCATGACGCGGCGCGGCATGGCCTGTGGGAACAGCGTTTCAATCTGCTCGGTACTCAGGGTGAACTCTGCTTCCAGTGGGTCCCGGGCCATGCGCAAACGTCCCGGTTCCTGCAGGTAAACCAGACGCCAAGCCTGATTGTGCTCACTCAGTCGCTGCGCAGCCCGCAGTGTCTCGGTCAACTGGTAGGCGCCGCAGGCAATCAGCAGCACAGGTTCGCCGACGCCATGGAATTCATCCACCAGCAATGCCCCCTGATCTGCCAGCTGTTGCGACTGGCTGGCATCGAAACGGGCTGGACTCTCGCGCTTGGGAATGACCATGCAGCTAAGCCGTCCGCGCGCACTGTAAATCCCCGGTAGCAGTGCCAGGGTGCTGTTGTAGTCGCTGGGAAAGACCACGCGCATGACATCGTGCATTTCCCCCAACAGGCTTTCACAAAAGCTGGTGTCCTGGTGGGATTGCTCATTCTTGCCGTTCTCCCAGGTATGCGAGGTGGCGATCAGCGGAAAGCCCAGCCATTGCGCCGGGCGGCCAACCGCTTTCTGGTGACGGGCAAAGATCAGCTCCTGGCGCACGGCGCCGAGCATCTTGACGCAAAAGGCCTCGTAGCTGGCGACCAGATTCAGGCCGGCCTTGTTGGCCAGACAGGCGGAGACAACGGCCTCTTCGTTGAGCGCGGTAATGATCCGTCCATCAATCGCTTCGAGTTCACTCTCCGGTTCCAGAACCCGGTGTTTCAGGGCTTTGAGTACGCCACTCAGTCGGTTGCTGGCCAGTTCGTCCGGGTTGCCGACCCGGGCCCGCAGATCCGGGTTGCTGGTTACCAGTTCAACAAAGAAACGGTCTACCGCCAGCATCGGTGATTCCGCCTCGCTGCTCCAGTCGATGACCGGGATGCTGGGTTGTGCCGGGTTTCGTAACGCCAGTGCGTGGTCGCGTTCCAGCGGGCGGCTCTGCTGAGCATGACGGTTCAGTGCGGTCACGGCGCTGCGCAGTTCCTCCTCAGCTACCCAGAGTTGACTGGCGTGCTGGTTGAACAGGTCGCGTGAGGGTTCATCATGTCGGGGATTGGCTGGCAATGGCAGGTTGTGTGCGGCGTTCAGCCCGGCACCATAGAAACCGTGACCCTTGGTGGTTTCGGCAATCGCATAGGGGATAGGTAGCGGGTATTTGAGAATACCATGACGGTATTCCTCAACCCGGCGGCCAAGGCGTTGCTCCATTTCGAACAAGGTGCAGACAAAGGCGGCCGGGTCGCGACCATCAAAGCGGATAGGATCAAAACCGCAGCCCTTGAGATGCTCGATAAAGCCGTCCAGGCCCTTGCGGGTGCCCAGCTCGGTACGTTGCTCGATGCGTCGACCATTGGCGATCATCACCGGCAGCGCGGTGCCACAATCTTCGGCGCGCCACCAGCGCGGTATCCAGTCGCTACCGCGCTGCTCCTCGGCGGCGCCATCGGACAGAAAGGCCACCAGACTTTCACCGGGTAACGGCAGGTGGGCATATTGCAGTTCGGCAAAGCCCAGGTAACCACCTTCGATGATGCCGCCAGCGGTATGCGGGTTGACGTGGCTGCCGAGCGGCGCGGCGGGCCGTCCATCCGGCAACTGGGCATAACCATAGAAATCGCGCAGCAACTGATTAAGACCGGCTTCGCCCTGGTAACGCGCGGCCTGCTCGGGGTGCAGATTGCCGGTCAATACGTTCAGGGCGTCAATAGCGGCTACGCAATGTCCCTGGCCCATCATCCAGCTGCGCGTGTTACCGGTCAGGCTGTTCAGCGCCAGATAAGCCGCGTAGCCCGGCACCATGTTAAGGGCGCCGCCGGTATGGCCTTCAGGGCGGGTTTTGAAGTCTTCGGCGGCCAGCGGTTGGCCGTCGGGGTGATGGCGCTTGGCATAGGTCATGTGCACCACCAGCCAGAGTCCGGCGCTGGTCAGCCGATCAAGGGCCGCGAGCATGCGGTAGACGTTGTCGAGATCAGATTGCTGACCGCCCTGAACCAGCTGGTGGGCCATTCTGTAGGCAGCGGCCTGGGTCTCTGGGCTGTGTTCAATGATGCCGTAGCCGGTGCGCCAATGGGCAAAGGCCGGATGGTCGAGGGCGTGTTGGTCCAGGGTATTCTGGTCGGGCAGCAACTGGCTCACGGCAAGCCTCCATGTGATCAAGTCCATAACATCCAGAGAGTCTAGCGTGGATGCGGGCTATCCGAGCTGATCTGCGTCAAAAGCCTGTTGCAAGGTTCTTCGGGCTACTCCAATGCGCCGTTTGCCCTGCTATAGTCAATACTCAAAACAATAACGAGGTATGACCATGCAACGCTGGATATTCTGTTTTATTGCCGGGTTTCTGGCGGTCTTCTGTTTTCATCAACCGGCACTGGGCTTGCTGCATTCCGCTGGGGTCGTGCCCTTTGCACCTTTTTCATTGGCAGCTACCCAGCCTCTGGGGGTGCCCTCGGTGGTATCGGCCGGGTTCTGGGGTGGCCTCTGGGCGATTGTCATGATGCTGGTGCTGAATCGCTTGGGTTCTTCACTGATCTGGCTCAAGGCCGCGTTGTTCGGCGGTATTGCCCTGACTGCGGTGGCGGTGCTGGTGGTCTTTCCGCTCAAGGGCTATGGGTTGGATATGGCGCAATTGCCGGGGCGCTTTATCATCGGTTTTATCCTCAATGCCTGCTGGGGCATCGGTACCATCGTCTTTATCAGGGTGTTGCCGCACTGACTGGTTGCCGTGGTGAACCCGGTGTTCGCCACGGCACTGCCCTCGCGGCCTGATTTCCGCTACAATGCCGCCTTTTTCCTGCCGGGATTTAGTCACCATGGAAATCAACCCTATTCTGAATACCATCAAAGATCTGCGTGGTCGCTCCGAGACCATCAGGGGGTATCTTTGACTACGATCACAAACGTGATCGCCTGACCGAAGTTGAGCGCGAGCTGGAAGACCCGGGTGTCTGGAACGATCCCGAGCGGGCCCAGGCCCTGGGCAAGGAACGTTCACAGCTGGCGCAGATAGTTGAAACCCTCGACGAGATGAGCAGCGGCCTGGCTGATGCCTCCGAATTACTTGAAATGGCCAACGAGGAAAATGACGAGTCGGCCGTGTCCGATATCGTTACCGAGTTGCAGCGTCTGCAGACCAGTCTCGAGAAGCTCGAGTTCCGCCGCATGTTCAGTGGCGAGATGGATGCCAACAACTGTTACCTGGATATTCAGGCCGGTTCCGGCGGCACCGAGGCCCAGGACTGGGCCAATATGCTGCTGCGCATGTACCTGCGTTGGGCCGACCAGCGTGGTTTTGACACCGAGATTGTCGAGCTCTCGGCCGGTGAAGTCGCCGGCATCAAGAGCGCCACGGTGCATATCAAGGGTGAGTATGTGTTCGGTTGGTTGCGTACCGAGATTGGTGTGCACCGGCTGGTGCGTAAGAGTCCGTACGACTCGGGTAACCGCCGGCATACCTCGTTCTCGGCGGTTTTTGTCTCGCCGGAAATCGACGATGACATCGAGATCGATATCAATCCGGCCGACCTGCGGGTGGATACCTACCGTTCCTCCGGTGCCGGTGGGCAGCACGTTAACACCACGGATTCGGCGATTCGTATTACCCACGTACCGACCAACACCGTGGTCAGTTGCCAGAACCAGCGTTCCCAGCATGCCAACCGCGATACGGCGATGAAGATGCTGCGGGCCAAGCTGTATGAGCAGGAAATGCAGAAGCGCAACGCCGCAGCCCAGGCCCTTGAGGACACCAAGTCGGATATCGGCTGGGGGCACCAGATCCGTTCCTACGTACTGGATCAGTCACGGATCAAGGATCTGCGCACCGGCATCGAGCGCAGCGACTGTGACAAGGTGCTTGATGGCGACCTGGATGAGTACATCGAGGCCAGTCTGAAACAGGGGCTGTAAGCGCAGCCGCAAGCTTCAAGCCGCAAGCTACAAGTTTCAAGTTACAAGCTGCAAGGCCAGATCGCTCCCTCGAGATGTCCTGCTTGCAGCTACCCTACACGATGATGATTTGAGCGGGACGACCGACTATGAGCGACCAACACCTCGACCAGCAGCAACTGCAGCATGAAGAAAACAGCCTGATTGCCCTGCGCAAGGAAAAGCTGGCCGCCGAGCGTGCCCGTGGCAATGCCTTCCCGAACCGGTTCCGCCGTGACAGCCTGGCTGGCGACTTGCAGGCCACCTATGCCGAGCACAGCAAGGAAACGCTGGAAGCGTCGGGCATACCGGTCAAGGTAGCGGGTCGGATCATGCTGAATCGTGGCGCCTTCATTGTCATTCAGGACATGAGTGGGCGGATTCAGCTGTATGTCGACCGCAAGGGCTTGCCGGCCGAGACCCTGGAGCAGATCAAGCACTGGGATATGGGCGATATCATCGCCGCCGAAGGCACCCTGGCGCGCTCAGGCAAGGGCGATCTGTATGTCAATATGGCCAGCGTCCAGTTGCTGACCAAATCCTTGCGCCCGTTGCCGGACAAGTTTCACGGTCTGACCGATACCGAGCAGCGTTACCGCCAGCGTTATGTTGATCTGATCGTCAACGAAGATACGCGGAACACCTTTCTGGTGCGTTCGCGGGTGATTGCGCATATCCGCAAGTTTCTGGCCCAGCGCAACTTTCTGGAAGTGGAAACACCGATGTTGCAGACCATCCCCGGTGGTGCCGCGGCCAAGCCGTTCGAGACCCATCACAATGCGCTGGATCTGCCGATGTTCCTGCGTATCGCGCCGGAGCTGTACCTCAAGCGGCTGGTGGTCGGTGGTTTCGAGCGGGTGTTCGAGATCAACCGTAACTTCCGTAATGAAGGCGTCTCGACCCGGCACAATCCCGAGTTCACCATGCTCGAGTTCTATCAGGCCTACGCCGATTACGAAGACAACATGGACCTGACCGAGGAGCTGTTCCGCGAGCTGGCGCTGGATGTGCTGGGCAGCACCGATGTGCCCTATCAGGGCAAGGTGTTCCACTTCGGTGAGCCCTTTGCGCGGCTCTCGGTGTTTGACTCGATTCTCAAGTACAACCCGGACATTAGCGCTGCCGACCTGCAGGATCTCGATCGGGCGCGGGCCATTGCGAAAAAGGCCGGTGCGGCGGTCAAGGGCTTTGAGGGTCTGGGCAAGCTGCAGACCATGATTTTCGAGGAGCTGGTCGAGCACCGTCTGGAGCAACCGACCTTTATCACCCGCTACCCCTTCGAGGTCTCGCCGCTGGCCCGTCGCAGCGATGACGATCCGAGCGTCACCGACCGCTTCGAGCTGTTTATCGGTGGCCGTGAGATTGCCAACGCCTATTCGGAGCTGAATGACGCCGAAGACCAGGCCGAACGCTTCCATGCCCAGGTTGCGGACAAGGATGCCGGTGACGATGAGGCCATGCACTATGACGCCGACTTCGTCCGCGCCCTGGAATACGGTATGCCGCCGACGGCGGGTGAGGGCATTGGTATTGATCGTCTGGTCATGCTGCTGACTGATGCGCCGTCCATTCGTGATGTGATTCTGTTCCCGCATATGCGGCCTGAAGCCTGACTTTTTTGTGTGGGAAAACCTGATCGTTCAGGTTGCGTGATGGCGTGCTTGCCGAGCCCCTGTATCGGACAGGCTACAAGCTATCCATGGGGCTCGACGCTGGCCATCCGACCGCCATGGATGGCGGAAGTGCCGGAATTGCAGGAGCATTTTCCGGCCTTGGCCAGCGACGGTCCGACACAGGGGCTCGGCAAGCACGATGAGGCATATCGTGCGTGATCAGGTTTCCCAACAGAATTGGTGTGTGAGAAGGTTTCGGATACAGTGCTATCAGAGATGGTGGGGCTGACATCAAGGCTACTTTGCGGTGCCGGGTAACCCCTGTGCTGGACCGTCCGCGCCCAGGACGGGCGCGGCCGAGCCCCCATGGATGGGTTCACGGCGTGTCCGGCACAGGGGTTGCTCGGCTGAGCAATGCACGCAATCACATGGCCCCGTCAGCGCATAACGCCGACCTAACGACACCACACGCAGCAGGAACTCTATGACGGTAAAACAGAGCGAGCAGTACCAACTGGTGATCCGCAGTCTGTCTGACCGCATTGTCGAGGCGCAGTCGCCGATCCGGATTCTGGATGCGATCAAATGGGATGACAATCTGCGCGAAGAGTTCTTCCGCAAGCGCTGCAAAAGCCTACCGGATACTGGCCCCGATTATTATGCGCAGCGCCCGTTGGGTTTCGACCCGGCGGAACGGCGTCAGGTGTTCCAGGAAATCGAGCGGGACATTACCCGGCAGTTGGGTACCTTCAACCCGGTCGGGCAGATCATGCGGCGCATGTGCAAAGAATACCGCATGGTCATCCGCATGCTCGAAGCCCGCGGTACGCCGGATATGGGGCTGATCTCGCAGGAGCTGTATGGCTCGGCCTCCGATGCCTTCCATGCCGGTGATCCGACCCTGACAGATCTGGGCATCATGCTCAGTGAGTCTCTGACCAATATTGGCTCCGATCTGGGCCGTGAGCCCAAGATCATTGCCGCACCGGAAGCTGTGGCTATCCTTCAGGAGCGCATGAATCAGGCCTTTCCGGACGATCAATCGGTGCGCGTATTCGAGTCTGACGGTATTGTCGCCGATGCGGCTGCCGGTGCCGACTACATCAAGATCCGCAGTGATGCGATGTTCAACCAGCGCGATCTGAATATTCTTGCCGTGCATGAGGGTATGGTGCATGTGGCTACCAGTCTGAACGGCAAGCACCAGCCAATTTGCACCTTTCTGGCCAAGGGGCCGCCGTCATCGACGGTTACCCAGGAAGGGCTGGCGATTCTGATGGAGGTGATTACCTTTGCCTCCTATCCGGCGCGACTGCGCAAACTGACCAATCGTACCCGGGCCATTCAACTGGCTGAAAGTGGTGCGAACTTCCTGGACGTATTTCAGTTCTATCGTGAGCAGGATTACTCCAAGGAAGACAGCTATGCCAATGCCAGCCGGGTATTTCGCGGCTCCAGCAGCGACGGCTTGCCCTTCACCAAGGACCTGGCCTACCTCAAGGGCTTTATTCTGACTTACAACTTTATCCAGCTGGCGGTGCGCAAGGGCAAGCTGCAACAGATCCCCCTGCTGTTCTGTGGCAAGACCACCCTTGAGGACATGCGTACCCTGGGTCAGTTGGTGGAGGAGGGGCTGGTGGTGCCGCCGCGTTATCTGCCGGCGCCCTTTGCCGACCTCAACGCCCTGAGTGCCTGGATGTGCTTCTCGGGCTTTTTGAACAATCTTAGCCTCGACCGTATCGAGGCTGACTATGCCAATATTCTGTGAGGTAAGTCTGTGAGCGAAACAACCCGGGACAACAAGTTACCGATGATTATCACCGCCTTTGCCAGCGTGATCTTTACCGTGGCGGTATTGCATTTTTACGGTTATCTGAACTTTGCCCGCGAGGACGAGAGCCGGCTGGTTGCCGAGTTTAGTCTGGTGACGGTCGGTTCCGAGGAGGCGGGGCAAATGCGCAGCCGCTCGGCCAATCAGGTTGCTGAGTGTGTTGACGGTATTCTGGTGTTGCATGACAGTCGGCATAACGGCCTGTCGGGTCTGCTGGTAGATGATCGGCAACGCGTTATACGTTGCAACGCGCAAAGCGTCCCGGCGGCCGAATAACATGCCGGACAAGGATGTACAGTTGGAAGCAGGCTGGAAGGCCGCGCTGCTGAACGAGTTTGAGCAGTCCTATATGCGTGAGCTGAAAGCCTTCCTGCTGGCGGAAAAGCAGGCCGGCAAGGTGATTTTCCCGCCGGGACAGCTGATTTTCAATGCCCTGAACAGCACGCCGCTGGATCAGGTCAAGGTGGTGATCATTGGTCAGGACCCTTATCACGGTCCCGGTCAGGCCCATGGCCTGAGCTTTTCCGTGCCGCCGGGTGTGCCGGCACCGCCCTCCCTGCAAAATATCTTCAAGGAGCTGCAGCGTGATCTTGACCTGCCTGTCCCCCGTCATGGGTGTTTGCAAAGCTGGGCAGATCAGGGCGTGTTGCTGCTGAATGCGGTGCTGACGGTCGAGCAGGCCCAGGCGGGTTCGCATGCCAAGCGTGGCTGGGAACGTTTCACGTCCAGAGTCATAGAGGTGCTTGCCGAGCGTCATCGTAACCTGGTGTTCATGCTCTGGGGCAGCTACGCGCAAAAGAAAGCCGAACAGATTGATCTGTCAGCCCATCATGTCCTGCGTTCGGTGCATCCGTCGCCGCTGTCGGCGCATCGGGGCTTTATTGGTAACGGCCACTTTTCCCAGGCTAACAGCTACCTGCAGGCTCATGGGCAAGCCCCAATTGACTGGTCATTGCCCGACCCGTCAGCCTGACATCCATCCGGGATTGGCCTATCCTTGAGCCGTCATCAAACTGTCTGGAGTATATCCATGGAACACGCATTGCAACCTTATACCGCGCTGGTTCCGCGCACCGACAAGCTGGTGGTGCAGAAGGTCGGCCACACTGCGCTGGTGACCATAGACAACCCCGCAGCCAACACCTGGGATACCGATACCCTGCATGGTTTGGTCGAGCTGGTGGGGCATTTGAACGGTGATTCGGAGATTTTTGCCCTGGTGATCACCGGGCGAGGCAGCCGGTTCTTTTCCGCCGGGGCAGACCTCAAGCTGTTCGCCGATGGCGACAAGGGACGAGCTCGGCAAATGGCCCGCTTGTTCGGCCAGGCTTTTGAAGCCCTGCGGGACTTTTCCGGGGTATCCATTGCCGCCATCAATGGTTATGCCATGGGTGGTGGGCTGGAGTGTGCGCTGGCCTGTGATATCCGTATTGCCGAGCGTCAGGTGCAGATGGCACTGCCGGAAGCCAGCGTCGGACTATTGCCCTGCGCAGGTGGTACTCAGGCCCTGGCCTGGCTGGTGGGCGAGGGCTGGGCCAAACGCATGATTCTGTGTGGCGAACGTATCGATGGCGTCAAGGCTGAGCGTATTGGTCTGGTCGAGGAAGTGGTGGAGGAGGGTGAGTCGGTTGCTGCTGCGTTGCGCCTTGCCGCCCAGGTCGGCCGTCAGAGCCCTCAGGCGGTCAAGGCCTGCAAGACCCTGATCCAGGGTGCCCGCCAGCAACCCCTGAACAGCCTGCTGGCCGAAGAGCGTGAGCGCTTTGTTGATCTGTTCGATCTGGAGGATACGCTCGAGGGCGTGAATGCGTTCTTCGAGAAACGCCCGCCGCAGTGGCGGAATAGGTGAACAAAACGCTTGAAGCTGGAAGCTTGAGGCTGGAAGTGGAATGTGCCGGTGGAGGCACTTCTGTTCTTTCTGCTTGAAAGTGGTTGACGGGCAGAACGGACAGAGCACGCTCTCCTTCCAGCTTCCAGCTTCCAGCTTCCAGCTTCCAGCTTTTACCCCAACAACGCCATCGCCGCTTCCATCTCCGCTGACAGATCCTCTTCATCATCGCCACCGTCCTGGGTGATGCCCAGTTTGGCGAAGGCGGGGATGCTGTGCCAGTCCATTTGCGCCAGCGGGTGATCCGGGCTCAGGCTTTGCAGCATGGCGACCTGCACAATGTCGGCATAGTCAGGCGTAGGTGAGTTGCGCTGGAAGTCCAGGTGCTGGGTTGGCACGTGGCGCAGTGGCTCGGGGAAGTCCCAGGCGGCGAGGATGCGATCACCGAGGATCGGATGAATGCGGTCAATGACCAGATTCAGGCTGATCGAGTCGGACAGCAGGCGGTCGTTTTCTTCGGCATAACTCAAGATTGGCAAGACGCCGATCTGATGCACCAGCCCAGCCAGCGTCGCCTGGTCAGGTTTGAGCTTGGTGTAGTGACGGCACAGCACATGACTGATGCCGGCTACTTCAGTGCTGCGGCCCCAGACTTCACGCATCTTGCGGTCGATCACGTCCGAGGTAGCCTGAAACATCTGCGCCATGGCCAGGCCGGTGGCCAGGTTGGCAGTGTAGGTAATGCCCATGCGGTTGACCGCCATGCCCAGGTCGGTAATCTCGGTGCGGGTTCGCAGCAAGGGGCTGTTGACCACCTTGATCAGTCGCGCACTGAGGGCCGCATCGTTACTGATCTCGCGGACCAGATGGGGGATGCTGACGTCCGGGTCTTCGGCCGCTTCACGAATACGCAGGGCGACCTCGGGCAGGGTCGGCAGGGTCAGTTGATCCTTGTCGATGGCCTGTATGAGTTCTTCCTGTACGCGTTGGGCAAGATCGGTCATGGGGTAGTCCTTGTTCAGTTTGCCGTGCTGGTCTCGGCGTCGGCCAGCTCGCTGTCATAGGGCAAGTCGGTCAAGGTCAGCAACGAACCCTGATGATCGATTGCACATAATGTTTCCAATTGTGCCGCATCCTTTTGCACTACGGCCAGTATTTCTACCTGTTGCCCGCAATAGACGCTTTCAACCACCTCGCCAACAGTCTGCCCGCTGCCTTGGTCGATGATGGCCGTGCCGGGCTGAAGAGGCTCTGTTCCGGTCATCAGGAACCTGAACATGCGCTTTTTGAGTTTGCCAAGGTACTGCATGCGCGCGACGATTTCCTGGCCGGTATAACAGCCTTTCTTGAAGCTGACAGCGCTGAACAGGTGCAGGTTGAGCATTTGCGGAATGAAGCTTTCGCGGGTTTGCAGTCTGACCCGGCCTATGCCCTGGCGAATATTCAGGCATTGCCATTGCTCAACTGGTGCTGCGCACACCTGTCCTGACAGACTCGCAGCCAGGGACTGGCTGTGCTCTGCAGGGCACCAGAGTTCATAGCGTGCCGAGCCCGGTAAGCGCAAAACCAAGATCTGATTGGCGCCGGTAGCGACCTGGTCAGGTTCGGTGGGTATGTTCAGCCCGGCTTGTTGCAGGGCCTGTTCGGCACCCTCGCCCCAGAGTCCAAAACGAACCCAGGTCTGGCTGATGTCCTCAAGCTGGACCTTGAAGAACACCGCATATTTGCTCAGGTCGGCCAGTTGGCCTGCCAGCAGGTGTTGATCCATGGCCAGCAGGTAGTCGGTTTCACCGCTGCGTAGCAGGCGGAAACTGGATTGCATGCGCCCCTTGGGGTTGCAGCGGGCACCCATTGAACTGCCGGGGACCTCCAGCAGACGCAGGTCACAGGTCAGCTGGCCCTGCAGAAAGCGTTCAGCATCCTGGCCGCTGACACGCAACAAGCCCTCGTCGGCCAACTGGCAGATAAAGGCCGTGGCGCCTTCCGCTTGCAGCATTGAGGAGAAAAGGTCTGCGTTGTTTTGAATAGGGCTGTTGTTGCTCATTGGTTCGGGTATCTGCTGTATCAGGTGTCTTTCGCTGTTACATCATAGGACTAAGGTGCATGCTTGTCAGCGTCAGCTTGCGCTTATAATGAAGACTGTGCACGCTATGGCGCCTTTACCCCTGCGGAGATGTTGATGTCGGCCGATATAGAAATGAAACGTTTGTTCTGGCACAGCCGCCGAGGCATGCTGGAGCTGGATGTACTCTTGTTGCCCTTCCTTCAGGAGGCCTACAGTGACCTTGATCCGGCTGACAAGGAACGCTTCAGCAAGCTGTTGACCTGTGAAGACCAGGATATGTTCGGCTGGTTCATGCAGCGCAGTGAGCCAGAGGATCCGGATCTGCAACGCATAGTGAGGATGATACTCGACCGTGTTCAGCCAAAATGATTACCTGTCACTGCAACGGCAGCCTTCGCGCTTTTTGGCGATGACACTGCTGTCGTTCAGTTTTCTCGCCCTGGTGGCGTTGTACCGCAGTAGCTTGCCGGTGATGCTGGCACTGCCGTTGATGCTGCTGGTGGTCGGTTATGTCATGTGGGTCTGGCCGCGCCAGATCAGCTTGCGGCATGCCCAGTCGGTTACCGGCCTGCGCTTTGATGGTGAGGGTTGGCACCTGCTGCGCCGCGATGGCAGTGAATCCTCTGCGCAGTTGCTGTCAGACACCTTTGTCAGTGCGTTGTTGACCGTCGTGCGCCTGCAGGAGCCTGGCCGGTGGTGGTCCGTATCGGTCATTCTGCCAGCTGATGCCGCGACTGAGGATGCACTCAGGCGCTTGCGCCTGCGTTTGCGCTTCAGTCGTCAGCGCTGGGTGGCTGCAGAATAGTATCCCGGGCCTCGTCCAGCAGGTCCGGATAGTCCAGGGTAAAGTGCAGGCCGCGGCTTTCCTTGCGCAGCATCGCCGACTGGATGATCAGATCAGCTACCAGCGCCAGGTTACGCAGTTCCAGTAGATCGCGGGTCACCGTGTAATTGCTGTAGAACTCGTGGATTTCGGCCAGCAGCATGTCGACCCGGTGTTTGGCCCGTTGCAGGCGTTTGGTCGTTCGTACAATGCCCACATAGTCCCACATGAAGCGCCGCAACTCGTCCCAGTTGTGGGAAATGATCACATCCTCGTCCGAATCGGTTACCTGGCTTTCATCCCAGGCGGGCAGGTTCTCGGGCATGTCGGTGGTAGCCAGTTGCTGAAGAATGTCGCTGCTGGCTGAACGGCCATAAACGATGCACTCAAGCAACGAGTTGCTGGCCATGCGGTTGGCGCCATGCAGGCCGGTAAAGCTCGTCTCACCGATGGCATACAGGCTGCCCACATCGGTTCGGCCATTCTTGCTTACCACCACGCCACCACAGGTATAGTGCGCCGCCGGGACCACGGGAATGGGCTCGCGAGTGATGTCGATGCCGAAGGACAGGCAGCGCTCGTATACGGTCGGGAAATGGCTGCGGATGAAGTCAGCCGGTTTGTGGCTGATATCCAGATACACGCAATCCAGACCCAGGCGCTTCATCTCATGGTCGATTGCCCTGGCGACAATATCCCTGGGCGCCAACTCGGCACGGCTGTCAAAGCGCGGCATGAAACGCGTGCCGTCCGGCAGTTTGAGCAGCGCGCCTTCACCGCGCAGGGCCTCGGTGACCAGAAAGCTTTTGGCCCGGGGGTGATACAGGCAGGTCGGATGGAACTGGTTGAACTCCATGTTGGCGACCCTGCAGCCGGCGCGCCAGGCCATGGCAATGCCATCGCCAGAGGCGCTGTCGGGATTGCTGGTGTAGAGGTAGACCTTGCTGGCGCCGCCGGTGGCCAGCACGGTAAAGCGTGCGGCATGGGTTTCCACATGACCGGTGCTGCGATTGAGGATGTAGGCTCCCAGGCAGCGGTGGCCATCGCGGCCGAGCTTGTTGCTGGTAATCAGGTCAACGGCAACGCGGTTTTCCAGTAGTTCGATATTGTCGTGTTGCAGTGCGCGTTGCAGCAGGGTGTTGAAGATCGCGGCGCCTGTGGCATCGGCGGCATGGATGATACGCCGGTGACTGTGTCCGCCTTCCATGGTCAGGTGAAAATCATCCGACTCGCTGCCATCTTCACGGCGCTCGCGGGTAAAGGGCACGCCCTGACTGATCAGCCAGCCAATAGCGTCTCGGCTCTCTCCGACTATGTGCCGGACGGATTCTTCATTGCACAGTCCGCCACCGGCATCAAGGGTGTCCTGTACATGGGCGTCAACGGTATCACTGTCGTCGAGTACGGCGGCAACACCGCCCTGGGCCCAGAAAGTCGAGCCTTCAGACAGTTGCCCCTTGCTGATGACGCCTACCCGAAGATTGTCTGCCAGATGCAGAGCCAGGGTCAGACCGGCGGCACCACTGCCGATTACCAGTACGTCATATTGTGCTGTATCCGTCATGGTGCCTCGGGAAAGAATGGAGTGACGCGGTCACGCTGTCGAGGGGGGTAGTATATAGAAGGTGCCTGCTCCACAATACTGTCATATTGCGTATGCCCCATGCTGTCGGAGATTGAACTTTTACAGGGGGTGTCGCTCCTATAGCTGAGCCTGATGGGGGAGAACTTTTGCGTACATTGTGGGTCTATCACAACGAGGTGGCGTTGAAGGTTACCGTGCCCAATGGAGTGGCTGCATGACCGAGCAGACCGACCAGCAGTTGGTCGAGCGGGTTCAGCGGGGTGACAAGCGGGCGTTTGATCTGCTGGTGCTCAAATACCAGCACAAGATTCTGGCGCTGGTCACTCGCTTTGTTCATGACAGTCATGAAGCCCAGGACGTATCTCAGGAAGCCTTTATCAAGGCCTATCGCGCGCTGGCCAACTTTCGCGGCGATAGTGCTTTTTACACCTGGTTGTATCGCATTGCGATCAACACGGCAAAGAATTACCTGGTGGCGCGCGGTCGGCGCCCGCCGGACTCGGATATTGCCGCGGATGAAGCGGAATACCATGAGGGTGACAGTGCCCTGAAGGATATTCATTCGCCCGAGCGGGACATGTTGCGCAACGAAATTGAGCAGGTAGTGAACAAAACCCTGCAACAGTTGCCTGATGATTTGAGAACGGCTTTGACCTTGCGTGAATTTGAAGGTTTGAGTTATGAAGATATTGCCGTGGTCATGGGTTGTCCGGTGGGTACCGTACGTTCGCGTATCTTTCGGGCACGTGAGGCGATAGACAAAGCCCTTAAGCCGCTGCTTGAAGACTGAGTTTGAATGCTTGGTTTGATTGGGTAGCGTTACAGGGACCGGTGCAGCAAGCCCCCATTCGGGGTCAACAGCAGAGGTAAGGCAATGAGCAGTGAATCCTTGCAGGAATCTCTCTCCGCGCTGATGGATGATGAAGCGGGTGAGCTCGAAGTCCGTCGCATACTCCAGGCCAGTGAAGGTGATCCGGCGCTGCGCAAGACCTGGGAGCGTTTCCAGATCGCGCGGGCCATGATGCATAAGGAACCCTGGCAGGGTCGGGTGGATATCTCCGCCGGTATTGCCGCCGCCATTGCCACCGAACAGGCTCCGACGGCGACAGCCAGTCGAGCCGGTCGGGTGTGGCACAACCTGGGTCGTGTCGCCGTTGCAGCCTCTGTTACCCTGGCTGTGCTGGTTGGCGTGAACATGTTCAATCAGCAGGAGTTGGCCGTGTCTGATGACCTGGCCGCGGTCGAGCGTGCGACGCCGCAGATGTCGCCAAGCATCAGCGTGCCGCAGGGCGGTGGCGCGGTATTGGCTGGCTTCTCCGCTCCGGCTCCAGTCGAAGCCGAAACGGCTTCGCAGTCGCCCACACTCTGGCATGAGCAGCGCATCGGAACCTACTTGAGAGAGCATGCCGAGCACAGCTCGCGCTTTGGCAGCTCACAGGTGCTCCCCTATGCTCGCGCCGCGAGCCTGGAAAGTCGCTAAGTGCCTGGCAAGCCCGCAATCAGACCCTCTCTGCTGTGGGCTGCATCCATGGCGATGCTGTTGTTGGTTCAGCCTGTCCAGGCTGATGAAGCGCGACAGTGGCTCTCGCGGATGAGTGAAGCAGCGCGCCTGCAAAGTTACCAGGGCGCTTTTGTTTATGAACGTACCGGCAGCTTTTCAACCCATCTGATCTGGCGTCAGGTGGAGGCAGAGGATGTGACCGAGCGTCTTTTACAGAGCGATGGTGATCCCCAGGAGTGGATTCGTCATAACGGCGAGTTGCTCTGCACCAGTTCAACATCGATAGCAGCCGATTGGGCAGATGCCACGCTGTTGGCGGAGCAGCCTGATCTGTTGCATAACTGGTATACCCTGCAGATTCTGGGCGAGACCAGGGTCGCCAATCGACCTGTTACCGTGCTTGCAGTCAAGCCTCGTGATCCCTTCCGCTATGCCTATGAACTGTATCTCGATACGCAGACCGGGTTGTTGCTCAAATCACTTCTGATCAATGAGCGCGAGGTGTTACTCGAGCGCTTTCAGTTCACCAGCCTGTCCCTTGATCCTATCGATCCGCTTGATCTTGAGCCGGGCGAGGCGTGCAAGAGCCTGTCTGTCCAGTCATCAAATCTGTTGGATAACAGTGTGCGCTGGATACCAACCTGGCTGCCTTCAGGCTTTGCTCT
Source organism: Gammaproteobacteria bacterium HGW-Gammaproteobacteria-11 (assembly GCA_002840055.1). Lineage (GTDB taxonomy): Bacteria > Pseudomonadota > Gammaproteobacteria > Pseudomonadales > Pseudomonadaceae > Halopseudomonas. Next base: position 202,367 of record PGZJ01000002.1, on the reverse strand, counting down.
GGGCCACAGCGAAACGCGCGAGCTGGAAGACGATGGTCAACTCTTCGTTCAGGTTTTCACCGATGGGCTGGCGCGCTTCACCCTGTTCATTGAATCGCTGGGCGATCAGGCACTGGCCGATGACTTGCGCGCTCAGCTCGGGCCGACAGTGGCTGTCAGTCGCAAACTGGCGACGCCGGAAGGCGATTTTCTTGTGACGGTAGTCGGAGAGATACCCCCTCTTGCAGCCGAGCGGGTTGCGGACTCATTGCGTCGCGAGACTGACGGTGGACTGCAATGATTGAAGAGCAGGGCAGGGTACTCAGCATAGAACCTGGCGCGGCTTGGGTTGAGACCATCCGGCGCAGTACCTGTGGCTCCTGTCAGGCGCGTGCCGGCTGCGGGCAGGCACTGATGCAGCGACTCGGCGCCGGGGCGCGGCAAGGTTACATACGGGTATTGACCGATCAGCCGCTGTCCGTTGGTGATGAGGTGGTGATTGGTCTGGCAGAGACTGCCGTGGTCAGAGCCTCAATCTGGATGTATGCAGTGCCGCTGCTGGTTCTGTTTGTTTTTGCCCTGCTGGCAGAAGCAATGGCTGTGCCGGAGCCCGGTATTATTCTCGCCGCCTTTGTCGGTCTGGCGGCCGGCTTTGCGTTGGTGCGTCTTCATGCTGGGCGGCAACAGGCCAACCCTGAGTTGCAGCCCTGTGTGCTTCGTCGTGTGTCAAGCCAGCAGGCCTTGCCGTCTGCAGGTTGAGCGAAATCATTCAAAAGGAGAACAAGTGCATATGTTGTCAGTGCAACGTTGGATGCTGGTCGCTTCAAGCGTCTTGATGCTGGGTTGGCAGTCTGCAGGCATGGCCCGCGGCTTGCCGGATTTTACCGATTTGGTTGAGGACGTGTCGCCGGCGGTGGTGAATATCAGTACCACCCAGCGGGTCACTAACCGTCTGCCCATGGGTGCGCCTGGCATGCCCGACCTGGAAGGCCTGCCGCCGCTGTTCCGTGAGTTCTTCGAGCGCAGCTTTCCGCCGGGTCAGGGCGGTCAAATGCCTCCTGAGCGCCAGGCACCCCAGTCCTTAGGATCTGGCTTCATCATCTCGCGTGATGGCTATGTGCTGACCAACAATCATGTTATTGCCGATGCTGAAGAGATCTTTGTGCGGCTTTCGGATCGCCGCGAACTGCTGGCTGAGCTGGTGGGTGCGGATCCGCGCTCGGATCTGGCTCTACTTAAAATTGATGCAGGTGGTGATCTGCCGGTGACGCGCATGGGCAGCTCGGCTGACCTCAAGCCAGGTGAGTGGGTGCTGGCCATCGGCTCACCCTTCGGCTTTGACTACTCGGTTACTGCCGGTATCGTCAGTGCCAAGGGACGCAGCCTGCCGAACGAAAATTACGTGCCCTTCATCCAGACCGACGTGGCCATCAATCCCGGTAATTCGGGTGGGCCGCTGCTGAATCTGGACGGCGAGGTCGTGGGCATCAACTCACAGATATTTACTCGCTCCGGTGGCTTCATGGGCTTGTCTTTTGCCATTCCGGTGGATGTGGCCATGGATGTGGTCGAGCAGCTCAAGGCCAATGGCTCTGTCCAGCGCGGTTGGCTGGGTGTGGTGATTCAGGAAGTGAACAAGGACCTGGCCGAGTCCTTTGGTCTGAGCAGGCCGGCTGGTGCGCTGGTCGCGCAGATCATGCCGCAAGGCCCGGCTGATGAGGGTGGCTTGCAAGTGGGTGATGTGATCCTCAGCTTCAATGGTCAGGACATTGTCATGTCTTCTGACTTGCCGCATGCCGTCGGTCTGGTCCGTCCGGGTACCGAGGCCACGCTGGTGGTGATGCGTGACAAGCGTCGGCAAACCCTGCGCATGGAAATCGGTGCGTTGCCTGAAGATGAAGCGGCTATTGCGGCAACGCCACGGGATACTGCCCCCGCCAATACCGATAACCGCTTGGGTGTGGTTGTGGTGGAGTTGTCGGACGCGCAGAAAAACAGTCTGGATGTGCGCTCCGGTGTGGCTGTGCGGGAGGTCCGTCAGGGCCCCGGCGCCATGGTAGGCTTGCGTCCGGGCGACATTATCACTGATCTGGACAACCGGCCGGTTGAGTCGGTCAAGGAATTCAACGCCATTACCGCCGAGTTGCCGACCAATCGCTCGGTGTCAATGCGGGTGATCAGACAGGGTCGCGCCAGCTACATTACCTTCCGTTTGGCCGAATAGTCCTGATTCTGCAGCGCTCGACAGCCCTGACTCCGAGGACCGGGGCCAGGGCTGTCGAGCGCCTGTGCGATAGCGCAGTTCGGCATATTCGGGTACACTCGCGGGCTTATTTCGGGGGCGATGCCGTGCCCCGTCCGTTACCTGGAGCCGTATGGCGCCCGGTCTTGCAATTACGTCTGGATGATCCCTGCTGTGAGTGACCTGAGCCTGATCCGCAATTTCTCGATTATTGCCCATATTGACCATGGCAAATCGACCCTCGCCGACCGTTTCATTCAGATATGCGGTGGTCTGGCTGACCGCGAGATGGCCGAGCAGGTTCTGGATTCCATGGATCTGGAGCGTGAACGGGGCATTACCATCAAGGCCCACAGTGTCACCCTGTATTACACCGCGCAGGACGGCAAGACCTACCAGCTGAACTTTATCGACACCCCCGGCCATGTCGACTTTCACTATGAGGTAAGCCGTTCACTGGCGGCCTGTGAGGGCGCCTTGCTGGTGGTGGATGCGGCCCAGGGCGTTGAGGCTCAGTCGGTGGCCAACTGCTATACCGCGATCGAGCAGGGCCTAGAGGTCATGCCGGTACTGAACAAGATCGACCTGCCCCAGGCCGAACCTGAACGGGTCATGGCCGAGATCGAAAGTGTGATTGGTATCGATGCCACCGACGCAGTGGTGTGCAGTGCCAAGAGCGGTCTGGGCGTGACAGACGTACTCGAACGCCTGATCAAGACCATTCCGGCCCCGGTGGGCGACATTGAAGCCCCCCTGCAAGCGCTGATCATTGACTCCTGGTTTGATAACTACCTGGGCGTTGTGTCGTTGGTACGGGTCAAGCACGGGCGCATCAAGAAGGGTGACAAGGTGCTGGTCAAGTCCACCGGCAAGGTGCACCAGGTTGACAGCGTCGGTGTATTCAACCCCAAACACTCAGAGACCGTCGACCTGAAGGCCGGTGAAGTCGGCTTTATCATTGCCGGTATCAAGGATATTCATGGTGCGCCCGTGGGCGATACCCTGACGCTTTCCAGCACGCCGAACGTGGATATGCTACCCGGCTTCAAAAAGGTCAAGCCCCAGGTCTATGCCGGTCTTTTCCCGGTCAGCTCCGAGGATTTCGAAGATTTTCGTGACGCCCTGTCCAAACTGACACTGAACGATGCTTCCCTGCACTACGAACCGGAAAGCTCTGAAGCCCTGGGCTTCGGCTTTCGCTGCGGCTTCCTGGGCATGTTGCACATGGAGATCATTCAGGAGCGCCTCGAGCGTGAATACGACCTGGATCTGATCACCACGGCACCTACTGTAGTTTTCGAAGTGGTCAAGAAAGACGGTGAGACCATTTACGTCGATAACCCGTCGCGCTTGCCCGATCCCTCGATGATCGAGGAAATGCGCGAGCCTATTGTGCGTGCGAACATTCTGGTACCGCAGGACCATCTGGGCAGCGTGATTACCCTGTGTATCGAAAAGCGCGGTGTGCAGCATGACATGATATTCCTCGGTACCCAGGTGCAGGTGATCTATGATCTGCCAATGAACGAGGTGGTACTGGATTTCTTTGATCGCCTGAAGTCGGTGAGCCGTGGCTATGCGTCGCTGGACTACAGTTTTGAGCGCTTCCAGGGTGCACGTCTGGTGCGCCTGGATGTCTTGATCAACGCAGAAAAGGTCGATGCCCTGGCGCTGATCGTGCACCGCGACAATGCTGCCTACAAAGGCCGGCAACTGGTCGAGAAAATGAAGGAACTGATTCCGCGGCAAATGTTTGATGTTGCTATTCAGGCTGCAGTGGGCGGGCAGATTGTTGCCCGATCAACGGTCAAGGCGCTGCGCAAGAACGTGTTGGCCAAGTGTTATGGTGGTGACGCCAGCCGCAAGAAGAAACTGCTGGAGAAGCAGAAGGCCGGTAAGAAACGGATGAAACAAGTGGGTAACGTGGAAATTCCGCAGGAAGCCTTCCTCGCGGTTCTCAAGGTCGATAATTGACAGGGACGGTTAAACGGGCTCACTTATGCATATCAATTTCCCCCTGATCCTGGTTGTGCTGGTTGCCGTCACTGGCTTGCTGGCACTGCTGGATGCACTCTTTCTGGCGCCGCGACGACGTCGGGCCAAGGCGGCCTACGAAGCCGCTGTCGACGTGCCCGATCCGTTGACCATCGAGCGTATTGGCAAGGAGCCCTTGCTGGTCGAGTACGGCAAGTCCTTCTTTCCGGTCCTGCTGGTGGTGCTGGTGCTGCGCTCCTTTCTGGTTGAGCCTTTCCAGATCCCGTCCGGCTCAATGAAACCGACATTGGCGGTGGGTGACTTCATTCTGGTCAACAAGTTTGCCTACGGCATTCGGCTGCCGGTACTGGATACCAAGGTTATCTCCATCGGCGACCCCCAGCGCGGCGATGTCATGGTATTCCGCTTTCCGGATGATCCGCGGATCAATTACATCAAACGGGTAGTCGGCTTGCCCGGCGATCGCGTGCAGTACCGGGACAAGCAGTTTATCGTCAATGGCGAAGCGGTGCCGATAACGCAACTTGGCACTGAGCTGGAAGATGAGGTACCGCGCGGACATCCGCTGTATCACAGGGCTCAGGTCCGTATCATGGAAGAGCAGCTGGGCGACACAATCCATCAGGTCAGGCTGCGTGATCCGCGGCTTACCCAGCCGCTTCGCACCGATGAGTGGCTGGTACCCGAGGGTCACTACTTCATGGTGGGTGACAATCGCGACAATTCCAACGATAGCCGTTACTGGAATTCAAAAGAAATTCCCCAGGAGTTGTGGGGAATGGTGCCGGACAACTATATTGTAGGTAAGGCTTTCGCGGTCTGGATGCATTGGCCAGAACCAAAGCTGCGCAACTTGCCGAGTTTTTCCAGCATTGCGTTGATTCATTGAATACCGGACTCTTTGTATAACAACCACAACGGACGTCTCGAGGTTATCCATGCGCTACTCGCAAAAAGGCATGTCATTCTTTGGCTGGCTGGCTGTCATTACCCTTCTGGTTTTCGGCTTGATCGTGGCGGCCAAACTGATACCCATCTATATGGACCATTTCTCACTGCGCAAGATTATTGTCTCGGTCAATGAGGACCCGTCCCTGAAGATCGGTTCGTTGCGTGATTTTCACAACCACATAGAACGTGGCATGAATATCAACAGTATCCGTGACATCAAGATCAATGATGCCATCACCATTACCTCCAGCGCCGCCGATACATACAGTGTGCAGATCAAGTACGAAATACGTTCGCCGCTGCTGAATACCGTGGACCTGCTGGTTCACTTCGATGAAACCCACATAATCAGACCGCTTAAGTGACCAACAAGTTAGACCGGCTGGAACGTAGGATAGGCTATCACTTCAAGGATCAGGACTTGCTGATCCTGGCACTCAGTCACCGCAGTCTCGGGGGGCGCAATAACGAGCGCCTCGAGTTTCTCGGCGACTCGGTGTTGAATTTTGTGGCCGCCGAGGCGCTGTTTCATCGTTTCCCCCAGGCCCGCGAGGGCCAGTTGTCGCGTCTGCGAGCGCGGTTGGTCAAGGGCGTGACCCTGGCCGAACTGGCCAAGGGCTTTGATCTCGGCGAATACCTGCGCCTGGGTTCGGGTGAACTGAAAAGCGGGGGGTTCAGGCGTGAATCGATTCTCGCCGATGCCACCGAGGCCATTATTGGCGCCATTTATCTGGAAAGTGGACTTGAAGCGGCCAGGGAGCGGGTACTGCATTGGCTCGAAGGGCACATCGCCAGTCTGACGCTGATCGATAACAACAAGGATCCGAAAACCCGGTTGCAGGAATACCTGCAATCCCAGCAGTGTGAATTACCGCGCTATGAGGTGACCGAAAGCAGTGGCGAAGCCCATTGCCGGACCTTTCGCGTTGAATGCCATATCAGCCCCCTTGCGGAATCGACCTCAGGCACCGGCAATAGCCGCCGTCTGGCCGAGCAGGTCGCCGCGCAGAAAGCCCTGATTGCCCTGGGGGTGGAGAAAGAAGATGAGTGACAACAGCACCTCCCGCTGTGGCTATGTGGCCATTGTCGGCCGCCCGAATGTCGGCAAGTCGACCTTGCTCAACCATATTCTCGGGCAAAAGCTGGCGATTACTTCGCGCAAGCCCCAGACCACCCGGCATACCTTGCATGGCATCAAGACCGAGGGCGCAGTTCAGGCCATTTATGTCGACACCCCCGGTCTGCACAAGGAAAACGAGAAAGCCCTCAACCGCTTCATGAACAAGAGCGCCACCCAGGCCCTGCGGGATGTCGATGTGGTGCTGTTCGTGGTGGATAGAGTGCGCTGGACCGACGAGGACCAGATGGTGCTGGATCGCGTGCGGCACGTTACCTGCCCGGTGCTGCTGGTGGTCAACAAGGTTGACCGGATGGACGACAAGGAAACCCTGTTACCGCACCTTGAGTGGCTGGCAACCCAGTTGCCGGACGCTGAGGTGGTGCCCGTATCCGCATTGCAGGGTCGCAATATCGAGTTGCTGGAGCAACTGATTGCCGAGCGCCTGCCTGAGGGCGAGCATTTCTATCCGGATGACCAACTGACCGACCGCAGCTCGCGCTTTCTGGCCGCCGAGCTGGTGCGTGAAAAGGTCATGCGCCAGTTGGGTGCCGAGATTCCCTATCAGGTGGCCGTGGAGATCGAGCAGTTCAAGCAGGAGGGCAAGATTCTGCATATTCATGCACTGATCCTGGTGGAGCGTGATGGCCAGAAGAAAATCATCATCGGTGATGGTGGTGAGCGCATGAAGAAGATTGGCCAGGAGGCCCGTCTGGATATGCAGAAACTCTTTGGCAGCAAGGTCATGCTCAATCTCTGGGTCAAGGTCAAGCGCGGCTGGTCAGACGATGAGCGCGCGCTGACGTCGCTGGGTTACCATTTCGACAACTGATCAACGGGGCGCCGCCCCGATGACGACGTGTTGCGGAGATGAGCGTGCACGGATCACTGACCCCTGCCTATGTATTGCACAGCCGCCCTTACCGCGACAGCAGCGCGCTGGTTGATCTGTTGACCCTGCAACAGGGGGTGCAGCGGGTGGTGTGGCGCGGCGCGCGTGGTCAGCGGCGCGGACTGTCTCCCCAGGCCTTTGTGCCCATGCTGGTGGCCCTGGCAGGGCGTGGCGAGCTGAAAACCCTGCAGCAGGCAGAAGTGGCCGGCAGCTACAAGTCCTTGCAGGGTGATGTGCTGTTCAGTGCCCTTTACCTGAATGAATTACTGGTCCGTCTGTTACGCCCGGCTGAACCGCAGTTACTGTTGTTTGCCGCCTATCAACAGGCCTTGGCGTCGCTGGCAGATAACACCGCAATTGAACCTGTCCTGCGCGAGTTTGAATGGTGTTTGTTGCATGAGCTGGGTTACGGTTTCAGTCTGACCGAGGATGCGCATGGTGTCTCGGTCCAGCCCGACAAGGGCTATTGCTGGACGCCTGATCAGGGCCTGTTGCCGGTTGAGTTGAGTCAGCCGGGCTTGCCCGGTCATGGATTACTGGCCATGGCCGCAGCCCAGTGGCAGTCACCGGTCGCCCTGCGCACGGCCAAACTGCTGATGCGGCAGGCCCTGGCCGTGCATTTGGGGGATCGCCCCCTCTACAGTCGTCAATTATTTGCCTCAAACGCTGGCGTCGCCAAAGGAGACAAGCTGTGATCAATCCGCAACGTGTATTGCTGGGTGTGAACATCGACCATATCGCCACCTTGCGTCAGGCGCGTGGCACGCGTTATCCGGACCCGGTTCAGGCTGCTATTGTGGCTGAGGAGGCGGGCGCCGATGGCATCACCATTCATCTGCGCGAAGATCGCCGGCACATCCAGGAGCGCGATGTGCGTCTGGTTGCCGAGGTGCTGCAGACCCGCATGAATCTGGAAATGGCGGTAACCGATGAGATGTTACGCTTTGCCGAGGAGATCCGCCCGGCACATATCTGTCTGGTGCCCGAGCGCCGCGAAGAGTTGACCACCGAGGGCGGTCTTGATGTCGCAGGCAATGCCGCCCGGATTCAGGCAGCAGTCGAGCGCATGGCGGCCATGGGCAGCGAGGTCTCGTTGTTCATTGATCCTGACCCACGGCAGATAGAAGCGGCCAAGCATGCCGGTGCGCCGGTCATCGAACTGCATACCGGGCACTATGCCGATACCGAGGGCCAGGCTCAGGTTGACGCCCTCGAACGTCTGCGAGACGGCTGCAACTATGCGCGCAAGCTGGGTCTGGTGGTGAATGCCGGGCACGGTCTGCACTATCACAATGTCGAGCCCATCGCTGCCATCGCGGGTATGAACGAGTTGAATATCGGTCACGCGATTATTGCCCGTGCGCTGTTCAGTGGTTTGGCCGGCGCGGTAAGGGAAATGCGTGAGTTGATTCTGGCAGCCAGTCCCAGATGATCAAGGGTATTGGCACTGATCTGGTGTTGGTCAGCCGCATCGAGGCGGCCATCGAGCGTCAGGGTGTGCGGTTTGCCGAGCGGATTCTGACCGAGTCGGAATTGCAGCGCTATCACCAGCATGCTCGCCCGGCGCGCTTCCTGGCCAAACGCTTTGCCGCCAAGGAGGCCGTGCTCAAGGCACTGGGTACCGGACTGGCGCAAGGCATGTCCTGGCAGCATATCCAGATTGACCGGGACGACCATGGTGCCCCGCTGGTATTGCTCTCCGGCCAGGCCTTGCACAGGCTGCAACAGGCGGGTGGCGGCAGCATGCTGTTGAGCCTGAGTGACGAGCGTGAGCAGGCCCTGGCCTTCGTTGTCTGGTCAGCCTCGGCCGTCTGAGGCCGTCTGCTTTACAGTTGCAACTCTTCGACGTAGGCGGCCTGCAGACGCTCGATGGCTTCAATCAATTGACTGATAGCGGCCTGGCTGTTTTGTCCCTTCTTCAGCAGGCTTTCCGCTTCCAGGCAACAGCTGCGTAACTGCGGTACGCCGCAGTAGCGGGTTGCTCCATGCAGGCGATGGACGACCTCCAACAGTCCCTGATTGTTATTCGCGGCAGTCAGTGTCTCGATCTGCACCCGGTCGTCGGGCAGACCCTTGATCAGCATGTCCAGCATATCGGCGGCCAGGTCAGCTTTGCCGGCAGCCAGTTTCAGACCCTCCTCCTGATCCAGTATGGGGTTGTGTGCCGGGCTGTTATCGGCCTGCGGCGGGACTGCCGCGGTGTCTTTGCTGTCCATGTTGACGCTGATGCCAGTCCAGCGAAAGATGCAATGACTCAGTTGTTCAGGGCTGATCGGTTTGCTCAGATAGTCGTTCATACCGCACTGAATCAGTTTGCGCCGCTCTTCGGCCAGGGCGTGCGCAGTCAGAGCAATGACCGGACAGGGTTCGCTGTCAGCCAGCTCCTCACGCAAGCGCAGTTCGGTGGTGGTGGCGCGGCCATCCATGCCGGGCATTTGCACGTCCATGAAGATCAGATCCAGCCGCTCTGCTTCCGCGATCACCAGCGCCTGTTCACCGCTGGTAGCGGTCATGACCCGCACGCCCATTTCGCTGAGGAAGGTTTCAACCAGCTTCAGATTGGCCTGGTTGTCGTCGACGCAGAGTATGCTGAGTTGCGGCTGCCGGGCTTGTTCGGTTTTGACCGGCAGGGTCTTGTTCGTCTTGAACAGCTGATTGACAGCACGGAACAACTGGCGCGTGCAAAGCGGTCTTGACAGAACCTGGCACTGATCACGTGGCAGGCGGTCGAGCAACGGGTAGTGCTCGGTGGTGTCGGTCAGCAAAATGCCTTTGCACAGCTGCTGATCGGTCCAGCGCGTGACGCTGTCGAGCAGCGTGTCGGCGGTACAGAAGGGCGAGGTGCTGCTGACCAGCGCCAGATCATAGCGGTCATCCTGCTGCTGTCTGGACTGCATTGCGAGCTCAAGATCGCGGATATGTTCGAATACGCTGACCTGCAATCCAAGATCCTCAAGATTATGCAGCAGGGCCTGGCGGCTGAGGGCCAAGGGCTCAACAATGGCTGCGCGCATACCTGACAGGGGTTTGCTGGGCAGGTCGTCCGTGGCCTGGCTGGATTTTTCCAGACGCACAGTCAGCCAGAATTCGGAACCCTCACCGGGAGCGCTGTGCAGGCCAATCTCACCGTGCATCTGCTCGACCAGGCGTTTGGCAATCACCAGACCAAGACCGGTGCCGCCGACCTGGCGGGTCATGGAGTTGTCGGCCTGGCTGAAGGCCTGAAACAGGGACTTCTGCTGCTGGTTGGTCAGGCCGATACCGGTATCGGTGACGCTGATGCGCAGCAGGGCATAGTGTTCGTCTTCCTGCTCAAGCATGGTCCGGATGCTGACCGAGCCTTGCTGGGTGAACTTGATGGCATTGCTGATCAGATTGGCCAACACCTGTTTCAAGCGCAGGGCATCGCCACTCAGGCCCAGCGGCGTATCGCGATAAATGATGCTGACCAGCTCCAGCGACTTCTGATGTGCAGCTGGCGCCAGCATGGTCAGTGTGTCCTGAATCAGATCGCGGAGATTGAAGGGCAGGTTGTCGAGCACCAGCTTGCCGGCCTCGATCTTTGAGAAGTCCAGAATTTCATTGATGATTGCCAGCAGGTTGTCAGCCGACTTGCCGATAGTACCCAGGTATTCCTGCTGGCGGTTGCTCAGTTCGGTGCGCTGCAACAGGTTGCTGAAACCGATAATGCCGTTCAATGGCGTGCGCAGTTCGTGGCTCATATTGGCCAGAAACTCGGATTTGATCCGGCTGGCTTCGAGCGCCGCCTTGCGCGCCATATCCAGCTCGATGTTCTGGATTTCAATGGTCTCCAGCGTCTGGCGCAGATCCTCGGTGGCCTGTTCGACGTTCTGTTGCATCTCGCCCTGGGCGCTTTGCAGAGCGTCGGCCAGGGTGTTGATACCCTGGGCCAGGCTATCCAGTTCGCGGCTACCCTGTTCGCCCAGACGCTTGTCCAACTGGCCCTTGCTGATGCGACTGATGGCCAGGTTGGCTTCGGCTATCGGATCGCTGATACGTCGGCCCATGGCGATGACCAGTATTGCACTGAGCAGCAGACCGAGAATCACCAGCAACAAGGCGCTGAGAATCATCTGGTAACGACGCAGCTGGGTATAGCCGTGACTCAACTCGACCTCCAGCCAGCCCAGCAGTTCATCGGCCTCATGGACACTGGCCAGGGTTCTGTCGAGCAACTCGGGACTGGCCAGCAAAGGCAGCAGGAAGCGGCTGCTGTCAGCGCTGCTTTGAATCTGCAGTCCGGTTCCGGCTGCCAGGTTGTCAGCGCCCAGAGGCTCGCCAGCCGGGTACATTTGCGGGCCGCTATGTTCGAGTAGCCGGCGCTCCCGGTCATACAGGCTGACCGCGCGAACATCCGAACGGTTGAGTGCCGCCGACAGGCTTGGGCGCATCTGTTCCGGCTGGCCGTCGAGCAAAGACAGGGTGGCCTGGTGTTGCAGGTGCTCGACCGTCATGTAGCCACGCTCCAGCAACTGACGGTCCAGATCGGATACCGCCTGCCAACTGAAGTAGGCACCCAGTGCCAGACCCAGCAGGCCGGTGGGTACCAGTGCCAGCAGCAGAATGCGTGCCTTGAGGCCGATCTCGCTCATTGTGTATATCCCTTGTGTATATCCCTTCCCCCGATGCCGGTATCATAGGCCGAGTTGATAAAAAGCACAGCATTGGACATAACAGACTCCTTGCTCCGCATGACGGGTGGAAGATGAACAACGATTACCCAACCATTGCCGATTTTGTCGGCAATACCCCGCTGGTCCGCCTTCAGCGACTGCCAGGCGACACCAGCAATACCCTGCTGGTCAAACTCGAAGGCAACAATCCAGCCGGCTCAGTGAAGGATCGTCCGGCCCTGTCGATGATTACCCGCGCCGAATTGCGGGGTGAAATCAATCCCGGTGACACCCTGATTGAAGCGACCTCGGGCAACACCGGTATTGCCTTGGCCATGGTCGCGGCGATCAAGGGCTATCGGATGATTCTAATCATGCCCGACAACATGAGTGCCGAGCGCAAGGCGGCCATGAGTGCCTATGGTGCCGAACTGATTCTGGTCAGTCGTGAGGACAGCATGGAGGGTGCCCGTGATCTGGCGCTGCAGATGCAACGCGAGGGCAAGGGCAAGGTGCTCGACCAGTTTGGTAATCAGGATAACGCCGAGGCACATTATCAGAGCACCGGTCCGGAGATATGGCGCGACACGCGCGGTACGGTGACCCACTTCGTCAGTTCCATGGGTACCACAGGTACCATCATGGGTACCTCGCGTTACCTCAAGGAACAGAACCCGGCTATCCAGATTGTTGGCCTGCAACCGATCGAGGGTGCCTCCATTCCGGGTATTCGCCGCTGGCCGGCCGCTTACATGCCGGCGATCTTCGATGCTGAGCGGGTCGACCGGGTGATCGACATGGGGCAGCAGGAAGCCGAAGAAACCATGCGTCGTCTGGCCCGTGAAGAGGGTATTTTCTGTGGTGTGTCCTCGGGCGGTTCAGTGGCGGCAGCGCTGCGGTTATCCAGTGAGCTGGAGAACGCGGTGATCGTCGCGATCATCTGTGATCGCGGCGACCGCTACCTGTCCACGGGCGTGCACGACCCGCGCCCATGAGAGCCTCCCGCGGAAAGCAGCGACGCTCCAATGACGCACCAGCGGCCATTGGTCAGTGCATTGAGCTCGACCTTGAGCGTCTGACCCATGACGGCCGGGGCATTGGACACTGGCAGGGGCGCACGGTATTCGTTGACGGCGGGCTGCCTGGTGAGCGGGTGACGGCCAGGGTTATCAAGGCTCGCAGCAAATTGATTGAAACCCGTCTGGAGCGTGTGCAGCAGGCCAGTGGTGAGCGTCAGCAGCCCGCCTGCGCACATGCTGCGCTCTGTGGCGGCTGCAGTCTGCAACATATGTCGGCAGAGACCCAACTGCAGATCAAGCAACAGACACTGGCCCAGCAATTGCAACATTTTGCCGGCCTGCAGCCGGAGCAGTGGATGCCCGCCTTGACCGGCTCGGTCTATGCCTACCGGCAGCGCAGTCGTCTGGCGTTGCGCTGGCAGCAGCGGGACAAGACTCTGCAGGCGGGCTTCCGGCAGCGCTTCAGCAGTGACCTGGTCGAGGTGAATCAGTGCCCTGTTCTGGTGCCTGCACTCGAGACGTTGATGCAGGCACTGATTCCGCTGCTGAAGCAACTGGAAGGGGCGGCTGAGCTGGGCCATGTCGAACTGATCGATGCCCAGCGTCCGTTGTTGCTGTTACGCCACATGCAGCCGTTATCGACGGCGGACCTTGAACGCCTGCAGGCGTTTGCAGCGGCACAAGACGTCGCTTGCTGGTTGCAGCCAGGGGATGAGGACAGTGTGCATTGTGTCTGGCCAGAGGAGGCTGAGCAGCCGGCTTATGCGCTGCCTGAGCTGGGCCTGAGTCTGGCCTTCCAACCGGGTGACTTTATTCAGGTCAATGCCGGCATCAATCGGCAGATGATTACCCAGGCATTGGCATGGCTGGCGGTCGAGCCGGGTGAGGCGGTGCTGGATCTGTTTTGTGGTCTGGGCAATTTTGCCCTGCCACTGGCCCAGGCCGGGGCGCGGGTCACCGCTGTAGAGGGGAGTAAGGCCATGGTCGGGCGTGCCACCGCCAATGCCCGTGAAAATCAGCTGACCGGACTGCACTTTTATCAGGCCGACCTGTCCAAGCCGGTTGATGCCGATTGGTTTGCCGATGATTTTGCCGCGGCTGTGCTGGATCCGCCGCGTGATGGCGCAGAGCTGCTGGTTCAGCAGTTGGCCGCGCGTGGTGTTGGCAGGATTCTGTATGTGTCCTGCAATCCTGCCACGCTGGCGCGAGATGCCGGTTTGCTGGCGGCTCAGGGCTACAGGTTGGTGCAGGCCGGGATCATGGACATGTTCCCGCAGACTGCCCACGTTGAAGCCATGGCGCTGTTTGTCGCGGGTGGTAAAAGGATTGCGGCGGGCACTGGCAGGCCCGGTAAAGCCGGTTAGATGCAGGTGTTTGTTTCATTCATGCAGTGCACTCAGGATCAAGACTGATGGTACAGGTCAGGGCTCAACACCCTACAAACAATGATGGCAGCGTTAATATCGATGCCTGGATCAAGCGCATTCAAAAGCATGTGCAGCTGACAGCGCCGCAGGTGCTGCGTGAAGCCTGTGAGTGGGCGCTGGAACTCGAGCAGGCAGCTATCGCAGCCGAGAACATCTGGGCCGACGGTGCCAGTAGCTACCGCACCGGTCTGGAAATGGCAGAAATCCTGGTCGAACTGAAACTGGATCAGGACTCCCTGGTTGCCGCGGTGGTTTACCGTGCGGTGCGTGAGCGCAAGACCGATCTGGCCGAAGTTGAACGGCGCTTTGGGCCGACGGTAGCCGGGCTGGTTGACGGTGTTCAGCGCATGGCGGCGATCAGCGTATCGCAGAATCCGGCCCGGGCCACGGCCTTCAGTGAACAGGCCCAGGTCGACAACCTGCGCAAGATGCTGGTGACCATGGTCGACGATGTGCGCGTTGCCCTGATCAAGCTGGCGGAGCGTACCTGCGCGATCCGCGCGGTCAAGGATGCGCCGGAGGAAAAGCGCTACCGGGTGGCCCGCGAAGTCTTCGATATCTATGCGCCGCTGGCCCATCGTCTGGGTATTGGTCATATCAAATGGGAGCTGGAGGACTTGTCCTTCCGCTATCTCGAGCCGGTTCAGTACAAGCAGATTGCCAAGCTGCTGGATGAGCGGCGACTGGATCGTCAGGAGTACATAGACGAGGTCATGGCGCAGCTCAAGGCCGAATTGGAGGAGGCCGGGATTCAGGCCGAGATTAGCGGCCGCGCCAAACATATCTATTCCATCTGGCGCAAGATGCGCCGCAAGGGTATCGACTTCAGCCAGGTCTACGATGTGCGCGCGGTGCGTGTTCTGGTACCCCAGGTGCGTGATTGCTACACCGCGCTGGGCATCGTTCACAGTCTCTGGCGGCATATTCCCAACGAGTTTGACGATTACATCGCCAATCCCAAGGAGAACGGCTACCGCTCCTTGCATACCGCAGTAATCGGGCCCTTTGGCAAGGTGCTGGAAGTGCAGATACGCACCCAGAACATGCATGAGGAAGCCGAGCTGGGTGTCTGCGCTCACTGGCGCTACAAGGGCACCGATGTCAGTTCCTCCTCGAACGCCTACGAGGACAAGATTGCCTGGTTGCGTCAGGTGCTGGAATGGCACGAGGAAATGGGCGATATCGGCGGCCTGGCGGATCAGTTGCGGGTCGATTTCGAGCCTGACCGCATCTACATCTTCACCCCGGACGGTCATGTGGTGGATGTACCCAAGGGTGCCACACCGCTGGATTTTGCCTACCGCATTCATACCGAAATCGGCCATAGCTGCCGGGGGGCCAAGGTCAATGGTCGGATAGTGCCGCTGAACTACATCCTGCAGACCGGTGAACAGGTCGAAATCATCACGGGCAAGCACAGCGGTCCGAGCCGCGACTGGCTGAATCCGAACCTGGGCTATGTGAATACCTCGCGGGCCCGGGCCAAGGTCCAGCACTGGTTCAAGTTGCAGGCCCGTGAGCAGAATGTGCATGCCGGCAAGGCCATGCTTGAACGCGAGCTGACCCGTCTGGCGCTGAATGGCGCCGACTATGCGCAACTGATCGAACGACTGGGTATCCGCAGCCAGGAAGACCTGTTTGCCGCAGTCGGTTCGGGTGATGTGCGCCTGATGCATGTGGTCAATGTCGCCCAGCAACTGATTGAGCCGGACAGCCATGCCGAGCAGCTGGAGCTGATTCCGCGCCGCCCCAGCCGCTCAGGGCCGCGTGGCGACGTGACCATTCAGGGCGTCGGCAATCTGCTTACCCAGTTGGCTGGCTGCTGTCAGCCGGTACCGGGTGACCCGATCGTCGGCTATATCACCCTCGGTCGCGGGGTTACCGTGCATCGCGCCGATTGCGCGACCGCCATGCAGTTGCAGGACCGCGACGCCGACCGGCTGATCGAGGTCAGTTGGGGCAGCGCGCCGGTGCAGACCTATCCGGTGGAAATCTATATCAAGGCCTATGATCGATCCGGTCTGCTGCGGGATGTCTCGCAGATGCTGGCGAATGAGAAGATCAATGTGCTGGAAGTCAGCACGCGGACCAACAAGGATGACAACTATGCGGTCATGCTGTTGACCGTCGAGGTGCCGAATATCGGTCTGCTGGGCCGTCTGTTGGCGCGCGTCAGCCAGTTGCCGAACGTGATCGAGGCGCGGCGCAATCGCAAGGACGGCATGACGTGAGTTACCAGCTTGATGACTTGCTGTACCTGATGCAGCGCCTGCGTGACCCGCTGCATGGTTGTCCCTGGGACCAGCAACAGTCCTTTGCCACTATAGTCCCGCATACCCTGGAGGAAGCCTACGAGGTCGCGGACGCGATCGCCAGCGAGGATTTTCCGCAGCTTTGTGGTGAACTGGGTGATCTGTTGTTCCAGGTGGTTTACTACGCCCAGCTTGGGCGGGAGGCAGGGCACTTCGACTGGGAACAGGTCGTCCACGGTATTACCGAGAAGCTGGTGCGTCGCCATCCCCATGTCTTTCCGGACGGCAACCTGCGTACGCCGCCGGGTAGTGTCAGCCTGGCAGCGGATCAGATCAAGGCGCGCTGGGAAGAGATCAAGGCCGAGGAACGCGCGCTCAAGGCGGAACAGCCTGAGCAGTTGTCACTGCTGGATGATGTGCCGCAGGCCTTGCCTGCCTTGAGTCGGGCGCAGAAACTGCAGAAGCGCGCTGCACGCGCCGGTTTCGACTGGCCAGCGCTGCTGCCGGTGCTGGACAAGCTGGATGAAGAGCTCGCTGAGGTGCGTCAGGCGCTTGCCGAGGGCCAGCAGCAACGGGTCGCCGAAGAAGTCGGCGACCTGCTGTTTTCCATGGTCAATCTGGCGCGGCATCTGCAGGTCGATGCCGAGGAAGCCCTGCGCGGCGGCAATGCCCGCTTCGAGCGGCGTTTCCGCTATATCGAAGCGCAGCTGCGCGAAGCCGGTCTGAGTCCTGAGCAGGTGGAATTGCTGCAGCTGGACCGACTCTGGCAACAAGCCAAGGACGTCGGACTCTAGCGGCGCCCCCAGTGGGTCATTGACCTGTCAGTGCTGCGGCTCTTTCTGTTGCTGCGCCAATACCTGCAGATGCCGGCGGCTGAGTTCCAGATAGCGAGGTGTGGGCCCGATATCGTCGTACAGCGGGTCGCCCATCTCGTCCATGGCAATGACCTGATTACCGGCCTTGTAGGGCATCACGGTCTCAAGTTCTTCCAGGGCGCAGCTGAGCAGGTCGGTGATCAGATCCTCTACGCGGCGCTTGGGATACATCTCCTGCAGGGCGGCCAGCCGAGCGGCGTCCTCCAGGGTCAAGCGGACCTCGTAATGATTGTGGGTCAGTCGACCCCGGGCAGTGCGTTCCCATTCCTGGGTAAGTTCACGGATCTTCATGTTTTCCCCCGATAACGTCTGGTTTCGCTTGTGGCGACACTTGAAGTGTAGACCATGCAGCGAAAAAGGCCTGACGCCAGCTTTTTGTCGTTGCTCATTGTTCCTTGTCAGCAGCGGTTCCGGGTAGCATGCTGTGATCCTGGAATCAGGTTAAGGAAGCCTTATGAGCGAGATAGATGTGCGGTTGCGCGAGGATGTACATGAGTTGGGTGAGCTGCTGGGGCAGACCATCAAGTCCCACTTGGGCGACGACTTCCTGCAGCGTATCGAACGTATCCGCCTTGGCGCCAAGCAAGGTCGGCAACAGGATCAGGCGGCCCATCAGGCGCTGCTGACAGCCTTGCATGATCTGCCGGATGACCAGTTGTTGCCGGTCTGCCGGGCCTTTAATCAGTTCCTCAACCTGGCCAATATTGCCGAACAGTCGCACCGGATCCGCCGCCGTCGTGAGCATCAGCCGCGTTCGTTCGAGGAACGTTGCCTGCCCGATCTGTTGCAGCGTCTCAAGGACGCCGGCTTCAGCGATCAGCAGGTACGTCAGCAACTGGCTGAGCTGGATATCGAGCTGGTCCTCACTGCCCATCCGACTGAAGTCACGCGCCGTACCCTGATTCAGAAATACGACGCGATTGCCCTGGCCTTGGCCCGTCGTGATCATGATGATCTTAACGCTGATGAGCAGGCAGCGGTTCGCGCCGATCTGGCCCGACTGATTGCCGAGGCCTGGCATACCGACGAGATTCGGCGGACCCGGCCAACGCCGATGGACGAGGCCAAATGGGGGTTTGCGGTCATCGAACATTCGCTCTGGCAAGCGCTGCCGGCCTTTCTGCGCAAGCTGGATGAGGATTTGATCAAGGGGCTGGGGCACGGCCTGGACTGCAATGCCGCCCCGGTGCGTATTGCCTCCTGGATGGGCGGCGATCGCGATGGCAATCCGAATGTGACCGCCAGCGTAACCCGCGAGGTATTGCTGCTCGGGCGCTGGATGGCTGCAGACCTGTATCTGCGGGATATTGATGCGCTGACCAGTCAGTTGTCCATGCAGACCGCCAGCCCCGACCTGCTGGCGCAAAGTGGTGAAGCCGACGAGCCCTACCGCGTGGTGCTGAAGCAATTGCGAGAACGTTTGCAGGCCACCCGGGATTGGGCCAGGGAGGCGTTGCAGGGCGATGTCAGTCCCGGCCCGCTGGTTCTGGACAGTGTCGATCAACTGCGTCAGCCCCTGGCGTTATGCTACGACTCGCTGTTGCAGGACAACCGCCAGATCATTGCCCGCGGCCCTTTGTTAGATAGCCTGTGGCGGGTCAATGCCTTCGGTCTGGGTCTGGTGCGTCTGGATATACGTCAGGATGCTGCACGGCATGCCGATGTGCTGGCCGAGCTGCTGACCTATCTCGAGATAGGCGACTATCGCAGCTGGGATGAGGCGCAGCGTTGTCGCTTTCTGCTCGATGAACTACACAGTCGGCGTCCGCTGTTGCCGGTCGACTGGCAGCCCAGCGCCGAGGTTGCAGAGGTATTGGCCACCTGCCGGGTGGTGGCAGCACAGCCCCGTGAGCTACTGGGTTCCTATGTCATTTCCATGGCGTCCAGCTCCTCGGATGTGCTGGCGGTCAAGCTGCTGCTGAAGGAAACCGGCTTGAGCTGGCCGATGCGGGTGGCACCGCTGTTTGAAACCCTTGATGACCTGGAAAATGCCGCTTCGGCGATCGACAGCCTGTTGTCATTGCCGGCTTATCGCGAACTGATTGGTCATGAACAGGAGGTCATGATCGGCTATTCCGACTCGGCCAAGGATGCCGGGACCCTGGCCGCCGGTTGGGCCCAGTACCGTGCCCAGGAAGCGCTGGTGCAAGTCTGCCAGGCCCACGGCGTGCGCTTGCGCCTGTTCCATGGTCGCGGTGGGACGGTTGGCCGGGGTGGCGCACCGGCGCACATGGCGATTCTGTCGCAGCCGCCGGGTTCGGTGCAGGGGCAGTTCCGGGTAACCGAGCAGGGCGAGATGATCCGTTTCAAATACGGCCTGCCAGCCATCGCCGTGCAGAGTCTGCAGCTCTATGTCAGTGCGGTCATGGAGGCAAGCCTGTTGCCGCCGCCTGCGCCTGAGCAGAGCTGGCGCGAACTGATGCAGCAACTGGCGGACCGCTCGGTCACGGTCTATCGCGGCGTTGTGCGCGATGATCCACAGTTTGTCGATTATTTCCGCCAGGGCACGCCGGAGCAGGAGTTGGCTCGCTTGCCGCTGGGTAGTCGACCAGCAAAACGGCGCAGCCAGGGCGGTATCGAGACGCTCAGAGCGATCCCCTGGATATTTGCCTGGACCCAGACGCGTCTGATGTTGCCGGCCTGGCTCGGTGCGGGCAAGGCGCTGCAGGAGGCCATGGACGCCGGCAAGGAGCAGCAATTGCGTGACATGATGTCGCAGTGGCCATTCTTTCTGGCGCGTATCGAGATGCTGGAAATGGTCCTGGCCAAGGCCGATGCAGGTATCCACCGCTTCTATGAAGAGCGCCTGGTCGAGCCATCCCTGTGGCCGTTGGGTGAGCGTTTGCGCACCGCCCTGAGCGAAGCGGTCAGCGTGGTACTGGCGCTGCGCGGCAGCGACCGATTGTTGGCGCATAACCCGGGCTTGAGCAGTTCCGTGGCCGTGCGCAACCCCTACACCGATCCCTTGCACCTGTTGCAGGCCGAATTGATGGCGCGTACCCGCGCCCAGGGTCAGCAGATTGATCCGGATCTGGAGCGGGCGTTACTGGTTACGGTTGCCGGTATTGCCGCGGGCATGCGCAATACCGGCTAGGGATTCCGGCTGCCAACCAGCGACGCAGAGCCTTCGACTTTGGTCCGGCTTGTGCATATTTGGCTGTCCGTGTATGTTGAACGCCCTTTTCGCGACCTTCGCGAGTGTAACCAATTATTGCGTCAGCCACTGCTGGTGCCTGCCGGCCCCGTTGTTCGGTCGGGGCGGCCCGCTTTCAGAAAGTTGATAGGAGTCTAGATATGCGCGTTATCCTGTTAGGCGCTCCCGGTGCGGGCAAAGGCACGCAGTCCCAGTTCATCTGCGAACACTTTGGCATTCCGCAAATTTCCACCGGAGATATGCTGCGCGCAGCCGTCAAGGCCGGTACCGAGCTGGGCAAGCAGGTCAAGCAGGTCATGGATAGCGGCGGACTGGTGTCTGACGATCTGATCATCGGTCTGATCAAGGAACGCATTACCCAGTCCGATTGCCAGAATGGCTTTCTGTTTGATGGCTTCCCGCGCACCATTCCCCAGGCTGAAGCTCTGGTTGATGCCGGTGTGCAGATTGATAACGTGCTGGAAATTGCGGTTGACGATGAAGAAATCGTCCAGCGTCTGTCCGGTCGTCGCGTGCACCCCGGCTCAGGTCGCGTCTATCACATCCAGCATCAGCCGCCGAAAGTGGCCGGCAAGGATGATGTGACCGGTGAAGACCTGGTACAGCGTGATGATGACAGCGAAGCCACCGTGCGTAACCGCCTGAAAATCTACCATGACCAGACCAAGCCGCTGGTTGCCTTCTACCAGAAGCTGGCCGATGCCCAGGGTGCACCGAACTGCAGCCGTGTTGAAGGTATCGGTAGCGTCGAGCAGATTACCGCCAAGGTCATGCAAGCGCTGAGCTGATTACATCAGGTTGTGACCGGGGCCCGTGTTGACTGACGTCGCACGGGCCCTTTGCATTGGCTACAATGCTTCCCTTTCCTCACACCGATACGCCTGCCATGACCACACTGCTTGCCCTCGATACTGCCACTGAAGCCTGCTCTGCAGCCCTGCTGCACAAGGGCCAGGTCCATCATCGCTTTGAGGTTGCTCCGCGCCAGCACGCGGTACGCCTGCTGCCCATGTTGCAGGAACTGATGAGCGAGGCGGGTATCACGCTGAGCCAGGTTGATGCGCTGGTCTTTGGTCGGGGTCCCGGGGCCTTTACCGGGGTCAGGATCGCCACCGGCATGGTGCAGGGGCTGGCCTTTGCCAGCGGCAAGCCGGTGATTGGTGTGTCCAATCTGGCTGCCCTGGCTCAGCAGGCTTGGCGTGAGCAGGGGGTCGAGTCCGTGTGCGCGGCCATCGATGCACGCATGGATGAAGTCTACTGGGGCTGTTATCAACTCGATCAGGGTGTGATGCAGCTCTGCGGTGAAGAACGGGTCTGTGCGCCCGAGGCCGTGCAACTGGCAGAGGGCATGCGCGCGCCGGCGGGGGCAGGCACCGGCTGGCAGTACGCCGAGCGTATGGCCGTGGCGGCCAGCAGCAGTTGGCCGGATATGTTGCCCGATGCCCGTGATCTGCTCAGCCTGGCCATGCCCCGTTGGCTGGCTGGCGAAGCGGTGGATGCCGCGTTGGCACAGCCGGTGTATCTGCGTGACAAGGTAGCCACACCCAAGGCCAGTGGCTGATTTTGCCTTTTATGCAGCCGCGCGCTAATCTGCACATCTGAACCATCGGAGAAACATGCATGCGTCTGGATGGCTACATACCATTCAATGCGCTCCCTGAGCGCAGCACCAGACCTGTTGTGCCTGCGCCCAACAGCGAGCCTGCACGCGCCGGCCAAACGGCGCCGGCCGCTCCGGTAGAACCGGTCAAGGCCCTGGCACCCCGCGCCGTCAGCGCTTCCAGCGCCAATGCAGAATATATTCCCGCACGCCGCGATGCCCAATTGCCAGTGTACGGCAAGAGCAATCAAGCTCTGTCCAGTTACCAGTTCACCGCCGATCTGCCGCTGGATGATCAGGCCGATGGTATCTTTGGCATTGATCTGTTCGTCTGAATAACTTCTTTGATCCTGTGTTCTAGATGCCTGCCAGCAACAGATCGGCGGCTTCGCGCTGCTGGCCGTCTTCCAGTGTGAAAGAGCCGAGCTGGGCAATCCGGTCGTAGGTATTCAGCGCAATGTTGGTGTGCTCGTAGCCCAGCGCGATGCTGGTTATCCCGGCATCCGCCAGACGGGACAGCTGCTGCTCGCCGCTGCGGCTGAAACGTAGCAGTTGCAGTTCGGAAAATACCGCATCCTGTCGGTCGATCACGCCGTCGGCGTTGTCGTCATACCTGGCCAGTTCGGCAAAACCATGGGCGGCGCCATGTTGATCGCCAAAGAGTTCACGCCCATCATCAATCCGACCGTTGGCGTTGCGATCCAGCGCCAGCAGGGCATCATCGCCAAGCGGGACACTGATCTGCTGTTGTCGGCCATCGCCATTCAGATCAAAGCGCACGCCGGCATTGATGCCTGAGGTGCGAAAGCCGTTGCCGGCCATATCCAGTACCAACGGGTCGGTGACCTGCGGGGTGCTGTTGATCTCGACACGCAGGCTCAGCTCACGCTGCTCGACCATGGTGATGACCTGAGCTACAGCATCCACTGGGGCATCCACTGGTTGCGGAGTGGCCACCTCGGCGGCTTCTGTACTGGTGCTTGTTGCTGTGCCTGTCGGTTCGGCTGCGGCTTCAGCGTTGAGCGTGCGGCGCAGGATCTGGAAGTCGATATCCTCGGCCATGGCGCGGCGCAGGTTGTCGCGCAAATCCTCGTTGCGGGCACTGGGTCTAACGCTTTCGCTAGCGGCGGGCAGACTGTCGATCATGGGGTACACTCGCAGGCCATGAGTAAACGGCTAATCAGTAGTGGCATTATGTTATCGGCCGCAGGCGGCCTGACTTGACGATCTTTTGAGACCATTTGGTTATGACAGAGCAGCAGTTGGAAGCAACAATAACGGTCAACTGGCTGGCCGCTGACTACGAACAGCAGGCTCGCACCCTGGCTGCAGAGCTCGGTTTGTCCTGTGCGGATGAACAGGCTGCTCTGTGTCTACAGGTCGGGGCGGATGGCCTCAGTCTGCGCGATACCCAACCGAATGCCCCTGGCGCCGTGCGGGTGGATTTTGTTGCCGGGGCCATGGCCCATCGCCGGCAGTTCGGGGGCGGTGCGGGTCAGATGGTGGCGCGGGCGGTGGGTATCAAGGGCAGTATCCGTCCGCGTATTCTGGATGCCACGGCAGGCCTGGGGCGTGATGCCTTCGTCATGGCGGCACTGGGCTCAGAGGTGACGCTGTTGGAGCGTCAACCGGTGATTGCTGCGTTGCTCGCCGATGGGTTGGAGCGCGCCCGTCAGGCTGGCGGCGAGGTGGCCGAGATTGCCGGGCGAATGCAGCTGATCAGGGGCGATGCGATTGTGCTGATGCGCGACTGGCAGAGCACGGCGCCTCAGGTCATTCATCTGGACCCGATGTTCCCGCACCGTGACAAATCGGCCCTGGTGAAAAAGGAAATGCGCCTGTTCCGCCCGTTGGCCGGTGACGATCTGGACGCCCCGGCCCTGCTGGCGGCGGCACTGGCCTTGGCCAGCCACCGGGTGGTGGTCAAGCGCCCACGCAAGGCGCCCTGTATTGCCGGACCGGCCCCCAGTGCCGAGCTGAGTGGTCAGTCCAGTCGCTATGATATCTACGGCAAGAAAAAGCTCGAAGCCTGAGCCGCCGGGCTTGCTCAGGCTGCTTTGGGGGTTTTTGCTACCTGACGAATGGACAGGCGGATTTCTGCGCTGAGCACCCGTCTGGCGGTGTTCTCGGCAATTTCTTCAAGTCCCGGCTGGTAGTGCAATCGTCCTTCGCTGTCCTTTTCCAGGACCTCCAGCGCCAGCAGCCGCTCGATAAATTGCCGGAACAGCGTCTTGTCAAAGAACTCCGGCGCGTTCAGGCCATGCAGAATTGACAGGCGCTGAGCCATGATCGAGCACAGGGCTTCCAGTTGCTCACCAGTCAGACTGCCGTTGTCATTATCCAGCAGCAGGGCGGCGGCCATGTAGAAGCGCTCGAGTATCTGCAGAATACTTCGGGCCAATAGCGTCAGTATCACGAACTCGCTGGAACTCAGGTCCGGCCGGCAAATTTCATCGCCTTCGCTGCGCAGCAGTCCCTGCTCGATCAAGGCGTCAATCCACTGGTTGATCACCTCCGGCAGAGCGGTTTCCTGCCATTGCAGAAACAGCTCACCCTGCAGGTAGGGATAAATGGCGACCACCAGCCGCTCGATAGAGCTGCGCGACATGCGCGCGTTGTTGAGAAACAGGCAGGCGATCAGAGCCGGTAGGGCCACCAGGTGCAGCACGTTGTTGCGGTAGTAGGTCATCAATACCGCTTGCGGCTCATCCAGAAACAGAATCTCGCCAAGGGCGTCGGACTGGCGGCCGATCAACTGCATGGCTTCAACGTAGCGGATCAGTTGCTGACCATCCATATCCGGCAGGGTAACGCTGGGACTGTAGGGTACGCGTCTGAGCAGTCGCGCATAGGTGTCCAGTACGCGGCTCAGGGTCGCTTCATCCAGCGCCAGACGCCGGGTTGAAAGAATCGCCAGGGCTACCAGATTGACCGGGTTGGCGTCGGCGGCGGCATTGATGGCATTGGCCAGACTACGGGCCAGTTGATTGGTGGCCTGGGGTAGCCAGGCCGGCTTGAAGTCGGCACCGTGATCCTGGTCGCGCCAGCCGGGTTGCTGCTGGTCGAGAAAGGCCGCCAGGGATACCGGTTCGCCAAAGTTGACAGCGACCTGGCCAAAACGCAGCTTGAGCGCCGACAGGACGCGGAAGATATCGAAGAAGGATTCCTTTTTCTTCGCCTGACCGCGCAGCTCGCCCAGGTAGGTCTTGCCCTCCAGTACCCGTTCGTAACCGATGTACACAGGCACAAACAGAATCGGCCGGCGTGAGGAGCGCAGGAAGCTGCGCAGGGTAATGGCCAGCATGCCGGTTTTCGGGTTCAAGGTGCGGCCGGTACGTGAGCGGCCACCCTCGATAAAGTACTCGGTCGGGAAGCCGCGGCTGAACAGCGTGTGCAGGTATTCGTTGAACACGGCGGTGTAAAGCTGATTGCCCTTGAAGGTGCGGCGCATGAAAAAGGCCCCGCCACGGCGCAGGATACTGCCAACGACCGGCATGTTCAGGTTTATGCCGGCGGCGATATGCGGTGGTGTCAGACTGTTCTGGAACAGGATGTAGGACAGCAGCAGGTAATCGATATGGCTGCGGTGACAGGGCACATAGATGATCTCGTTACCCCGGGCTATCTGCTGCAGCCGGGCGATATGATTGATACGGATACCGTCGTACAGCTTGTTCCAGAACCAGGACAGTACGACCTCAAGAAAGCGAATGATGCTGTAGGTGAATTCGGCGGCGATCTCGTTGGCATACTTGGCCGCCTCGCGTTTGGCCACCGCCTCATCGATGCCCCTGGCCTCGGCCTCGCGGCTGATCGCTTCGCGCACCAGTGGTGATTGCAGCATGCCCTTGAGCAGGGTGCGGCGATGGGACAGATCCGGACCGACGACAGCGCCGCGCTGTTCACTGAAGTAGACCCGCAACAGACGGTTGAGCTTGCGCACATGGCGTTGATGCCCCAGGTCCTCGTTGACCAGCTCCCGCAGCGACAGGCTGTCGCCAAAGCGTACGCGGATCTTGCGTCCATGCAGCAGAATGGCCATCAGCTTGCGCAGTCGACCGCCGAGGGTCCAGTTGTAAGCGAACAGCAGTTTGATCGGCGAGGATTCGACATCCGGTGACTGCCCCCAGAAAACGCTGACCGGGACCAGTTGCACGTCATCGCAAGCTTGATCTTCCACCGCCGCCAGGGCCCGCAGCAGACGCGGGGATTGCCCGCGCGGGTCGGGGCGGCCGGTCCAGGCCAGCTCGCGGCTGAGAAAGACATAGGCCTCTTTCTCATCCAGGTCGGCGTGGCTGGCGCGAACCGGGCGTGGCAGGCCGGCCTTTACACATTCGCGGTCCAGTACCATGAGATCGGATAGCGAGCGGTAGGGCAGCACATAGAGGACAGGTTGGTTGGCGTCGATCTGCAGGTTGAATGCCGAGTTGGCGATGCTCTCGGAGCGTGCCCAGATAAACAGCAGGCGGCGCAGCAGGCCGAAACGCAAACGGCCAAAAAAGGAAGAATAAACCGCTGTCATGGTGTCCTCTGGTAGGTCGAGTGCCCGCAGGTCTTGCCATCTCGGCGACTGCCGCCGACTTTGTGGCGATAGTAACACGCCGTTACAGCATTGCCTGGCACTGGCCGGGAGGATATCCGCAGGCTGCCCCTTGAAATGCCGGCTGGGGGTTCATATAGTCACTGCCCTGAGCGCTGATACATGCCTTGCTGTCGTTGTGGGACAGATCAGGGACGCTGCTTCGGCGTAACTCACCCCTGCGGTGATTGAACGCCTGCGTCCCGTTTTGGTCTATCCCCCTGTTTGATGCCAATTAGCTGTATCCTTGCGCATTGTTTTGCCCGCCCGTTGCGGTGCATCAGTTACTGGGGAATGTCGGAAGAGGCCATGATAAAGATAAACAGCCTGACCAAACGCTTTGGCGAGCATATCGCCGTAGACAACCTGTCCTTTGATGTCAGTCCGGGGGAGGTCCTCGGATTCCTGGGTCCGAACGG
This sequence comes from Gammaproteobacteria bacterium HGW-Gammaproteobacteria-11, assembly GCA_002840055.1. Lineage (GTDB taxonomy): Bacteria > Pseudomonadota > Gammaproteobacteria > Pseudomonadales > Pseudomonadaceae > Halopseudomonas. Next base: position 175,232 of record PGZJ01000002.1, on the reverse strand, counting down.
GGCCGGCAAATCTACCACCATGAAGATGCTGACCGGCTTCTTGACGCCGGACGGTGGTTCGGCCTCGATCTGCGGTTTCGATATCCAGACCCAGACCCTCAAGGCCCAGCAGCAGATGGGTTATCTGCCTGAGGGTGCGCCTTGCTATGGCGACATGCGGGTCAAGGGTTTCCTTGAGTTCATTGCCGAGGTCCGGGGTTTTTCCGGTGCCGAGAAACACCGTCGCGTCGCCAGTGCAGCCGAGCAACTGGCCCTGAATGAAGTCATGGGTCAGGGAATCGAGACCCTGTCCAAGGGCTTCAAGCGCCGGGTTGGACTGGCCCAGGCGATTCTGCATGATCCGCGGGTACTGATTCTTGATGAACCCACCGATGGTCTGGATCCGAACCAGAAACACCAGGTCCGTCAGCTGATTCAGCAACTGGCCTCGGGCAGCAACAAGATAGTGGTGATTTCTACCCATATCCTCGAGGAAGTCAGCGCTGTGTGCAGCCGGGCGGTGGTCATTGCCCGCGGCAAATTGCTGGCTGACGGCACGCCGGATGAGCTTGAAGCCCGTTCGCGCTACCACCAGGCTGTCACCGTGGCGCTGGAAAACGCGGTCGACAGTCAAGGTCTGCTGGCGCTGCCTGGCGTGCTGGAAGTTGAACAGCAGCGCGATGGCAAACTGCTGACCGTGCTGGCCAAGCCGGGCTCGGTGATTTTCCCTTCCATTGGCGAATACGCCCAGGCACAGAACTGGCCAGTGCGCGAACTGTCGGTCGAACGTGGCCGTCTGGATGAAGTCTTCCGCCGCATGACAGCGGAGGAGGCCGCATGAACAATCTCAAGGTGATCTTCAAGCGCGAACTGGGCAGTTACTTCTCCACGCCGCTGGCTTATATCTTTATCGTCATCTTCCTGGTGCTCTCGGCGGTTTTCACCTTTTATCTGGGTGGTTTCTACGAGGGCGGCCAGGCTGATCTGAATGCCTTCTTCAATTTCCATCCCTGGCTCTATCTGTTCCTGGTGCCGGCCGTGGCCATGCGGCTCTGGGCCGAGGAGCGCAAGTCGGGCACCATCGAACTGCTGATGACCCTGCCGGTGTCCCGCGCCGACATGGTACTGGGCAAGTTCCTGGCGGCCTGGGTCTTTATCGGCCTGGCCTTGCTGCTGACCTTCCCGATCATCATCACGGTCAACTACCTGGGTTCGCCGGATAACGGTGCCATCTTTACCGGTTATCTGGGTAGCTGGTTACTGGCCGGAGGTTATCTGGCGATTGGCTCGTGCATGTCGGCGCTGACCAAGAATCAGGTCATTGCCTTTATCGTCAGTGTGGTCGCCTGTTTCATCTTTATTGTCAGCGGCTTTTCTCTCTTGCTTGATCTGTTCAGCGGATGGGCACCCCAGTGGTTGCTCGATGCCATTGCCTCACTCAGCTTCCTGATTCGCTTCGATGCCATCAGCAAAGGCGTTCTGGATCTGCGTGACCTGTTGTATTTCGTATCGTTGATGGCCGTGTGGTTGCTGGCTACGGCGATTGTCATCGACCTGAAAAAGGCCGATTGAGGCAAAGGAGTCGTATCGATGAAACGTATCATGTATTCAGGTACCGGCCTGCTGGTGCTGCTGCTGGCCTTCGTTGCCTTCAACATGTCGTCCAATGTGCTGTTGCCGGGTGCTCGTCTGGACCTGACCGAACAGAAGTTGTTTACCATTTCCGAGGGTACCCGCGAAATCCTCACCGGGCTGGATGAACCCATCACCCTGTATTTCTTCTTTTCCGACCGTGCCAGCAAGGACATGGTTATCCTGCGAAATTACGCCCGCCGGGTGCAGGAATTGCTCAAGGAATATGAGCGCGTAGCCGATGGTAATCTGCGATTGCAGATCATCGATCCGCAGCCCTTCTCCGAGGCAGAGGACCGTGCAGCCGAGTTTGGCCTGCAGGATATTCCCCTGCCGCAGAGCGGCGAGAAACTCTACTTTGGTCTGGCCGGTACCAACGAGCTGGCGCAGCGCGAAATCATTCCGTTCTTTTCTCTGGAGCAGGAAGGTCTGCTGGAGTATGAACTCAGCCGCTTGATCAACACTCTGTCGCAGCCGGACAAGCCGCAGATTGGCCTGGTCAGCGGCTTGCCCATGGGCGGTGGGATGAATCCCATGACCGGCCAGAATTCCGCGCCCTGGGTACTGCTCGAGCAGATCAGTCAGTTGTTTACCATTCAGAGTCTGGAAAACGATTTTGACACTGTGCCCGAGGACATCGATGTGCTGCTGTTGGTCCATCCCAAGGCGCTGACGGAGTCGGCACTCTATGCGGTTGATCAGTTTGTGCTGCGCGGTGGCAAGCTGCTGGCCTTTATTGACCCCATGGCCGAAGCCGACCAGAGCCAGGAGGCGATGATTGCCATGATGGCAGACGGCAAAGCCTCGGATCTGGGCCCGCTGCTGCAGGCCTGGGGCGTCGGCTACAACCCGGAAAAGGTCGTACTGGATGGTCGTCTGGGTATGTCGGTAAGCCGTGGTCAGGGCCAACTGCCAGCCCGACACATCGGCTGGCTGGAAGCGGAAAAGGCCCAGTTTGATGCCGAGGATACCGTTACCGCACCGCTTAGCCTGATGACCATTGCCAGCGGTGGCGCCCTGATCCCGCTGGAGGGCAGCCAGACACGTTTCCTGCCGCTGATTTCCAGTACTAGCAACAGTATGCTGGTTGATAGCTCGCGCTTTACCGAGCTGCGTGATCCTGAGGTGCTGTTGGATATCTTCCAGCCGGACGATCAGGTTTACCATTTTGCTGCACGTCTGCAGGGTCCGGCTAACACGGCCTATCCCGATGGCTTCGAAGAGCGTACCGAGGGGCTCAAGTCAGCTGACAGCATCAACGTTCTGCTGGTGGCCGATACCGATATGCTGACCGATCGCATGTGGGTTCAGGTACAGGACTTTTTTGGTCAACGGGTACCGCAACCCTGGGCGGACAATGGTGGTTTCGTGATCAATGCACTGGACAACCTGTCAGGTTCCGAGGCGCTGATCAGTGTCCGTTCGCGCGGCGATTTCAGCCGGCCATTCACTGTAGTTGAGCGCCTCCAGCGTGATGCCGAGCGCCGTTACCGCGCCAGTGAACAGCGTCTGCAACGTGAGCTAGCGGAAACCGAACAGAAACTGGCGCAGATGCAGCAAACCCAGGATCCGGCGCAACTGACTGATATCAGCCCGGAGCAGCAACAGACCATTCAGGCGTTTCTGGATCAGAAACTGGAAATTCGCAAGCAACTGCGTGATGTGCGCTTCCAGTTGAATGCCGATATCGAGCGCTTGGGAACCTGGTTGAAACTGATCAACATCATTCTGGTTCCGGCTCTGCTGACGTTGGGCATTCTGGTCTGGTGGCTGGTAGCGCGTTTGCGCCGCCGGTCAGCCTGAGGGAGACATGCGAATGAAGCTAAAACTGCTAGCGGTAGTCGCGGTGGTATCCATCCTGTTGGTGGTGCTGGCTCTGCAGAGCATGGACAGCGGCCGGGTTGATGATCTGCAAAGTCGTCAACTCTTGTCTGAGGAGCAACTGGAGCTGGTTAACAGCCTGGAGCGCATCAGTCTGGCACGTGGTCAGCAACGGGTTGAGCTGGCACGGGATGAGCAAGGCGTCTGGGGCGTGGTCAGTCAAAACCTGTTCCCGGCGCAGCCGGAGCGTGTGGCGGCTTTGCTGCATGCCCTGCGTGGTGCCCGGGTGCTGGAAGCAAAGACCGACAACCCGGACTATCACGCGCGGCTGGGGCTTGATCCTGCCGAACCCGGTGAGCACAGTCTGCAAGTGAATCTGCAGGCCGGGGATCAGGGTCTGGCGATTGTCTATGGCAATCAGGTCGGCTCGGGTCAGCTTGTGAGGCTACAGGACGAGAATCAGGTTTGGCTGATCAATCGGCCCTTTGGCATGACCCTGAACGACAACGAGTGGCTGGATCTGCAGGTGGCGCAATTGCCCATGGAGCAACTGGCTACTGCGCGCTGGGAGCATGCCGACGGTGATGTGCTGGCGCTGGAAAAACCGGCCGAGGGTGATTACAACTTTCGCCTGACTGATCTGGACGCGGAATTGCAGCAGGGTAACGAGCGCTGGATCAACAGCATGGTCCTGGCCCTGGTCAATCTGCGAGCCCAGGCCGTCAGCCTGCGTTCGGAACTGGATCTGCAGGAGCCGATGCTGCGCATGCAGGTGCAGAGCTGGGAAGGGGCCGAGCTGGAAGCCAGTCTCTATGAGGTCAATGGCCGTTATTGGTTGTTGGTTGATGCCTTCGAGCAGCCTGAGGGCAGTGATCTGACAGTCAATGCTGATCAGCGCTGGGCGTTCCAGTTGGGGATCGGTCAGGTCGAGAGTATGAACAAGCGGCAGTCGGATATTATTCGCAGCACGGCTGGCGAGGCTGAGACCGAATAAGGGATAAGCACTGACTGTTTGAAGCCCGCGGCGTGGTTTGCTGCGGGCTTTTTGCTTTCAGTGGTTGCGATTTCTTTGGATTGTCGTCGAGATAGGCGCGAGGAGGCAGATCGCCCTGATCCACTGCCTGACACGCAACAAGCCGTCCCTGGGGCTCGTCGGTGCACGTCCCTGTGCACCGACGGTCAGGCAGTGGATCAGGGCAATCTGCCCCACGAGTGCGGGTGTTGTCCGCCTGGCAAATTTAAATGGGATGGATCGTTTAACCCAACTGCTGATAGACCCATTTCATAAATTCACCGGGTGGCAGTGCGCCGGCGACGCGGGTGACTTCCGCGCCCTGGCGCAGGACCATCAGGGTGGGAATACTGCGAATGCCAAAGCGGGCGGCCAGTGCCTGCTCTTCTTCGGTGTTGATCTTCAGAAACTGGGCTTTCGGGCCAGCCGCCACCGCGGCCTTTTCGAAGGTCGGGGCAAACTGCAGGCAGGGGCCGCACCAGGGTGCCCAGAAATCCAGTATCAGCGGCAGGTCAGCGCTGGCATGGGCGCTGAATGCACTGCTGTTGACCGGGATGGGCAGGTTACTCAGCAGCGGTTGCTTGCAGGCGCCACAGTTTGGCGCCTCGCCAAGGCGCTGTTCATCGATGCGGTTCTTGCGGTGGCAGTGGGCGCAGGCAATGATCATGTGCAGAGTCTCGCTCAAAACGGGTCAAAGTGAGGGGGTCAGGGCTTGATGGCCCAGAGGAATTCGCTTTCGCCCTCGGCGTTTACCTTCATCCAGCGGTCGGGGTTGTCTTCTCCATCAGCCTCGGACCAACCGCCAACCGAGCAGCGCACTTCTTCGCCCAGTCCAGCCTGAATGGCGCGGGCGCAGTCCAGATCGGTTTCCCAGGGCGTGCAGTCACTGTCGAACCAGACGCTGGCCCATTTGCCGGCGGCCTTGCGCACCAGCATAAGGGGTACGCTGGTATCGCCCATGCGCAGTTTGCCGCGCCGCGTCAGGCCCTGCCAGGCGCCCAGTTCAATCGGGCCAAAGGCGTTGCCCAGCCAGTCGCACAGACTGTCGAGATACTCTTCTCGCAGGTAGATCTCAATATCAGGTTGGCGCACGTCTATTCCTCTTCAGAGCGTTGCAGGAGAACCATGCGCATGGCCACCTCGAGTCCGCTCAGGCCCTGTTCAAGCAGGGCCTGCTGGCGTTCGGGACGGCTGCGAAAGCCATGCGGGGTCATGCCGATCAGGTTACCCAGATCCGTTGACTCAAGATCCAGAGCATAGCGCAGGGTGCTGTCGCTGACGATATGCAGTCCACTGGGCAGGGCCTTGATCAGTTCCGGAGTCGGATGAATGCTGTCATAGAGTGCCGCCCTGAGACTCAACAGATGGTCGGCGTGCGGGCCAACCAGCAGCAACTGGCCGCCGGGCTTGAGGCTGCGCAGGCATTCCTCCCAGGACCAGGGGCTGAACACGCAGAGGGCCGCGTCCAGACTGGCATCGGCGACCGGCAGGCGCGCACTGGAGCCAACCAGCCACTGGATGTCGCGGCTGCGTCGGGCGGCCTTGTGAATGGCGTCCTTGCTGATATCCAGTCCGCCAAGGCTGCAGCCGCTCAGGGCGTTGGCCAGACGGGCGGTGTAATAGCCTTCGCCACAGCCCATATCCAGCAGGCGGGCGGGCGCGCCGGCTGACAGCAGGCGGTTGATCTCGTCGCTCACTGGCTGATAGTGACCAGCATCCAGAAAGGCCTGACGGCAGGCCAGCATCGCCGGCGTGTCGCCGGGTTGGCGACTGTTTTTGTGCTGGACCAGCAGCAGGTTCAGGTAGCCCTGGCGGGCTTGGTCATAGCTGTGGCCATGGCTGCAACACCAGCGTGATCCCTGCGCCGTGAGGGCGGCCTGACAAAGCGGGCAGATAAGCTCAAGCATCAGGTCAGCAGCCGCTCCAGCGTGGCTTCATACACATCCGTCAGGGTGTCCAGATCAGCCGCGCTGATGTGTTCATTGAGTTGATGGATGGTGGCATTGACGGGGCCCAGCTCGACCACCTGGGTGCCCATGGTGGCGATAAAGCGGCCATCGGAGGTGCCTCCGCTGGTGGAGGCCTGGGTTTTCCGTCCGGTGACCTGCTGAATGGCGGCACTGACCCCGTCCAGCAGGGCGCCGGGCTCGGTCAGAAACGGCAGGCCGGACAAAGTCCAGTCCAGCTCATAATCAAGCCCATGCTGATCAAGGATGTCGCGCACGCGCAGTTGCAGACTGTCGACCGTCGATTCAGTGGAGAAGCGGAAATTGATCAGGGCCACCAGATCGCCGGGGATCACATTGGTGGCGCCGGTGCCGGCATTGATATTGGAAATCTGGAAGCTGGTGGGCGGGAAGAAGTCGTTGCCCATATCCCAGGTTTCCGCGGTCAAGGCCGCCAGTGCCGGCGCGGCCAGATGGATCGGATTGCGGGCCAGGTGCGGATAGGCCACGTGCCCTTGTTTGCCCTTGATGGTCAGGCGCGCATTCAGCGAGCCACGGCGGCCATTCTTGACCACGTCGCCCAGCAGTTCGGTACTCGAGGGTTCGCCAACGATACACCAGTCAACCTGTTCCTCGCGGGCCTTCAGGGTCTCGACCACCTTGACTGTGCCCTCGGTGGCCGGGCCTTCTTCATCACTGGTGATGAGAAAGGCAATGGAGCCACGGTGATCGGGGAAGGCGGCGACAAAGCGTTCGACGGCAACAACCATGGCCGCCAGACTGCCCTTCATGTCCGCTGCGCCGCGGCCATAGAGCATGCCGTCGCGGATAACCGGCTCGAAGGGCGGTTGATCCCAGCGTTCGGACGGGCCAGTCGGAACCACATCGGTGTGGCCGGCAAAGCACAGTACCGGGCTATCGACACCACGGCGTGCCCACAGATTGTCTACCTCGCCAAAGCGCATGGACTCCAGGCGGAAACCACAGGCGGCCAGGCGCTCACCCATCAACGCCTGACATCCGGCATCGTCGGGGGTGGTGGAGTTGCGGCTGATCAGCTCGCAGGCAAGGGTCAGGGTAGGGGAGAGCTCGGTCATGGCGGGTTTCACTGGCAGCTGAAAGTCCCGTGCATGATAGCAGAATCGGCGCTCTGCGCCCTGCCTGATCAGCGGTCTTACTGTGGCCAGCGTGCCTTGCGCCAGGCCCGGCGCTGTTTCTTGTCGAGAAAGGTCCAGGCCAGCAGGCGACTGCTTTTTTGCCCCTGGGCCATGGGCATGACGCGAATGTCACGGGCGCCAACCGCCTTCAGTTGGGCTTGCAGATCCTTGACCAGGCTGGCCTTTGATACCAGTGCACTGAACCAGAATACCTGGGTGGCATGCAGTGCGCTCTGATTGATCAGTCGGCCAAGAAAACCGGCTTCGCCACCGGTGCAGATCAGCTCACTGCTCTGGCCACCGAAGTTGAGTCGGGTTTCAGGTTCGCCGTCGCTGGCCTTGTTCAGGTTGTTCCATTTGCGTTGAGTAGCGGCATTGGCCTCACCCTTGTTGGCATGGAAGGGTGGGTTGCACAGGCTGAAATCGAAGCGTTCATCACTGCCGATAATGCCGCTGAAGAGTTGCTGCGGATCAGGCTGCAGGCGCAGCTCGATCAGGGCTTGCAGTTTGGGGTTGGCATTCAGTGTGGCGCTGGCATTCATCAGTGCGGTCTGGTCAATATCGCTGCCAACAAAACGCCAGCCATAGGCGCTCTGGCCTATCAGCGGGTAAATCAGGTTGGCACCGGTGCCGATGTCCAGGCCAACCAGGCCTGGGCCTTCAGGAATGCGGCCGTCATGACTTTCGCCGAGCAGGTCAGCCAGGGTGTGAATCAGGTCGGCGCGGCCGGGCACCGGGGGGCACAGGTAACCCTCGGGGATAGCCCAGTGCTGCACATCGTAGTGCAGTTGCAACAGCGCGCGGTTGAGCTCCTTGACCGCCACCGGGTCAGCAAAGTCCAGGGTCTTGTCCCCTGTCGGGGTGCGCACTATCAGTGCCTTGAGGGCCGGATTGGCTGCGACGAGGGCGCCCAGGTTGTAGTGCCCCTGATGCGTGTTACGTGGGTGGAAGGCCATCAGGGTTTGACTCCGACATAGACGGTATTGGTGGATTGGCAGTTCTGGAACGGATTGAAAAAAGGCACAACATGGGCTTCGCAGGCGCTGAACAAATCATTCATCACAGCCATGAATTCGGCGTCCGGCGGATCCTGTGACCACAGGGCAAAGACACCGCCCTGACGCAGTTGCCGGCACATCAAGGCAAGGTTGTGGCGAGTATAGAAACTGGCATTGGAGGCATGCAGCAGGGCCCTGGGTGAATGATCGATGTCGAGCAGGATGGCATCGAACTGCCGCCCCGGCTGCGCGGGATCAAAGCCACCGCCATCCTCGATGGCCAGGTCAAAAAAACTGCCATGCACATAGCGATTGCGTGGGTCGGCATTGAGAATCTTGCCGAGCGGGACTTTCTCATCTCTATGCCATTGAATCACGGTGTCCAGATAATCAATGATCAGCAACTCGCCAACGCGCTGATCTTCAAGCGCTGCCACAGCGGTATAGCCAAGCCCCAGACCGCCGACCACGACGCTTAACTGATCACCTGACACAGCGGCGAGTCCCAGCCTGCTCAGGGCGATTTCTGCCTCGGGGAACATGCTCGACATGAGGAATTCCTCACCCAGCTTGACCTCGTAGATGTCGCGATCACCGAGGGCCGGAATGCGTCGACGCCGCAGGGATATCTCGCCGATTGCCGAGGGCTGGATATCGATTTCTTCAAACAGGCGGGTCATGGTGCTTCCTTGGGCGATGGCCGAGGTATGGTAACACTTATGCAGGGGCAGATTAGCTTGGGTATACTCGCGCCATTTCACCTATTCCCCGTTACAGGACAGATCGGCTGATGAGTACTGACGATCCGCGTTTTGGTGGTATTGCCCGGCTTTATGGGGTCGAGGCTCTGGCCCGTTTGCAGGCCAGTCATGTTGCCGTGATCGGTATCGGCGGGGTGGGCAGTTGGGTGGCCGAAGCCCTGGGGCGTACCGGTATCGGGCGCATCAGCCTGATCGACATGGACGAGATCTGTGTCACCAATACCAATCGCCAATTGCCGGCGATGACCGGACAGATTGGCCGCAGCAAGGTCGAGGCCATGGCCGAGCGCCTGCGCGCCATCAATCCGGCCTGTGAGGTGAACGCGGTGCTGGATTTTGTTACCCCCGGCAACCTGGAGACCTACATCACCGCCGAGCTGAATTGCGTGGTTGACTGCATCGACAGTGTGGCGTCCAAGGTGGCGCTGATTGCCTGGTGTCGGCGGCGTCGGATCCCGGTTATTACCACTGGCGGTGCAGGTGGCCAGATTGACCCGACCAAGGTCACCGTCGCTGACCTGTCGAAGACCGTCAACGATCCGCTGGCCGCCAAGGCGCGCTCGATGCTGCGCCGTGACCACAATTTCCCCCGCGCCGACAGCAAGCGCAGTTTCGGTGTGCCCTGCGTCTACTCCACCGAACAACTGCGCTACCCGAAGCCGGATGGCACTGTCTGCCAGCAGAAAGCCTTTGTCGGTGAGGGGGTCAAACTCGACTGCGCTGGCGGTTTTGGCTCGGTCACTATGGTTACTGCTACCTTTGGAATGGTCGCGGCGGCACAGGCGGTGCAACGCTTGCTACGCTAGCCCGTAAAGCGGGCTGGAAGCTTAAAGCTTAAAGCTGGAAGCCGTTTATCCTGGTAAGTGGCTGTTTTGCGTGGCACGGATGTAACACGGAAAAAAGTCAGCCCACCCAGATCATGACCTTCCAGCCTCCAGCGCCACTTGAAACGAAAAAGGCCCGAACCGATCACTGGCACGGGCCTCTCACCGAGCTGCTTCAAGCTTATAGCTTGCCGCTTACAGCTCCCACAACTGATCGCCGGAGGCGATTAGTTGTGGGCGTGCAGCATATCGTTGAGCTGAATGGCGCTCTTGTTGGTCTTGCATTCGATGGCGCCGGTCTGTGAGTTGCGGCGGAACAGCAGGTCGGTCTGGTTGGCCAGATCGCGGGCCTTGACGATTTCCACCAGATTGTCGGCTTCATCCAGCAGCGCCACCTTGATGCCTGCAGTGATATACAAGCCGGCTTCTACGGTGCAGCGGTCACCGAGCGGAATGCCGATACCGGCGTTGGCGCCGATCAGGCAGCCTTCACCCACGGCAATAACGATGTTGCCACCGCCGGACAGGGTGCCCATGGTCGAGCAGCCGCCACCCAGATCCGAGCCCTTGCCGACGAATACACCGGCGGAAATGCGTCCTTCAACCATGCTGGTGCCGGCGGTGCCGGCGTTGAAGTTGATAAAGCCTTCATGCATAACCGTGGTGCCTTCGCCTACATAGGCGCCCAGGCGCACCCGGGCGGTATCGGCAATGCGCACACCGGAGGGCACGACGTAATCGGTCATGTTCGGGAACTTGTCGACGCCGTGTACCGTCAGGCATTCACCCTGCAGGCGCGCAGCCAGTTGACGCTGGGGCAGTTCGTTGATGTCGATGGCACCCTGGTTGGTCCAGGCGACGTTCGGCAGCAGCGGGAATATGCCGGCCAGTATCACGCCGTGCGGCTTGACCAGACGATGCGACAACAGGTGCAGCTTGAGGTAGGCCTCCGGTGTCGATACCGGGGCTTCATCGCTGGCCAGAATGGTCGCCACCAGCGGTCGATTGCTGCTTTCGAACTGGCTGACCAACGCGCCGAGCTCGGCAAAGCCGGCCGCGCTGAGGGTCTTGCCCAGAGCGGGACACTGACTGGTGCTCAGGCTGATGGCCTGATTGCCACCGCTGTAGCCCAGCTGTTCGGCCACTACCTTGACCAGTGCATTGTCGGGGCGCAACAGGGGCTGGGGATAGAACACCTCCAGCCAATCGCCTGCACTGTTCTGGGTACCGATGCCGAAGGCCAAGCTGAAATAGTCACTCATGGGCAATTCCTTGGATGCAATGCTGTCAGTTGAAGGCAGCGGCGTAGAGCTCGGGTTTGAAACCCACCAGCCGCTGTGAGCCGGTGTCCAGCACCGGTCGTTTGATCATCGAGGGGTTGGCCAGCATCAGGGCTATGGCCTTGTCCAGATCGATGTTCTGCTTGTCCGCGTCATCCAGTTTGCGGAAGGTGGTGCCCTGACGGTTAAGCAGGGTTTCCCAGCCGAGTTCAGTGCACCAGCTGCGCAGGTGCTCGGCGTCCACGCCGTCTTTCTTGTAGTCGTGGAAGTGGTAGTCCAGACCCTGCTGGTCCAGCCAGGTACGGGCTTTTTTCATGGTGTCGCAGGCTTTGATGCCATACAGCGTGATCATGCGTTACAGACTCCCGATAAAGCGGCGAATGCGCTGGGCGGCCTCTATGCAGTCCTCAAGAGGTGCAACCAGCGCCATGCGGATTCGACCGGCGCCGGGATTATACCCATCAACCTCGCGTGACAGGAAACTGCCGGGTACCACCGCGACATTTTCTTCGGCCAACAACCGACGGGTAAAGAGTTGATCATCAATAGGCGTGCGCGGCCAGAGATAGAAGCCGGCGTCCGGCCGCTGCACATCCATCACATCACCGAGAATTGCCAGCACCGCATCAAACTTGGCCTGGTATTGCGCGCGGTTGTCCTCGACGTGGCTCTCGTCCTGCCAGGCGGCCAGACTGGCGTGCTGGGTCTGGATCGGCATGGCGCAGCCGTGGTAGGTACGGTAGGTCAGGAAGGGTGCCAGCAAAGCCGCATCACCGGCGACAAAGCCGGAGCGCAAACCGGGCAGGTTGGAGCGCTTGGACAGACTGTGAAAGACCACGCAGCGCTGGTAGTCACGCCGGCCCATGGCGGCACAGGCCTGCAGCAGACCATAGGGTGCCTGACCCTGGGGAGCATGGATTTCGCTGTAGCATTCATCCGAGGCGACAATAAAGTCGTATTGGTCGGCCAGTCTTATCAGTTGCTGCAGGGTCTCCAGCGGCATTACTGCGCCAGTCGGGTTGCCGGGGGTGCAGATAAACAGCAACTGGCAGCGCTGCCAGACCTCAGCGGGTACCTGGGCGAAGTCCGGGATAAAACCATTGCTGGCATCGCAGGCCAGATAGTAGGGCTCTACTCCGGCCAGAAACGCTGCGCCTTCATAGATCTGATAAAAGGGATTGGGGCTGACCACCAGACCCTCGGGATCAGCGCTGACCATGGCCTGGGTAAAGGCAAACAGGGCTTCACGGGTACCGTTGACCGGGATCACCTGGGTAGCCGGGTCAATGCCATCGGCGCCCAGCTCGAAACGCTGCTCCAGCCAGCGGGCAATACCTTCACGCAGGGCCGGGATACCCAGTGTGGTCGGGTACACGGCGGCCTGATCCAGATGCCTGGCCAGAGTCTCCAGGACAAAGGGAGGCGAGGGGTGCTTGGGTTCGCCAATCGACAGTGATATCGCACGCAGGGCTGGGTTGGCCCGGGTATCGGCGAGAAGCGCCCGCAGTTTTTCAAAGGGATAGGGCTGCAGACGGTGCAGGTCTTTGTTCATGCGCTTCGGATCCTCAGATCACTATCTGTTTGGGCAGGGTGGTGTCCGACTGCTGGGCACTGTTGCCCAGGGTCTCGATGATGGTCTGCTGCAGTCGCTGGCACAGGTCTGGATCGGACAGCGCCTGATTCTTGCCATCGGTCAACACGAAGACGTCGTCAACCCGTTCGCCGAGGGTAACGATCTTGGCATTCTGCACGCTGATATCGAAGTCCAGCAGAATACGCCCCATGCGGGCCAGCAGACCGGGACGGTCTGGAGCACTGAGCTCGAGTATGGTGTGCTGGCCATCCGGCGCGTTGAAGATGTTGACCTCCGGCGCGAAGGAGAAATGCTTCAACTGGCGCGGCACGCGGCGCTGGATGATGGCCGGGTAGGCGTCCGGATCGTGCAGGGCCTCGACCAGATTCTGCTTGATCTGGCGGATGCGCTCGGGGTTGTCACCAATCGAGCTGCCATCGGCATCCAGCACAATATAGGTATCCAGGCTGAAGCGGTTGGTCGAGGTGATGATGCGCGCATCCTGAATGCTCAGATTGAGCTGATCCATGGCCGCCACCGTTACCGCGAACAGGTCATGCTGTTCCGGGGTATAGATGAAGATCTGGGTAGCCCCCTCGAATTCGCGCTGGGCGGTTTCCTTGATCAACACCAGTGGACCGTCGCGGTCCGGATGCTGGACTATGGCTTCGGTGTGCCAGGCCACGTCGCTGGCGGTATGGCGCAGGAAATAGTCCTCACCAAGCTGCTCCCAGAGCGCTTCGGCATCCTCTTCTTCCATACCGCTGCGCACCAGAATATCCAGCGCTGCATGTTGGGTCTGACGCACCTGCTCTTCGCGATCCGGGGGATTTTCCAGACCTCGGCGCAGGGCGCGCTTGGTCTCGGTATAGAGTTGGCGCAGCAGTGACGCACGCCAGGAGTTCCACAGGGTCGGGTTGGTCGCGTTGATGTCGGCAATGGTCAGTACATAGAGGTAGTCGAGTCTGACCTGATTGCCCATCAGCACGGCAAAGTCGTGGATCACCTGCGGGTCGGAAATATCCTTGCGCTGGGCGGTCGTCGACATCAGCAGATGGCTTTCCACCAGCCAGCTGACCAGATGCGAGTCCCAGGCGGGCAGGTGGTGCCGCTGACAGAAGTCCATGGCATCCACGGCGCCGAGCTCGGAATGATCGCCGCCGCGGCCCTTGGCGATATCGTGGTAAAGCCCGGCCATGTAGAGCAGATCCGGCTTGGGCAGGCGACAGAAGATACGCCAGGCCAGCGGGTATTTTTCCTGATAATCCGGGCGCCCGAGTTTGCGCAGGTGCTTGATCAGATTCAGCGTGTGGGCATCAACGGTATAGATGTGGAACAGGTCATGCTGCATCTGCCCGACAATCTTGCCGAACTCGGGCAGGTAACGACCCAGAATGCCGTAGCGGTTCATGCGCCGCAGGTTGCGGTGCACGCCTTCCTTGCAGCGGAACAGCTCGACGAACAGGCTGGTGTTGCGAATGTCGGCACGGAAGGCATCGTCGATCAGGTGCCGGTGGTCGCGCAGCAGGCGAATGCTGTCGGCACGCACGCCGCGAATCTCGGGGTGCTGGGCCATCAGCAAGAAGATTTCCAGCAGCGCAAAGGGCGCGCGCTTGAAGACCTGCGGGTGGGTCACCTCAATATAGTGATTGCGCACCTGGAAGCGTGCATTCAGCGGCTCGATCTCAGCGCTTTCGGCATCGCGCAGGAGGATTTCCTCGAAATGCTGCATCAGCAGGTCGTTCAGTTCGGACAGCGACATGACTACGCGGTAGTACTTCTGCATGAAGCGCTCGACCGCCAGTTTGCTGTCGTTGTCTTCATAACCCATCATGCGCGCGATGGTACGCTGGTGGTCAAACAGCAGACGATCCTCGGCGCGGCCGGCAAGAATGTGCAGGGCAAAACGCACCTGCCAGAGAAAGGCGCGGCCCGAAGCCAGGATGTTGTATTCGGCCTCGTTGAGAAAGCCGCGCTCGACCAGTTCACGCAGATCGTTGGTGCCAAAGTGGCGCAGCGCCACCCAGCCAATGGTCTGGATGTCGCGCAGTCCGCCGGGGGAGCTTTTGACGTTGGGCTCGAGGTTGTATTCGGTGTCATTGAACTTGGCGTGGCGTTGCTGCTGTTCGGCCCGCTTGGCGCGGAAAAATTCGGCATCCGGCCACATGATACTGGCGTTGATGGTATCGACCATGGCGCTGCGCAGCGCTTCGTCGCCGCACAGGGTGCGCGACTCCATCAGGTTGGTAATCACGGTGATATCGGCGCGCGCCTCATCCTGGCACTCGCTGACCGAGCGGACGCTCTGGCCGACTTCCAGGCCGATATCCCACAGCAGCATGAGGAACTGTTCGATGGCTGCATTGTGGCGTTCTGCCTCGGCGTCGCGCAGCAGGATCAGCAGATCGATATCCGAATGCGGGTGCAGCTCGCCGCGTCCGTAGCCGCCAACCGCCAGCAGGGCAATGTCGTCTGCCTCGGTACCCGTTTGCAGGGCCCAGGCCTGCAGCAGGATCTGGTCGGTAAACCAGGCGCGCTCGTGGATCAGTCGGTGGATATCGCGGCCACCTTCAAAGCGCCCGCGCAGCACGCTGTCGGCCTGGCGAATGGCTTTCTTGAAGGCGGCAACCGGGCTGCTTTTCAGCGCCAGTTCGGCCTTGAACTGACCCAGATCGAAGAGTTCGTTATCCACAAAAGCATCCAGACAGGGATTAATGGAAGTTTTCTTCCTGACGGCGGGTCAGGACCTCATAGCCGTCAGCCGTGACCAGAATAGTGTGCTCCCACTGGGCCGAGAGCTTGCGATCCTTGGTGATGGCGGTCCAGCCGTCACCCAGCAGGCGGGTTTCTGCACGGCCCTGATTGATCATCGGCTCGATGGTGAAGGTCATGCCTTCCTTCAGCTCCATGCCGGTACCGGCACGGCCATAATGCAGAATCTGCGGCTCCTCATGGAACACCTTGCCGATGCCATGCCCACAATATTCGCGTACCACGCTGTAATGGTTGGCGTGGGCGTGATCCTGGATGACCTGGCCAATATCGCCCAGGCGTGCACCGGGACGGACCACTTCAATACCCTTGTACATGCATTCCTGGGTAACCCGTGCCAGGCGCTGGGCCCACTCCGGTACCGTGCCAACCATGAACATCTTGCTGGTGTCGCCGTGGTAGCCATCCTTGATCACGGTGACGTCGATATTCAGGCAGTCACCGTTCTTCAGCGGTTTCTCGTTGGGTATGCCGTGGCAGACTACATGGTTCAACGAGGTGCAGATCGACTTGGGAAAACCCGGCCGGCCCGGCACGGCGCCATAGTTCAAGGGCGCCGGGATGGCTTTCTGGACGTTGACTATATAGTCGTGGCAGATCTGGTTGATCTCATCCGTGGTGACACCGGGCCTGACGTGCTCGCCGATCATTTCCAGCACCTCGGCGGCCAGGCGGCCGGCAATGCGCATGCCGGCGATGTCTTCCGGGGTTTTGATGGTCACGGTCATCAGAGTGCTCTCTTGGTTGTGCGGGCTCGGGTTGTATTGGCTGAGGCCGACTTTGGCAGTAAAAAGAGCGTTATCTTAACAGACATGCGGCGGGCTGTTGAGCACGGCATCAACGGCGCCGTCCGGCAGTTGCGACTTTATTCGTTTCCCTTTGTGTGGTATAAAGCGCCGCGCCTGAAAGAACATCGGTCAATTGACCTCAGGTGAACACTGAAACCGCACACGTATCGACACGGTGTCCTGGGTGCCCTTCGGGGTTGGACATTGGGGTACGTGGAGGCTCAACCCAATACAATTTGGAGCTGTCATGACTCAAGTATCAATGCGCGATATGCTGAAGGCCGGTGCGCACTTCGGCCACCAGACCCGTTACTGGAACCCGAAAATGGGCAAGTTCATTTTCGGCGCTCGCAACAAGATCCACATCATCAACCTCGAAAAAACCATGCCCATGTTCCATGACGCCCTGAGCTTCGTGGAAAAGCTGGCCTCCGGCAAGAACAAGCTGCTGTTCGTTGGCACCAAGCGTGCCGCCAGCAAGATCATTGCCGAAGAAGCCACTCGCGCTGGCATGCCCTATGTTGATCACCGCTGGTTGGGCGGCATGCTCACCAACTACAAGACCATCCGTCAGTCGATCAAGCGTCTGCGCGACCTGGAAGTTCAAGCCCAGGACGGTACCTTTACCAAGCTGACCAAGAAAGAAGCGCTGATGCGTACCCGTGATCTGGAGAAACTGGATCGCAGCCTGGGTGGTATCAAGGATATGGGCGGCCTGCCTGATGCACTGTTCGTGATCGACGTTGAGCACGAGCGCATTGCTATCACTGAAGCCAACAAGCTGGGTATCCCGGTTATCGGTATCGTTGATACCAACAGCAGCC
Organism: Gammaproteobacteria bacterium HGW-Gammaproteobacteria-11; assembly: GCA_002840055.1. Taxonomy (GTDB): domain Bacteria; phylum Pseudomonadota; class Gammaproteobacteria; order Pseudomonadales; family Pseudomonadaceae; genus Halopseudomonas. The sequence continues at coordinate 157,865 of PGZJ01000002.1, read as the reverse complement.
CGGAAGGCGTTGACTTTGTTATCCCCGGTAACGATGACGCGATCCGCGCCATCAAGCTGTACGCTGCGGCCATGGCCGACGCTGTCCTGAGTGGCAAGAACAACGGTGGTGTCGACGAGTTCGTCGAAGAAGCACCGGCTGCTGAGGCTTCAGAAGGCTAAGGCTTTCTTTGCTCTGTTTTCTGCCGTATTGAAAAGGGGGCTATGCCCCCTTTTTGCAATATCTTGAACGCAACATGATCTGGCTGACCGATCCAGCTATCGGCCAGTCCCACATCAAGCAAGTTAGAGGAACCATTCATGACACAGATTACTGCTGCCCTGGTAAAAGAACTGCGCGAGCGTACCGGCCAAGGCATGATGGATTGCAAAAAGGCCCTCGAAGCGGCCGGCGGCGACATCGAAAAAGCTATTGACGACATGCGTGCAGCCGGTGCCATCAAGGCAGCCAAGAAAGCCGGCAACATTGCCGCTGAAGGCTCGATCGCGGTCAAGGTTGCCGCTGACGGCAAGTCTGCGATCATCATGGAAGTCAACTCCCAGACCGACTTTCTGGCTCTGCAGGATGACTTCAAGGGTTTTGTCAGCGACAGCCTGGAAAAGGCCTTTGCTGCTGGTTACAGCGATGCCGCTCCGCTGATTGCTGATCAGGAGCCGGCTCGCGAGGCGCTGATCGCCAAGTGCGGCGAGAACGTCAACATTCGCCGTCTGACCCGTGTTGAAGGCGATGTAGTCAGCGCCTACCTGCACGGTCACCGCATTGGTGTGCTGGTTACCCTCAAGGGTGGCAACGCCGAGTTGGCCAAGGATGTTGCCATGCACGTTGCTGCCAGCAACCCGCAGTTCCTTGATGCTTCCCAGGTGTCTGATGAAGCCATCGCCAAGGAAAAGGAAATCTTCCTGGCGCTGAATGCCGACAAGATCGCCGGCAAGCCGGAAAATATTGTCGAGAACATGGTCAAGGGTCGCATCAACAAGTTCCTGTCCGAAGCCAGCCTGGTTGAGCAGGCCTTCATCAAGGATCCTGAAGTCAAGGTCGGTGATCTGGCCAAGAAGGCCGGTGCCGAGATCCTGTCCTTTGTCCGTTTTGAAGTGGGTGAAGGTATCGAGAAGGCCGAATCTGACTTTGCTGCCGAGGTAGCCGCTCAGGTTGCCGCTTCCAAGCAGTAATATGCGCACTGACCGGCGCATCACAGGCTATCCTAGGGGTAGTCTGTAGCAGGTTGAATACAGAGGCTTCCCGCGCAGGCGTGAAGCCTCTTTTTTAAGAAACACTGAACAAGTGGCCGCCACGAAGGTCTGGTTGTAACTCGTTCATTGTTTTGCCCTTTCCCGCAGGAGAATGCATATGGCCCAGGTACCCGGTAGCCGTCAGCCGAAATACAAACGAATTCTACTCAAGCTTAGCGGAGAGGCCCTGATGGGCACTGAGGGCTTCGGTATTGATCCCAAGGTGCTGGATCGCATGTCCCTGGAGATAGGCCAGTTGATTGGCATCGGGGTACAGGTTGGTCTGGTCATCGGTGGTGGCAACCTGTTCCGTGGTGCGGCGCTGCATGCCGCGGGCATGGATAGGGTGACCGGGGATCATATGGGTATGCTGGCCACGGTGATGAACGCCCTGGCCATGCGTGATTCGCTGGAGCGCTCGAACATCCAGACCCGCGTCATGTCGGCCATCACCATGGAAGGCGTGACAGAACATTACGACCGTCGCAAAGCCATGCGCTACCTTGGCAGCGGTGACGTGGTAATATTCTCGGCCGGAACCGGCAACCCCTTCTTTACCACTGATACTGCCGCCTGTTTGCGCGGGATTGAAGTGGACGCTGACCTGGTGCTGAAGGCCACCAAGGTCGACGGAGTATATAATGCCGACCCGATGAAGGACCCGAATGCCGAGCGTTTTGACAGCCTGACCTATGATCAGGTGCTCGACCTCAAGTTGGGGGTAATGGATCTGACGGCAATCTGCCTGATCCGCGACCACCAGATGCCTTTGCGGGTATTTAACATGAACAAGCCAGGTGCACTGCTGAATGCGGTTGTGGGCAGTGCCGAGGGCACACTGATCGAGGGTTGATAATGATCAACGAAATCAAGAAAGACGCGCAGGAACGCATGAAAAAATCGGTAGAGTCGCTGGGCCATGCCTTTGCCAAGATTCGTACCGGCCGCGCGCACCCGAGCATCCTCGACAGCGTCATGGTCTCTTACTATGGCTCTGACACCCCGCTACGCCAGGTTGCCAACGTTATCGTTGAGGACTCCCGTACTCTGGCCCTGAGCGTATTTGACAAGGGCATGATCCAGGCCGTTGAAAAGGCCATCATGACCTCTGATCTGGGTTTGAATCCGGCGACCTCGGGTACCACCATTCGTGTGCCGATGCCGGCGCTGACCGAAGAAACCCGCAAGGGTTACACCAAACAGGCGCGCGCCGAGGCGGAGAATGCCCGCGTAGCGGTACGCAACATTCGTCGTGATGCCCTCAGCCAGCTCAAGGATCTGCAGAAAGACAAGGAGATCAGTGAGGACGACGAGCGTCGGGCGGCGGATGAGGTGCAAAAGCTCACCGACAAGTTCATTGCCGAGATCGACAAGTCGCTGGAAAGCAAAGAAACGGATCTGATGGCCATCTGATGGTCGACGGCCTTTTCCTGTCCTGTGAATGAGCGGACGACTGTCATGCCGGTACGTACTCTTCCTCGTCATGTTGCCATCATCATGGATGGTAACAACCGCTGGGCTCGCAAGCGCCTGATGCCGGGTGTGGCTGGCCACAAGGCGGGTGTGGATGCGGTCAAGGCGATGATCGAGGTGTGCGCTGAAGAAGGCGTTGAAGTGCTCACCCTGTTTGCTTTCTCCAGTGAAAACTGGCGTCGTCCCGAGGATGAAGTAGGTGCCTTGATGGACCTGTTTCTCGGGGCCCTGCGCCGTGAGGTCCGGCGTCTGCATGAAAACGATATTCGCCTGTGCATCATTGGTGATCGCAGCCGTTTTTCGTCCGAACTGCAGCGGGCCATGGCTGATGCCGAGCAACTGACCCAGGACTGCAAGCGGCTGACGCTGGTGGTTGCCGCCAATTACGGTGGTCAATGGGACATTGCTCAGGCCACCCGCAAACTGGCCGAGCAGGTGGCCACCGGTCAACTGAAGCCCGAGCAGGTCAACGAGCAGCGTATCGAGTCCTGTCTGAGCACTGCCCCTTGGCCGAGCCCCGATCTGTGTATCCGCACCGGTGGCGAGCACCGTATCAGTAACTTCCTGCTCTGGCAGCTGGCCTATGCCGAGTTGTATTTCTCCGACCTCTTCTGGCCGGACTTCAAGCACGATGCGTTGCGTGCCGCGTTGGCAGATTTTGCCCAGCGTCAGCGCCGCTTCGGCAAAACCAGCGAACAGATTGCAGCGGAGTCCTGATGCTGAAACAACGAGTCATAACCGGGGTTATTCTGGCGCCGCTTGCTATCGCGGGCTTCGTGCTGCTGGATGCGGGCTGGTTTGCCTTGTTCATTGGCGCAGTGGTGTGTATTGCTGCCTGGGAGTGGGCGCGACTGGCCGGTGAGCAGAGCCAGAAGGGCCGGATAATTTATGCCATTGTTGTCGCGCTGTTCATGGCCGGTCTGTACCGTGACGCCTGGTCAGCCCATTTTATCCTGCTGCCGGCGCTGGCCTGGTGGCTGCTGGCAACCCTGCTGATCTGTCGTTACCCTAAAGGCCGCGGTCTTTGGGCCGGCTCGATGATTGCCCAGCTGTTTGGCCTGCTGATCCTCTTGCCCGCCTGGTATGGCCTGGTGCTTCTGCGTGCAGAAGAGCAGGGCCTGTGGTTGATGCTGGCAGTTTTGGTACTGGTCTGGGCGGCGGATATCGGCGCCTACTTTGCCGGCAAGACCTTTGGTCGGCACAAGCTTCTGCCGCGTGTCAGTCCCGGTAAGACGGTTGAAGGGCTGGTCGGTGGTGTGATCTTTACCCAGTTCTTGACCCTGGCGGTGGTACTTTACCTCGGCTGGTCTATGTCCTCATTGTTACTCGCCCTGCTGGGCGCAGCCATTGTCGTCTTGATCTCCATTGTTGGTGACCTGACCGAAAGCCTGTTCAAACGTGAGCAAGGTCTCAAGGACAGCAGCTCGCTGCTGCCGGGGCATGGTGGTGTACTCGATCGGATTGACAGCCTGACTGCAGCCATCCCGGTATTTACCCTGCTGTGGCTGCAGTTCGGGAGTCAGCTGGGGTGACGCAGACCTGGATTACCGTGCTGGGGGCGACCGGTTCGATTGGCGTCAGCACCCTGGATGTGATCGCCCGGCATCCGGGTCGTTACGCCATCCATGCCCTGACGGGTTTTTCTCGTATGACCGAGTTGCTGGCGCAGTGTCTGCAGCATAAACCGCTGTTTGCTGTGGTGGCTGCGGCCAGTCAGGTCGAACCCTTGCAGCGTCAACTCAGCCAGGCGGGCTGCAAAACCGAAGTCCTGTTTGGCGAGGCGGCGCTCCAGCAGGTGGTCGTTGACCCCCAGGTAGATGTGGTCATGGCCGCTATTGTAGGTGCCGCAGGGTTGCGCCCGACGCTGGCGGCGGTCGAGGCGGGCAAGCGGGTGCTGCTGGCCAACAAGGAAGCGCTGGTGATGTCGGGCGCGTTGTTCATGCGCGCAGTCCGGGCATCCGGTGCGGTGCTGCTGCCGATCGACAGCGAACATAATGCGATTTTCCAATGCATGCCCGGCGATTACACGCGCGGGCTCAAGCAGGTTGGGGTGCGACGTATTCTGTTGACTGCATCCGGTGGGCCGTTTCGTGATTTTAGCGCCGATCAGCTGCAGCACGTCACGCCGGAGCAGGCTTGTGCCCACCCGAACTGGTCCATGGGGCAAAAGATTTCGGTTGATTCGGCCAGTATGATGAACAAGGGCCTGGAGCTGATCGAGGCCTGTTGGTTGTTTGATGCCAGGCCGGATCAGATTGAGGTGGTGGTGCATCCCCAGAGTGTGGTGCATTCACTGGTTGATTACCTCGATGGCTCGGTACTGGCGCAGTTGGGTAATCCCGACATGCGCACGCCGATTGCTCACGCCCTGGCCTGGCCTGAACGTATCGACTCCGGTGTCAGCGCGCTGGATTTGCTGGCGGTCGGGCAGCTGGACTTTCGTCGTCCTGATGATGCCCTGTTCCCTTGTCTGGGTTTGGCCCGCCAGGCCGCGGAAGTGGGTGGTACTGCTTGCACCCTGTTGAATGCGGCAAATGAGGTTGCGGTAGCGGCATTCCTTGAACGGCGCATTGGTTTTACCGATATCCCTGTTATCATCGAATCAACGTTGAACTCCGTAAGCAGCGAATCGGTCGAAGACCTCGAACATATTCTGCGTGCGGACCAATTGGCCCGTGAGCAGGCCCGGCGCTGGCTGGCCCAGCATTAACCGGCCGCTTTTGTCGCATCAACCTTCCTGACGAGGCGCTGAATGGATCTGTTGTTTACCCTGCTGGCCACCATCGTTGCTCTGGGGTTGTTGGTTACCATTCACGAGTATGGCCATTTTTGGGTGGCCAGACGCTGTGGCGTCAAGGTTTTGCGTTTTTCCATAGGCTTTGGCTCGGCACTGTATCGCTGGTACGACAAGCGCGGCACCGAGTTCGTGATTGCCGCCATTCCCCTAGGCGGTTACGTCAAGATGCTGGATGAGCGAGAAGGCCCAGTGGATGAGGCCGAATTGCATCAGGCCTTCAATCGCAAGGACGTCAAGCAGCGTATTGCCATTGTTGCTGCCGGTCCGATAGCCAACTTTCTGCTGGCCATTTTCGCCTTCTGGCTGATCGCCGTCGTCGGTATTACCACCCTTGCTCCGGTATTGGGTCCGGTTCAGCCTGACAGCGTTGCGTCACGCGCCGGATTGGTCGAGGGGCTTGAGGTTGTCGAGGTCGACGGGGTCAGTACGCGCAGTTGGCATGAGGTCAATCTGCAGTTGATCCGGCGACTGGGTGAAACCGGACAACTCAACATTCAGGCCATTGACGCACCAGGCGCAACGCCGAGGGCTTATACCCTTGAGCTCAGTAACTGGCTGCGTGGCAGTGATCAACCTGATCCCATTTCTGAACTGGGTTTGACCTCTTGGCGCCCGGTAGTAGAGCCGCTGATTGGCGAAGTCAGTGCCGATGGCGCCGCTGCGCGGGCAGGCCTGCAGGTCGGTGATCTGATTGTCAGTCTCGATGGCGAACAGGTGAGTGACTGGGTTACTGATATCGTGCCGGCCATCCAGCGCAGTGCCGGACAGCAGCTGATAATGGGTATCGAGCGCGATGGTCAGCGCCTGTCTTTGACCGTGGTGCCCGGGTCACGTGAATTGAATGGTGAGGCCAGCGGCTTTATCGGCGCCGGCGTCGCTCCCTTCGAGTATCCGGAGCATATGATCCGGAGCATTGATTACAATCCCTTCGTAGCCATTCCGGTGGCCGCCGGCAAGACCTGGGACATGACAGTTCTGACTCTGGACTCGCTGAAAAAGATGCTGACCGGGCTGGTCTCGGCAAAAAACTTGAGTGGCCCGATAACCATTGCTAAAGTGGCGGGCGCTTCAGCCAAGTCAGGTCCGGAAAGTTTTCTGACCTTCATTGCCTATTTGAGTATCAGTCTGGGCGTGCTCAACCTGCTGCCCATCCCGGTACTTGATGGCGGCCATCTGGTCTACTACACGGCCGAATGGATTCGTGGCAAGCCACTTTCCGAGCGCATTCAGGCTTGGGGATTGCAAATAGGTCTGACATTGATTGTCGGTGTCATGGTGTTTGCCATTTATAACGATATAAGCCGACTGGGCAGTTGAGCCCGGTCAGTGACCATACGCACTGCCGCTTGCGGTGGATAAGAATTAACCAGTCAGCCAGAACGGATTTCATGAAACGTTACCTATTGCCTGCGCTATTGCTGATACTCCTGGCGCCAGGAGCCTTTGCCGACGCCTTCCAGATTTCCGATATCCGCATTAACGGATTGCAACGGGTCTCCGCCGGTAGTGTCTTTACTGCGCTGCCCTTGAATATCGGCCAACAGGTGGATGATCAGGCGCTCGTGGATGCCAGTCGCTCTCTGTTCAGTACCGGCTTCTTCCAGGATATCCAGCTCGGCCGCGAAGGCACCGTTCTGGTAATTACCGTGGTAGAGCGCCCTTCGATTGCCGCCATTGAGTTGGAGGGCAATAAGGCGATCAAGAGTGAGGACTTGCTGTCTGGCCTGAGCATGGCCGGTCTGGCAGAGGGGGAAATTTTCCAGCAGGCAACCCTTGAGGGGGTGCAGAACGAGCTGTTGCGCCAGTACGTCGCGCAAGGGCGTTATTCGGCCAGTATCGATACCGAAGTGATAGCCGAGCCGCGCAACCGGGTAACGCTGAAGATCAACATCAATGAAGGCTCGGTTGCCTCCATCAAGCACGTCAACGTGGTGGGCAATACGGTCTTTACCAATGACGAACTGACGTCGTTGTTCGAACTCAAGCCGAGCGGGCTGTTTTCCTTCTTCCGCAGTGATGACAAGTATTCCCGTGAAAAACTCTCCGGTGATCTTGAGCGTTTGCGTTCCTGGTACCTGGACCGTGGCTATATCAACATGGATATTGCCTCAACCCAGGTCTCCATTACGCCGGACAAGAAACACGTCTATATCACCGTCAACGTCAATGAAGGTGCGCGTTATACCGTGCGCGACGTCCAGTTGTCCGGTGATCTGATTGTTGCCGAGGACGACGTCCGTAGTCTGCTGCTGGTGCAACCAGGCCAGGTATTTTCCCGTCAGGTGATGACGGCAACTTCTGATCTGATCGGTCGTCGCCTGGGCAATGAAGGCTACACCTTTGCCAACGTCAACGGCTTTCCGGAAATCCATGAGGATGACAATAGCGTCACCGTGACCTTCTTTGTTGATCCGGGTACCCGCGCCTATGTCAATCGCATCAATTTCCGCGGCAATACCAAGACCGACGATGAGGTGCTGCGCCGGGAAATGCGTCAGATGGAAGGCGGCTGGGCATCAACCTATCTGATCGATCAATCGAAAGTGCGTCTGGAACGCTTGGGCTTCTTCAAGGAAGTGGATGTCGAGACCGTTCAGGTGCCGGGTGCAGAAGATCTGATTGACGTTAATTACACTGTGGAAGAGCAACCATCGGGTTCCATTACGGCCAGCTTGGGTTTTGCCCAGGGTACCGGTTTGATCCTTGGAGGTTCGATCAGTCAGAACAACTTCTTTGGTTCGGGTAACAGGGTCAGCTTCAGTGCTAACCGCTCCGAGTTCCAGACGGCATTGTCTTTCGGCTTCCTCAACCCCTATTACACCGTTGATGGTGTAAGTCTGGGGTATAACGCCTTCTACCGCACCACAGACTACGATCGTCTGAACGTCGATGTATCGAGCTTTGCCGTGGACTCGCTAGGCGCCGGGGTCAACATTGGCTATCCGATCAGTGATATTTCCCGTTTGTCCTTTGGCCTGACTGTCCAGCAAGACGAGATTCAGACAGGTAGCTTTACTGTCCAGGAAATCCTGCAGTTCCTTGAGGAAGAGGGTGACAGCTTTACCAACTTCAAATTCAACACCAGTTGGTCGCAGTCTACCCTTAACCGGGGTGTTTTCCCGGATCGGGGTTACTCGCAATCTATCAGCCTGGAAACCACCATTCCCGGCAGCGACCTGAATTTTTACACCCTGGGTTACCGTGGTCAGCGTTATTTTCCGATGACCGACAGTCTGACCTTGCGCTTGCACAGCAACCTTGGCTTCGCTCGGCGCTTCGGTTCAACCAAGCGTGTGCCCTTCTATGAGCATTACTACGCGGGTGGTATCGGCTCGGTTCGCGGATACCGCGACAGCTCGTTGGGGCCGCGCAGTACCCCGAATGAAGATGACTTTGATCAGGACGAATTGCCCTTCGGTGGTAACATCCGCCTGACTGGCGGCGCTGAAGTGATTTTCCCGGTGCCCTTTATCAAGGACCAGCGCTCCCTGCGTACCGTGCTGTTTCTGGATGCCGGTAATGTATATGACACCTATTGCAGCAATGAAACGCTGCCCAGTGGTGACAACAATCCGGGGTGTGGCAGTGTCGATCTTGGCGATATACGTTACAGTGCCGGTATTGGTCTGAACTGGCTGACAGCATTGGGCCCACTTGGCTTCAGCCTGGCAGCACCCTTGAATAGCCAGTCCGGTGACGATACGCAGATTTTCCAGTTTACCCTGGGTCAGACTTTCTGAAACCAGACACCCAAAGACAAGAAACAGGAGCTGTATAGTGCGCAAGTTGATCAATGCTGCAATCATGTCGGTTCTGGTTATGGCCAGCTTTCCGGCAGCCGCCCAGATGAAAATTGCCGTTCTCGATTATCAGATGGCACTGCTGGAGTCGGATGTAGCCAAGCGTTACTCAGTCGATGCAGAGGCCCGTTTTGGCAGCCAGCTGCAACGCTTGCGCAACCTCGAGAGCGAAGCCCAGCGCCTGCAGGAGCGTATGCAGCAACAGGGTCAGCAACTGGATCAGACTGAGCTGGAAAAGCTTGACCTGGAATTCCGCCAGAAAGCCCGCGAATTTCAAGCTCAATCTCAGCAGCTGAATGAAGCCAAGGCGCAATCTGATCGTGAAATGCTGGAAACTTTGAAGCCAAAGCTGGATGAGGCGATTGAAGCCATTATTACTGCTGGCGCCTACGAGCTGGTGCTGGAACGCAGCACGGTAGTCCATGTTGTTCCGGCCTATGATATTACGCGTCAGGTTATTGAACGCCTGAACAGTATGCGCTGAGGCTGATGGTGAGCCGTTTCCAATGGTCTTTGGCCGAGTTGGCTGAACTGCTGGATGCCCGTTTGGTGGGCGATGGCAGTCATCAGATTACCGGCCTGGCATCTCTGCAGCAGGCGGCTGAAACTGATCTAAGCTTTCTGGCCAATGCCCAGTACCGCAAGCACCTCGCCAGCAGTCATGCTGGCGGGGTGTTATTGACTGAGGTCGATGCCGAGGGTTTTGCCGGTAATGCCCTGATCGTGGCCAATCCCTATTTGTGTTATGCACGCCTGTCCCATCATTTCGATCCCAAGCCAAAAGCGCCGTCGGGCATTCACCCGACGGCGGTGATAGCCACGGATGCCAGGATTGACAGTAGTGCCAGCATTGGCGCCGGGGCAGTGATTGAGCAGGGGGTGGAAATTGGCGCAGGTGTGACAGTGGGTGCCCAGTGTTTTATCGGCGCCCGCAGTCGGATTGGCGCTGGTGGCTGGCTGGCTCCGCGGGTCACGCTCTATCATGATGTGCGTATTGGTGAGCGTGTAGTTATTCAGTCTGGTGCTGTACTGGGTTCCGAAGGCTTTGGTTTTGCCAGCGACCGTGGCGTCTGGCAGAAAATCGCTCAGATCGGTGGCGTGTTGATTGGCGATGACGTTGAAATCGGCGCCAATACCACCATTGATCGCGGTGCACTGTCCGATACTCTGATCGGCAACGGCGTCAAGCTCGATAACCAGATTCAGATTGCCCATAACGTGCAGATTGGCGACCACACGGCCATGGCTGCCTGTGTCGGTATTTCCGGTAGTACGCGAATTGGCAGGCACTGCACCATTGCCGGTGGTGTTGGCATGGTTGGCCATATCGAGATCTGCGATAACGTTTTTGTCAGCGGCATGACCATGGTCACGCGCTCGATCACCGAACCGGGTGCCTACTCTTCCGGCACCGCCATGCAGCCTGCAGCCGAGTGGAAGAAGAGTGCGGCGCGAATTCGTCAGCTTGATGGGCTGGCAAAAAAGGTACAGCAACTGGAAAAGCAGCTGCTGGCCGTGACTCCGGGTTCTCAGGACGCTTCAGAGTCCTGATCCGCGCCAACAAGGCGCCAACATTGTTCAGTGCAAGGCCTGCTACTACATGGATATTAACGAAATCAAAGAGTACCTGCCCCACCGCTATCCTTTTCTACTGGTGGATCGGGTGGTCGAGTTGGATATGGAGCAGCGCCACATTCGCGCCTACAAGAATGTCTCGGTCAATGAGCCTTTCTTCAATGGCCATTTTCCTGGCCATCCGATCATGCCCGGTGTACTGATCATTGAGGCCATGGCCCAGGCTGCTGGTCTGCTGGGTTTCAAGATGATGAATACGCGCGCCCAGGATGGCACCCTGTATTACTTTGTCGGCACGGACAAGCTGCGTTTTCGTCAGCCAGTTGTACCGGGTGATCAGTTGCAGCTTGAAGCAAAGTGGTTGAGCAACAAGCGTGGTATATGGAAGTTTGCCTGCCGTGCCATGGTGGATGGCAAGGAGGCTTGTTCTGGTGAAATCATCTGTGCGGAACACAAGGTATGAGCCTGATTCACCCGCTGGCCATTGTGGACCCGTCTGCCAAACTGGCAGATGACGTCGAAGTTGGCCCCTGGTCACTGATTGGTCCCGATGTGAGCATTGGCGCCGGTACCGTGATCGGACCGCATGTGGTGGTGCGTGGTCCGACCACGATCGGCAAGCACAACCGCATCTTTCAGTTTGCCTCTGTGGGTGAAGAGTGTCAGGACAAGAAATACAAGGGTGAGCCCACGCAGCTGATCATTGGCGACCATAATGTCATACGTGAGGGTTGTACCCTGCACCGCGGCACAGTTCAGGATCAGGGTATTACCCGGATTGGCAGCCACAACCTGCTGATGGCTTATGTGCATGTGGCCCATGACTGTGTGCTGGGTGACAACATCATCATGGCCAACAACGCCACCATCGCCGGACATGTGCATGTCGGTGACGGCGCTATTCTGGGCGGCTACACCACGGTGCATCAGTTCTGCCATCTGGGCGCCTGGTCCATGAGTGCGGCCAACAGCGCGGTATTCAAGGATATTCCGGCCTTCGTCATGGTTGGCGGTAATCCAGCCAGCGCCCACGGCATGAATTTTGAGGGCATGCGTCGTCGCGGTTACAGCCCCGAGCTGGTTGCGGCCCTGCGCAAGGCATACAAGACTGTCTATCGCCAGGGTCTGACCCTGCAAGAGGCCTTGGTATTGCTCGAAGAACCCGCCAGTCAGCATGCCGAGATCGCGCTGTACCGCGACTCCATTCTGGCCTCGACACGTGGTATCACCCGCTAATCATGGTCGACGCCGCTGTGGTCCCTGACACCACCCCGGTCGAGCGCAGCAAACCCCTGTGTATTGCGCTGGTTGCCGGTGAAGCCTCCGGCGACATCCTCGGTGCCGGCCTGATCAAGGCCCTGCAACGTCATTACCCGAACGCCCGCTTTATTGGCATTGGTGGTCCACGCATGCTGGCTGCCGGTTTTGAAAGCCGATTTCCCATGGAGCGCTTGTCGGTCATGGGGCTGGTTGAGGTGCTCGGACGGTTACGTGAACTGCTGAATATCCGCAAGCAGCTAGCCGCCCATCTGAAGTCCGAAGCGCCGGATGTCTTTATCGGAATCGATGCCCCCGACTTCACCCTGAACCTCGAACAGCAGCTACGCGATGCCGGCATCCCCACGGTGCATTACGTCAGCCCGTCGGTCTGGGCCTGGCGCGAGAAGCGTGTGTTGGGTATCAAACAATCGACTGATCTGATGCTCACGCTGTTTCCCTTCGAGGAGGCGGTCTATCAGAAACACGGGGTCGCGGTGCGTTGTGTCGGGCATACCCTTGCTGACCAGATACCTCTGCAGCCGGATCGTGACGCCGCCAGAACTGCCCTGGGGCTGGATCACCAGGCTCCGGTCATGGCGCTGATGCCGGGCAGTCGCAACGGCGAGTTGCGCAAGCTCGGCCTGCTTTTTCTGCAAACCGCTGCGCTCTGCCTGCAGCAGCGTCCGGATCTGCACTTTGTTATGCCCTGCGCCAATCCCGAGCGCAAGGCGCAGATGCAGGCCATTCTGGCTGACAGCGGATTATCCTTGCCCCTGACCCTGCTCGATGGTCAGGCCCATGAAGCGCTGGCTGCCTGTGATGCCGTATTGATTGCCTCGGGTACTGCTACCCTGGAGGCCATGCTGTTCAAACGCCCGATGGTGGTGGCCTATCGTATGGCCGGCCTGACCTTTCGCATTCTCAAGCTGCTGGTCAAGGTGGGGCATGTTTCCTTACCGAATTTGCTTGCCGGTCGTGAAGTGGTGCCAGAGTTTCTGCAGGATGCGGCGACTCCGGAGGTCATGAGCCAGGCGTTACTCGCGCGGTTGGGGCCGACCAGCGAAGCAGAGGCCACGCAAGCGACTTTTCTGGCCCTGCACCAGATGCTGCGCCGGGATGCCGATGAGGCAGCGGCAGCAGCCGTCATAGACTTGATGCGCGAGAAAGGCCGGTTGGCATGACGCAGCTGTCCATGGACTGGTGCGCACCCGTTGGCAATGAGCTGATTGCCGGCGTCGATGAAGTTGGGCGCGGTCCGCTCTGTGGCGCGGTGGTGACCGCCGCGGTGATCCTTGACCCGCTACGGCCGATCGAGGGCCTGAACGATTCCAAGAAACTCACTGAAGCACGCCGCGAGGCACTGTTTCCGCTGATCCAGGAACGTGCGCTGGCCTGGTGTATTGCCCGTGCCGAGGTCGAGGAAATCGACCAGTTGAATATCCTGCACGCTACCATGCTGGCGATGCAGCGCGCTGTGGCCGGTCTGTCCACTCGTCCGGATCGGGTGCTGATCGATGGCAATCGCTGCCCGGTGCTGCCGATGCCCAGCGAAGCTGTGATCAAGGGCGACTCCCGTGTGCCGGCGATTGCCGCCGCGTCGATTCTGGCCAAGGTCGCCCGGGATCGCGAGATGCAGGCGCTGGAGCTGTTGTATCCCGGCTACGGTATAGCTCAGCACAAGGGTTATCCAACACCGGTACACCTGGCGGCTTTGCGTGAGCTGGGTGCTACACCTATTCATCGTCGGTCTTTTGCGCCGGTGCGTGACGTAATAGCGTTGCTTGATTAGATGCTGGTTATGGCCTGTGCGTCTAACGGCTTCAGGCGCTACGGCCTCCCCTGACACGCCGTGAATACATCCCTGTAGGCTCATCACTGGCATCCTTGCCAGTGACGGTCAGTGGAGGCCGCACCGCCTGAAACCGCTACCAACCTGTGAGTTGTCTAAGTAGCCTTTTAATTGCTGTCTGTTTATTCCAGTTTGCGTGGCGTGGTCTTATGGTTTTTTGCCGACAACACTAATCTCGCAGGCGAATGGAAAGGGGCAGGGCTAAGCCGACCGTCACTGGCAGGGATGCCAGTGATGAGCCTACATGGACGTATCTACGGCGTGTCGGCGTGTCCTGCCCCTTTCCATTCGCCATACACATATCGCAAAGACGCGATTCAGCAAATCATAAAAATTCAGCCATCCATGTGAGTAGCCCCCAACTCCCCCCGCCGGTACAATCCCAACTCAGTTGTTGCCTTCAGAAACAGGACCACCATGACGCATTCCTTTGTTCACCTGCGCGTACACAGCGAGTTCTCTCTGGTTGACGGCATTGTCAAGATCAAGCCTTTGATCAAGGCAGTTGCCGAGACGGGGATGCCGGCTGTGGCGGTGACCGATCAGAACAATATGTGCAGTCTGGTGAAGTTCTACAAGGCGGCCATGGGTGGTGGTATCAAGCCGATTTCCGGTGTCGATCTGTGGTTGCTGGGCCGTGATGACGATACCCAGCTTACCCGTATGACCCTGCTGGCGATGAACCGTAATGGCTATCGCAATCTGACCGAACTGATCTCCCGGGGTTATACCGAAGGTCAGCGTAACGGTCTGGTGACCATTCGCCGCGAGTGGATCGCCGAGTCGAGCCAGGATGTGATTGCCCTGTCCGGCGCCAAGGAAGGTGAAATCGGCCTGGCTTTGTTGTCGGGTAATCCGCAGTTGGCTGCTGAGCTGCTGGATTACTGGATGGGTATCTTCCCTGGCCGTTTTTATCTTGAGCTTCAGCGCACCAGTCGTCTGAATGACGAGGAGTATCTGCATGCCGCCGTGGCACTGGCGGGCCAGAGTGGTTGCCCGGTGGTGGCCACCAACGATGTACGCTTTCTCAAGCGCGAGGATTTTGAAGCCCACGAAACCCGCGTCTGTATTGGCGAAGGCCGGGCCCTTGATGATCCACGCCGGGTTCGTCAGTACAGTGATGAGCAGTACCTGAAAAGTCCGGAGGAAATGGCCGAGCTGTTTGCCGATATTCCTCAAGCGCTGGCCAACAGTGTCGAGATTGCCAAGCGTTGCAATATCGACGTGCAGCTGGGCAAGAACTTTCTGCCAGCCTTTCCGACACCGGATGGCATGAGTGAGGCGGACTTCTTTCGCAAGGTCTCCTTCGAGGGGCTGGAAGAGCGTCTCAAGGTAGTCTTGCCGCCTGGTTCGGAGAATTACGAGGCCCGCAGGCAGGTCTACATTGATCGGCTCAACTTCGAACTGGATATCATCATCCAGATGGAGTTTCCCGGTTACTTCCTGATCGTCATGGACTTCATCAAGTGGGCCAAGAACAACGGCGTACCGGTCGGGCCGGGCCGGGGTTCGGGGGCGGGCTCGCTGGTGGCCTATTCGCTGCTGATTACTGATCTGGATCCGCTGCAGTATGACCTGCTGTTCGAGCGCTTCCTGAATCCTGAACGGGTTTCCATGCCCGACTTTGACGTCGACTTCTGCATGGAAGGGCGTGACCGGGTTATCGACTATGTGGCGGATGCCTATGGCCGCCAGGCGGTATCGCAGATCATCACCTTTGGCACCATGGCCGCGAAGGCGGTGGTGCGTGACGTGGCGCGGGTGCAGGGCAAGTCCTATGGCCTGGCGGACAAGCTGTCGAAGATGATCCCCTTCGAAGTAGGCATGACCCTGACCAAGGCCTACGAGCAGGAAGAAATCCTCCGTGACTTCCTGACCAATGACGAGGAAGCCCAGGAAATCTGGGATATGGCACTCAAACTCGAGGGCATTACCCGTAACGTCGGCAAGCATGCCGGTGGTGTGGTGATTGCGCCGACCAAACTGACGGATTTTGCCCCGCTCTACTGTGATGAGGCTGGAGCTGGTCTGGTAACCCAGTTCGACAAGGACGATGTCGAGTCCGCCGGTCTGGTGAAGTTCGACTTCCTCGGTCTGCGCACCCTGACCATCATCAAATGGGCGATGGAGACCATCAACCGCGAGCAGGCCAAGCAAGGCCTGGAGCCGTTGAATATCGACTTTATTCCGCTGGACGATGCGCCGACCTTCCGCATGCTGCAGAAAGCCGAGACCACGGCGGTGTTCCAGCTTGAATCACGCGGCATGAAGGAGTTGATCAAGAAGCTCAAGCCAGACTGCCTTGAGGATCTGATCGCCCTGGTAGCACTGTTCCGCCCCGGTCCCCTGCAATCGGGCATGGTAGATGACTTCATCAACCGTAAGCACGGGCGTGAAGAGGTCTCCTACCCGCATCCCAATTACCAGTATCCCGGTCTTGAGCCCGTACTGAAGCCGACCTACGGCATTATCCTGTATCAGGAACAGGTGATGCAGATCGCCCAGGTCATGGCCGGCTATACCCTGGGTGGTGCGGATATGTTGCGCCGTGCCATGGGCAAGAAAAAGCCGGAGGAAATGGCCAAGCAGCGCGGCGGCTTTATTGAGGGCTGCGCCGGCAATGGCATTGATGCCGATCTGGCAGGAAACATCTTTGATCTGGTGGAAAAGTTTGCCGGTTATGGCTTCAACAAGTCGCACTCGGCCGCCTACGGTCTGGTCTCCTATCAGACGGCCTGGCTCAAGGCGCACTATCCTGCGCCTTTCATGGCGGCGGTGTTGTCGGCGGATATGCACAATACCGACAAGGTTGTGACCCTGGTGGAAGAATGCCGCAGCATGAAGCTGCGCATCCTTCCGCCGGATGTGAATGTCTCCGAGTTCAAGTTTACCGTCGATGAAGCCGGCAACGTGGTCTATGGCCTGGGCGCTATCAAGGGCGTCGGCGAAGGCCCGGTGGAAACCATTGTCGAGAAGCGTCTGCAGGGTGGCAGTTTTACCGATTTGTTCGATTTTTGCGCCCGGGTTGACCTCAAGCGTATCAACAAACGGGTGATGGAGGCGCTGATTCGCTCCGGTGCGCTGGACCGCCTGGGGCCGTTCTTTGATGAAGAGCAGCAAGCCTACCTCAAGCAGGTGGATCGCAACCGCGCGGCCCTGATGGCCGCGATGGAAGAAGCCATTGCCGCCGCTGAGCAAAGCGCCAAGAGTGCTGACAGCGGCCATGCCGACCTGTTCGGCGACCTGCTTGGGCCGGCCACCGGACGGGATGTCTATGCTGATTACCTGAATGCCCGTGAATGGGCATTGAAGGAGCGCCTGCGCGGTGAAAAGGAGACCCTGGGGTTGTATCTGACCGGGCATCCGATTGATGAGTATGAAAAGGAAATTCGCCGTTTTGCCCGCCAGCGCATCATTGACCTCAAGCCCTCGCGGGACAGCCAGACCATTGCCGGTCTGGTCTTTGACCTGCGGGTGGTCAAGGGCAAGCGCGGCACCATGGGTATCGTGACCCTGGATGACCGCTCGGCGCGAATCGACGTGGCGCTGTACTCCGAAGCCTATCAAGCTGCCCAGCCCTTGCTGCAAAAGGATGCGCTGCTGGTGGTTGAGGGTGAGGTCGGCCAGGATGACTTCTCCGGTGGTCTGCGCATGCGTGTCAAACGGGTGATGGGGCTGGAGGAGGCGCGTACCAGCTTGCTGGACAGCGTGCGTATCAGCCTGGATAGTGCCCGGCACGATCCTGCCAGCCTGGAACACTTGGCCGGACTGCTGAAGAAGTACCCCGGCAACTGCGCGGTAACGGTTGATCTGCAGCGCCCGGAAGCGGCCGCCCAACTGCGCCTTGGTGAGGCCTGGCGGGTTGAACCGGCGGATGACCTGGTGCAGGCCCTGCGTGACCAGTTGGGCAAAGACAGCGTCTCCTTGCACTACAGATGATTGACCTGGGGGGCGGCCGCTCGACGGCGGGCCTGCAATCCCTTAAGGTAATGCGAAATCGGATGCCCTGCGGGGCCCAAGCGGATAATGGATGCTTATGAGCAAGAGCCAGAAATACCTGGAGTTTGAACAGCCGATCGCTGATCTGCAGGCCAAAATTGAAGAATTGCGTCTGGTTGGTAGCGACAACTCCCTGAATATCACTGACGAAATTGCCCGCCTGCAGGACAAGAGCAAATCGCTCACCGAGAGCATTTTCGGAAATCTCAGCAGCTGGCAGATTGCCCAGATGTCGCGCCATCCCCAGCGTCCCTACACGCTGGACTATATCAGCCAGATATTTACCGACTTCGAAGAGCTGCACGGCGATCGGCACTTTGCTGACGATGCAGCCATTGTTGGCGGCATTGCCCGTCTGGACGGTCGTCCGGTGATGATCATCGGCCACCAGAAGGGTCGGGATGTGAAGGAGAAGGTCCGCCGCAACTTCGGTATGCCCAAGCCTGAAGGCTACCGCAAGGCCTGCCGTTTGATGCAGATGGCTGAGCGCTTCAATATGCCGTTGCTGACTTTTATCGATACCCCCGGTGCCTACCCCGGTATTGATGCCGAGGAGCGCGGCCAGAGTGAAGCCATCGCCTGGAACCTGCAGATCATGGCGCGCCTGAAAACCCCGATCATCGCCACCGTTATTGGCGAGGGCGGTTCAGGTGGGGCACTGGCGATTGGTGTCTGCGACCGCCTGATGATGCTGCAATACTCGACCTATTCGGTGATTTCGCCCGAGGGCTGTGCCTCGATTCTGTGGAAAAAGGCCGAGAAGGCTGCCGACGCCGCAGAAGCCATGGGTATCACCGCCGAACGTCTTAAGGAGCTGGGTCTGGTTGATAACCTGATCCCCGAGCCGCTCGGTGGTGCGCATCGCAAGCCGGAAGACATGGCGGCACGGATCAAGGCGCAACTGCTGGTTGAGCTGGAAGCGCTGGAAAAACTGCCGGCCGAGGATCTGCTCGAGCGCCGCTATGAGCGCCTGATGGCCTTTGGTCTGAAGTAGATGTTCAGCGCGCAGGAACTGCTCAGGCAGTTGCTGCCCTGCAAGGACGCCCCGGTCTGGTGGCTGGGGTTGTCCGGCGGCATGGATTCCATGCTGTTGCTCGACGTGCTGGTTGAACTGCGCGACCATCACGCATTGCCCCCCCTCAAAGCCCTGCATGTACATCACGGTCTGCACGCCGATGCCGATGGCTGGGTGACACATTGCGCCGCCGAGTGTCGGCGCCGTGGTGTCGAGCTGGTGATTGAGCGGGTCAAGCTGGCCGATGGCCCGAGCATCGAAGCACAGGCCCGCGATGCCCGATATCAGGCCTTTGTCCGGCATATGGGGCAGGGCGATTGCCTGCTACTGGCGCACCATCAGGACGATCAACTGGAAACTCTGTTGTTCAGAATCCTGCGGGGCACTGGCCTGCGGGGCCTGGCCGGGATGCCGAAGCGGCGACCGCTTGGCTCTGGCTATCTGTTTCGCCCCTTGCTTGACTGGACCCGTGCCGAGCTTGCTGAGGCCGCTCAGCAGCGCGGATTGCAGTGGATTGAGGATCCCGCCAATCAGGACCCGCGTTTTGCCCGCACAGCCCTGCGCCATACCTTGTTACCCTTGCTACAGCGTGAATGGCCGGGCTCGGGCCGCCATCTGTTGCGTCTGGCTGAGCATGCGCAGGAGGCCAATCTGCTGCTCGATGAGCGGGCGCAGGAAGATAGTCAGTCCCTGTCCATGGGGGTAACTGATCCCTGGCTGAAGGGCTGGCAAAGTCTGGACTGTGCCGGTCTGCAGCGACTCAGTCCGGCCCGGCAGGCCAATCTGCTGCGCTATTGGTTGCGTACCCAGGCCGACCTGAGCCCGCCGCATGCTGTGCTGGATACCCTGCTGGGCCAACTGGGAGCTGCTGACGACAGTCAGCCGATGGTCAATCTGAGCGGCTGGCAACTGATCCGTTCCTCTGGACGGCTGTGGTTGCTCAAGACAGGCATACCGCCGGTCGCCCCGATGCTGATTTCACCTTTGCAGCCGGTTATCCAGCTGCCAGACAATGGCCAACTGCACTGTTCGGTGCAGGCCGGCGCTATTCGCGGGCTCGAGGGTGAATGGCAGTTGCGTTACCGGCAGGGCGGCGAGCAGATCAAGCTGCCGGGGCGCCCAACCCAGGCGCTCAAGGACCTGTTTCAGCAGGCCGGTCTGCCGGTTTGGCTGCGCAGCAGAATCCCCTTGCTATACTGCGACCAGCAACTGGTCTCGGTGGGTGGACGCTGGAATGCCGAGTGGGCCAGCTGTGCATCTGACGAAATGGGTTTTTGCCTGATCTGGGTGCCGTGAACGGATTGAGAAAGGGGGGGCTGTCTGGTATCCTGACTTCCCATCTTGACGAGACTTTGGGAATCATCAGTGCTTCCCCCGGCCTCCCTTCGATTCCCTGCGGTTGCGACCGCTTAACAGTTCAATCTACGGGTTTTTCATGACGCGCTACATCTTCGTCACGGGTGGTGTTGTATCTTCATTGGGCAAGGGTATTGCCTCGGCTTCCCTGGCAGCAATTCTTGAGGCGCGTGGCTTGAAAGTCACCATGCTCAAGCTGGATCCCTATATCAACGTGGACCCAGGCACCATGAGCCCCTTCCAGCATGGTGAGGTGTTTGTCACCAACGATGGTGCCGAAACCGACCTCGATCTGGGTCACTACGAGCGTTTTGTCAACGCCACCATGAGCCGCTCCAGCAACTTCACCACCGGTCGGGTGTACGAAGAAGTGCTGCGCAAGGAGCGCCGCGGTGATTATCTCGGAGCGACCATTCAGGTCATCCCGCATATTACCGACGAGATCAAGAGCCGCATCATAAAGGGTGCTGGCGATGCCGACGTGGCCATGGTCGAGATTGGCGGTACGGTCGGTGATATCGAGTCGCAGCCGTTCCTCGAAGCCATTCGCCAGCTGCGGGTCGAGGTGGGCGCCAAGCGCGCGATGCTCATGCACCTGACACTGGTGCCCTATATCGCTACCGCTGGCGAAACCAAGACCAAACCTACCCAGCACTCGGTCAAGGAGCTGCGCTCCATTGGCTTGCAGCCGGATGTGCTGATCTGCCGTTCCGATCATCCGATTGATCTGTCCTCGCGGCGCAAGATTGCGCTTTTCACCAACGTGGAAGAGCGTGCGGTCATCGGTCTTGAGGATGTCGATACCATTTACCGCATTCCCGCCGTACTGCATGCCCAGGGCCTGGATGACTTTGTCATCGAGCGTTTTGGTCTGGAGTGTGGCAGTGCCGACCTGTCCCAGTGGGATCGCGTGGTCGACGGCAAGCTGCATCCGACCAAGGAAGTCACTATTGCCATGGTCGGCAAGTACATGGAATTGCTCGATGCCTACAAGTCGCTGATCGAAGCGCTGAGCCACGCCGGCATCCAGAGCTATACCAAGGTCAACATGCGCTATATCGACTCGGAAGAGATCGAGAAGCAGGGCATAGGCCTGCTCGACGGTGTAGATGCGATTCTGGTGCCGGGCGGCTTTGGTCTGCGTGGTGTCGAAGGCAAGATTGCCGCTGTGCGCCACGCCCGTGAGAACAAGATTCCTTACCTGGGCATCTGCCTGGGCATGCAGGTTGCGGTGATCGAGTATGCCCGCAGCGTACTCGGCTGGCAGGACGCCAACTCCACCGAATTCGACAAGACCAGCAGCCATCCGGTCGTTGGTCTGATCACCGAATGGCAGACCGCCACGGGTGACAAGCAGCAGCGCAGTGAAGAGTCCGATCTGGGCGGTACCATGCGCCTGGGCGGTCAGGAGTGTGCATTGCAGCCGGGCTCCATGGCCCATCAGTGCTACGGCAAGGACCTGATTGTCGAACGTCATCGGCACCGCTATGAGGTCAACAACAACCTGTTGCCGGAACTGCAGGCGGGCGGCCTGAAAATCACCGGTCGCTCGGTTGATGGTGCACTGGTTGAAGTCATTGAGGTCGGTGATCATCCCTGGTTTGTTGCCTGCCAGTTCCACCCCGAGTTCACCTCGACGCCGCGTTACGGTCATCCGCTGTTCAGCGGTTTCATTCAGGCCGCGCTGGCCCAGCACGCACGCAAGGGCTGAGGAGTCGATATGTCACAGAAGACCGTAGTGGTTGGCGGTATCGAGATCGCCAACGACAAGCCCTTTGTGCTGTTTGGTGGCATGAACGTGCTGGAATCCCGTGACATGGCCATGCGCATCTGCGAGACCTATGTCGAGGTCACCGGCAAACTGGGTATTCCCTATGTGTTCAAGGCTAGTTTCGACAAGGCCAACCGCTCCTCGATCAACTCCTTCCGCGGTCCGGGAATGGAGGAAGGGCTGAAGATCTTTGAAGAGATCAAGCGTACTTTCAATGTGCCGCTGATCACCGATGTGCATGAACCTCATCAGGCCGCCCCGGTCGCCGAAGTTTGCGACATTATCCAGTTGCCGGCGTTCCTGTCGCGGCAGACCGATCTGGTCGTGGCCATGGCCAAGACCCAGGCGGTGATCAACATCAAGAAAGCGCAATTCCTCGCGCCGCAGGAAATGAAGCATATCCTTACCAAGTGCGAAGAGGCCGGCAACGACCGGCTGATCCTCTGTGAGCGCGGCTCCAGCTTCGGTTACAACAACCTGGTGGTCGACATGCTCGGCTTCGGCATCATGAAGCAGTTCGAGTATCCGGTGTTTTTTGACGTCACCCATGCCCTGCAGATGCCCGGTGGGCGCAGCGATTCGGCAGGTGGCCGCCGTGGTCAGGTTACGGATCTGGCCAAGGCCGGCATGAGTCAGGGGCTGGCCGGCCTGTTTCTGGAGGCGCATCCCGATCCGGACAATGCCAAGTGCGATGGCCCCTGTGCCCTGCGGCTGGACAAGCTGGAGCCCTTCCTCAGTCAGCTGAAACAGCTGGACGACCTGGTCAAGGGCTTTCCGGTACTGGAAACCGCCTGAACAAATCCCTCTTTTTTCCTATGTAGATGATGGAGCAAGCAGCAACCATGGCAAAGATCATTGATATCAAGGGTCGTGAAATTCTCGATTCCCGTGGCAACCCGACCGTTGAAGCCGATGTGATTCTGGATGGCGGCATTATTGGCAGCGCTTGCGCTCCATCTGGTGCTTCGACTGGTTCCCGCGAGGCGCTGGAACTGCGTGATGGCGACAAGAGCCGTTACCTGGGCAAGGGCGTACTCAAGGCCGTAGCCAATATCAATGGTCCGATCCGTGAGCTGCTGGTGGGCCGCGATGCCACGGATCAGCAAGCGCTTGACCGTGCCATGATCGAGCTGGATGGTACCGAGAACAAGGCCACCCTGGGCGCCAACGCGATTCTGGCTGTGTCCCTGGCCGCTGCCAAGGCCGCCGCCCAGGCCAAGGGCGTGCCGTTGTATGCACATATTGCCGATCTTAACGGCTCCCCCGGCGTCTATTCCATGCCGGTGCCGATGATGAACATCATCAACGGCGGTGAGCATGCGGATAACAACGTCGATATCCAGGAGTTCATGGTGCAGCCGGTCGGCGCCAAGAACTTTGCCGAAGCGCTGCGTATGGGCGCCGAGATCTTCCATCACCTCAAGGCGGTTCTCAAGGCCCGCGGCCTGAGCACGGCGGTGGGTGATGAGGGTGGTTTTGCCCCGAACCTGGCCTCCAACGAGGATGCCCTGGCAGCCATTGCCGAGGCCGTTGCCAATGCCGGTTATACCCTGGGTGATGACGTGACTCTGGCACTGGATTGCGCTTCCAGCGAATTCTACAAGGACGGCAAGTACGATCTGGCCGGTGAAGGTCAGGTGTTCGATGCGGCCGGGTTTGCCGATTATCTGGCTGGTCTGTCCGAGCGTTACCCGATCATCTCCATCGAAGATGGTATGGATGAGTCCGACTGGGCCGGTTGGAAGGTCCTGACCGACAAGATCGGCGCCAAGGTACAGCTGGTCGGCGACGATCTGTTTGTTACCAACACCAAGATTCTCAAGCGCGGCATTGACGAGAAAATCGGCAACTCGATCCTGATCAAGTTCAACCAGATCGGCTCGCTGACCGAAACCCTGGAAGCCATTCAGATGGCCAAGGCCGCCGGCTTTACCGCCGTTATCTCGCACCGCAGTGGCGAAACCGAAGACAGCACCATTGCCGACCTGGCGGTGGGTACCGCTGCCGGCCAGATCAAGACCGGCTCACTGTGCCGCTCTGATCGGGTATCCAAGTACAACCAGTTGTTGCGTATCGAAGAGCAACTGGCGGGCAAGGCGCCGTACAAGGGTCGTGCCGAGTTCCGTGGCTAAGCAGCCATGAAATGGCTCTGGCTGATTGCGCTGGTGCTGCTGGCCGGCCTGCAGTACCGGCTCTGGGTCGGTGAGGGCAGCCTTGCGCATGTCAGCCAGCTTAAGCAGCAGATTGCCGCCCAGGCCCGTGAGAACGAGCAGTTGCAGGAACGCAACCGGGTACTCACGGCCGAAGTCATCGAACTCAAACAGGGGCTTGAGACTGTTGAAGAGCGTGCCCGGCGCGAGCTGGGCATGATCCGCGACGGTGAGACCCTGTTCCAGCTGAGCGTGGAATGAGTCTGCCGTTCTGGGTGGTTATTCCCGCGGCCGGCGTCGGTTCGCGCATGCAGGCGGACCGCCCCAAGCAATACCTGCCGTTCGGCAAGCATAGCGTGATTGAACAGACCCTTGATTGCTTCCTCGGCCAGCCCGGATTACGCGGTCTGGTCGTGTGTCTGGCCGTGGATGACCCTTATTGGCCAGCACTGCCCTGTGCCAGCCGGGAGGGGATCTATCGCGCGCCTGGTGGCCGCGAGCGCGCCGACTCGGTACGCAATGGTCTGGAGCATCTGATTGCACTGGGCGCAGAGGATCAGGATTGGGTGCTGGTGCATGATGCCGCACGGCCAAATCTGGCTGAAAGCGACCTGCATCGCTTGCTGAGCGAGTTGGCCACTGACCCTGTTGGTGGTTTGCTGGCGGTACCGGTGCGCGATACCCTGAAGCAGGTTGGCGCAGACGGTCGGGTTCAGGCCACCGTGGACCGTCGCCAGTTCTGGCAAGCCTTTACCCCGCAGATGTTTCGTCTTGGCCCGCTGCGCCAGGCGCTGTCCGATGCCTTGCAGGCTGGTGCCGAGATCACCGACGAGGCCTCCGCCATGGAACTGGCCGGCTGGGCACCGCGTCTTATTGAAGGCCGCGCTGACAATATCAAGGTCACCAGGCCCGAAGACCTTGCCTGGCTTGCTGGTTTGCAGTGCGAGTAGGCAGCGCGCTTCAATCTTGGCTGAGTCGGTATTATGAGCACGGCATGGGTTGCATTGCTGCTCCGGGGCGAGCGTGTTGCTGGCCTGTATCCTGAAACATATTGCTCAGCATCAGTGAATGGATGCGCGCATCTGTGGAGGTGTTAGTCCTGTGAAAAATGCAGAATCAGAACGGCCTGTTAGGGTGCTCACGCCTGGCGCGGTTATCGCGCTGCTGTTATCTGTGTTCTTCTTCTGGATCTGGTATGAACGGTATCTGAGCATCGAATTCAATGAGCTGGGGCGTTACTACGATGCGGAAAATCACATCGTATACACAGATGCAGCGTTCGTTTGGTGTCTTCCTGCGTTCGGCTTTCTGTTGCTTGCCATTGTCATCCTGTCTTATCGATTAATGCTGTGCCGGGTCAACAAAGGGATAGCATGAGTGCGTGAGTGGCTGGATATCAGCGCGCCTTCGGCAAGTCCTCCCAGCGGCTGGTAAAGCCCGGGCTCATATGCTCGCGTTTCATGCTCCAGTCCGGTGTGGCGCGTAGCCGCCCGATGCGAATACTGCCGCGACCCTGGTGGCGGTTGATCTGATCCATGACCTGCATCACGGCGTCGCTGCCGGGACGCGGTGCCGGCTGAAACAGGTCGGGGGTGTATTGCCCGGGCTGAATCAGATCCATCAACATGATGCCAGCCTTGGCGTAGGCCGGGCCGGGGCGGTAGATGGATTCCAGGCCTTGCAGTGCCGCCTTGACCAGATCTCGGCTGTCAGCGCTGGGGTAGGGCAGGGTGATGGTGGCCTGGTAGCGGTGAGCTTGACTGCCTGTGGTGTAAACCCCGGTGCGGATATACAGATGCACAACCCGGCACAGACTGTGTTGTGCCCGCAGCTTCTCCGCTGCACGTGAGGTGTACAGGGTCAGGGCCTCTGCCAGGTCATGCTGGGCGAACAAGCGCTGCGAGAAGGAGCGGGTGCTGGCGATCATCTGCTTGGGTTCGGGGCTGTGCTCCAGGCCAAAGCAGCTTTCACCCTTCAGTTCGCGGGCGGTGCGCTCCAGATTCACGCTGAAGGCCTTGCGCAACATCTTGAAGTCATAGCAGGCCAGATCCCGGGCGCTATGGATGCCCATCAAGGCCAGTCTGGCGGACAAACGCCTGCCTACGCCCCAGACTTCGCTGACGGGCGCCAGCGCCAGCAACTTGTCACGCCGTTGCGGATCGCCCAGATCCAGCACACCGCCTGTCTTGATCCACTTTTTTGCCGCCCAGTTGGCCAGCTTGGCCAGCGTCTTGCTCGGGGCAATGCCAACACACACCGGCATGCCGACGCAGCGGCCGATATCATCCCGTACTTTCTGACCAAAGTTCTGCAGATCCAGCGGCAGGCCGCTCAGGTCAAGAAAGGCCTCATCAATCGAATAGCACTCGATGGCGGGGACCTGTTCGGCAAGTCGGGACATGACCCGGTCAGAAATATTGGCATAGAGCGCATAGTTGGAGCTGAATACTTCAATGCCATGGCGTTCGATCAGCTCGCGGATCTCGAAGAAGGGTACGCCCATTTTGACGCCCAGGGCCTTGGCTTCATTGCTGCGGCTGACCACGCAGCCATCGTTGTTGCTCAGCACCACGATGGGCAGGCCACGTAAATCGGGGCGGAACAGGCGCTCGCAACTGACGTAAAAGTTGTTGCAATCAACCAGGGCAAAGCGGGGCGCCGGCACGGGATGGCCTCAACGGAAACGGTGACGGTGCAGGCTGTGGCTGACCACACCCCAGATTTCCAGCTCGTCGGTGCTGTGCATGCGGATCGGCTGGTAGCGCGGGTTGGCCGGCATCAGTACTGGCAGGCCAGCCTCGAAGGTCAGTACCTTGACGGTAAAGTCGCCGCGCACACAGGCAATTACCACATCGCCGGGCAGAGGCCGGGCAGCGCGGTCGACGACCAGAATGTCATTATCGTAAATGCCGGCGTCCTGCATGCTGTCGCCCTGAGCACGCAGCAGAAAGGTATGGCTGGCATGGACGTTTACCAGTTCATCTAGTGACAGGGAGGTTTCTCGGTAATCGTCAGCGGGGCTGGGAAAGCCGGCCTGCACCGGGCAGGTAAAGAGCGGCAGTCTTGCTCCGTTGCTGGCCGCAGGGCCAATCAGGGAAATGCGCATGATGGCTGATCTTTTGCTGTATGGATATACAGCTTACAGCGGGCCTATTCGATGATCAAGCGCTCTTCATCAGCCTGTGGCAGGTAAAACAGCTCAAGTAACTCTCCGCTGTCGTGCAGGGTTTGCAGGTGTTGTTGCAGGCGCCGGGTCAGGGCGCTGTCGGTTTGCTGTGCAGATTGATAAAGGTGGGCGGGATGGCCTGCACTGGTGACGACGCTTTGGTAGTCAGCGGGCTTCAGGCCAAGTGCAGCCAGGGTGTGCAGAAAGACCACGTCACTGCTCATCATGGCATCAAGACGCCCGAGGCGCAGCATGTCGATGGCCTGATCCAGATTGTTGACGGGTATTTTGATGATCTGCTGATCATGTTCAAAGGCCTCGCCATAGTAGGTTCCGCGTATATAGCCAACGGGTTTACCCGCCAGGGCAGCCAGGCTGGGTGGTTGGCTGTCACCATGTTTGCGTATCAACAGGATGTCGGTATTCAGCACTACGCCCAGACTGATGGCATAGTCATCAAGGTAAGGGTTTTCAAATAACATGGCGAGGCCAGGTTGCCCGCGTTGAAGCTCAGACAGCACCCGCTGATGCGGAAGAATGCGAACGCTGTAGGGCAGCTCTGCCTCGGCGGCAAATCGGCGCACAAAGTTGACGATCAGGCCGTCCTGTTCCCCGGCAGCGTTGATATAGCCCCAGGGCCAGACGTCAGCGACAAGAAAATCCAGTGTTGTTGTCTGTGGGTCGGTTTCCGGCGCCGCTTGAGCAGGGGTGATGCAGTACAGGCTCAGAATCAGGCAGGTCAGGCGAAACAGCATGGGCTTGGCTAGTGTCCTGGTGGGCGTGTTTGTGAGTATAGTCCGCTGGCCTGAGCTGTGAATGGTGACAAGTTGAGTTGTCCGCAGGCGCACGAATTTTTGGCAAAAAAAACCGCCGAAGGAGAGTATCCGTTCGACGGTTTTTAATATGGTTGCGGGGGCAGGATTTGAACCTACGACCTTCGGGTTATGAGCCCGACGAGCTACCAGACTGCTCCACCCCGCGTCTGAGGGCGCCATTCTACTCATTGGCGCTGAGCTGTCAAGCGATTGATGAGAAAAGATTTTTTTATCCCCGGGAACAGATTTTAAAGGCGGCGTCAAGGTGATGTCAGAAATGTGACGCAGTTTGTTTGACATCAAAGTGCTAGTAGGCGGATAGTATGATCATTAATCTACTTTGCGCCCAAGATGTTCTATCATTGATACAACATAAAAATAACGAGACAGTCCGTCTCGACCCAGCCGGTGGGGGGTTTTCCATGGAGAAAACCGATAGTCGTTACGCCTTGTCCGTTTGG
Organism: Gammaproteobacteria bacterium HGW-Gammaproteobacteria-11; assembly: GCA_002840055.1. Taxonomy (GTDB): domain Bacteria; phylum Pseudomonadota; class Gammaproteobacteria; order Pseudomonadales; family Pseudomonadaceae; genus Halopseudomonas. The sequence goes on along the minus strand of PGZJ01000002.1, from coordinate 129,149 downwards.
CGTGGCGAATTTATTGATCGGGCCACGGAACAGGCCTACCGACAGCACGAAGAAAAGACCACAGCCCGATCTCTGATCACGGCCCTGTGGGTGTGGGGGACGCTGGTCATCCTGTTCGGGGTGCTCGACTATATTCAGTTGGGCGCCACTGAAGGCTTTTACCTGTTATTTGCTTTGCGCCTGATATCCACGTTCTTTATCGCCGTTTACATTTTCTTCCTGAAAAGCAGGCCTGCGCTGGCAACTGGCGGCCAAGCCACCACGGCTGTTGAAATCATCGGCTTTCCGGTCATGTTCATGATTTTCTTCGTGCGCCCGGAAATTACCAGTTGGAACATCGGTGTCATCAGTATCTTGCTGATCAGCCTGTTCATCTTTGTACCCAACCGTGCCACCCAAAGTGCCATTGCCGCGCTTTTTGGTCTGGTCGGCACGGTTTACAGCATTGCCTTGAAGGAGCCACCGGTCTCCGTTCTGATTGGACTGGCATTTGTACTGATGCTGCCTTCGGTCATCGGTTATGTGGCTGCGGTTCGTCTGCAAAGGGGCCAGCGCCGGCAATTTGCCATGCTGAACGAGACGGTACGTATCAACAAGAGTTTGCAGGAAGAGATCCTGCGCCGTGAAGAGCTTGAAGTTGAGCTTAAACGGCAAGCCACCACCGACCCCCTCACCGGACTGTTCAATCGTCGGCAATACGAAATGCTGTTCCGCCGTGAACAGGAAAGGTTGCGCCGCTACGGCGCGCGGCTGTCTCTCTGCGTATTGGACCTGGATCACTTCAAGCGCATCAATGATCAGTATGGTCACGATCTGGGTGATCAGGCCCTGAAGCATGTGGCCAATCTGTTTGTTGATACCCTCAGGCACTCGGATATTGTCGGCCGTTTTGGTGGTGAGGAGTTTATCCTGTTGCTGCCCGATACCGATCTCGACAGTGCCATGCAGGTGATCAACCGCCTGCGTGAGCGTCTGCAAAAGTCCCCGCTGGACAATGAGGGTCAACCCATCACGCTTACCGCGACTTTTGCCGTGACCGAGGTACAGGTTGACGATACCAATATTGAGGATGTCATTCGTCGGGCCGACAAGGGCTTGTATGACGGCAAGGCGGCGGGCAGAAACCGCGTCATCAGTGTATGAACCAGAGTCTACATGAGCATCAGCAGGTTCTGACCCAGCCACGCTGGCAGCTCGGTCGGTTGTTTGGCGAATTCGTTGATGTCGACAGTGAACAGGCCTACCTGCGCACCAATCAATTGCTTGTCAGCCGTCAGCTGCAACGGGCGCTGCTGGTCTGGGCCAGCTTGTTATTACTTTTTGCCATTCCTGATCTGGTTGCCCTGGGTCCGGTAATTGAGTTCTATCTGTTGCTGGCCATGCGCATAGGCGTGAGTCTGCTGCTGGTCGTGTTGTTTATTGCGGTGCGCAAACAGCCCTTGCTGGCGACCCAGGGGCGCTGGATCAGTCTGGCCATGCTGGTTGGCATCAGCGGTTTCATGCTGGTTTATCCGCTGCGCCCGGAGATTGCTGCCTGGTCGGTGGTGGTCACAGTGATCATGCTCATGTCATTGCTGATCTTTATACCCAACCGGTTGATGTTGTCAGTCGGGCTGGCCTTTTACATGGTCTTCTGCACCTTGCTGGCCGTGCACTGGGTGCACCCAAAGCAGCCCGCTGAGCTGGTGTCCATCTTCGTCTTTTTGCTGTTGCCGATTGCCACTGGCTGGGCGGCGGCACTGCGTACCCAACTGCTGCAGCGCCAGCAATTTGCCCTGTTGGTTGAAGCCAGGGAGGTCAATGCCCTGTTGCGTCGGGAGGTTGAGGAACGCAGTCGCCTGCAGGAAGCCTTGATACTGCAAGCAAGCACTGACCCACTGACCGGCTTGAACAATAGGCGCGAATATGAAGCCCTGTTCGAGCACGAGTTGCAGCGTATCCGGCGCAGCGGAAAGCCCTTGAGTCTGTGTCTTCTGGATCTCGATCACTTCAAACGGGTCAATGATACCTGGGGGCACTCGGCCGGTGATGAGGTGCTAAGGCGCGTAGCGCAGGTGTGCCGAGACAACTTTCGCAGTATCGATATTCTCGGGCGGCTGGGCGGCGAGGAGTTTGTGGTAGTCTTGCCCGACACACCACTGAAGGCAGCCGGTCTGATTGCCCTGCGCTTTGTTGAAGCCCTGGCGGCGGCACCGATGGAGATCGCCGGTCAGTCCATCCAGATAACCGCTACGGCTGGTGTGGTTGAGCGCCAGGCCGACGAGGATGATCTTGAGTCCCTAATACAGCGGGCCGACAAGGCCATGTATGAGGGTAAGCAGGCCGGTCGAAACCGGGTCGTCGTCGCCTGATCCTGACCCCTTTTCATGCTGCAGGTCCGTGGGCACTTACGTGCGCAAGATTATTCATATCGACTGTGACTGTTTCTACGCGGCGATCGAAATGCGCGACGATCCAAGACTGCGTGGGCGTCCGCTGGCCGTGGGTGGCGATCCCGGCAAGCGCGGCGTCATTGCCACCTGCAATTACGAAGCGCGGGCCTATGGGGTACGCTCTGCCATGGCCTCGGCCTATGCGAAAAAATGCTGCCCCGACCTGTTGATCGTGCCGCCACGCATGGCGGTGTATCGTGAGGCCTCCCAGGCCATTCAGGCGATCTTTGCCCGTTACACGCCGTTGATACAGCCGCTGTCCCTGGATGAAGCCTACCTCGATGTGACTGACAGCCAGATGTGCCGGGGCAGTGCCACCTTGATGGCGCAGGAAATTCGTCAGGCAGTGTTTGCCGATCAGGCTATCACCGTGTCGGCCGGGGTAGCACCGAACAAGTTTCTAGCCAAGATTGCCAGTGAGTGGAACAAGCCCGATGGCCTCAAGGTGATTTTGCCGGACGAAGTCGAGGGCTTTGTCAAAGCCTTACCGGTAGAGCGTCTGCACGGTGTTGGTCGGGTCACTGCGGCACGCTTGAAAAGCCTTGGCGTGGACGTCTGCGGTGAGCTGCTGCCCTGGCGCAAGCAGGACCTGGCGCGTGAATTTGGCAGCTTTGGTGAGCGCCTGTGGCAATTGGCGCGGGGTATTGACGAGCGACCGGTGGTGGTTGAAAGCCGTCGCCAGTCAGTCAGCGTGGAAAACACCTATGACCAGGACTTACCCGATCTGCAGGCCTGTCTGGACGCCTTGCCGCCGCTACTGGAGAAACTCGCCCAACGCCTCGGGCGCCTGGAAGGCGAGTACCGGGTCAGCAAGCCCTTCGTCAAACTGAAGTTCCACGATTTTACCCAGACTACGCTGGAGCAGGCGGGTGCACCCATCAGTCCGGAAGGCTACCGTGATCTCTGTCAGCAGGCCTTTGCCCGGGGCCTGCGACCGGTCAGGCTGATTGGTGTCGGCGTGCGGCTGGATAGCGACTACAGTCAGCTCGGTGAGCAGTTGCTGCTGTTCTGAGCGCGGCTGCAGGCCGGGCACAGGTGGTTGTCGCCGTGTGGCGTCCAGCCCAGTTCGGCGATGCGCTCAACCGCTCTGGTGGTGCGTGCATCCAGACTGTCCTGATCGCGGGCGAGAAATTCGAAAGCCTGTTCGCGCTCGCAGGCATCACAGCGAATCGACCAACCCAGCACCGATTGACCACGCAAATCCGGTCCGCGTGCGGAGGCAATCCACTGTCCCGGCGGGTTGATCAGGCAGCGAACCTTGTCCACGCTCAAGCGCAGCGGCAAATCACGGCTACCCTTGACGGTACAGATCAGGGTGTCTCCGGGCTGAATCGCACCGCCCTGTCCTGTGACTTGATACAGCCCGGCCGCCAAGGTGCGGCATTCAATCAGCGTATGGACGGGGGAAAGCAGGGTGCGCCTGAAGTCGTGCTCTGCCATGATGGGCTCCATGAAAGTGGGCGAGCATGATAACACTGGAGCAGGCTGGCATATCACCCGTATCACTGATGGTCGGTGCTTGGCAGTGTCAGCGCTATGATGCCGGCACGAAAAGTCATATTCATGAGAAAGCGAGGATTCTGTATGAGCGTCAAGCAACTGTTTGATCTGACCGGCAAGGTGGCCCTGATTACTGGCGGTACCAAGGGTCTTGGCCTGCAAATGGCTGAGGCGCTGGGTGAACAGGGCGCCAAGGTGTTCATCAGCGCCCGCAATGCGGCCGAAGTGGAGCAAGTGGTCGCTGATCTGGCCACCCAGGGTATTGAGGCCGGTGGTATTGCCTGCGACATGGGTGACCTGCAGAGCAATCCGATCGGCACCCTGGTTGATGCGGTTGAGGCCAAGTTCGGTACCGTCGATATCCTCATCAATAACGCCGGTACTACCTGGGGTCAGCGTGCTGAAGAGCACAGCTACGAGGGCTGGCAGAAGGTTATGACGCTGAATGTCGATGTGTGCTTCCTGATGGCCCAGGAAGTGGCTCGCCGCTTCATGATTCCGCGTCAATCCGGCAAGATCATCAATATCGCCTCGATTGCCGGCCTGAAGGGCAACCGGGCCAATTCCGGTATCTTTACCGTGGCCTACAACACCAGCAAGGCAGCAGCCATCAACCTTACGCGCGCGCTGGCGGGTGAGTGGGGCGCCTACAACATCAACGTCAACGCTATCTGCCCGGGCTATTTCCCGACCAAACTGGCCAAGGGGTTGGAAAAGGTAACGGAGCTGATCAAGCAGGGTACCCCGCTGGGTCGTATTGGCGGCGATGAAGATATCAAGGGTACGGCGGTATACCTGGCATCCGAGGCTTCACGCCACGTGACCGGTCAGGCCATTGCCGTGGATGGCGGCAACTCGGTAGTCTGAACCGCCCCCTGATCTGCACGGTTACTGGCCAACCAAACCCTTGGCCAGTAACCGTGCAGCCTGCTCTACCGATTCCTTGTGATCCCGCTCCAGTGTCTCCATACGCCGTTCATGCAGGCGTCGTTCGGCCACGGGTAGGTCTTTCCAGGCCTGATGGGTAGGGATATGTGCAGTGTCATCATAGATACGTTCAAACACGGCAAATGCCGGATCGTCGCGTCCCGGACCCTGATAGTTGTCGAGTAACACCTTGATGCGGATGCAGCCCTCGATCAACGGCAACTGACCGTCCAGCAGGCTACCGGCCAGAAAACGGATATCCGCCGCCAGTTGCTGGGTGCTTTCCTGTTGCTGCGCCTTGAGCAGGGCTTGCCGACGCAGGACCTGACGCCAGAGAACAATCGCATAAACGGCCAGCGCCAGAATGATGACAAGGCCGACAACGGCCAGCCAGTTCAGAATACTCATGCTTTAAAAACTCAGGTTCGCAGGATCAAGGGTGCCCTTTTCCTGCAGGGTAATGGCCGGTGACAGGAAAAAGCCGGTACGGATATGGCCTTCAATCCGGTAACTCACCGGTTGTTGTCGCTCTACCATCTTGACCAGATCGGCAATGTGGCGCCAGAGATTGGAGCGCACATTCAATTCAAAATATTCCGAGCCATAGGCCGGTACATCGAAGGGCTGATTGGTTACGCCGGTTGCCAGCCGAGCATCATTGATATAAATCTGATAATGCATGCCTCTGATCGGCAGATTGCGGTTGTTGGGGTTGTCCACGCGCAGTTGCAGGCGGAAGTTCTGTTCCCACAGATTGGCCTTGAGCATTTCGACGTTGGCAAGGCTGATTTCCGGCTTGGTATAGGATGGACGCAGAATGGCGCAACCGCTTAACCAGAGCAGGGTGACGATCAACAAGGCCGCTGTTTTTATGGGTCTGAACACGGTTCCCCCTTATCTTGCACGCAGGCCGGAATGTTTATGGAGTTGTCGTACCGCCTGGGTCTGTCCATACTAATCAAATGCGGCAGAAACTGCCCAATTAATCATTATCAGGGAGAGACAAGATGCCTCTTTTCGAGATCGTTTTTCAAGGACAGGTTCGCGACGGTGTCACGCCGGAGCAGGCGCGTGCCCGTGTTGGTCAGCTTTTTCAGGTCGGCGAGGAGCAACTGACACTATTGTTTTCCGGTCGCCGGGTCGTGATCAAACAGGGGCTGGATGAAGCTGCAGCAGATAAGTACCGTCAGGCCATTGAGCGCGCAGGCGCCGTGTGTGCCGTGGTGCCCATGGGGAGCGATCCAGTCGATCCAGTCGAGCCGGTTGCGCCTGCGCCTGCCGCCGCCGTTGAAACACCTGCTCCCACGCCTGCTGCACCAGTAACTGCAAGTGCAAGTGACAAGCCCAGGCTGGTTCCGCGTGATGAATTCATGGCGGCTTTCAGCGATGTCGAAGCGCCTGATTTCGGTATCGCGCCGGTCGGTGCCGATATGCAGGACGATTACGCCGACTTTACACCGCTGCCAATCGACCTGTCCGCCCTGAGTCTGGCACCACCCGGTGCTGATCTGGATGAGCTCAAGCGGGACGTAGAAGTAAAGGTGCCGAATACCGACCATCTGAAACTGGCGGACTGATCAGGCACAGCAGTGCTTGAACTTGCGTCCGGAGCTGCATGGGCAGGGGTCGTTGCGCCCGGCTTTGAGCCGATGGTTAGGGTCAACAAAATACCAATGGCCCTGGCGCAGGAGAAAGTCCGAACATTCCTGATGGCTGTGTGACTGACCGTCGGCATCTGCCCATTGCGCGGTAAAGGTCACCTGTGCGCGGTCTGTGCCCGGTGGGCAGGGGCTGGCGGAATTGATCTGCAGCCCGAGCCACCTGCTGCTGTGACTCCATGATGCCATGGCCTGAAGATCCAGCGCCTGTTGCTGGGCGGGCAGGGTGCTGGCCTGCAGGTAATCGACCAAACCAAGACTGTAGGCACAATACCGTGAACGCATCAGCGCCTCGGCATTGGCTGCCGGCTGTCCCTGATGCAAGGGCTGGCAGCAGTCACCATAGCCTTTGCCGCTACCACAGGGGCAGGCATCGGCAGAACTCAGGGTCGGCATGCTCACCACCAATACTTGTCGTACATCTCGGGGTTGGCCCAGTACTTGGCGTTCAACCAGTCCGGCACATTCTTGTAAGCAGCCAGGTCGTAACTGAACAGGGTCAGACTCCCGGCGTCACGTTCGAAGCGCGCCTGGCGCTGCATGGCCAGGCCAAAAAAGTCGGTGTCCTGCCAGTCGGCGGCGCGTTGCAGGTCAACCAGTACAGCCATGCGGCTTACAGTCAGGTTGCGCAGGCCGGCCAGCAGCTCAACACCGGGACGCTTGTCCATATGCTCGAGCTGATCGGCGACTACAGCCAGATCATAGCGCCGCGCAGTAACCTCAGGCGTCAAGGGGGTTTCCTTGACATGCACCAGCAGGGTTTCAGGGTGTTCCGTGCACCAGTGGCTGAGCGCAGGCACGGGCCCCTGGCTGACGCACAGCAGGGTGTCTGGTTGCACCTGATCGAGCAGGGCGATGAGGGCGGCGGTTGGACTCTCTGACATGGGACTCTTCCAGATAACAAGGGGGTTAGCTTCAGGCCAGATCGGTCTGGCATCAAGTGAAATCTGCAACCGAAGATGTCCCAGCCCATGCGCAACCCCGGCGGCACTTCAATGTTATGATGCTCGCCTTGACCGGAGCGCGCATGCTGAACGACGACCTCAAAGGCCAGATCCAGACGGCCTACCGTACCTTTCTCGAGAACAAATCATTGAAACCGCGCTACGGCCAGCGGGTCATGATTGCCGAGGTGGCCAAACTCTTTGGCGGCATCAAGCTGGACGATGAAAATCGCCGCGCCGGTGATCCGGCCGTGGCGGTGGTCGAGGCCGGTACCGGTACGGGCAAGACCGTCGCCTATTGTCTGGCAGCGATTCCCATTGCCAAGCACCTGGGCAAGCCCTTGGTCATCTCCACGGCAACCGTGGCGCTGCAGGAACAGATCGTACTCAAGGATCTGCCCGATATTCAGCGCAATGCCGGCCTGAACTTCCAATTCTCCCTGGCCAAGGGCCGCGGCCGTTATGTCTGCCTGTCCAAGCTTGACCAGCTGCTCAGCGAGAACCAGTCCCTGGCCAGCCGCCAACAGGGCTTTGCCGACGAAGGTTTCAATCTGGAGGTGGATGAAGCGGGCCTCAAGCTCTATACCCGCATGGTCGAATCCCTGGCCAGCAAGAAATGGGACGGCGAACGTGACTCCTGGCCAGAGGCCCTGGACGACCAGGACTGGTCACGCCTGACCACTGACCATATCCAGTGCACCAACCGCCGCTGCGGCCACTTCAACCAATGCGTGTTCTACAAGGCCCGTGAAGGCGTGCAGAAGGTCGACGTGATTGTCACCAACCATGACATGGTGCTGGCCGATCTGGCCCTGGGTGGCGGTGCCATCCTGCCGGACCCACGCGACTGCCTGTATATTTTCGATGAAGGACACCATCTGCCGGACAAGGCCATCGCGCACTTTGCCCATCACACGCGCATGTCGGCCACCGCCGACTGGCTCGAGCAACTGGACAAGAATCTCAGCAAGTTGCTGGCGCAACATCCGCTACCCGGCGACTTCGGCCGCTTTCTTGAGCAGGTGCCGGGTCTGGCCCGGGATCTCAAGCCGCATCAGCAATTCATGGCCCAGGCCCTGGGCGAGGTTGCCGACTTTGCCAGCGCCGAGGATCTGAGTGGGCAGATTCGCCCGCAGCACCGCTTTCCAGACGGCGTTATTCCAGCGCATCTGCGCGAGATGGGCGTTGAACTCAAGGCCGGTTTCGGGCGCATCAGTGACCTGCTTCAACGTCTGGTTGACCTGCTCAAGGAAGCCATGGATGGCGAGGCCATTGGCGTGACCTCGCATCAGGCCGAGGAATGGTATCCGCTGTTCGGTGCTCTGCTGGCGCGTTCCCAGGGCAACTGGACGCTCTGGACCCAGTTCTGCCTGGAGGACGCCGAAGACAAGCCGCCTACCGCGCGCTGGCTGACGTTGACCGAGCAGAACGACATTGAAGTGCATGTCAGCCCGATCATGGCCGCCGAGACCCTGCGTCAATTCCTCTGGCACAGCGCCTTTGGCTGCCTGGTGACCTCGGCCACCCTGACCGCGCTGGGCCGCTTTGATCGCTTCAGCATGCGCGCCGGCCTGCCCAAGGGCGCCGTCTGCACGCTGGCGCCGAGCCCCTTCAAATATGCCGAAAAGGGCGTGCTGCGTATCCCCAATCACGGTGCCGACCCGCGCGACGGTCCAGGCCACAGCGCCTCGATCATCGAGCACCTGCCGAGCATTCTGGAACAAGCGCTGGGCAGCCTGGTGCTGTTCTCATCGCGCCGACAGATGCTTGAAGTCTACGCTGGACTGGCGCGCGACTTTCGCGAGCGTGTTCTGGTGCAGGGTGACCTGTCCAAGCAGGAGCTGATTCGGCAACACCGCGCGCAGGTCGACAAGGACAACCCCAGCGTGATCTTCGGCCTCGCCAGCTTTGCCGAGGGCGTGGATCTGCCGGGCAAGTACTGCGAGCATGTGGTGATTGCCAAGATTCCCTTTGCCGTGCCGGATGACCCGGTGGAAGCGGCACTCAGCGAATGGATCGAGCGCAACGGCGGCAACCCCTTTATGGAAATCGCCGTGCCCGACGCCAGCCTGCGCCTGATCCAGGCCTGCGGCCGCCTGCTGCGCAACGAACAGGACAGCGGCGTCGTCACGCTGCTGGATCGCCGGCTGGTGACACAGCGGTATGGCAAGGCGATTCTCAATGCGTTGCCGCCGTTTCGGCGGGAGATCGACTAGCCGGAAATAAAGCGGCAAGCGGCAAGCTACAAGCTATAAGCGGCAAGTTGAACGAGCTCACAAGATGAGTTTTTTGGCTGGAAGCTTGAAGCTTGAAGCTGGAAGTAAAAAGCCAAACCTAGCTCCGCATTACCAGTAGAGGTTATTAGCCGTCAGCACGGACTCAGAAAGTGGGGCTTGCAAACGGCCTCCGGGAACGGTCCAAATCCTGGATGATTTGGATCGAGCCCCCAGGGACGGGTTCACGGCGGTTCTCGGAGGCCGTTTGCAAGTTCCACCCACCACGGACTAGCCCAATCCGGTTTTGCCTGCTTCCAGCGCGCCGCAAATCTTTCCGAGCTAGCGGGCGATCTATCATGCAATCGCATATAGATAAAATTCCGGTGTTTATACGTGCTGAAATCGTGGCCAAGCTCGGGTCTAATAACCCCATAACAACCTCCAACAGGGAATCCATGCGATGAGCAACGTCCAGGGCTATTTTGATCCGCGTTTCGAGAGTGTTCGCGAGCTCTTTGCCGAGCAGCAGACCGATGAGCAGGCGCGTGGGAGTGCGCTGTGCGTAAAGGTTGGCGGCGAAACGGTCCTGGATCTGTGGCAGGGCGTGGTCGACAAGGACAATCAGCAGGTCTGGGAGCAGGACACCCTGGTCAACGTGTTTTCCTGTACCAAACCACTGGGCGCGGTAGCCCTGTTGCAGCAGGTAGAAGCCGGCCGCATCGGTCTGGATAGCCCGCTGGCCGACGCCTGGCCCGAGTTTGCCCAGGCCGGCAAGGAGCAGGTCACCCTGCGCCAGGTGCTCAGTCATCGCTCCGGCCTGTCGGCCATCAGCGACACCTTGCCTCCGGAGGCGCTGTTTGACTGGGATTCCATGGCCACAGCCCTGTCCGAACAAAAGCCCTGGTGGACGCCCGGCGAAGCCCACGGCTACGCACCGGTCACCTATGCCTGGCTGCTTGGCGAACCACTCAAACGTCTCAGCGGCGAGCGCCCCGGCACCTACATTCAACAGCATATATGTGAGCCGCTGGGCATGGATTTCTTCGTCGGCGTACCGGACGACCAACTGCAGCGTATTGCCCACGTCTCGCGGCTGCGCAATCAGTACGGAGACCAGTATGCCCGCGCCCTGTTCATGTCCATGGGGCAGCCAGACAGCATGGGCTTCAAGGCCTTTGGCAACCCCTCCAGCATGATGGTCAGCACTAACAAACGCGAATGGCAGCAGGCAGAGATACTCTCCGCCAACGGCACCGGCAACGCGCGCTCGCTGGCACGCTTCTGGCAAATCATGGCCCATGGCGGCAGCCTCGACGGCGTTAGCCTGCTGGACAGCGAACTGGTTGAGCAAATGCGTACCGAGCACAGCCAGGGCATGGATAAAACCTTGCTGGCACCCACGCGCTTCGGCCTCGGCGTCATGCTCGAACAGGACTATGAAGGTGGTGGGTTCGGCATGGGGCCGCAGGCCTATGGACACCCCGGTGCCGGTGGCTCACTCGGTTTCTGTGATCCCGAAGCTCAAGTCGGCTTTGGCTACGTCACCAACACCATGGGCCCCTATGTCCTCATGGATCCGCGTGCCCTGGCGCTGAGCCGCGAGGTCTATCGCTGTCTGAAACAGCAAGATTGAAAAGAGCTTGTCCGACGTCAATGTCCCGCCCATGCAAGGTGCTAGCATAGGGACATTATCCACCGGAGCCCCGACCATGAAACCTGATGTAGCCGATCTGCGTCGCGACTATACCCGCGACGGCCTGCTGGAAAACCAGGCCCCTGATGAACCCTTGAGCCTGTTTGCCACCTGGTTCGAGCAGGCGGTGGAAATCGAATCCACCGAAGCCAACGCCATGATGCTCGCCAGCGTCGATACAAACGGCCAGCCGCACTTGCGCACCTTGCTGCTCAAGGGCATGGATGACCGTGGCTTTGTGTTCTTCACCAATTATCAGAGCGCCAAGGGTCAGCAACTGCAGGCCAACCCCCAGGCTGCCATGACCTTCTGGTGGCATGATCTTGAGCGCCAGGTGCGTATCGAAGGCCAGGTCGAACAGATCAGCGCCGACGAATCCGACGCCTACTACCACAGCCGCCCGGTGGGCAGCCGTCTGGGCGCCTGGGCTTCGCCCCAGAGCCAGGTCATTGCCAACCGTGAGGTGCTGGAGAACAACCTGCAGCAACTGCAGCAGCAGTATGCCGACCTGGCCCCCGAGCGCCCACCACACTGGGGCGGCTTTCGCCTCAAACCACAACTGATCGAATTCTGGCAGGGCCGCCCCAGCCGCCTGCATGACCGCCTGAATTATCGGCTGGTAGATGGCCAGTGGCAGCGCGAACGTCTGGCGCCCTGACTAACCCCGTACATTCAGCGCAGAGCTGCGCGTGCAGGGGCAGCTTGCAGCGTGCGGCGATTTGTCCCACTCTTGGTCGTGACCAACAGCATGATCAGGGGTAAGCAATGGGCAGGGGCGTCTTTCAGCAGAAAGTGGTAGTGATTACCGGTGGTTGCGCCGGTATTGGGCGGGCACTGGCCCTGCGTTTTGCCCAGTCAGGCGCCCGCATTGCCATCCTCGATGTTCAGGATGAGCCCCTGGTTGCCTTCCGCCAGCAACTGATGGACAAGCTCAATGCCGATGTGCTGGCGCTGCACTGCGATGTCGCCGATGAGCAGGCCTGCGAGCAGGCCATGCGTCAGGTGCTAGAGCACTTTGGCGGTATCGATATCCTTATCAACAACGCTGGTATTACCCATCGCAGCGCCTTTGCCGAGACCGATCTGACGGTCTTTCAGCGCATCATGGCGGTGAATTATTTCGGCGCGCTGTACTGCACCAGACTGGCTTTGCCAAGCATAGTGCAGCGCCGTGGCCAGGTGATTGTGCTCAGCTCGCTGTCCGGTTTTGCGCCCTTGCTCTACCGCAGTGCCTACAACGCCAGCAAGCATGCCCTGCACGGTTTGTTTGAAACCCTGCGCATGGAAGTGCGCGAGCAGGGCGTGAATGTCATGCTGGTGACACCGGGCTATACCGCCACCGATATTCGCAAGCATGCGCTGCAGGCCGACGGCAGCGTGATCAGCAGTCCGGTGGCTTCGCCCCTGGGTCTGTCCTCACCCACCGAGGTAGCTGATGATATCTTTCGCGCGGCGGTAAAGCGGCGTCGGCAGCTAGTGCTGTCGAACGTCAACTGGCGCGCCCGCTTGCTGGCCAGATTGCTGCCAGGGCTGTTCGAGCGCTGGATGGTACCCAGGTTGTCCGGAATCAAGCCGAAGTCGTGAGCCAGTCAATCAGCCCGAGTCCGGCCCGGCGACCGCTGGCGAAACAGGCGGTCAGCAGATAGCCACCGGTGGGTGCTTCCCAGTCGAGCATTTCGCCGGCGCAGAATACCCCGGGCATGGCCTTGAGCATCAACTTGTCATCGAGGGCCGCTTGGCTGACACCACCGGCACTGCTGATGGCCTCATCCAACGGCCGCGTGGCAGTGAAAACAATCGGCAGCTGCTTGATCGCGCTGGCCACCTGTTCAGCACAGCGCAGCGTCTCAGGCCCGAGTCGTTCATGCAGCAGTGCGATCTTGACGGCATCCAACCCGGCTTTTTTTCGCAGCACTGAGCTCAGGGTCTGGCCTTTGCGCGGTGTCTCAAGCGCTGCCTGCAACTGACTGTGACTGCGATCCGGAGCCAGATCCAGCCAGAGTGTGGCACGGCCTTGGTCGAGCAGTTGATCGCGCAGCGGCGCCGACAGCGCATAGATCAGACTGCCCTCCAGACCCTGTGCGGTCAGCACGCACTCACCGCGCTGGATCTGCTCGCCGCCCTTGGCCAGTGTGACCCGCGCAATCACCTGCTTCAGCGGATGCCCGGCAAAGCGTTCACGCAGATAAGGGCTCCAGTCACACTCAAAGCCGCAGTTGGCCGGCAGCAGGTCGCGTACCTGAATCTGCTGCTGACGCAGCCAGGGGACCCAGGCGCCATCCGATCCCAGCCGTGACCAACTACCACCGCCCAGCGCCAGAATCAGGCCATCAGCCTGCGCGTTGGCAGAGCCCTGCGGGGTCTGGAATTGCAGTTTGCCCTCGGCATCCCAGCCCTGCCAGCGGTGCCGGGTATGCAGGCTGACACCGGCTTCGCGCAGCCGCTTGAGCCAGGCGCGCAGCAGCGGTGCAGCTTTCATATCCACCGGGAATACCCGTCCGGAAGAACCGACAAAGGTGTCTACGCCCAGACCGTGAATCCAGGCTCTGAGCTGATCGGCATCCAGTTCCTGCAGCCACTCGGCAACCCAGGGACTGGCTTCGCGGTAGCGTTGGATAAAGTCGGCCTTGGCTTCGGCATGGGTGATGTTCATGCCGCCTACGCCGGCCAGCAGAAACTTGCGTCCGACCGAGGGCATGGCGTCATAAAGGTCAACGTGCACGCCGGCCAGAGCCAGGGTTTCAGCAGCCATCAGCCCGGCAGGGCCGGCACCGATAACGGCAACGTGGGCAGAATGGGGCGCAGGCATGACAGGGTCCGCAGGGCATGGAGTGGCGCAGTTTACCCCAAAGCCCGCTGCTGCCAAATCTGCGCGGCACTGTGATGCAGAATGCCGTGCCGCCTGGCCAATGCATCCCGATCAGCACTGTAGCCGCCGCCGATCACCGCGCAGACTGGAATATCGCGGCCCAGGCAATGGTCGATCACCCGCCTGTCGCGCTGTGCTATGCCCTGATCGCTCAGGTTCAGATAGCCCAGGGCATCATCCCGGTGCACATCCACGCCGGCATCGTAGAGCACCAGATCCGGCTGATAGAGCGGCAACAGATAGCCCAGCACGTCATCGACGATCTTCAGGTAGCCGGCATCATCCAGTTGCCGTGGCAGCGGGATGTCCCAGTCACTCTGTGCCTTGCGTGCCGGGAAATTGTTCTCGCAGTGCAGCGAGACGGTGATGGCGTCCGGGTCATTTTCCAGAATGCGTGCGGTGCCATCGCCCTGATGCACGTCGCAATCGAAGATCAGTACGCGCTGTACCTTGCCGCTGGCCAGCAGGTAGCGGCTGATGATCGCCAGGTCGTTGAAGATGCAGAAGCCCGAGGCAAAGTCGTAATGGGCGTGGTGCGTGCCGCCGGCCAGATGACAGGCCAGGCCCTGCTGCAGCGCCAGCTCGGCGGTCAGCAGTGAACCGCCGACCGCGCGACTGGTGCGCCGCACCAGGGCGTCGCTCCAGGGCAAGCCCATGCGCCGGAGCGCGGCGCTGTCCAACTGATTGTCATGGAAGCGCCTGACATAGTCCGGGTCATGGGCCAGACTGAGAATATCCCGCGAACAGATCTCCGGGCTATGCAGGTTATTGTCGTGCAGCAGTCCGGTATCACGCAGGTGGTCGTGCAGACGCACAAACTTGTCCATGGGAAAACGGTGCTTGTGCGGAAAGTCAAAGCTGTAATCGGTGTGGTAAACCAGCGGCAGATCCATGCAGGCAAGCCCTGTTTTGCTGAGCGCTGAGTATGAGCCAGAGTCAGACTGGCCAACAAGGCAAGAGGCGTTACCAAAAGTGGCGGGGGAGAGGTTAGAATGTCTCGCTGGATGACATTCTCAGTCCCTTTCAATTCGTATCCGGCTGCGGCCGGTTGCTGTCGAGGAAATAGTCTCTATGACGCATATGCTGGATGATCTGGTCAGCTTGCTGGCGCTTGAGAAGATTGAAGAAAACCTGTTCCGTGGCCTGAGCCAGGATCTGGGTTTCAGACAGCTGTTTGGTGGGCAGGTACTCGGACAATCCCTGTCTGCAGCCAGTCAAACTGTGGATGCGTCGCGTCATGTGCACTCGGTGCACGGCTATTTTCTGCGTCCGGGCGACGCCACGCTTCCAATCATTTATCAGGTTGATCCACTGCGCGACGGTGGCAGTTTTACCACTCGGCGAGTGCAGGCAATCCAGAAGGGCAAGCCGATCTTTACCATGATCAGCTCCTTTCAGGGTGATGAAGAGGGTTACGACCATCAGGCAGTGATGCCGAAGGTGCCCGGTCCCGAGGACCTGCGCAACGAGACCCAGTTGACCCGCGATCATCAGCACCTGATCCATGAAAAGGTGCGTGACAAGGTGCTGGTCGACAAACCCATCGAAATTCGTCCGGTGGAGCTGTTCAACCCGTTCAAGCCGCATGCGGCCGAGCCAGTCAGGCATGTCTGGTTTCGCGCCGACGGCCGCCTGCCGGATGATCCGCAACTGCACCGCTACCTGTTGGCCTATGCGTCGGATTTTCATCTGCTTGGTACCGCCATGCTGCCGCATGCCGTGTCCTCCTGGTCGCCGCAGATGCAGGTTGCCAGCCTGGATCACTCGATCTGGTATCACCGGCCGCTGCGTATGGATGATTGGCTGCTGTATGCCATGGACAGCCCTTCCGCCTCGGGTTCGCGCGGTCTGTCGCGCGGGCAGATATTCAACCGCGAAGGTGTGCTGGTGGCGTCCATCACCCAGGAGTCGCTGATGCGCAAGCTGCCAGCCAAATGATCCGCGATCTGCGTGGCTGGATTTTCGACCTGGACGGTACCCTGACGGTAGCGCAGCACGACTTTGATGCCATTCGGGTGCAGCTGGGCGTGCCGGCTGGGCAGGATATTCTCGGCTATCTGGCCAGCCTGCCGATTGCTGAGAAGGCGGCCATGCAGGCTGAACTGGATGCCATCGAGTTGCAGTTGGCCCGAGAGGTAGAACCTGCTCCCGGCGCTGCCGAGCTGATCAGACATCTGCATGCAGCGGGTCAGCATATCGGTATTCTGACCCGTAATCTGCGGCAGGTAGCGCTGTCTTCGCTGGAAGTGATTGGTGTGCGTGACTGTTTTGCCACCGCGCATGTATTGGGTCGTGATGACGCGCTGCCCAAACCCGACCCGCATGGTATTCAGCAATTGCTCTCGGCCTGGTCCCTGGGGCAGTCCGAGGCGATCATGGTGGGTGACTTCCGTTTTGATCTTGAGGCCGGGCGTGCGGCGGGCTGTCATACCTGTCTGGTACACCCGGACAACAGCTGGCCGGCACTGGCGGACTGGCATGTCGCCGATTGCCACAGTCTGCTGCAGCGGCTGAGGGGTTAGCCGCGCATGCAACTGGGAACGTGGCTGAAACGCATGCTTTCTCTGTCAGGACGTACGCCGAGCGCGACCAGGATCGCGCCGTTTCGACCGGCTATGACCCTGCGCGGTATCGGCCTGAGTGAAGATGAAGATCGCATCGAGCAGGCTTTCATGGGCCTGGTGCTGGGTGTGCACTCACCGCTGAACCTGCCGATCAACAGCTTTGAGCGGGCAGCAATCAAGTCCTTTGAGGTTGCTCTGCACGGCAATCTTGCCGATAGCCGTCTGGTTCCGCGCCTGCCCAGCGTGTTACCACGGATCATGAGCTGCTTTCGTGATCCGGATACCACCATCAAGGATCTGACCGACCTGATTGCCAGTGATCTGGTGTCGGTCAGTGAAATTATCCGCTTGGCCAACAGCCCTTTCTACCGGCGTGCGAGCGATGTTAAAAGCCTGGAGCAGGCGGTGCTGGTACTGGGTCAGAAAGGGCTCAGGCAATTGATGGCAAACTTGCTGGTCAGGCCAATATTCAACCAGTCCAAGGGGCATTTCAGTGGCATTGCCGGAACCCTGCTGTGGAATCTGTCCGAACATACTGCCGTGGTCAATGCGGCCTTTGCCCGCACCCGTGGTGAGGACGAGTTTGTCGCTTATCTAAGCGGCCTGACCAGCCATGTCGGTCTGCTGGTCGGCTGTCGAGTGCTGGATCAGCAGTTTGATGGTGCGCAAATTCCCAATAGCCTGTTGTTCAGGGCACAATGGCGCCAGCTTGGGCGGCGCATGAGTGCCGCCATGGTCAGAGTCTGGGCTTTTCCGGATCAGACCTGCCTGACCCTTGAGGGGCTGATTCAGCCCGGACTATCAAGTCTCGGTGTGGCGTCGGCGCAACTCTACCGTGCCGAAAAGATCAGTCAGTGTCATTATCTGCAGCGCAGCGGGCGCTGGCCGCTGGGTTCAAGCCGGATTCCCGACCTGTTTGCATCTGATGAGCATCTGTTTGCCCTGGGTATGCAAACCCTTTCCCGTTATGACGGTGAAGCGGATAGCAGCCCCTGATCCGCGTTGCGTTACCTTCTTATTCTGAACTGGAGTTTCTATGGCTTGGTTGTTGTCGCGGCGTCTTCATTATTTTGTCGGGGGCGTTGCTATCCTGCTGTGCCTGCTGTTGATTCTGCGGGCTATTTTTCTATTCGGCTTTTCCGCCGTTGATCCCGGGGTGGAACAGACCTGGGCTGTGGTGTTGGAAACGCTGAGTATTGGTGCCCGGTTTGACTTGCGCTTGGCCATACTGCTGATGCTGCCGGTCATGTTGCTGGCCTGGTTGCCCCGTTGGAACAGTCTGCGTTCTGCGCTGCTGCGCTGGATAGGCAGGGTCTATCTGGTACTGGCGCTGGCCATCGTACTATTGATGTATATCTTCGATTTTGGTCATTACGCCTACCTGGGTGTGCGGCTGAATGCATCTGCCTTGAAGTTTATCGAAGACGCGGCGATTTCCCAGCAAATGGTCTGGGAAACCTATCCGGTTATCTGGATCAGTCTTGGTTGGATGAGCATGCTGGTACTGACCTGTCTGGCTCTGTTCAGATTCGAGCGCGTGACCCTGGATCGTCCCGCCAGACGTATTTCCCTGTGGTCCCGAATCTGGGGCAGCACGGCCATGGTGGTGCTGGTATTTCTGGCTATTCTGGGCCGCTATACCAATATCAATCTGGAAAATCCGGTGCCGTTGCGCTGGAGTGATGCCTTTTTCTCGGGTGACAGTCAGTTGGGTGCCTTGGGTCTGAACCCGGTGATCTTTTTCTATGACACCCTGAGTGTTCCGGAGAACCGTTACGATCTTGATCAGGTGCGCGAGCATTATTCCGTTGTCAGCCGCTATCTGGGTGTTGAAACACCCGACAGCGAGGCGCTGACGCTGAATCGCCAGGTGCCGCTGCAACCGCATGCGCTGAATGTGGCGCAGCGTCCGAATGTGGTCTTTGTCATGCTCGAGTCACTCGGCACTACCGCTGTTGGCGCCTACGGGAATCCCCTTAATCCGACCCCGAATCTTGACCGGATGGCTCAGGAGAGCTGGTTTTTCCGGCATTTCTATGTCCCGGTAACCGGTACGGCCAAGACCGTCTGGGCCAGCATCACCGGGATTCCTGATGTGTCCCGCTCGGAAACCGCCACGCGCAACCCGCTGATCACCAATCAACACACCCTGATCAATGCGCTGGAGGGTTATCACAAGATTTATACCATTGGTGGCAACTCGGGCTGGGCCAACATGAATGCGCTGATTCGCCAGAGTATTGATGACGTTACCTTGTATGAGGAGGGCGGCTGGGTTTCCAAGAATGTGGACGTCTGGGGCATTTCCGATCTGGACCTGTTCAAGGAAACCGATCAGATTCTGCGCAATCTGCCCAGGGACAAGCCGTTTTTTGCCTACATCCAGACTGCAGGTAATCACCGACCCTTTACCATTCCCGAGGACAATGATGACTTCGAGGTGATCGAGCGCTCGCTTGAAGAAGTGCAGGCCGCGGGTTCACGCAGCGTCGCTCAATATAACGCAGTGCGTCTGCTCGATTACAACATCGGCCGGTTGATGGAATTGGCCAAGGAAGGCGGGTATTACGACAACACCATCTTTGTCCTCTTTGGTGACCACAACACGCGGATTGCCAATATCGACTACATGCGCCCTGCCTTTGATCAACTGGGCCTGGAAAGCAACAACGTACCGCTGCTGATCTATGCCCCCAGGCTGTTGCCACCACGCGAGTTTGACGAGGCGGTGGGTCTGGCTGATCTGCTACCGACCATCACCAGCCTGCTGGGTCTGCCTTACGATAACCGCACCATGGGTCGTGACCTGTTGCAGCCGGCACCGGAGGGTGAACGGGTGGTACCGGTGGTGCTGCGTGAGGGCAGTTTTCCGCTGATTGGCGCGGTCAGCAAGGACTTCCTGTTGCAGATGAATTACGACGGCAGCGAGCCCAGCCTGCATGATTTGTGGTCCGAAACGCCGCTGGATAACGTGGCTGAGCGCTTCCCCGAGGAGTATCAGCGCTTGTTGCCGCTGACCCGCGGTCTGTACGAAACCTCGCGTTATATGATGTACGAGAACGTACGCGACTGATCTGCGTTAAAGCCACAAAAAACCCGGCTTGTGCCGGGTTTTTTGTGGCTGCCTGAAGCGGCTTACATGCTCAGCCGCATGGAAAGATCAACCGCCTTGATGTCCTTGGTCAGGCTGCCAATGGAAATCAGGTCGACTCCGGTTTCGGCCACACTGCGGAGCGTCTGCTCATTGATGCCACCTGAGGCTTCCAGTGCCGCGCGTCCGGCACAACGCCGGACAGCCTCGCGCATGTCGTCGTGGCTCAGCTCGTCAAGCATGATGATATCGGCACCGGCCTCCAGTGCCTGATCGAGCTCATTCAATGACTCGACTTCTACCTCAACGGGTTTGCCGGGCGCCAGATGTCGTGCCTGGTTGATGGCCGCCTGAATGCTGCCGCAGGCGGCAATATGATTTTCCTTGATCAGAAAGGCGTCATACAGACCAATCCGGTGGTTATGGCAGCCGCCGCAGGTCACGGCGTACTTCTGGGCCAGGCGTAATCCGGGCAGGGTTTTACGCGTATCCAGCAGCTTGACCCCGGTACCTTCGACCAGTGAGGCAAAATACCGGCTGCGGGTCGCCACAGCTGACAGTGTCTGAATGAAGTTCATGGCGGTGCGTTCGGCTGTCAGCAGGCTGCGTGCCGGACCACTCAGGGTGCAGAACACCTGATTGGCCTGCATCTGTTCGGCATCGGTTACCTGCCATTGCACCTGAATACCTGGATCGACCTGACGAAATACTTCGTCAGCCCAGGCGGTGCCGCACAGGGTGGCGGTTTCCCTGGTAAGAATGTGGGCCTTGGCCTGGCGATCAGCGGGAATCAGCATGGCGGTAATGTCGCCAGCGCCGACATCTTCGGCTAGCGCCCGCTTAACATCATCGACAATGGTCTCTTGCAGGCTGTCGAGGGTCAGATTCGGCATGCTGTGCTCCATGGCAGATCGGCTTAAGGCGGCGAGTATACCCGATTGTTTGCCTGTTACCTG
This sequence comes from Gammaproteobacteria bacterium HGW-Gammaproteobacteria-11, assembly GCA_002840055.1. Classification (GTDB taxonomy): domain Bacteria; phylum Pseudomonadota; class Gammaproteobacteria; order Pseudomonadales; family Pseudomonadaceae; genus Halopseudomonas. Next base: position 108,299 of record PGZJ01000002.1, on the reverse strand, counting down.
CCACTTGACCGCTGTCGTACCCCGTCGGTCGCCGTATTGCCCCGATAAGGTGCTGCTACTTGCTCTTTTATTTGCGCTTTGGGATGGTATTCAAACCCTTTGAACTCCAGCGATGGACGCCATGCTCGATGCTCGGAAATGTGAACTGGGTCATGTAAATGAGATTAGGGTGATGGAGCCTGATAAAAAAACGGTATACTCGGTTCAAATTTGACGCCATTTTTACGACGTACGGACATGCAGATCAAAGCAGTGTGCATATAGCAGGGTAAGCTCCGTTGGCGTTACACAAGGCAGATAGTCTCTGTCCGGAGATGTGACATGGCCCGTGATCCCAAAATTGTTGCGATAAGCTCAGCTGAACAGGCGATCGACAAGTTCGATCCCAACCGGCCATCCAGCTTGCCATCCCCACTTCTACCGGTCAGAAAACTCGGGCTCGAGTTTCTGAAAAAAAGCCTGACCGAGCTCTTTGATAACGCCGACGACAGTTTGTTCGAGATGGCTGATCGTGCCGGTAGCAACACTGAACAAACCTTGTTTTTTGAAGCCATGCGTGCGGTACGTTTGCAGCGTCACAACATCACCAAGGCATGCTGCATGGCCTTTATGCGTGAGCTTGAATCACTCAGTCAATACACTCCCGAAGCTCCGCCGCAGTCTCTGCAAAACTTCGAAATCGACTCCCTCTCACTGGTGCAACCTGACGAGCTGGAGGAAACGGTTGCCATTGACAACATGATTGGTCGGGTGGCATCGCGCACCAAACCCTCACTCAGTCATCTGTCGATTCGTTTGAACAGCCTGGTCAAGGTAACGGTTGACGAGCGCAGCAATCCGTTCGGATCGAAGATGCTGTCACAGGTGTTTGTTGATGCACTGGCCGAACTGAGTCTCGATATCAAGGTTCGTCTGATCATCTACAAGCTGTTTGAACGCTATGTATTCAACCAGCTGGATGGCATGTATGAAGCCGCCAATCGTCAGTTGATTTCTGCCGGCGTTCTGCCTGACCTTCGTGGTACGGCTCAGCAGTCGGCCACCCGCCGTGCTCCGGCAGCATCATCAGGCGGTCAGTATGCCGGGGCGCCGGCGGTCGAGTCGGCCGAACACCAGCAAGTGCTGTCGATGTTCAGCGAGCTGATTGGCAACTGGCGGCATGCCAGCGGTGACGCGGCTATTTCACGTCTGGGCAGCCCTTCCGCAGAGCCGCTGCGCAGTAATGAACTGCTGGGCATGCTGTCCAATCTGTCTTTCAATGAAAATCCGGCCGAACCGGTACAGCGCATCGACATGCGTGCGCAGATCAATCAGCTATTGACCCAGCACCGTGAACTCAGTGGCCAGGCCCGTGGCCTGGAGCGGGTTGATGACGATGTCATCAGTCTGGTATCGATGCTGTTTGATTTCATTCTGGATGACCCGCAATTACCTTCGGCGGTGAAGGTGCTGATTGGGCGTCTGCAGCTGCCGATTCTGCGCGTGGCCATCGCCGACAAGCGCTTCTTCAGTCAGTCCAGCCACCCGGCACGGCGTTTGCTCAATGAGCTGGCACGCGCCACCATGGGTTGGAACGACCACGATGACCTGCGTCGTGATCAATTGCACGCGATGCTTGAAGGGATTGTTGAGCGCTTGCATGGGCAAGCCGAGCCGGATCCTGAACTCTTTGCCAGTTTGCACACCGAGCTGACCGGCTTTATCAACGTTGAAAAACGCCGCTCGGAACGCCTTGAGCAGCGCACCCGTGACTCGGAAGAAGGCAAGGCGCGAATTGAAGGTGCGCGCAACCAGGTTGCAGCGTCCCTGAATGCGCTGCTGTTGGGCAAGACCTTGCCGGTTTTCGTGATTGATTTTCTGCGCGATACCTGGAGCCAGGTCATGCAGATGACCAACTTGCGTGAAGGTGAGGGCTCCGCTGCCTGGAAACACGCGGAAGACACGGCCAAACGTTTGCTCGACAGTATCGAGCCGCTGGCAGATGACGCTTATGCTGAGCGTGAAGCATTGAACACCGACGTCCGCAAGGCTCTGGCCCAGGGGCTCAAGCTGGTCGGTATGCGCTCGGAGCAGGGGGCGCCGTTGTTGATGCGGCTCAAGCAGTTGCAACAGGCAATCATTACCATGCCTGAGTTGGAGCCTGATCCCCAGTCGGTTCCGCTGTTGACTGAAACCCTGTCCGAGCAGGCAGACAGGGCTGAGCCTCCCCTTCTTGATGTGGCGGCTGAGATGGCTGAGTCTGCTGCCCGGGCAGAGCCTGAAGCAGAGGTTGAATCATTGCCTCCGCTGGAGTCCGATGCCCCGCAGCCTGAGTCTGTAGCCGCGGAGCCAGCACCCTCTGTGCAGGACCAGGTGTTGGCCAAGCCCGTTGCAAAGGAGGTTGCGCCCAGTGAGCCCGTTCGCAGCGCGCCGGTCATTGAGCGAGTGCTGGTTGATGAGCCGGTCATGGAAGCGCCTGTTCCAGAGCCTGCAATTGAGCTGGTAGGCGACTTGCCGGATGCCAAGGCAACTGAGTGGGTTGCTGCCTTGCATACGGGTAGCTGGTTTGAGCTCAGCCTGGCTGAAGGCGAGCCGGTACAACGCTGCAAGCTGGCGGCGATCATCAGCTTCAGTGGCAAGTATATCTTCGTCAATCGAACCGGCATGAAGGTTGCCGAGTTTTCCACGGCCGCGCTGGGCCAGCACTTTGTGGCTGGATTGATCAGGGTGCTGGACGACAATCAGTTGTTTGATCGCGCACTGGAATCGGTAATCGGCAATTTGCGCCGTATCCAGTCTGGCAAGAACTGAGTCCGGCCTACTGTTGCAGCGGCCTCCGGGCTGCTAGCATGACGTTTTTGCCAAGTGGCTGCGTCCATGCATATTGATGTCCTGTCAGGCTGGCTTGATCAGGCTGAGCAATGCCCTTCACCTCACTTCAATGCCCGCCCAGCGGATGCACAGGTGTCTCTGCTCGTCATTCATAACATCAGTTTGCCGCCGGGGGAGTTTGGTGGCGGGTTCGTACAGTCCTTTTTTCAGGGAAAACTGGATCCAAGCCAGCATCCATACTTTGCCGAGATCGCCAGCCTGCGTGTTTCAGCGCATTTCCTGATTGAGCGCAGCGGGCGCATAACCCAGTTCGTATCCTGCAATGACCGGGCCTGGCACGCGGGTGTTTCCTGCTATGCTGGTGTTGCAGATTGCAATGATTTCTCGATTGGTGTCGAGTTGGAGGGCGTGGATGACGTCCCTTACACGGACGACCAGTACCAGTCACTGATCCATTTGACCCAGGCGTTGCAGCAGACCTATCCGGCGATAGATTGCTACCGGATAACCGGGCATGAGTTTATTGCACCGGGCCGCAAGACAGATCCGGGCCTGGCGTTTCATTGGCAACGCTACCTGCGTGCTTTGACAAGGCAAGATGACAATCACATGGGCGGGAGTCCCCGATGAGTTTTTTGGCACTGGTTCTGGTTGCTCTGGTTCTGCGCTTCACCCCTTGGCGAAGCGGGTTTCCTGTAGATTTGCTGTCGGTTCTTGTTCGCTCGGTAGCCACCCATACCCTGTCTCGTCCTATCTGGCTTGCAATTGCCTTGCTGGTGCTGCCATTGCTGCTCTGTGGGCTGTTGTTGTGGCTCGCAGATGGGCTGGCCTATGGTCTGGTAACCCTCTTGCTGCATGCGCTGGTATTGTTGCTTTGTGTTGGTCGCTCTGATCCCTTGGGAAGCATGGCGAGCAATATCGAAGAAGCCTGGCAGCGCGGGGATCAGGAAGCAGCCGCGTTGCTCGCCGAACGCGATTTACAGCTGGACGCCACCAGTCCTGAGTCACTGGTGCTGGGATTGCGTGGTGAACTGGCCTGGGAGAGCTTTCAGGGTTATTTTGCACCGGCTTTCTGGTATCTGCTGTTGGGGCCGGTAGGTGCGTTGCTATACCGTTTGATTGCCAATTTCCAGCGCCAGGGTGAGCATCCGCTGCAACCCATTATGTCTTCGGCGCGGCATGCGCTGGACTGGTTGCCGGCAAGACTTGTTGGGTTGAGTCTGGCGCTGGTGGGGCATTTTGACCGAGTGCTGCTGACGCTACGAGGCCAGTTATTGAATTGGGACACGCAGTCCCGGGAACTGATCGCGCTCTGCGTTGAATCAGCTCAGAGTGCTACGCTGGATGATCAGGGCGAGGCCGTTCGTATCATGCGGCCGGTGCGAATTTTGCTGACAAGAAGCCTGATGGTATGGGCAGTTTGCGTCGCCTTTATCAATTTAATCGGCTAAAGATCGAGCATGCAGAGCCGATACACAACTCAAGCTGTCTTATTCTGAGGCAGTTGGTGCAGAGCATAATAATAATTGGAACACTGGCAGGATGCTGGTACCGCTTTTGCCTGAATGCCGGAGATGCGCACACCGGCATGACACCTCCCCCGACCAGGGGCATGTATTTGAGGAGAGTTCTGAGTGAATAGTCTTATGGCCCCTGCCGTGGCGCTGATGAATCGTCTGAGTTATGGCATGAAGTTCTGCCTTATCAGCCTGTTGTTTTTTGTGCCGCTTGGCATCGTCAGCAGCATGTTGGTGCAACAGGCTTACGAGCGTGTTCAGATTACCGAGCGGGCACTCGACAGCATGACGCTGTTGCGCCAGAGCATGGCCATTCTGCGTGATGCAGAAGCCCTACGGGATATTGATATGGTCAATGTGCAGTTGGGCCAGGGTGAGTATGCAACGGATCTCGAACAGCGCTCGCAGACGCTGCGTAAAAGGGTAATTGATGGTCTTGCGGCACTCGAACTGGACTTGTCAGATCCTGACGCGGCTGATCTGGTAGCCAAACGCAATGAGATAATTCAAGCCTATGAACGCATGGCCGGCGAGTCACCTCGCAATCGGGGTGCACTGTCATCCCTGGCCCTGGGTGAAGTGACCTCATTGCTTAGCTTTACCGCCACCTATGCCGGTTTGCCCCAGGATTACGACCGCAATATTCGCCAGCTCAGTGATGTGCTGATCAATGTCACACCCAGTATCACCTCTGCCCTGGGTACGGGGCGTTCAGTGGGGGCTTATTCGATTGGTCTGGGCTATCTCAACTCGGATGCCAGCCGTGACATGGATGCGCTGTTTGAAAGCATGCAGTTGATGATTGGCGACTACGAACAGGTGTTGTCACTGGTGCTCGCCGATGCCAACCTTGCCGGGCTGCGTAGCAGCTCCGAGGCCAGTGTCGACAGCCTCAATGTTACCGCACAGATCTTCGAGGACGATATCATTCTGGCCAACACGCTGTCGGGCCAGTGGTCTGATTACTTTATGCGCATTACCAGTGAAATCGACAAGACCTATGCCTTCAACCAGTCGGTACTGGATACGCTGGAGCAGGTGCTGGTGACGCGCATGGGCGAAAACGTCCGGGCCATGACGGTACTCATTGTTTCCCTGTCGCTGGTTGGCCTGTTGATCGTTTACCTGTATGCCGGCTTCTACATGGCCACCCGCCGCACTCTCAAGCGTTTGTCCGTATTGATGAGTCAGGTAGCCGGCGGTGACATGACGGTTCAGGTTGAAGTTGACAGCAGTGATGAACTGGGTGCGTTGGCCAGTGAGCTGAATGACACCGTAGCGCGTATTCGCGAGCTGATTCGCCAGGTCAGCCAAACCGCTACCCAGGTCCATCAGCAGTCACAGCAGGTTGAACAGATTTCCAGCGAAAGCAGTCATGCCGTGGCTTCGCAACGCTCGCAGATCGAGCAGGTGGCAACGGCCATGAACGAAATGTCGGCTACTTCCCAGGAAGTGGCGCGCAGTGCCTCCATGGCTGTGACCAGCGCCGAACAGGTGAATACCGAAACCCTGAATGGTCGTCGATTGGTTGAGTCCTCGGTTGACGGTATTGAAAAGCTCTCTGGCGAAATTGAAAACTCGGTCAAGGTCATCAATAAACTGGCCGAAGACAGCAGCTCCATCAGCCGCGTATTGGAAGTGATCAAGGGGGTTGCCGAGCAGACCAACCTGCTGGCGCTGAACGCTGCGATCGAGGCTGCGCGAGCAGGTGAGCAGGGACGTGGCTTTGCTGTGGTCGCTGATGAGGTGAGAACCCTCGCACGTCGTACCCAGCAATCGACTGAAGAGATCGAGCAGATGATTGCCCGCTTGCAGGAAGGTGTCAGCGGAGCGGTCAAGGCCATGGGCGCCAGTCATGGGATGACCGGTGCCACAGTCGATGCTTCGCTCAAGGTACAGGACGCGCTGGGGAATATTCTCCAGTCAGTGACTCAGATTGTTGATCAGAGCCAGCAGATTGCTGCGGCGGCAGAAGAGCAAACGGCGGTCAGTCACGATATCGACCAGAATATCGTGCAGATCAATCAGGCCGGTGAACGCACTGCCGAGGGCGCACGGCAGGCTGAACAGTCCAGCAATCGGATGGGGCAACTGGTCAAGGATCTGCAGCAGATCATCAGTGCCTTCCGGGTCTGAAACGTCCGACACCAAGGCCGAGATGGAACTCGGCCATACCCAACGGATGCCTGCTCTGGACCTGAGGTGCTTACTCGGCGGGCTTGGGTTTGGGCGCCCAGAGCACTTCCGGTGTCCCTTCACGCTGGGCAATACCACGCGCCATGACAAACAGCAGATCAGACAGGCGATTCAGGTAAACCGGTGCTTGCTCGTTGACCGCTTCGTGGTTGGCCAGTGTTAGATAACGACGCTCAGCGCGTCGGCAAATGCTGCGGGCCAGGTGCGCTGCCGCCACACAGCGTGAGCCGCCGGGCAGAATGAAGTTCTTCAGCGGTTCCAGACTGGCATTGAAATGGTCGATCAGGTCCTCCAGCTCGGTGACGTCGCTGGCCTCAATAATCTCGTAGCCCGGCACCGCCAGCTCACCACCCAGATCAAACAGCCGATGCTGCACTGGCGCCAGAACCAGGGCCAACTCGTCCAGCTGCTGAACCTTTAGATCGGCAATCAGCACACCCAATTGACTGTTCAATTCATCAACGCTGCCCATGGCCTCGATGCGCGGATGATCCTTGCCGATCCGCCGGCCATCGGCCAGGCCGGTTTCACCATCGTCGCCGGTGCGGGTATAGAGTTTGCTCAGACGGTAGCCCATGTTGCGCCTCGTTGGGTAAGTGACTGTTCACAATGAGCGCAAGCCTAGCCTGAAAGCGTTCAGGGGCAAAGGCCGGGCTTACTGCTGATAAAGCCCAAGCGTTGCCAGATGTGTCTTCAGTCGAGTATGCAGGGACATCAGTACTGGTAGGTGCAGACCGGCCGCCATAGCGCTGTTGCAGGCAAAGCCGGTGATGTAGTCGATCTCGGTAGGCCGTCCGGCATGCACATCCTGGCGCATGGATGAGCTGTTGTTGGCGGTAGCCTGGATAACAGCATGAATGCGCTCGGACAGCGCGTCCGGCTCGATCTCCAGATTCTGCGCCCGCAGCAGTTGCTGCAGCTCGCTGATCAGTAGCGGTAGCTCTGCCCGGGCATGCTGCGGAACATCGCCGTTGCGGCAATCATGCAACACGGTATAGGGATTGATGGCGCAGTTGATCGCCAGTTTGACCCATAGCACCTGCAGGATATCGGCCTGCCATTGCCAATCAATGCAGTCGCCGTGCAGGGCGCTGAGCCAATTGGGGAAAGGAAGACCCCGTGGATCACCGATCTGGGTCACCCCCTTGCCGGCCCAGACCACATGGCAGGGGGTTCGGCGCCAGGCACCATCGGTCACGCTGGCATACAGCACCTGCTGGCTTAACAGCGCGCTGATCTGTTGCTGGCTGCCCAGTCCGTTTTGCAGCAGCAGGATACTGGCGTCTGCGCACAGTCGGGGTTGCAGGCGCTGGACGGCCTGCAAGCTGGCATGCGACTTGGTCGCGACTATCAGGTGCTGGATCGGGCTGGTATGGCTGTCTGGGGTTTCGATGTGGACCGGGATCTGGTGATGTTGCCCCTGATACTCGAGGGTCATCTGATCGCCGGTCTGCTGCCAATGCTGCCGAGCGGCCGTATCACGTACAAGCAGAGTAACCGGCAGTCCGGCCTGAATCAGCCGGGCTGCCCAGAGCAGCCCGAGACTACCGGCGCCGAGGATATGCAGCATGTCAGCGTGAGGGTGACCAGCGAACCTCGGTGATCAGGCTGGTGGCGTAGGCTTCACCCAGGTGACGTTCGACCTTGTCCAATAACTCCCCCGCTTGCGGCAGGTTGTTCTTGTTGTCGACCGTGCACAGGGCCATGCCGGCACGCACCGACAGATAGCCTTCACTGGTCTTGAACGCTTTGAGATTCAAGCCGTCATGCAGCCGCTTGAAACTGGCTGGGTTGCAGTCCTTGGGATCGTCGGCCAGGGTAACAATGGCAAAGGTATTGTTGCCAACCCGGGCGATCACATCGGTCGGTCTGACCAACTGCTGCAAGCGCCGGGCAATACCCTTGAGCAACTCCTGCTGCACGCTTTCGCCAAGTTTCAGGGTCAGCTCTTCAAGGTTCTGCACACCCAACACCAGAACGCAGCAGATACCGCCGCGTGCCTCGACATTGCGCAATACCTCACCCAGCCGCTGCAGGGTATAGCGGCGGTTGCCCAAGGCCGTCAGGCTGTCGACCAGGTTGTGCTCCTCCAGCTGCGCATTGTTGTCCGCCAGCATGCGGTTTTCGTCCAGCAGGCGGTTGATCAGTTGGGAGATGCGGTCGGCGGCATAGATGCGCGGCAGCAGTTGCTCGTTCATCGAGGATTTGCTGATGAAGTCGTCAACACCACGATCGAATGCTTCGCTCAGTACATTGTCGCCTTCGCGTGCAGTCAGCAGCACCACATAGGTGTAATGGCCGCTCTGTTCGTCGGCCTGACGTACGCGCGTGGTCAACTCCAGCCCGTCCATTTCCGGCATCAGCCAGTCCGCGACCATCACGCTGGCGGGGCGAGCTTCATGCATGGCCAGTGCATCCATGGCGGTATTTGCAAAGCGGATGTCGGCATAACCTGCCCGTGTCAGGTTATGGCCTATGACCGCACTGCTGAACTTGGTGTCATCCACCACCATGATGCTGAGTTGCGGATTGGGCATGGCAAGGCTCCGATCAATTAAACAATTCGCGTTATAATGCCACGAGCTTGAGTCTTTTTTTGCAATTTATGTCATATAAATGATGTTTAGTAGAGGTAATGCATGCCTTCTTTTGATGTCGTGTCCGAACTGGACAAGCATGAAGTAACCAACGCCGTCGATAACGCCATGAAAGAGCTTGAACGTCGCTATGACTTGCGTGGCAAGGGTAACTTCGTTTTCAAGGACAAGGATCTGACGGTCAATATTACCGCCGATGCCGACTTTCAGCTGGAGCAGATGCTCGACATCCTCAAGCTCAGTCTGGCCAAGCGCAAGATCGATATTCAGTGCCTGGAGGTCAAACCGGCCTTTGCATCGGGCAAGCAGGTCAAGCAGGATGTGTTGTTGAAAGAGGGCATAGACAAGGAACTGGCGAAGAAAATCGTCTCCCTGATCAAGGACGCCAAGCTCAAGGTTCAGGCAGCCATTCAGGGTGAACAGGTACGCGTAACCGGCAAGAAGCGCGATGATCTGCAGGAGGCCATGGCCGTATTGCGCTCAGCCAGTCTGGACATGCCTCTGCAATTCAATAACTTCCGCGACTGACGCGCGGACAACACGAGGACCCCTGCATGGAAGAGATAACGACCCAGCTCAGTGAGCTTCAGGCCGAATGGATGCCAATGGTGATGCAGTACGGCAGCCAGGTATTACTGGCTATTGTCACCCTGCTGGTCGGCTGGTGGATTGTTGGCCGGATTACCCGTGGCATTTTGGTGTTGATGGAAAAACGCAACATCGACAGAACCCTGCATGGTTTTATCGGCGCCATGATTGGCATGGGCCTGAAGGTTCTGCTGCTGGTCAGTGTGGCGGGCATGATCGGGGTGGAAACCACCTCCTTTATCGCCCTGATCGGTGCCGCAGGTCTGGCTGTAGGTCTGGCCCTGCAGGGCAGTCTGGCCAACTTTGCCGGCGGCATGTTGATCCTTATTCTGCGGCCGTTCAAGGCCGGTGAGTATATTGAGGCTCAGGGTGTGGCTGGCACGGTAGACAGCATTTCGATCTTTCATACCGTGTTGAAAACACCGGATAACAAAACAGTGATTGTGCCCAACGGCAGTCTGTCGAACGGCAATATCATCAACTATTCCCGTCAGCCGACACGGCGCGTGGATGTCAATATTGGTATCGACTACGGCGACAGCGTCAAGCAGGCACGGGAGATTCTTCTGGATATCGCTCAGGCTGATGCACGTGTGCTGAAAGACCCGGAATCAGTCGTCTGGCTGACTGGCCTGGGCGAGAGCTCGGTTGACCTTTCCCTGCGCATGTGGGCCAAGACAGAAGATTACTGGGGTGTATTCTGGGACGTACAGGAGTTGGCCAAGGAGCGCTTTGATGAGGCCGGCATCACTATTCCTTTCCCGCAGCGCACGCTGCACATGGTTGCACCCGCGGCGACCGAGCAAGCCTGATCGAGGTTATCGGGGCTGCAGCGACAGCCCCGACTTTCCCCAGCGACTCAATCAATCCCCGGCCGCTTCTGGCGGTCCGGGTGTGCCAGTTTCAGCAGCATGAACGCCAGCACAATGGCCGGGATCCCGGTCAGCCCGGTGATCAGGAAGAAATTGATCCAGCCAACATGGGCCGCCAACAGGCCGGTAAAGCCGGCGGCAAACTGGCCGGGCAGGGTCATCAAGGAGCTGAAAAGGGCATATTGCGTGGCGGTGTAGGCGGTGTTGGTGAGGCTGGACAGGTAGGCAATGAAAACCGCAATCGCCAGACCGCCAGTCACGTTATCAGCAATGATGGCCATGATCAGGCCGTATGTCTCGGGTCCGATATAGGCCAGCCAGGCAAAGGTCAAATTGGTTGCTGGGGCCATGAACACGGTAAACATCAGAACTGCTGCAATGCCGAAGCGCGCCACCAGCAGGCCGCCGAGTGCAGCACCAAGCAATGTCATGCCCAGGCCGAAGGCGGCGGCAATATTGGCAATCTCCTGTTTACTGAAGCCAATATCCAGATAAAAGGGGTTGGCCATGGTGCCCATGAAGATATCAGTCAGGCGGAAACAGCCGATAAACATCAGGATCAGCAAGGCCACTTTGCCATAGCGTCCGAAGAACTCGCTGATCGGGTCAATGAAAACCTCCGTCAGCCAATCGCGGATGGCTGCCTGCCGGCCGGGCGCGAGATGCGATCGGTCGCGCGCCTGACGTAGTTCAACCTTGGGCTCGGCAATGCACAGCGTGGTTATGATGCCGATCAGCATCAGCAGCGCCATGCACAGATAAGCCAGAGTCCAGCCGTTGATCACGGTGATCAGCCCGGAGTCATAAAGCAGGCTGTAGAAGGAATCCAATGCCACCCGGAAAAAGGCGCCAATTCGCGAGCCGCTGGCTTCAGAAAGGCTGTCGCCGGACGGGGAAAGGTCCGGAGCCAGGGCTGCCAGGTGCAGCGCGCCGGCACCCGCAGCCAGGATGGCTACGCGATAGCCGGTGACATAGTTGGCGGCCATCGCGGCCTGGCGATGTTTGGCTTCAGCCTCGACCCGGTAGGCATCGATGGCAATATCCTGGGTTGCCGATGCAAAGGCGGTGACCACGGCGAAAATGACAATCAGCTGCAGGTTGTCACGCGGATCGGTCACGGCCATGCCAAACAGCGAGGCGGCGATGCTCAGCTGTGCCAGTAACATCCAACTGCGCCGCCGTCCCAACAGGCGGCCAAGCACCGGCAGGTCGACACGATCGACAATCGGCGCCCATAGCACCTTGATCGAATGGGCGATGCCGACCCAACTGAGAAAGCCGATCGCCGCCAGATCGATACCCAGATCACGCAACCAGGCACTGAAGGTGCCGCCGACCAGGAGTAGCGGCAAGCCGGCGGAGAATCCCAGAAACAGCATGCCGATAACCCGGGGGTTACGGTAGACGCGCAGTCCTTCATGTGTGGGCTGGATCAAGTCCTGTTGTGAACTGCTAGTCATGTGTTTCCTGTTGGTTCATGCGGTCGGGCCAGGCAAAACGTTTCATGTCAACGCGATGGCCCTGGATAATGACACCTTCGGCCCGCAAACGGCGATATTGTTCCCGACCTGACGGGCTATTCTCGGGCAAGGACAGGTAACCGGTGCTGGCCAGTACGCGGTGCCATGGCAGGCTGGTGTCGGGTGGCAGTTGTCCCAGCCAGCGGCCTGCCAAACGCGCGCCGCGACCCATGCCCGCCAGCTTGGCCAATACCCCGTAACTGGTAACCCGGCCCTCAGGAATGCTTGCCAGCACCAGCCAGAAGCGCTCCTTTGCCGGCGGGTTTGCCTGCCTCATATCGGCGTTAGCTGGTATTGGCTGATCAGTCATGGATAATGCCGTTCTTCACTGTCTCTCCCAATAGGTTTCCCGATGTCTGTATGCCGAGTATTGCTCTGCGTTTCTCTCATGCTGTTGTACTCAGTGTCCAGTCAGGCAGATACCCTCTGGCTGAAAAACGGTGATCGCCTATCCGGCCAGATTGAGCTGCTGGAGGGTGGCAAGTTGCATATCCTGACCGAGTTGGCCGGGCGTGTCACAGTCAGTGTGCAGAATATCAGCACCTTTGAAACCGACAATGCCCAGTTTATCAAGGTCGAAGGTCAAGCCGATCGCGCTCTCTCGGTTGAGGCTTCGGAGGTGGCGGGTGAAGTTTTGCTGCGCAATGGTGCGCCAGAGGCTGTGCCACTGAGCATTTCCAGCATCGAGCAGATGCTCAGACCCAGACCCATAGTCGAAGACTGGGTCTGGGAGGGCAAAGCCACGGCGGCACTGGATATCAAGAATAACGGGACCGAGCAACGCGACCTGGATCTGGCCGTCAGTGCCCGCGCCAGGCATGGTGACTGGCGTCATGTGTTGGGCGGCGAGTTCGAACGCGATTACCGTGACGACGTTAAAAGTCGGCATGTGTGGAATGCCGATTATGATCTGAGCTGGTTCTTTGACGAGCATTGGTTCTGGCAAACCAGCCTGGGCTATCAGCGCGATCACCTGAGTGACATCGCCCGCACCAAACAGATCGGTATGGGTCCGGGTTACGAGTGGTGGAATAACGCCCTGGGGCGCTTTGAAACCTCGGCGCGGATTGATTATGTGGAGCTGGAAAATCGCGATGGTTCAACCGACCACTTCAATGCGCTGGGTCTGGAGTGGGACTTCCGCCGCTATCTGTTTGGCAAGCGCTTCGAGCTTTTCCATGGTGCTGAAACCCTGGTGCCGGACGATCCCGCAGTGGATTACGTGGTCGATGCCGAACTTGGCGTGCGCTATCTGCTCAACAGCTGGGCTTCACTGAGTCTGCTCAGTGAGTGGGATTACCTGAAAAGTTCGGAGCAGGAAGATACTAATGAAACGCGCTACCGTTTTGGTCTGGGAGTGACCTGGTAGCAGCGGAGCGTGCGCTGGTCGAGATGGAACTCGACCCTCCCAGGAACCAGACTCGGAGTCAGTGCGACACACCCCTGGGAGCGGCCGAGTTCCACCTCGGCCAACGTGCTCAACAACAGCTCCGCTGATCGAGATGGCGCTCGGTCATCATCAGATGCGGATACCGCCATCCAGCTCCAGAACGCGGCCAGTGTAGTAATCGTTCTCGAACAGATAGGCAGCGGAATGGGCAATTTCGTCCGGCTTGCCCATACGCTTGAGGGGAATCCCCGCTGTCATTTTTTCCAGCGCCTCGGGCTTCATGCCGGCGGTCATCTCGGTTTCGATGAAACCCGGCGCAATGGCGGCAACACGAATGCCATAACGCGCCAGTTCCTTGGCCCAGACTACAGTCAAGGCGGCCACACCGGACTTGGCTGCCGAATAATTGGACTGCCCCATGTTGCCGGCGCGGGAAATCGACGAGATATTGATGATCAGGCCCTGGTTGCCCAGCTCGATCATTTTTGCTGCCACGTCACGGGTGCAGAGGAAAACACCGGTCAGGTTGACGTCAATCACCGATTGCCACTGTGCCAGGCTCATCTTCTGGATTTGCCCGTCCTTGTTCTTGATCAACAGGCCATCACGCAGGATGCCGGCATTGTTGATCAGACCGTGGATGGCGCCGAAATCAGCGGCGACCTGATTGACCATGGTCTCGACCTGCTCTTCGTTGGCCACGTTGCACAGATAGGAACGTGCCTGACTGCCGGCGGCTTCACACGCGGCAACCGCCTCGTCCAGGCGCTCCTGATTGAGGTCGACCAGCGCCAGTCTGGCGCCCTTGGCAGCAAGGTACTCAGCCATGGCACGCCCTAGCCCCTGTCCACCGCCGGTGATGATGATTACGCTGTCTTTCAATTGCATGATTGGCACTCCTCAAAGCCAGGTATGAAAAAGAATGGCGGCAAGCATGCCCGAGTCACGGCAATTTTAGAATACCCGTAACCTATTTATGGTCACCTTCTGACCTGATGCCGGCATTGTGAGCGGCTAATTACTTGACTGAACCGTCCGTCGGCAAGGGTTGAAAAGACCCTCAGGCGAACCCACATACTGACTATTGCTTACTTTATGAGGCCGTCATGCCCTTTATACGTTTGTTGTTGCTGGCTTTTCTTCTGCTTGAACTAGCCAGCCTGATTGTTATGGGCCAACGCACCGGCGTGGGCATGACCCTGCTGTGGGTGCTGTTCAGCGCCGTGCTCGGGGTTCTCATCATTAAAAGTCAGGGCTGGGCCATGTTGCAGCGCCTGCAACAGCGCATGACCGAGGACCGCTCGCCCTTTGGCGTACTGAAATCCGGCATGTGGGGCGTTCTGGCAGGGTTGCTGCTGGTTTTTCCCGGTCTGATCACCGATCTGCTGGCCTTGCCCTGCCTGTTTCTGGCCTGGCGTCACCGCAACGATATCCCACCCGGCGAACCTGGTGGGCCGACCGTCTGGAGCCGCGACGGCCATCACATCATCGAGGGTGAATGGCAGCCGGGTGACGACGGCCCGGCAAAGCCCGAGCGGCAGATTGAGCGCGAGTAAAAAACTTCATTGGGGGGCTTGAAATGTCTCCGAGCTCACCCCATTAACCCAACACCAGTTTTGACAGGCCCCGACTACGGGGCTGAACGGAACAGTGACGCGGCCTTTGGCCCGTCCTTTGGACCGCAAGGTCCGATTTAACTTGAAATGCTGGCCTGCCAGCCTTTGACACTCACTTTGGGAGACTCATAACGATGAAAATTCGTCCGTTACACGACCGCGTAGTCGTTCGTCGCAGCGAAGAAGAAACTAAAACCGCTGGTGGCATCGTTCTGCCTGGTTCTGCCGCAGAAAAGCCGAACACCGGTGTAGTTATCGCCGTAGGTACCGGTCGTCTGCTGGACAACGGTGATGTGCGCGCCCTGGCTGTAAAGGAAGGTGACAAGGTGGTATTCGGCCCCTATTCCGGCAGCAGCACCATCAAGATCGATGGCGAAGATCTGCTGATCATGAGCGAATCCGAAATCTACGGTGTACTGGAAGCCTGATAACGGCTGACCCCCATCTGCACTCAACGAATTCATTGAAGGAAAGCGAAAATGGCTGCTAAAGAAGTTAAATTTGGTATTTCTGGTCGTAACAAGATGCTCGCCGGTGTCAACATCCTGGCTGACGCGGTCAAGGCGACCCTGGGGCCAAAGGGCCGCAACGTGCTGATCGAGCGTAGCTACGGCGCGCCGATGATTACCAAGGACGGCGTTTCCGTCGCCAAGGAAATCGAGCTGAAAGACAAGTTTGAAAACATGGGCGCCCAGCTGGTCAAGGACGTCGCTTCCCGCGCCAACGATGACGCCGGTGACGGTACCACTACCGCTACCGTTCTGGCTCAGGCGATCGTTACCGAAGGTCTGAAGTCGGTTGCTGCCGGCATGAACCCGATGGATCTGAAGCGCGGCATCGACAAGGCAACTACCGCCATCGTTGCCGAGATCAAGAAACTGGCCAAGCCCTGTGCCGACTCCAAGGCTATTGCCCAGGTGGGTACCATCTCCGCCAACTCCGACGAGTCCATCGGCAAGATCATTGCCGAAGCCATGGATCGCGTAGGTAAAGAAGGCGTTATCACCGTTGAAGAAGGTTCCGGCCTGGACAACGAACTGTCCGTGGTAGAAGGCATGCAGTTTGACCGTGGCTACCTGTCTCCCTACTTCGTCAACAAGCCCGAGACCATGTCTGCCGAGCTGGATAACCCCTATATCCTGCTGGTCGACAAGAAAATCTCCAATATCCGCGAAATGCTGCCGACCCTGGAAGCAGTTGCCAAGTCCGGTCGTCCGCTGATGATCGTGGCTGAAGACGTTGAAGGCGAAGCCCTGGCTACCCTGGTCGTCAATAACATGCGCGGTATCGTCAAGGTTGCTGCGGTCAAGGCCCCGGGCTTTGGTGATCGCCGCAAGGCCATGCTGCAGGACATCGCCATCCTCACCGGTGGTACCGTGATCAGTGAAGAAGTGGGTCTGAGCCTGGAAAGTGCTGGTCTCGAGCACCTGGGTCAAGCCAAGAGCGTGCAGATCAACAAGGACAA
The DNA here is from genome assembly GCA_002840055.1 of Gammaproteobacteria bacterium HGW-Gammaproteobacteria-11. Taxonomy (GTDB): domain Bacteria; phylum Pseudomonadota; class Gammaproteobacteria; order Pseudomonadales; family Pseudomonadaceae; genus Halopseudomonas. The sequence goes on along the minus strand of PGZJ01000002.1, from coordinate 91,727 downwards.
CTCCACCATCATCGACGGTGCCGGTGCCAAGCAGGATATCGAAGCCCGCGTTGCCCAGCTGCGCAAGCAGGTTGAAGATACGACCTCCGACTACGACCGCGAGAAGCTGCAGGAGCGTCTGGCCAAACTGGCTGGCGGTGTTGCGGTAATCAAGGTTGGCGCCGCTACCGAAGTGGAAATGAAAGAGAAGAAGCACCGCGTTGAAGACGCTCTGCACGCAACCCGTGCTGCCGTTGAAGAAGGCGTGGTACCTGGCGGTGGTGTGGCGCTGGTACGCGCACTGCAGGCCATCGATGGCATGGTTGGCGACAATGACGACCAGACTGTCGGCATCAACCTGCTGCGTCGCGCCGTTGAGTCCCCGTTCCGTCAGATCGTCACCAACGCCGGTGACGAGGCTTCCGTGGTACTGGACAAGGTCAAGGCCGGCACCGGTAACTTCGGTTACAACGCCGCCACTGGCGAGTACGGCGACATGATCGAGATGGGTATTCTCGATCCGGCCAAGGTCACCCGCAGTGCGCTGCAGGCTGCCGCGTCGGTTGCCAGCCTGATGATCACCACCGAAGCCATGATTGCCGAGCTGCCGGAAGAGAAGCCGGCCATGCCGGATATGGGCGGCATGGGTGGTATGGGTGGCATGGGCGGCATGATGTAATAGCTGTTCTCTGCCCCTGGCAGTCAGAAAACCCGGCTCCTGAAGGTGCCGGGTTTTTTATTGAGTGTGAGAAATGTAAGCGATTGCCTACAGCAGCTGTAAGACAATTTACGTTTATGTTGTGCGCAGGACCTATGCTTTGGCTGAAGAAATAAGGTAACACTTTGTATAGGTTGAATTAATTTCTGAATATGTAGCAGGGATAACCCGTATGGGTGGGCTTGTGCAGGAAGTGTATCGGGATATGATGTGTCCAAGCGTTACGGAAAACGCTGCTCAGGAAGGATTCCAGAGCCAGGGAAAGTCAGGAAGGCTGAGTCAGGATGACTGGACACGGATGCCATACATGGACGGAAGAGTGGGCGGGTAATACCGCCCCTTTTTTTTGCCTGCAGAATACCCGTCTGACAGGCGGGCCGTCATCAACGACCCGCCCATGCTTCAGAAACGGAAGCCAAGCCCCATACGATACACAATCGGATCAACCTCCACGCTGTCAGCGCTGAGGCGGCTCACGCCTGCCACGTTGTATTCAGCGTCGGTTTCAAGACCGCTGTAGTTGATCTCACCAAACACATTGAAGTTGTCTGCCAGCTTGTAGCGTAGCCCGGCACCGGCGAGCCAGCCCGTGGCGTTGTCAATCGACAGACTCGCTGGTCCGACGTTGCTGACGAAGCCTGCACTGGGTTTCTCGCCATCAATACGGGCATGAATTGCACCTGCCTGCAGATAGGGTTGCAGGCTGCCTTCAGTGTTGAAGGTGTATTGTCCAACGAGCGTCAGAACATCCAGATCGAATGAACCAACGTTACCTAAACCTAAGCCTTTTTCTTTGACGTCATGCTCAAGGCCGGTCGTGTAACTTGCAACAACTGACAGGCTGGGGCTGAAGTGATAGCCCAAACCGATAAAATAACTCTGGTCTGCGCTGATATCGTCGACGCTGCTGGGCAGGTTGGCGCCATCCAGGTTGAGACTGTCGCTGGTTACATCCTGTGGTGCTACTCGGGTCCAGCCGCCCTGAAGCTCGAATTGGGCGAGTGCGGGCGTGGCAATGATCAAAGAAGAGGTTCCAAGAACTGCCAGTGCAAGGGCCTTTTTGTTCATCTGATTATCCTGAGTGAATGAGTGAAGTTTAACCAACACCATCACTATCAAAAATCTGTCCCTGAACCGTCAATCAAACTCCTGTTTCTGATTTTTTCGGTTAAATATCATAATGATGGCCAGCTTAGAGAAAATAAAAAGTGCAATACCAAGTTGTAATAATGCATGTCGTAACAAGGAGTTTTGTTGTACCTGATGTTGCGTCAGATATAAAAAAACCGGTCAGTAGACCGGTTTCTTGACAGTGCAGGTGAGCGCTTAACGCTCAAGGTATTGCAGTTTGTCTGGAACGCCATCCCACTCTTCGGCATCTTCCAGCGCATCTTTCTTTTCCGCAATGTTCGGCCAGATTTCAGCCAGCTCGGCATTCAGTTCGGTGAATTCCTGCATGTCCTCTGGCACTTCATCTTCAGAGAAAATCGCATTGGCAGGGCATTCCGGCTCGCAGAGTGCGCAGTCAATGCATTCGTCCGGGTGAATGACCAGGAAGTTCGGGCCTTCGTAGAAACAGTCGACAGGGCAGACCTCAACGCAATCGGTGTACTTGCACTTGATGCAGTTGTCGGTAACAACAAAAGTCATGGTGGGGTCTCCATCAGGATCAGGCGTTCTGGATAATGGCGCGTAGTCTAGCAGTTTTTAACCTGTGGTACAGACTGTCGATGCTAATTGCAGAGGTTGGCAGCCATTACCATCAAGTTGATGCAAATAACTATTATTTAACTTTTGTCAGCCGCTTTCGGCCTTCCATTTATACAGCAACTCCAGGGCCTGGCGCGGGGTCAGGTCATCCGGGCGCAGTGCTTCCAATGCGTCAACCAGCGGGTGGCTGGCCTGGGCAAACAGATCATTCTGCTGGGGCGCGGTTGCTGGGCGGGCGGGTTGATTCAGGCTTTGCTGCTCAAGCTTGGCCAGGTGTTCGCGGGCCCGTTCTATCACCTGGCGCGGTACCCCCGCCAGTTGCGCTACCTGCAGGCCGTAACTCTGGCTGGCCGGGCCGGGCAGGACGCTGTGCAGAAAGACGATGCGTTCATTGTGCTCGGTGGCATTCAGATGCACGTTGGCCACGCCCGGATCGGATTCGGCCAGCGCAGTCAGCTCGAAGTAGTGTGTGGCAAACAGGGTAAAGGCACGCAGATGCGCCAGATACTCGGCGGCAGACCAGGCCAGGGACAGGCCATCAAAGGTGCTGGTCCCGCGTCCCACCTCATCCATCAGCACCAGACTGGCGTCGGTGGCATTGTGCAGAATGTTGGCGGTTTCGCTCATTTCCACCATAAAGGTCGAGCGTCCACCGGCCAGGTCGTCACTGGAGCCGATACGGGTAAAGATACGGTCCATCGGCGACAGTCTGACGCTACGCGCCGGTACATAGCTGCCGATATGCGCCAGCAAAACGATCAGTGCGGTCTGGCGCATGTAGGTGGACTTACCGCCCATGTTCGGGCCGGTGATGACCAGCATGCGGGTGTCCAGATCCAGATCCAGCCCGTTGGCGACAAAGGGCCCGTCCAGCACCTTCTCGACCACCGGGTGACGACCGTCTTCGATATGCAGTTCGCTGCCCTGGACAAAGTCCGGGCGGCAGTAATCCAGGGCGCTGGCCCGTTCAGCCAGGGTGCAGAGCACGTCCAGCTCGGCCAGACTCGCGGCGCTGTCCTGGAGTTTCGCCAGATCCTCGTTCAGGCGTTCAAGCAGCTCGTCATACAGCTGCTTTTCCCGTGCCAGTGCGCGGCTGCGGGCCGACAGGGCCTTGTCTTCAAAGGTTTTCAGTTCCGGGGTGATAAAGCGCTCTGCGCCTTTCAGGGTCTGGCGGCGGATATAGTCAACCGGCGCCTGATCGGCCTGACCGCGGGACAGTTCGATAAAATAGCCATGTACGCGGTTGTAGCCGACCTTCAGGGTCGAGAGGCCGGTACGTTCGCGCTCGCGGGTTTCCAGATCGATCAGGTACTGTCCGGCGTTCTCGCTGATATTCAGCAGTTCATCCAGTTCGGCGTCATAGCCCGGCTTGATCACTCCGCCTTCGCGTATCACCACGGGCGGGTTGTCGATTATGGCAAGCTCAAGCAGCGCAGCCAGTTCCGGGTAGGTCTGCACCGTATCGGCCAGGGTCCGCAGGTGCGGACTGCTCAGCGGCTGCAAGGCCTCCTGCAGCTCAGGCAGGACCATCAGGGCATCGCGCAGACGCGCCAGATCACGTGGTCGGGCCGAACGTAGAGCAACACGGGCGAGAATTCGCTCGATATCACCAATGCCCTTGAGCAGCGGCTGCAGGGTTTCAAACTGATGGTTGTCGAGCAGGTTGGCAATGCTGTCCTGGCGTGCAGCGAGCACACCCAGGTCGCGCAACGGCCGGTTCAGCCAACGCGACAGCAGACGGCTGCCCATGGCTGTGGCGCTGTGATCGAGTACATCCAGCAGGGTGTTGTCACGGCCACCGGTCAAATTGCTGTCGATCTCCAGATTGCGCCGGCTGGCGCCATCGATGACCACGCTGTCTTCAAAGCGCTCCAGCTGAATGCTGCGGATATGCGGCAGGGCCGTGCGCTGGGTTTCCCGCGCATAGCTGAACAGGGCACCGGCAGCGCCCAGACCCAGGGTCAGATCCTGGCAGCCAAAGCCGACCAGATCCTTGGTGGCAAATTGCTGGGTCAGGGCCTTGAAGGCGCTGTCACGGTCAAACTCCCAGGGTGCCCGGCGGCGCACGGCACGGCGTCGTTCGATCGGCGTATTACTCTCCCAGTCATCCGGGATCAGCAGTTCGGCCGGTGCCAGGCGTTCGAGTTCGCCGAGCAGGGTTTCCCAGCCGCTCAGTTCGATGACCGAGAAGCGCCCGCTGTTGATATCCAGTGTCGCCAGTCCGAAGGCCCGTTCGCTGCCCACCAGCGCCGCCAGCAGGTTATCGCGGCGTTCATCCAGCAGCGCCTCGTCGCTCACCGTGCCGGGGGTCAGAATACGCACTACCTGCCGCTCGACTGGGCCCTTGCTGGTGGCCGGGTCGCCAATCTGCTCACAGATGGCAACCGACTCGCCGAGCTTGACCAGCTTGGCCAGGTAACCCTCGGCGGCGTGGAAGGGAATGCCGGCCATGGGGATAGGCTGTCCGCCTGACTGGCCACGACTGGTCAGGGTAATATCAAGCAGACGGGCAGCCTTTTTCGCATCGTCGTAGAAGAGTTCGTAGAAGTCACCCATGCGGTAAAACAGCAACTGTTCCGGATGATGCTGTTTAAGGCCGAAATACTGCTGCATCATCGGCGTGTGGCTAGATCCAGATGGTTGATTTCGAGCTTCTTTTTTCATCTTAATCCATTGAGAAATTGTGTCTTGCCGGGTTTGTGCCGACCTCAGGTTCGCGCATTTCCCGGGTGATCTCTTGGCATCTCACAGACCTGCGCAGGTTTTTCAACACAGGGATCTGGAGGTCGCGATCAGGCAGCGCGACAGAGTAGCAAACCGGCAAGGCCAAAAACAGTTATCGAGGATAAAGCGAGACCGCTTGATCGCGCTGCTGCCGGCGGGTGCTAGACGGTTTCAGCCGCATGTATCCGGTTGCGGCCGCTCTGCTTGGCCTTGTACAGCGCGGAGTCGGCGGCATAGACCAGTTCCTCGATACTGCGCTGTTCATTCGGCCCCATGGTGGCGTAGCCGACACTGACGGTGATGCGGTCGCGGGTCGTGGAATGATCGTGGCGGATACCCAGTGCCTCGACTGCCTGACGGGCGTTTTCCGCCACTGTTATCGCGCCGCTGCTGTCGGTGTCGGGCAGTATCAGCATGAACTCTTCGCCACCGTAGCGCGCCACCATATCGGTTGAGCGTTGCAGCGCATCCTGCAGCGCCCTGGCAACCTGTATCAGGCAATCGTCGCCCAACTGATGGCCATAGTTGTCGTTGAACAGCTTGAAGTGATCGACATCGAGCATGATTACTGACAGCGGCTGGGGTTGGCGCCGTCGGCGCAGCCAGCACTCCCTCAGATAGGCATCGCCGGAACGCCGGTTGGCGACCCCGGTCAGTCCGTCGCGGTCGGCCAGCCGTTGCAGCTCCTTGTTCAGTTCCTCTAGCTTGGCGGTGCGCTCCACCACCTTTTCCTCCAGGGTGCGGGAGTGCGCCTGTACCTGGGTGTACAGGCGGGCGTTTTCGATAGCGACGGCGGCCTGGGCGGCCAGGAGTCTAATCAGTTCCAGCCGGTCATCGGTGAAGACTGCGTCGGTCAGGTTGTTCTCCATATACACGGCGGCTTCAAAACGTTCACGAAAAATGGGAACGCAGAGTACCGAGCGTGGTTGCATATGCAGGGTGTAGGGGTCCTGGTCGAAGGGGTTCGTGGCCATGGCATCGTGCAGTACCACGGCTTCACCGCGCTGAAAGACCTGACTTATCAGACTCATCGGCAGGGCCAGGGTGTTACCCTGATCGTCGCTGAGCATGCAATGCTCGGGAAGGTCAGCATGATGCGGTGTCGACTCCGGCAGCATGGCCGCCTCGACCATGAGTGCACCGCCCGAGCGGACAATCAGGCAGCCCCATTGACCACCGGCATTTTCCAGCAGAATCGCCAGGGTTTTCTGCAGCAGCTGATCCAGCACCATTTCTCCGGAGATCTCACGCGAGGCTTTCATCACCGAGGCGATATCCAGACTGGTCAGGTGACTGCCCGGCAGGTTGAGCTGGGTCTGGGCCCAGGCGCGCAGTACCGGGAATTCGTCCTCCAGCTGGGCTACCTTGCGTTGTGCGCCCCAACGGTTGTACACCCCATGGGCACCACGCAGGTAGCCCTCGGCAGAACGACGTTTGCCGAGTGACAGCAGATACCGTGCGGCACGCTCGAAGGCGGTAGCTTCGTCGTGCAGGAAGCCATTCAGCCGTGCGGCGTCAATGGCGTTGTCGTAATACGCCAGCGCGCTGTCGTGGTCGCCATCCAGGCCGGCGAGCTCGGCACTCATCAGGCACTGCAAGTGGCGAAAATTGGCCTCGCAGTTATCCGCCCAGCGGGTCATGCGTGCCAGATCCCGCTCCAGGCGCTGGCGGGTATGCTGTTGTTCGGTTTCGTCCATGTCCGGGTAGCAGGTTGTCAGTGTTAGGTTGGCGACGATGTAGAACCGCACCAACTGGGGCAAGGACATCGCAGACTTGATCAGTCTGTCTTGCTGCTTAACGAAGTGTAGCGCCTGAGTGTAATTCCCGTAGAGCAGGTTGATCTCGGCGCTGTATATGTTGTGGTTGGCGATACCGGTCAGAAAGTTGCGCTCACGCATGGCATTCAGGCAATGCTCGGCGTCGAAGTCATCGCTAGTCAGACTGAAGGCTGTCTGCGTGTCGCCAAGCAGGTTGCGCTGCATCTGCAAAAACAGGCTGCCTGAGTCAAGCGAATCCTGGTAGGCACATTCGCGCACGATTTCCAGGTTCTCGGCGTGCTGCTGGCGCGCGCCTTCCAGATCCAGGGTCGGGTCCCAGATCACGCAGTCCTGGGCGCTGTAGGCCAGGTACAGCAGGTCGCCGGACTGGTAACCCGCTTCTATGCCCTTGCGAAACCAGGGCGTCAGAGTCGCCCAGTGATTGCTCCAGTGGTGCACGAACATGGCATAGACGTAAATGACCCGCGCCCGCAGGCTCAGGTCGTCGAGTCGTTCATTGATTGCCAGGCCGACCCGGCCATACTCATAGCCCAGGGCCGGTTCATCCAGCTCGCCACACAGCAGCATGCCGTAGGCGGCGTAGGCAAAGGCCGACTCCGGACAGTTGCCGCGATGCAGTGCCAGGTTGACCGACTTCAGCACCAGATAGCTGAACAGATTGCTGCCGGAGAGGAAGGCCGAAGCAAAGATCTCCATCAGCAGGCGCATGGCCGTCAGGGTGGCGGGATCGTCGATGATCGGGGCGTTGACCAGCTCGGCAATGCTGCGGCCATTGAGATAGTGTTTGACCAGTCGTACTTCCAGTGCAACCTCTTCTTCGCTGGGGTGCTCACTGAAGTTCACCCCCAGGAGTTCCAGTCCCTCGATTGCCGCGCGAATGGAGGCTTGCATCCTGCCCAGTGTGGCGTTCTGTCGGCAGCGCACAGCGAGGATGTCAGCCCGTTGCAAGGGGGAGGAGGCATGCGCGAGCATCTGCTCCAGCCAGTGGTCGGCCTCCCGGGTACGGCCGGTCAGGTACAGGTTCAGCTGCATTTCCGCCGCCAGGCTGGCCATCAGTGCGGGCAGCGTTGACCAGGCGTCATCCGGCAGCATTGCCCGGGCCATCAGCAGGTAGTCCAGGGCCTGCTGGTAGGCAGAGGCATCACGCGCGCGCCGGCCCGCACGCAGGTTGAGCTCAGCCAACTGCTGGCGCTCGGTGGTTGAACTGATCAGCGAACAGCCCTGATTGAGATGATTGACGATATCGATCAGTTGCTCATCGGCTACCTGGCTGCCACTGTGCTGCAGCATCAGGCGGCCGATCGACAGGTGTACCCGCGGCAACTCATCAGTGCCAATCAGTTGATAGGCCGCCTGCTGCACGCGGTCATGCTGAAAGCGGTAGTCCGGGTTGAATGCCAGATTCCTGTCCTGATGCCGGGCCAGGCGATAGTCGGTATGCAAGGGCAGCACCGTGTACTGTTTCAACGCAGGCAGCAGCGCTCGAGCGGTTTCGCCCAGGGGTTGCTCGCAAATGGTCGCCAGGGTCTGCAGGGTAAAGCTGTTGCCGATGCAGGCGGCCAGCTGCAGCACGCTTTGTGTGTCTTCGGGCAATTGCCGCAGGTTGTCCAGCATGAACTCGACCACATCATTACTGGCCCGGTCCCAACTGGCCCGGTCGAGTTGCCACTGCCACTGACCGCTGCCCGGGTCGGACCAGATGGCCCCTTCGGCATGCAGCTGGCGCAGCAATTCGTTGGTGAAAAACGGGTTGCCCTGGGCCCGTTGAAACAACATCTCGCTGAGTGCGCAGCTGTTTTCCGGCTGGCAGCGCAGGGCATCGGCTACCAACTGTTGTATCGAGTGCTGGTCCAGCGGTCGCAGTTGAATCTGCCGAATCCGCGCGTGGTCGTTGAGGTCGTCCAGCAGAAACTTCAGCGGGTGACCGGAGCCAACCTCGTTGCTGCGGTAAGCGCCGATCAGCAACAGATGGCTTTGTTCTCTGGAGGTGACAATATGGCGCAACAGGTCGAGGGTCGGGGTGTCACTCCATTGCAGGTCATCAAGGAACAGAACCACCGGATGCCCCTGGCTGGCAAACACCCGCAAAAAAGCGCTGAGTATCAGTTGCAAACGGTTGCGGCTTTCGGCCGGGGGCAGCGGATTGACCGCCGGCTGCTCACCGATGATCAGTGCCAGTTCGGGTACCAGCTCAATCATCAGTGCGCCATTGGGGCCCAGCGCAGCGAGCAGACGCTCGCGCCAACCCGCCAGTTGGTCCTTCGGCTCCAGCATGATCTGCTGCACCAGTCCACGGAAGGTCGCGGCCAGGGCCGAGTAGGCTTCTCCCTGCTGGAACTGGTCGAACTTGCTCTGCACCAGAAAACCGCGTTCACGGATCTGATGCCGATCTATCTCGTTGACCAGTGCCGACTTGCCGACACCCGAGTAGCCGTGGACCAGACAGAAGCGGGTCTGTCCGGCAACCGCCTGCTCGAACAGCGCCAGCAGCATCTGCAACTCCTGCTCACGACCGTAGAGCGCCTGGGGAATCAGAAACTTTTGCAGGTGGTCCTGTTCGCCCAGAGGGAAGGGCGCCAGAGGCTGATCGCGTTCCAGTGCTGTGGCGCAACGCGACAGGTCATGGAGCAGGCCGTGGCTGCTCTGGTAGCGTTGTTCGGGTGACTTTGCCAGCAGTTTGAGGATGATGGCGGACACGGCCTCGGGTATGCCCGGATACAGCTCGTGGGGTACTGGAGGCAGTCGGCTGATGTGGCTATGGACCCACTCAAGGGTGTTGTCTGCGCTGAATGGCGGCTGACCGATCAGCAGTTCAAACAGCAGTGCCCCGAGCGAATAGTAATCGGATCGGTAGTCCAGGCTGCGGTTCATGCGCCCGGTCTGTTCCGGCGAAATATACGCCAGTCCACCCTCTGGCAGGCTCGGCAACTGTGTGGCCTGGCGTTCCTGCCCCAGTTCCGAGGCAATGCCAAAGCCGGTCAATGCCAGCGCCCCGGTTCTGGCGTCATAGAGCACGTTATGCGGTGTCAGCGCCTTGTGCACAATGTCCTGGGCGTGAATATCGCCGAGGATCTGAATCAGGGTCCGGGCAATGTCCAGTACCTGCAGTGCCGGCATGCGCCTGTTGCTGCTGTCCTGCAGCATGGCGGCGAGCGAACTGTCGAAGAAATCACTGACCAGCGCCAGGTTACCGCTGCCATGCGGCAGTATCGCGTGGATCCGACGTACACCCTTGACCTTCTCGAGACGCGAGGTGATGTTGGCGGCATGGTTCAGCGTGGCCACCTGACGGCGGTCCGGATACTCGGTATCCAGGGTTTCGATGCTGACTTCGACGGCATCCGCGATGCGCTTTGCGCGATACGCCACCAAGCCTGAATGACGCCACAGGCAGGAGAGGATCTGATATCCGGGCAGCTGTAATTCGCTCTGCATCAGGTGCCTCTTTAGGGTAAGCCGCTCAGCAGTCGAACAGCCGACTGAAGGTCGCGCTGAAACCCGCCTTGGCGTTGTCGAGCAGGGGCTCGCCGTGGCCGCAGAGGGCGTGTCTGAAATCCAGTGTGTTCAGGCGGCTGAAATCTTCGGCTTTGGGCTCCGCTGCCTGTAGCCACACCGGGCCAATATTGGCCGGAGTAAAGAAACCCATCTGCTGCATGCGTTGCTGCGAAGCCGGGCAGAAATGCTCGTCTGGCTGCAGCCAGTTCTGCAAGGCATCACAGGCCACCAGAATACCGCCATCACGCTGCAGGTGAAGTACGCCCTCGGGAATCTTGCTGGTCTCGAACCTGAACACCGATGCATTGCCGAGCGGCAACGCGTCCTCGCCCAGGATGCGGACGTTGCCCTGCGGTTCTGGCTGCATGCCGGGCATTACCCAGTACTGGGCCTGGTAACGGTCCAGATAGAAGGCATCATCACGCCCATGCAGCGCGCCCAGCCTGATCACATCGGTGACCTTGCCCAGACGATCGAGTGCATTGAGGCCGTTCTCATCCAGCCGCACCGAGTTGATCAGGATCAGCCGCTGGCCATCGCGCACAATGGTCATGTTGCGGCTGAACTGCCAATCCAGGTCCATGAGTACTGTTGCCATGGCACCGGTGACGAAAAACACGTCCGGCAGTATCTCTTCGATGGTGTTGTGCGCTAACGCAGGCGGGAAAGACGACATGCAAACTCCTCAATCGTTATCGTAGTTATAGCAGCCAACGTAACGATACTCTCTGGCATATTCATTCAGATAGGCATTGAGGTACTTTTTTTGCGCCTGATTCAGGCGCCCATGGCGAATATCGTCGATGTTTTCCTCAAGCGCGCTGCTGTCCAGTCGCCGGAGGTGAAACAGTGTCATATCCCGGCCACCCAGAAACCCTTTCATGAAGGTGTGCAGCGGGCGCGCTGCAGACATATCGAACACCGCGCCGTAAAGGGCAGTACAGAGCGGTTGCGCAGCCAGCGAGTCGCGGTCAAAGACCGGATAATCGCCGGGTGGCGGGGTGAACGGCGGGTAGTCTTCGACCGGGTGTAGCGGCTGACTGGCCAGCGTCTGCAGGTAGTTGGCGTCCAGCCCGGCCTCGCGGCCGCCCTGCAGAATAATGTTCAAATAGCGCTGACTGGGCAGGCAGCGGTCGTCGATAAATTCCGGCATACCCACGTAGGTGATGGCGGTGATACCCGGGCTGTCTTCTGCACAGCGATCACCGGGTTGCACCACCACCTCGATACGGTCATAGCCATGGCCGTAGGCTTCGGCCTGATCGAGCAGGGGCAGGGCCTCGTCCGTGCAGTGGTGCAACACGCCGAGAACACAGTCATGCGGGTTCCCGGTGTGCTCGATATTGCCCACACCGCCTTCATGGCGGAAAAAGTGCTGCACGTTGAAGCGCAAACGCCAGCCACGCAGCACGGCCCTTGTCGATGCTTTGGGCTCGACGCCCTTGGCCCTCAGCGAGAGCCGGCTCATGTTGGAACCAAAGCCGAAGTAATAAAGCATAGATTCCATCTGCGTGTGGTTAACCTGCCCGAAGGGACTTACCCGCCCTGGGGGAAGTCCTTGTCGTAGGGCACCGGAAATTGCGGTGCCAGTTTACGTGGCTCCTGTTCGGTCAACAGGTTCTCAAAGGTCGGTGCCTCGGTGATCCGGTCGCCCAACCCCCAGGTTTCGCGCGCTACGCCGAACCAATCCAGCAAGGTCGCAGCGAAGGAGGTGGCGTCAAAGCTTCGGCCACTGTCACTGCGCAGAACGGTCTGCGGTTTGATCCAGGGTGAGGCGAAGACGGCAGGCACCCGTGGCCCCATGATATCGAATTGGAATCCGTCGGCAATATCATTGGGCCAGGGTTTGCGCGCGTAGGGTGGCGGCTGATGGTCAAACAGGCCGCCATTCTTGTCGAAGGTGACCACCAGCAGGGTTTTTGCCCAGAGTTCGGGGTTACTGCTGAGGGCCTGATAAATCTCGTTCAGTGCCCGTTCGCCAGGCACCAGGGAGTTCAGCCCCGCAGACGATGAGCCGGGGTGATAGGAAGTGCACTCATTGCCCACCCAGGCCGGCTCCAGATAACTGAAGGCCGGCAGGCTATTGTTCTTCACGTCAGCGTAGAACTGCTCCAGTGGTGCTATCCAGGTCGAGTTGGGCAGCCCCCCGCTGGACTGGGCCTCTGCGCTGGCCTTGGCCAGAGCGGCGTCCACTTCGGGTATCTGGCCCTTGAGGTACAGCTGATGAGTGAAGATCGCCTCTTCCCAGAGAATGCTGTAGTAGATCTTCCAGTTCTGATGGCCGTGGCACCAGAGGGTGTTCCATACCGACTGGCGGTGCGCCACGTCCGGCCAGTCCTGATAGGCCGTACCCCCTTCCCAGGTGCCCAGCCGGTTATAGGCAGAGCCGCTGACCGAGAAGCCGCGATTGACGTCGGTACCGCCGGGTACGGAGCTGAACCAGTCATCACTCAGTGCATAGGCTTTGGCCAGGCCGTTGAGTACCGGCAGTTGCAGTGGCGAGAAACTCGAGAGCACCTCGGCGCTGTTCTGGTTCCAGGCAAAGCCGTCCATGGTTGGTTGTTTGCGCTCGGCATAGCCGTCGTAGCCGTGGAACATCTGCATCAGCACGTCACTGTTGTCGTGCCAGGGGTCCTGGGCTGGTCCGCCGAGTACGTAGTCATTGCTCAGCTTGCCGTCCATGTACTGGCTGACATAGGCAGCCTGCCCATTCGGCAGCGGGTTGCTCATGCTGGCATCCAGGCCGCGGAAACCATCGGCATGCGCACCGACCCAGTTCAGGCCATCGGTTTGCCCGCGGGCGTACAGCCAGCCCAGCACGTTATCGAAGGAGCGACTTTCCAGCATGTAATAGACCACGTGTTCAATCTTGCTGCGCATGAACTCGATGGTGCCGGGCATATGCTCCAGGGCCTGGCGTGCAGGTTGGCTGGGAATGACGCCGAACAGGCTCGAATCTGCGCTGAAGCCTTCTGGCAGAGCGCTGGTATTGATCGGGGCACCGCCCAGCGGGTCAGCATTCCTCGGGTCGAAGGCCCAGATGCGACAACCCGCCGAGAGATCCTGCGGTTTCCAGGTCAGTACGTAATTGCCGACCACTGTCATTGCATCGCTCTGGTCAATCCCGTGCCAGTTGCCGCTTTGTACGGTCGGCAGGGCCAGCGGCGGTGAGGTCTGCGGATCAAAGCTCCAGACCCGGTAGTTGGCGCCCAGGCGATCCAGCACATAATTGCCGATCGGATAAAGCTCACGGTCGGCACCAATGTCGCGGAAACCGCCGCTGGAAAAGTCGCCCGCAGACAGGCAGTCGTATTCGGCCTGGGGATCAAAGCGCCACAACTGATAGCTGCGCCGACCTGCAGCGGGAATCAGGCTGAGGACATAGCCCGGCAGGCCGATCAGCTCAATCTGCGCAAAGCTGGCGCCAAAGTTCGAGCGGTAGTCGCCAAAGAATTTCTCCTTGCTCCAGCTACCGTAGGCCACGGCCTCTTCCGCCAGCGGGTTGCTGCCGTCACGGTCGAAGGCCACTACCCGATAGTGAATCAGGTCGTCGTCGCTGGTGGCGGGCGTCCAGTCCAGCAGGTAGCCACCCACCTGCATCAACCGGTTGCTGGCTGGCAGGCTGGCGTGCGGGTCCATCTGCACCGGGCTGAATGCCGGGTCGGCCTGGGGCAGAAAGGCGTAACTGGCGTAAGCCTTGGATGACGCGCTGCGCGCCAGCACAAAGCTGCTGGCGCTGCTTTGTGCCGCTGTCGGAGTAAAGCTGTCGTTGTCGAGACTGAAGGCCTCATTCTGCTCCTGCATGATCGCCAGCAGGGTGGGGATCTTGTCGGTTTTCACCGACTTGCTGACGGGGTCCCAGCCCCAGCGTTCCTGTTGGGCTGCCAGCACCTTATGGGGATCATCAGCGGGATGCTCCGACATGTGTGCCTGCCAGCCCGCCGCGACCAGGTCCTGGCACATGACGGTAATCGGGGCCGGGTAATCGCCATTGGGTTTGCAGGCATCACTCAGCGGCAGGTCGGTGTCGTAGAGATACTCGCTTGGGTGATTGGCACACAGCACCCAGGTTGTCGGCGCGTTCTGGCCCGCTTCTGCGGTAAGGATGTTCAGTGCCACCAGTTCCAGCACGCCTGGTACCTGCGGCAGTTCAAAGGCCTGCTGCAGCCATTCGTGTACGGGGCCGCCATAGGCGACCATGGGTTGAGTAACCTTGTTGTCGCTCACGGCCAAAGGCTGCAGAAAGTTCTGTAGCTGCGCCTTGGCATAGGGAATAAAGGCGTTGTTGTAATCGCTCAGCTCATTGCCGGCGCCGCCCGGAGCGGCAATCGGCGCGACATCGATAATGCGCTCGACCGGGGTATTGTTGGCGCCGTGGAAACCGTTTTGCGCCAGCAGGCATTCCCAGCGGCGGTTGGTCGGCGAGTACAGGTAATCCTTGTAGGTAAAGGTCTCCAGCGGCGGGAAGTGCAGCAGCTGGATGGATTTCACATTGGCCATGGCCAGCCCGAACGGCAACAGAAACTCCCAGCCTTCACGCGCTGTAGCAGGAATATTCTGGTAGTAGCTGGCCAGTGCCAGCTTGCCCGCGGCAATATATTGGGGAATCAGCACGGCGTAGGCGGACACATCGTGCGTTGGGCTGGTGATCTTCAGCCGATACTCGCCATTGCCGTTGCGGTAGGCCTGTGCCCAGGAGCCAAAGAACATATCCCGTTGCAAGGTCTGGCTGAATACAAAGGTAAGGGTATCGACCAGATCCGGGCTGTCCTCGCCGAAGCTGAACAGCCCGGCAATGTCCTCGTAGTAACCCAGTCCGATATCGATGCTGTTGTGCTTGGATGCACTGTGATGTGTTGGCAAAATCCTGTCCTTGTGATGGTTGCTGTACATGGTTGCGGTATAAATCAGCTCGCGCTACCAGCCCAGAATGGGCTGCGGCGACCCGTACTGAAATTCAAGTTACCAGAGTAGACCAAGTCTGCGCATGTGGGTGGCACAGCCTTGGTGAGTAGTCTATCTTCAAAGCATATGGCAAGACGTCAGCCCCCCGTCATTGCGGTACAGTGCAGTTAGCCCGCACAACAACATATCTCTAGGGAATGGAGAGAGGGAATGCACAGCAGAGTTAATCGGCGCGGTTCCGGCACATGCCTATCACCATTTTTGGCGCTCATCTTTCTCATAGCGGGTTCGGCCAACGCCGTCGATCCTCGTCTTTACTTGGACTACTTCGCTGTCTGCGAAAGTGGTCCATGCACCGATTTCGCAGGAGGCACTCAACCCGCTTGGGGATATCAGACATCGAAGTTCACAACGCTGAGTGAAGCGAGTGCTACAGCTGTCGCAGACTACGTCTGGAAAGAAGGTTGGAATGTGCAACAGACTGGCTCGGCGTTCTGGTGGACACTCTGCGAACCGGCGGAAGTGTCCGCGAGCGAGTTTCAGTATTTCCCAGTGCCGCAAAGGTGGCAGTCATTTCTGACTTTTACACATACCTGCCAGTCCTATCGGCCTGATGGCCTGTCGCCGCCCGGATCGCCATATCAATGGTCGCGTTCAGTTATGCTGAGAGGTGCGTGCCAGCAAGGCTACTACACGTTCAATAACTACAGCACTGGCGAATGTGGTCGGAACCCGAATCAGTGCTTGCAGTACGCTGACAACAATACGTTCGGCTGTGGCAAGAGCGTTGCGGACCTAGAATCTGTAACCAAAGCGGATGACGATCCAACTCGCCTGTTCCACAGACAGCAAATCTGTATCGCACGCAAGTCATGTGACTTGCGGTGTCGAATGGATAACTGTAGATGGATGGAGAGGGCAATTCCACATTTCGTCAATCCATACATCTCGCATGACGGCGAATGGCCGGCGATAGAGGCAGAGTGCCAAGCCTTTCGGCAGACGATGAGTGGGTTTCCCGGCGGTCAATGGATCGCCGATCAAGACTGTTTCTCGCGGATGGGCTGGTATCACGTCCGGACCGACTTGCAGGCATCTTTGAACGAGTATGGCTGCGGTTCTTCTGGGGATTGGGGGTTAGTGGGGGACCAGATTCTGAGCTGCCTCAAGGAAACCACGCCGGATAGTCTGCCAGCCTATCATGCGTTCGGTGAGAACTTTATCAAGTATGTTCGTACCACCGTCAGGCTACAATGTGCAGGGGCGCGATTCATCGCTGGTAACCCACAGGATGTAAACGATAATATCAGAGGAAAGGTATGCGATCTCAAACCATAGCAACTCTGGCGCTCGCCCTGGTGGTGTCGACTGCTGCCCTAGCGCAGGACGCCGGCGCCCCCCCGGCATGGACCCTGAAGGCACGGATTGAAGGGGTCGAAATGGTTGGTGACTGGGAGTTGGCTCGAATCCGCGCAACTAGCGGAGATTCGGCGGCCGACAACGCAGCAGATACATCCCAAATTGCAGTCGCGAAGGACTCAACGTTCCAGATCGGCGTAGATATCGTCGATGCAGCAGGCGTTAGGCAAGATGTGAGCGGATCACCCAAGTTAATTTACCGTCCACAGGGTTGCTTGTCGGTAAATTCGGTCGGCGTAGCTACGGTCGCGACGGCTCCTTCTCCACGATGGACGTGTAATGTCGGCGACGTCATTCCGTTGACTATCGTCTACAAGGAGGACGCTACCAACGTCGCTGCGATGAACATGTACCTGTTGAAGATCGAATAGATATCTCTATCGGAGCAATATCAAGCTGGTAACCATTACTTAGGACCGGGGAAAAGGGGACCGATTTGTTTTTGTACGCGCCCTCGATCCATGGACCCAGAGCCACTGATCGTCAGAGTTACACCTCACCCAGGCGCTGCGCCAATCTGACGTCAGCGCCCGGTGATGGCTTGGTGGCCAGAGACGAACCTCAGCTCTGCGGTTTGATCAGGAACTTCTCTCCGGTTGCCTGTTTGCCATATACCGCGATTGCATCCATCTTCAGCGCACCGGCCAGGGAGACCTCATGGGTGTAGTGACTGGCGAAGGTGGTCTTGATTTCGGCGGCTACGCGTTTGCGCATGGCGACAACGGTATTCTGACCAAGCTTGCCCAGCGCATTGAACAGCAGGAAGCCATTCACACCCCAGGCAAAACCGAAGGTGCGGTTAAGGGTGATCGGGCCGCGATCCAGGCCGCCATAGATATACACCTGTTTGAAGATGGTCGATCCATACACGCTGTATTCGGTGATATCCCGAGAAACAGCCGCTTCCATGCAGGTGAGAATATCGCTGGCCAGACGACCGCCACCAATCGGGTCGAAGGCGATGGTCGCGCCGGTCTCGATCAGGGCCTGGGTCAGGTCTGCCATGAAGCTGTCGCTGCTGGAGTTGACCACGTACTTGGCACCCTGGTCGCGCAGCAGAGCTTCCTGTTCCGGCTTGCGGACAATATTGACCAGATCGATGCCGTCGGCCATGCAGATGCGGTTAAGCATTTGTCCGAGGTTGGAGGCGGCGGCCGCATGGACGATCGCCTTGTGACCTTCAGCGCGCATGGTTTCTACCATGGCCAGGGCTGTCAGCGGGTTAACGAAGCTGGAAGCGCCTTCGACGGCCGTGGTACCCGGCTCCAGTTCCAGACAGCTTTGCACATTGGCACGCAGGTATTTGCGGTAGCTGCCGCCGCCAATAAAGGCAACGGTTTTGCCCATCAGGCTTTGTGCCGCGGCAGATGAGCCGGCTGCGATGACAGTGCCGGCGCCTTCGTTGCCCACGGGTATCGCCTTGCCGACACGCTTTTTTACGGCGCCCATGAACTTGGCTGGAACCTCGGCAGTGATGACCGGGCGTTCGGCGCTGCCGGATTGCCTGGCGGTGGTCATATCGGCAACGCTGAACATCACGCCCAGATCAGACGGGTTGATAGGGGCGGCTTCGATGCGGATGATCACGTCGTTTTCGCCAGGCTGGGGGATATCGATCTCGCGCAGGGCAAGTTCCAGCTTGTTGTCTTCGCTAATGGTTGAAACAAGTTCGATGTTGGTGTCGGACACGTTTATCTCCTGCAATAGTTGAATCGAATCAATGGGGGTTGGCGTCATTGATGGTTTTGCGTGAAAAGGGCCAGTGACCCGCTCCAGCCAAGCAACTCATCATAGGCTAGTCGGTGCCGGCCAGGTCGTAAACATGGCTATACCATCTGATCACCAGCGGTTATGCCTGAAAAAGCCTCCCACTAAGCACAGGGTCATAAGCACAGGGTCAGATCATGCTTTTTGCCTTTCTGCGGAAGTCGGAGAGTCGGCGAAAGAAGAGTCTGATCATAGGCTTGACCCCAGTCCCCTGGGTACTTTGCAGCAGGGTGCGCTTCAACCGATCAATGCTAAGCTGCAAGAGCTAACCAGTGCATAGCCCAACCTTTTCTGATGACTGTCATTGGAACTCTCTGGAGCGCCCATGAGCAAAGCTGGACTGGTAATGACCTGTTCGACTCTTTTGGCCCTGCTGGGCCCTGGCCTGCCCGCCATGGCGCAGGACGCCGTTCGCCTGTATGCCGACCACTACCCGCCGTTCAACATCCAGACCGAGACGACGGTGGAAGGTACCAACGGGCTGCTGCTCCAGACCGCGTTCGATGAGCTTGGCATCAGCACAGAGCATTTGATCATACCCTGGACCCGTGCCGAGCGGAGTGCGCGCACACAACCCAATACCTGCTTTTATTCTGCCGCCAGAAGTACCCGGCGCGAACCACACTACCAGTGGGTGGGACCGTTATCGGCCGAGAACGTGACGCTCTTTTCCCTGGCCGAACGCCCGGTTCAGCTCAATAGTCTGGAGGAGGCGCAGCAGTGGCGGGTCGGCGGTCAACTGGGTGATACCTACGTGCAATGGGTGGTCGACCAGGGCGTAGCGGTTGAAACCCTCGGTGGAGAGGGCAACAGCTTCGACAAGTTGCTGCACGACCGTATAGACCTCTGGGTCGTCGGTAGCATTGCCGGCCCTTATATCGCTCAGCTAAGCGGTACCCGGCTCTTGCCCGCCTATCAGAGCGAAAAGCGCTTTGAACTCTGGATGGCCTGCCATAAAGCCTTCCCCAGTGAAACCATTGACCAGCTCAACGCTCTGATTGCCCGCTATCAAGAGGACGGAACGCGCGACCGTATCATGGCGCGCTATGGCCTGGCGCCATAGCCCGCGATGCCGCCTTAAGAGAAGCACAGGATCAGGCATTGTCTTTTGCCTCTCTGGTGAAGTGGATGAGTTGGACAAAGGTAAGATCTGACTCTGGGGGCTAACCCCTGCGGCTTTGCCTTCGCCACAAAGTTGCGTGTGCTGGCGGCGTATACCCCACTGATCCTGTCTTGACGTCCATACGGCATCGCCGTATATTTTAGCAATGCTATTCATCGAAACCTCAACGTTCACCAAGCTTTTGCCGAGCTACCTCACGGACGAGGAATACCGTGAGCTCCAACATTACCTTCTGCAAAAGCCAGATGCCGGGGACCTGATTAAAGGTTCGGGTGGTGTTCGTAAAGTTCGATGGGCACCAGCGGGTTCTGGAAAGAGCGGTGGTATCAGAGCCATTTACTACTGGAAGAAATCTGACCACGAGATATGGATGCTCACGCTGTACAGTAAATCGGAGCGCGCCAGCCTTCCTGGCCATACGCTCAAGCAGATAGCGGAGGCAATCAAAAATGGGTGACAGAAACCTTGGGGCAGAGATTCTTGACGGTATCAATGAAATCAAGCAATTCAAGAAGGGTCAGCTTGCGCTGCGAACGCGCGAGCTTTCAGAGCCTTCACCGCCTAAAGTGATCCGGCTGAAGTTGCACATGTCGCAATCAGCATTTGCCGGTCTTATGGGCGTGAGTGTCCGAACTCTTCAAGACTGGGAACAGGGTCGGCGTGAGCCGCAGGGTCCTGCGGTTGCACTTTTGCGCATTGCGGAGCAACACCCGGAAGTATTTAGTCAGCTCCACTGACCAAACGATCAATGGGGTCAGAGTGAATTGACCCCGATTACCAGCGCCTCTCTGGTGAAGCGGGTGGCTTGAAAAAAGGCCAGACCTGACCAAGCGTATGTGTTCATCTGATGCCAGTACCGTGCGCCAAAGCTGCGTGTTAGGGCGCTATAGCACCCACCCGAGCACTTATTTATGCTTGCCTCTTGACGCATTAGGTCGGGCGTCCTAATCTTTTGATTTAGGGCGTTTGTCCTAATATGCGTGAGTGGTAACTGGGAGGCGTACCTGTGGGTAATAGGCTGACAAGAGATCGTATCGTCGACGAGGCAGATAAACTGTTTTATGAGCAGGGCTTTGAGCACACGTCGTTTGCGCAAATTGCGGAAGCTTTGGGCATTTCCCGAGGAAATTTTTACTACCACTTCAAGACAAAGGACGAAATCCTGGATGCTGTAATCAGTCACCGTCTTGTTCGCACGAACTCTAGGCTGGATAACTGGGAGTTGGAAGGCGAAACGCCAACTGATCGTATCCGAAGCTTTATTAATATTCTGGTAGTGAATAGAGCTAAAATTAAGCGTTTTGGTTGTCCGGTAGGGACGCTCTGTACTGAACTCGCGAAGCTGAATCATCCTGCGAAAGGCCATGCAAACGAACTGCTTACACTATTCAGAACCTGGTTACGCCGGCAATTCGAGCAACTTGGCCGTCACGATGACGCGGATGAGTTGGCAATGCATCTGCTCGCATTCAGTCAAGGAGTGGCAACGCTTTCCAGTGCATTTCAGGACGAGACGTTCATTCGGAGCGAGGTAAGTCGTCTTGACGACTGGTTAACCTCTTTCACAACTAAACCCAATACCCTGTCGGAAGTGCTTTGATGTTCATCATTCTTCTACGTTTCTCACAGAACAAGGGGCAAGCCGCTACCTTTATGGACGGCCACAACGAATGGATAAGGCGTGGTTTTGAGGATAAGGTTTTCTTGATGGTTGGTAGCCTCAAACTCGGTCTTGGAGGATCTGTTATTGCTCATGGTGAATCAAGGACGGCTCTTGAAAGCCGGGTTAGCGAAGACCCATTTGTAGTCGAGAACGTCGTTACAGCAGAAATACTTGAGATAGAGCCGAAAAAAGCAGATGAACGATTGGGCTTTATCCTGGCCGGGCGAGGGGTTTAGCGATGAGTGCGACGGTGCAAGGCCCTGACGGTGCACTGCGTTGTAGCTGGTGTTCGGCAGCTCCTGATTTTTTTGGTTATCACGATAATGAGTGGGGCTTCCCAGTTGACGATGATGTCAGACTGTTCGAAAAGCTATGCCTGGAAAGCTTTCAGTCAGGGCTAAGCTGGCGCACGATTCTCGCCAAACGAGAGAATTTTCGTGCAGCCTTTTCAAGCTTCGACTTCAATGTGGTGGCTGATTTTAATGAAGCTGATATTGAGCGACTTTTGAATGATAAAGGCATTGTCCGTCATAGAGGGAAGATCGAAGCTGTTATTAACAATGCCAAAAGAGCCCAAGAGCTCGTGCATGAGAAAGGATCTCTCGCGGCTTATTTTTGGAGCTTCGAGCCAGATGGGAATAATCTGCAGGCGCCGCAGACTGCTTCAACTTCAGAGGCGTCCGTCGCACTTTCGAAGGCTTTGAAAAAGCAGGGCTGGAAGTTTGTTGGCCCCACAACAGTTTATGCCTTTATGCAGGCGATGGGGCTTATAAATGATCACTCCGCTGGATGTGTTTTCAGAGAAAAGGTTGAACAAGCCCGCAAACGATTTATACCTCCAAGGACAGATACAAAGTCCTAACAGCCAACTGCACGGCGAGGGATGAAAGCACGGAGGTACACGGAGGTACAGGGTCAGATACCCTTTTGCCTCTCTGGCGAAGTGGGGGAGTTGGCAAGAGGCGAGACCTGAGCATGGGTCACTGCGCACCATAACAGCTCGATTCCTTACAGCTCGGCATCCAGTGCCCGCACCCGCTTACCCTCAAGCTCGGTAAAGCCCTCCTCGATCAGCGCATTAACCGCTGCTTCGCGGTCGCTACGGCTGAGTCCGGACTCGCTGCGGATGGCATTTCGTTCCCGGGCATAGTCAGACAATCGCTGATCCCACTCCTGCCGCTGCTGATCCAGCGCTTCGAGATTGGCAGCCGCGGTGTGGCCGAGACTTTCAGCTCTTACCCTATAAATCTCGTCCGCTCCCGCACCGGCCCGCTGCATGCTGTCGGTGATTGCGTAGAGTTCCGCATCGCGCGTCACGCGCTGGCGCACAGCGCGGATTTCTTCCGGAAGTGTTTGATCCAGAGACGCTATCGCTTGCTGGCGCTGTTGATCGTTGAGGTAAGGGTCCTGTTCGATGGCTAAACGGTCCAGCATGTACTCGTCCTGCACGTTGTCCAGCTGGAAAAAGGCGTCGCTTTCCGCTTGGGAGAACAGTTCCTGACGCAGCGCCGTCACCTGTTGAAAACGTTCGCGCAGGGTTGAGACGGACGCCATGCCGTCTGATGTGGCTGGTGTGGCGCTGCCTTCGATGTCTCCGAGTGCCATCCGGTAATCCACATAGCGCTGCAATAGATCCTGTGCCTGAGCCAGGGCATGACCTTCAAGCTGATCACCCAGTGTCTGTCGAATTCTCGACAGCAACAGATCGAGTGGTTCCTCTCCCAGTGCGGACAGATAGAAATCAAACAGGATAAGCAGGTCGGGCTCCGGCACCAGGTTGCCTTGTTCATCTGTTGTGAATGCCACACTGGGTTCTGCACCCTGTAAAGAGGCTGGTAACACGCCCAGTTTCAAAGTTTGAGACAGAGCGTTGGTATGGAACTGGTTGTTGGTCTCCAACCTGGAATTTGTCATGGAAGCTGACGGATTCGATACGGTTGCCATTTCGGGGATGGCTGCGGTGGTCTGATCTGGTTGCGTCAGACGATGCAGACCCACGATAACGGCAAGCACCGCAACGACGGCGGCGCAATAGATAAGGCGACGATGAAACACTGACATGGGTTTTCCTCGGGTAAGTGCTGGCGACAACATCTTCGCGATGGGAGCCTCCCGTTCCGCCACCAGGCAAAACAGGAGGTTTTGATCAGAGGCCTGCGTTTCTCAGGCGATTGGCGTGATTTTGAAACAGCGCTTCAGGCTTGGTTTCGAACAGCGACACCAGGCCCAGTACCTGGTTGTTCACGTCGATATGGTTCATTCGGTAATTGTCTTTCAGCACCTGGCCGAAGTGGCTGGAGCAGCGTCCGGTCACACCGTCGTTGGGCTCATCGAACGCGGAAGAGGTAACCGCAAACAGGGCATCTGACAAATCAAGACCGGTCGTCACGGTCGCCGTGCCGCTCCAGGAATACAGCCTGATAGTGTGGCCGTCCACGTTGGCACTGGCGGGTCCCTGGCCACAGTGGGTGGTGGGCATCCCCACCGGGAAGCGGTTGTTGAAGTCAGCAGCTCCGGCCTGGTTGAACTCTGCCAACATGGCGTTGACATCTGCCTTGTCCCGCTTGTTGTCGGACATCAGGTTGACCAGATTACCAACCGCATTGGAGAACACTTCAAAGGATACGCCCTGCAGCGTGCCTGGCTCCGCTATACCGGTTACCACGTCGGCCAGCGGCGAGCCATTGTGCGGGGAATGCATTGTGGTGACAGAGGCCACCAGATCCGGGCGTACGTTCATCACATAACGTGCGGTCAATCCGCCCTGGCTATGACCCATCAGGTTGAACTTCTGAATACTGCCATTCGATGTGGCCCGGATATTTTCCAACTGCTCTATCAGCCTTTCTCCGCGGTTTGCGGAACTGTCGAACGCATTGATTTTGGGTACGAATACGGTGGCGCCCTGGGACTCCAGTGCGGCAGGGATCTTGTACCAGTAATCGACGCCAGCGATGCTGTCGAAGGCGAAAATCCCGGGAACCAGCACAATCGGATGCCTGGTTTGCGATTCGTTCTTCTTCCAGAAATCCAGCCAGCCTGCCTGGACGGACACGGCGCCACATAGCGTTAACGCAGCGACCGCTGGGATGAGTAACCTTTTCATGGGGGGTTCCTTGCCTGTCAGAATATTGTTGTTTTGGGTACGGCGCAAAACGTGGATACCTGCATCACGTTTAAGTGCGTTCAAGCGCTGCAGGCGCCCAAAACTTACACAGGGTCACACTCCAGTTACTTGAAAGATCTGATGGCAGGCTGTGTTTGCAAGTGTGTATGAGCCTGCAGTCACAAAAGCGAGATCCGGACAGGACGTTCCGGCGGGTACGTTCTATGATCCGTTGGCGGACTCACTGAGGCTTTTCGAACAATAACAAGATGCGAGCGCAATCGACCAATAGGCCTGGCCAGCCTTGCCGTTCTGCCTTAAGGGCATCGCTCGATTGTGGCAGCACTCACTCGGAAAGGGTGTTGTTATGGATACGCTGTTGTCCAGAAATGTGCTGTACCTCTGGGATCAAAGAACATTTTTCCTGGGGGTGTTACCAGAACCACGGCAGGTTTCTCAGGCTGCGCCCATGTTGGCAGTCAGTCTTGATCAGCCCATGCGCGTTCAGGCTGAGAACTGTGGCCGGGCTATCGACTGTCATAGTGCGCTTTTCAGGTCGGGGCAGCAGGTGCGTATCGATTCGGGTAATGGCGTTGTCGCCCTGTGTTTCCTGGATCCTTTTGGACAGGACCATGCCAACCTGGCGGCGGCAATGACGGACGTTCACGGTGGTATGTGCGTTCGGCTTGAGCAGGAGCCGTTCTTTCAGTCGGCATTTGCACAGGTGTTTCGCAAGCCCCCGGCGCCGGATGCACTCTACCTTGTGCTCGAACAACTCTTTCACCAGGATAAAGCCCACCCCGTTCTCGTAGACCCGAGAGTGGCAAAGGTGGTGCAAAGGATCAAGTCGTCGGTAGCGGACAACGTGTCCTTGGCGGAGTTGGCAAGTGAGATCAATTTGTCGGTACCCCGATTAGTGGAGCTGTTCAAGGGGCACCTGGGGGTGCCTATTCGTCGCTATCGTCAGTGGCACAGGCTATATGTAACTGCGGTGGGCGTTGCCCGGGGTAATTCGCTGACCGAAGCGGCTATCGCGGCTGGGTTTACCGATTCGTCACACTTTTCCAATACCTTCCGCACCCTGCTCGGGATGAAGCCATCCACGATGTTGTCACACCAGCATCGCGTTCGTATTTTTGCGCCGGCCCTGCAGGGCCGGGATGTGTTGCTTACGGCAGATCAGGTCCGTCGCCACTAACTAACCCGGCGAGAAAGCATCATGCAGGCCAGTCGCTGCACGGGATCGCGGCTATAATTGCGCCCCAAAGCCGCACGTGTAGCGCGTCAGGCAACAACGGAGAGTGCATGGTGGACATCACATTCAGCAAAGATGAGAAGGCGGCTATCGCCCTAAAGATTCAGCGCTACTTTACTGAGGAGCTCAATCAGCAGATCGGAGGCTTTGATGCAGAGTTCCTGCTTGATTTCTTCTCCAGGGAGGTCGGGTCATATTTTTACAATCGTGGGTTATACGACGCTCAAGCCATCTTCTCCAGCAAACTGGATGACCTCTCCGAGGCGATCTATCAGCTTGAGCAGCCAACGGAATTTCAAAAATGAGGAGATTGGCATCAGCGGACAATACCTGGCCCTGGGGTATCCCTGTGTTAAGCAGTTCCAGGAAGGTGGTGAAGGGCTCCAGAGATGATTTGGCTGTTGCAGGCTGGCATAGTGCGGATCGGGTTGGTTTATTCTCGAGCGAGGAATGTGCATGTCCAACTATGACCCCCTGATTGACACCCTAGCTGCCCGGCTGGGCAACGCATTGCGGCGTCAAGGCTTTAACGTGACCGCAGCAGAATCCTGCACCGGGGGCGGCATCTGTGAAGCCATTACCCGTGTCAGCGGCAGCTCGGCCTGGTTCCAGACCGGTTTCGTGACCTATGCCAACCAGAGCAAAGCGCGCTGGTTACAGGTCAGTGAAACCGATCTGGCCGAACACGGTGCAGTCAGCGAACCGGTGGTCAGGGCCATGGCGCAGGGTGCGCTGGCGGCAGCCGGAGCCGATATAGCCGTGGCGGTCAGCGGCATTGCCGGACCGGATGGCGGTAGCGCCGAGAAACCGGTAGGCACCGTCTGGTTTGCCTGGGCCACGGCGGACGGTTCAGTGGCCAGTGTCTGCAAACGCTTGCAGGGCAACCGCAAGGATGTGCGCGCGCAAACCGTGCTGCATGCCCTGGAGGGGCTGTTGAAAGCCCTTGAGCAAATGCCAGCGAGGGTCTGAGAAAGCATCTGAAAAAGGGGGTAGGCGGGGGCAAACTTCTGTGGAATAATACTGACCATATATACAGTAGTTTGTTGAAAAGTGCGCCGCGGCGCCCACCATACCAAGAGGATGCACACAATGGACGACAACAAGAAAAAGGCGCTTGCCGCGGCTTTGGGTCAGATTGAACGTCAGTTTGGCAAGGGCGCCGTGATGCGTATGGGCGATCATGAGCGTATGGCGATTCCAGCCATCTCCACTGGCTCCCTGGGACTGGATATTGCCCTGGGTCTGGGCGGTCTGCCCAAGGGCCGGGTCGTCGAGATCTATGGCCCCGAGTCTTCCGGTAAAACTACCCTGACCCTGTCAGTCATTGCCCAGGCCCAGAAGCAGGGTGCTACCTGCGCCTTCGTCGATGCCGAGCACGCACTGGACCCGGAATATGCTGCCAAGCTGGGCGTCAATGTCGATGATCTGCTGGTGTCCCAGCCGGACACCGGTGAGCAGGCACTGGAAATCACCGACATGCTGGTGCGCTCCAACGCAGTAGACGTAATCATCATCGACTCGGTAGCCGCGCTGGTACCCAAGGCCGAAATCGAAGGCGAGATGGGTGACCACCACGTCGGCGTGCAGGCCCGTCTGATGTCCCAGGCCCTGCGCAAGATCACCGGTAACATCAAGAATGCCAACTGCCTGGTGATCTTCATCAACCAGATCCGCATGAAGATCGGCGTGATGTTCGGTAACCCGGAAACCACCACCGGTGGTAACGCGCTGAAGTTCTATGCCTCGGTGCGTCTGGATATTCGCCGTACCGGTGCGGTCAAGGATGGCGACGAAGTGGTCGGTAGTGAGACCCGCGTCAAGGTAGTCAAGAACAAGGTCGCGCCACCCTTCAAACAGGCCGAATTCCAGATCCTGTATGGCAGCGGTATCTATCACAATGCCGAGATTATCGATCTGGGTGTGCAGATTGGTCTGGTCGAGAAGTCCGGTGCCTGGTACGCCTACAAGGGCAACAAGATCGGGCAGGGCAAGGCCAACGCCGCCAAGTACATGGAAGAAAATCCCGCGATTGCCGACGAGATCGAAAAGGCCATTCGCGACCAGCTGCTGCCCAAACCGACCAAGAATCCTGCGGTCAGCGCCGAGGTTGGCGCCGACCTGGACGCCTGAGCGGCGCGTCTGAAGCATGTTTACCCGCACCCAGCTTGATGGCGCCAATGCCATCAGATGCTGCGCGCTGGACCTGATAGCCCGGCGCGAGCACAGTCGTCGCGAGATGCAGCGCAAGCTGCATCAGCGGGGTGCGGACAGGGCGGAGACAGAAGCGGTACTGGATCGGCTCGAGGAACAGGGCCTGCTCAGTGATGAACGTTTCTGCGAAGCCTATGTACATGCCCGGCATCAACGCGGTATCGGCCCGCTACGTCTTCGCGAGGAATTGCGTCAGCGCGGCGTTCACGACAATCTGATTGAACGCACGTTGCTCAGCAGTCACTGTGATTGGGCGGCATTGGCCAACGAGGTGTTCAGCAAACGCTTTCCCGAAGGCCTGGCCAGTGATCTGGCAGAGCGCGGCAAGCAGCAGCGCTTCATGCAGTACCGGGGATTTGCCGGGCTGCCTGACGACTGACCCAGAGCCGGTCATCAGACATCCGTACTGTTTCCTTTTTGACTGTCAGCTTGCTGCTCAGACCGCCTGGTTTCAGAAGGCGATCTGTTCTTGCGGCTCAGGAATACTCGCCAACCAACCCAATTGATCCTTGATCGCAGCGGCCAGCGCCTGACTCTTCTCCAGTTCGCCATGTACCAGATAGATTTCCGGGCTGTGCTTGAAGTGCTTGAGCCAGTTGATCAGCTGTGACTGCCCTGCGTGGGCAGAAAAGCCGCCGAGCGTATGTAGCTGTGCTTTCACTGCTAGACTCTGATGAATCACGCGTATGTTCTTCTCGCCGTCTACCAGGCGTCTACCGAGGGTGCCCTTGGCCTGAAAACCGGGGAAGATGACATGGCAGTTCTCCCGCCACAGGTTGTGCTTGAAGTGGTGCACGATACGCCCGCCATTGCACATGCCGGCTCCGGCAATAATGATTGCGCCCTGAGTGATGCGGTTGATCGCCATCGACTCTTCAGGTGTTTGGGTGCATTTGAGAATAGGGAGCCAGTTCTTCAGTGTGCCCTTACCGTTACCTTCAATCTCATCCTGATGTTCATGATTGAAATTCTGCCGGTGACGGTCGTAGATGGCCGTTGCGGCAATCGCCATGGGGCTGTCGAGGAAGACCGCCTGTTGCTTGAGCGCGCCCTCTTGGTAAAACTTGCCGAGGTAGTAAAGCAGATCCTGGGTACGGCCCACGGCAAAGGACGGAATCAGCACATTACCGCCGCCTTTCCAGGCGTCATGCAAAATCTGTTTCAGCTCGTCCAGCGTGTCATCCAGCGCGCGGTGATCACGGTCACCGTAGGTCGATTCCAGCAGAACCAGGTCTGCTTCAGCCAGGGTAGCCGGGTCACGCAGCAGGGGCGAGCAGTCATTGCCCAGGTCGCCGGAAAACACCAGCTTGCGTGTCAGGTTGTGCGCTTCATGGATGGTGATCTCAACAATCGCCGAACCGAGAATATGTCCGGCCTCATGGAAGCACAGCTCAAAACCCTCGCTGAACCCCAGCGTGGTGTTGTACTCAACCGGGCTGAGCATTTCCAGCGTGCGCTCAACATCCTTGAGGGTATAGAGCGGCGTGACCAGCGGTTTACCGGAACGCTGGCGCCAACGGTTTTCCCACTCGGCATCACGTTCCTGCAGGCCGGCGGCGTCCTTGAGCATCAGATCCAGTAACTCGGCGCAGGCGGCGGTCATATGGATCGGCCCGCGATAGCCCTCGGAGACCAGCTTTGGCAACAGACCGGAATGATCCAGATGGGCATGTGAGATGACCACAGCATCAAGGCTACTTGGGTCAAAGGGAAAGTGGTTGCGGTTGTTTTCTTCATCGCGGCGGAAGCCTTGGGTCATGCCGCACTCAAGCAGCACCTTGCGACCATTGGCCTCCAGCAGATAGCAGGAACCGGTGACCTGCTGGGTTGCACCTAAAAATGTCAGAAGGGCCATTTAATCTCCTTGGGCAGGGCGGATAGATCGACTCAAAGGTGAGTCCAGTCTGACATTCTAGGTTATCTACAAAGACTGACAGTGATCTGAGACAAAGCTTTGGGTCAAAACCGGCGTATCGCTTTGATTGATGACGAAGTGGTAGGTCAGGGTCGCGCCCATATCCATCAAGCGGCGAAAACGTTGATCAGCACAGACACTGGCCTGTAATTGACTGCGCACCAGAATCGGATCGCGCTGCAACTGGGAGGCATAGTCAGAGGTGACAGACAAATGATTGATCAGCTCACTGCCATTGGCGCTGAATCCCTCATCGGTAATGTCATCATTCATGGCCCTGGGTGTGCCTTCGCTACTTTTTTCGGCCACCTCTTTCAAGGTTTCCTGCAGGCGTGTCTCGCGCAGGGAAATGGCCTGGGAGGGCAGCGCGATAGAGATTGCAAACAACATGATTAGCCAGCGCATAACAGCAACTCCGGGGTAGTTTGGGTGTACAGGGCTTTCGACCCCGGACAATCAGACTGGTTCGGCACGAGGTGAATAATTGATGACAAAGTATGGCAGAATGCCGCCAGCCGTTGTGATCCGGATCAATAGCAGGTGCCCCTTTGTCCATCCCCAGCGAACATGCGGTCAATCAGCTCAGACGCCAACTCAAGGCCGCATCGACCCGACCCTTCAAGGCGCGTGGTTCCTTTATGCAACGCTGCCCCGCGTGCCTGCTGGCGCCCCATGCCTGTCTGTGTGGCTGGCAACCCGCCCTGCAAACCCGGGTCGGATTCTGTCTGATCATGCACAGCCTGGAACCACTCAAACCGACCAATACCGGGCGTCTGATTGCCGAGACCGTGGCCGATACCTTTGCCTTTGTCTGGTCACGTACCGAGACCGATCCGGCCCTGTTGAACCTGCTGGCTGATCCGGCCTGGCAGCCCATGGTGGTGTTCCCCGCTGAGTACGCGTCTACCGAGCAACAGGTACTGACCGCGGTCCCGATTACACCCGGTCGCAGGCCGCTGTTGATTGTGCTGGATGCGACCTGGACCCAGGCGCGCAAGATGTTTCGCAAGAGTCCCTGGCTGGCCGGTTTGCCGGTCCTCAGCCTGCACCCGGAGCAACTGTCGCGGTATCGTTTGCGCCGCTCGGCGCGGGAAGAGCATCTGTGCACCGTGGAGGTGGCCGCGGCCTGTATCGGGCTGGCCGGCGAGCAGCAGGCCGCCGGTTTGCTGGGGGATTACTTTGATATCTTTACCGATGCCTATCTGGCATCAAAGCTGCGCATTCCGGTTGATCTGAGCCTGCCTGCGCGGCAGCGGCTGGCCTCGCACTTTGGCCGCGATCTCAGTGATGTCCGGCCGGTTCCTGTTGCACCGCCACCAGCGCCTGACGGCGCTGCAGATAAATAGGCACCAGCTGCGCAATCAACATGCCGCCAAGCATCAGGCAGCAGCCGATAAAGCCGCGCAGACTCAGGCTTTCATTCAGCAGCAACCAGCCCGCCAGCGCCGCAAACACTGCCTCCAGACTCAGAATCACCGCCGCGTGCGAGGCAATCGCATGCTTCTGCGCCACCACCTGCAGGGTGAAGGCAATACCCACGGCCAACAGGCCGCCATACAGAATCGCAGGCCCGGCCAGCAGTATGGCTTCGTACTGGATCTCCTCGAACACCAATGCCAAGGCCAGACTGATCACGGCGCAGACGACAAACTGCATAAAGGCCACACGCACCGGGTCATAGCGGCTGGCCAGGGCGCTGACCAGCAGCACATGCACGGCCCAGCAACAGGCGCCGATCAGTTGCAGCCAGTCACCGGGTGCCACGGTGAAGTCGGTATTGACGCTCAGCAGCAGCATACCGATCAGGGCCAGAACGGCGCCAAGCCAGGTGCCCATGCCGGTACGCATGCCAATGAACAGGCCAAAGATCGGTACCAGGATCACATAGAGACCGGTGATAAAGCCCGAGTTGGTCACCGTGGTAAACATCAGGCCGATCTGTTGCAGGTTGATGCCCAGGGTCAGGACCAGGCCCAGTAACAGGCTACCGAGCAGCATGGGCTTGCTGAAACGCCGTTGCGCTGATTTGCCCGGTGCGCTGGCGAGTAGCACCAGTGGCAGTACCACCAGTGCACCCAGAGCAAAGCGCAAGCCGGTATAGAGGAAAGGGCCGACATATTCCATACCCTTGCTCTGGGCAACAAAGGTGGTCCCCCAGATCAGGGCGGTCAGCAGCATCAACAGATCGGCGCGGTAAGCACGGGTGTTCATCGGGCAGGCTCGGAGCAAAATGGGCAGACAAGTATGGATGTTGATCAGACAAGACGACAGATACAGTTGCCCAGTGCTTTTCAGCAGCAGCTTTGAATTGACTGGCTGGGCAGCGGGTGGCAGGCTTCACCTGCTGTGACGGGTCGCATAACAATAACACCTCACCTTGGGAATACCGGGCATGGGTCAAACCTATGACATTTTGATTGCCGACGATCATCCGCTATTTCGCAGTGCCCTGCGCCAGGCGCTGGTCAGTGCCGCGGATGCAGAACTCAATCTGACCGAAGTCGGCAGCATTGCCGAGCTGCAAACTTGCCTTGAGCAGCGTGCTGACTGGGATCTGGTGCTGCTCGACCTGAATATGCCGGGCGCTTACGGTTTTTCCGGACTGGTGCTGTTGCGCGGTCAGTATCCGCAGTTACCGGTCGTGGTGGTTTCCGCACAGGAAGAACAATCCGTGGTAGCGCGTGCGCGGGACTTCGGTGCCAGCGGCTTCATTCCCAAGTCCTCCAGCCTTGAGGGCATCCAGCAGGCGGTGCAGACGGTATTGGAAGGTGGCGTCAGTTGGCCGGATACCGCCGCCGACAGCGGCCCCCTGTCGGACCAGGAAAAGCACATCAGTGCTCAGCTGGCCAGTCTTACCCCGCAGCAGTTCCGCGTGCTGACCATGGTCTGCGACGGCCTGCTGAACAAACAGATTGCCTATGAACTGTCGGTCTCCGAAGCCACGGTTAAGGCGCACGTCACAGCCATTTTCCGCAAGCTCGGCGTGCGTACCCGCACCCAGGCGGCGCTGGTGCTGCAACATATGGAGTTGACCCAAGCGGGTCATTGAGGTCTCTGAACACATGAGCGATTCCTTCAAGGGTGCAACCGGCGTACGCCGGATCATCAATGCAGCAGGCTATTCCCTGAATGGACTGAAAACCGCCTACCGTGGCGAAGCGGCCTTCCGCCAGCTGGTCTGGTTGGCTCTGGTGCTGATCCCGGTGGCCATTCTGTTGCCGGTCGGCTATCAGGCCAAGGCCCTGCTGATTGGTGTGGTGCTGCTGTCGCTGATCATCGAACTGTTGAACTCGGCCATCGAGGCGGCGGTGGATCGCATCTCCATGGAGCGACACCCATTATCAGGCGCGGCCAAGGATATGGGCAGCGCCGCGCAGATGATTGGTCTGCTGTGCATTGCCGTGGTCTGGAGCCTGGTGCTGCTGGGCGCCTTTACGACTTAAGTCGCAGAGCCGCCTGCTGGGCAAACGCCCGAGGCAGTGCCAGACTGTCGAATCACCCCATGGACTGATTGCCCCATGATCCTATCCGGCGCGCTGGTTGCCTCGACCTTTCTGCTGTACATGGCCCTGCTGTTTGCCATTGCCTTCTGGGGTGATCGCCAGCCCGGCGAGTTTGGCCCGCGCCTGCGCGTCTGGGTCTATAGCCTGTCGCTGGCGGTCTGGTGTACCAGCTGGACCTTCTTTGGCGCGGTCGGCATGGCCGCCGACCAGATTTGGGGCTTTCTGCCCATCTATATTGGCCCGGTGCTGCTGTTCCTGTTCGGCTGGCGCCTGTATGCGCGCATGATCGCCATCAGCAAGCAGGAAAACATCACCTCGATTGCCGACTTTATTGCCTCGCGCTATGGCAAGTCCCAGGGCCTGGCGGTAGCCGTCAGCCTGCTCTGCCTGGTCAGCGTGTTGCCCTATATCGCCCTGCAGCTCAAGGGCATCGTGCTGGGTTACACCCTGCTGAGTACGCCGCTGGTCTCCGAGGGCGTGGCCATCGCCGAGAGTTCGGCACCGGATGACACCGCGCTGGTGGTGACCCTGGTACTGGCGCTGTTCACCATCCTCTTTGGTACCCGCAGTCTGGATGCCACCGAACACCACCGCGGCATGATGCTGGCGATTGCCTTCGAGTCGCTGGTCAAGCTGCTGGCCTTTCTGGCGGTCGGCGCCTTTGTTACCTTCGGTCTGTTTGGTGGTGTGGGCGATCTGATTGAACGGGCCACCAACAGCCCGGCGATGTACGACTACTGGCAGCGCGATACGCTGTTTACCAACCTGCTGTTCCAGTCCTTTATCGCCATTCTGGCTTTTCTCTGTTTGCCCCGGCAGTTCCAGGTTGCCGTGGTGGAGAACATCGAGCCCGGCGATCTGCGGCTGGCGCGTTGGGTCTTTCCGGCCTATCTGATTCTGGCCGGTCTGTTTGTTATTCCCATCAGTCTGGCCGGGCAGATTTCCCTTGGGCCGACGGTCTCGGCCGACTCCTATGTGATCAGTCTGCCGCTGTTGGAAGGCCGCCCGGTGCTGGCGCTGCTGGCCTTTATCGGTGGCGCCTCGGCGGCCACCGGCATGGTGATTGTCGCCGCCATCGCCCTGAGTACCATGGTCTCCAACGATGTGGTGCTGCCGCTGCTACTGCGCAAGAAGGGCCGCCCCGAGCGCACTTATGCCGAGTTTCGTGGCCTGCTGCTGAATGTGCGGCGCACCAGTATTCTGGTGATTCTGCTGCTGGCCTATGTGGTTTACCGGGTGATTGGTTCGGCCGGCAGTCTGGCCAGCATCGGCCAGATTGCCTTTGCCGCCATCGCCCAGCTGGCACCGGCCATGTTTGGCGCACTGTTCTGGAAGCAGGCCAATCGCAGCGGTGTGTTTGCCGGTCTGGCGGTGGGCGCCGGCTTGTGGTTCTACCTGCTGATCCTGCCTTTGCTGGGTTGGCAGGTCATGCACCTGCCGCTGCTTGGTGCGCTCTATGGTGGCTCGTTCGGTTTGCCGATCGACAGCCTGACACTGGCCAGTCTGCTGGCGCTGCTCGGCAACAGTCTGGTGTTTATGTTGGTGTCGCTGCTGAGCCGTACGCGGGTACTCGAGCATTGGCAGGCCAGCCGTTTTGTCAGTCAGGATACCAACCAGTGGGATGACGGCCCCAGTCGCGCCCTGCTGCGTGTCACGGTCGAGGATCTGCTGGCGCTGGCTGGCCGTTTTGTGGGTGAGGAGCGCGCGCAGCAGAGCTTTGAACGGCTGGCGTTGTCCCAGGGTGGCAGCCTGGCCAGCTCGCAGATCGCCAGCAGCGCTTGGATCACCCATACCGAACGCCTGCTCGCCGGGGTGCTCGGTGCCTCCTCGGCGCGGGTAGTGGTCAAGGCCGCGATTGAAGGCCGCGACATGCAGTTTGACGATGTGGTGCGCATTGTCGATGAGGCCTCCGAGGTATTGCAGTTCAACCGTGGTCTGCTGCAGGGCGCCATCGAGAACATCACCCAGGGCATCAGCGTGGTCGACAAGGAACTCCGGCTGGTGGCCTGGAACCGCCGTTATCTGGACATGTTCGAGTACCCCGAGAGCCTGATCAGCATTGGCCGGCCGATTGCCGAACTGATTCTGTACAACGCCCAGCGTGGCCTCTGTGGCCCCGGTGATCCGCAGGGTCATGTCGACAAGCGCATCACCTGGATGCGCCAGGGCACCGCGCACCGCTCTGAGCGGCTATTCCCCAGCGGTCAGGTGATCGAGATCATCGGCAACCCGATGCCCGGCGGCGGCTTTGTCATGAGCTTCACCGACATTACCGCCTTCCGGCATGCCGAACAGGCGCTCAAGGAATCCAACGAAGGGCTGGAGCAGCGGGTCGAGGAGCGCACACGCGAGTTGTCGGCGCTGAACCAGGCGCTGATCCAGGCCAAGGCCGAAACCGAGCGCGCGAGCAAATCGCAAACGCGCTTTCTGACCGCCGTCAGCCATGACCTGATGCAACCGATGAACGCCGCGCGCCTGTTCTCGGCAGCGCTCTCGCACCAGACCAATCTGCCGGCCGAAGTGCAGGAACTGCTTGGCCATCTGGATACCTCACTGCGCTCGGCCGAGGATCTGATTTCCGATCTGCTGGATATCTCGCGCCTGGAGGCCGGCCGCATCAGCCCGGAGTGGAGCGACTTTGCCCTGAACGAACTGGTCGACCCGCTGCGTATCGAACTCGGTGCCATGGCGGTGGAGCAGGGCGTCGATCTGCACGTGCACGGTAGCCGTCTGCGGGTGCGCAGTGATCTGCGCTTGCTGCGCCGGGTGCTGCAGAACTTCATGACCAATGCCTTCCGCTATGCCGGAGACGCCCGCGTAGTGCTCGGTGTGCGCCGCTGTGGCAACAAGGTCCGTATCGAAGTCTGGGATCGTGGTCCGGGTATCGCCGCCGACAAGTTGCAGGTGATCTTCGAGGAGTTCCAGCGTCTGGACAGCCACAACACCCAGGCGGAAAAGGGCCTGGGTCTGGGTCTGGCGATTGCCGATGGTCTGTGCCGGGTACTCGGCCACGAACTGGCCGTGCGCTCCTGGCCGGGGCGCGGCAGTGTGTTCAGCGTCACCGTACCGCTGGCCCAGCTCAGGGATAATCGCCCCGAGGTGCAGCCGGTGCTGGTCAGTCCGGTGGTCAGCGGCGCGCAGGTGTTGTGTATCGATAACGAAGCGACCATCCTCACTGGCATGCAGAGCCTGCTCAGCCGCTGGCAATGCAGCGTCGCGGTGGCCCGTGATCGCAACGAGGTCGCCCAGGTACTGGCCCAGGGCTTCCAGCCGCAACTGGTGCTGGTTGATTACCATCTGGACGACGGCGATACCGGGGTCGAGCTGATGCACTGGCTGCGCGCTCAACTGGGTGACGCGCTGCCGGGTGTGGTGATCAGTGCCGATGGCCGCAGCGAACTGATCACCGCCATCCGCCAGGCCGGCCTGGATTATCTGCCCAAGCCGGTCAAACCGGCGGCGCTACGGGCGCTGATCAGCCGCTATATCCAGCTGCATTGAGTGACTGTTACTAACCAACTGTACCTTGTTGCCATTCTGTACCGCTGTTAGCGTGAGGTGCTTCTGAACGGGAGCACCTTGTCATGTCCACAGCCAGCCGCGCCGCCCTCATGGGGGCCAGGGATACCCTGCCCATGCTGCTGGGCGCCTTACCCTTTGGCATCATCTTCGGCACCCTGGCGGTCTCCTCCGGATTGTCTGCCGGCGCCACCCTGGCCATGTCGGCGCTGGTGTTTGCCGGCTCGGCGCAGTTTATTGCCGTCGGGCTGATCGCCTCGGGCACCGGCCTGCTGGTGATCCTGCTGACCACCCTGATCGTCAACCTGCGGCATATGCTCTACAGCGCCAGCCTGCTGCCGCATGTGCGGCATTTACCGCAGCGCTGGCGCATTCTGCTGGCCTTCTGGCTGACCGATGAAAGCTACGCCGTGGTCCAGCGTCATTACCTGGATGCCAGCGTGGCAGCCACGCACAAGCACTGGTACTTCCTTGGCTCCTGCGTGGCCATGTACAGCAACTGGTTTGCCTGCACCCTGCTCGGTGTTCTGCTCGGTCAGGCACTGCCGGGCATGCGTGACTGGGGGCTGGACTTTGCCATGGTCGCGACCTTTATCGGTATCGTCGTGCCGCTACTGAAAACCCGACCCATGCTGTTGTCGGCGCTGGTCGCCGGGGCGGTAGCCGTGGCCGCACGGGGCTTGCCCTATCAGCTTGGGCTGATGCTCGCCGCGCTGGCCGGTGTACTGGCCGGGGTGCTGGCCGAGTACCTGAGTCCGGCCAAATCCAGCCAACCGGGAGCGACCGATGAACGCCTTTGAATGGGGGTTGGTGCTGGGTATGGCGCTGATTACCTTTGGTATCCGCTACAGCCTGTTTGCCGCTGGCCAGCGCGTGCGCTTCAGCCCGCTGGTGAGTCGGGCGCTGAACTATGTACCGGTGGCAGTGCTGACCGCGATCATCGCCCCGGCCATGCTCAGCCCCGAGGGACAGGCACTGGCGCTGCACTGGAGCAACGCCTATCTGGTGGGTGGTCTGGTGGCTATAGCTCTGGCTGCCTGGCGGCGCAATCTGCTGTTGACCATCATGGGCGGACTCGTGGCCTTCTTTGTCTGGCGCTGGCTAATAGGGAACCTCTGAAAGCTGCCTATTACCACAGCGCCGCACGCCCACTGTGTACGGCCTTGATCATCAGGCCCAGGGCCGCCAGTGAAATCAGTGTGGTAAAGCCCAGCACCGTGGTGCTGAAACCGATCAGGTCGCTGACAAAACCCACGCCCAGTACCACCGAGGCCATGGTCAGGTAGGCCATCAGGTAGAAGGCCGAGATAATCCCGCCGCGCTCGGCCGGCGGGGCCACCTGATTGATCGAGGCAATCGCCACCACCCCGGTGGCACCGGCACCGGTAGCCGTCGCCAGGGTCGCCAGAGCAAACAGCGCGGGCGAGCCCAGCAGCACGGAACCGGCCATGATCATCAATCCGGTGATCAGAATGGTTGGGCCGGCAATCAACAGCCGATTGACCGGTTGGCGCTGGCAGGCGAACTGGCTGATACCCGCCATCAACTGCCAGCCCGCAGCAAACAGACCGGCCACCGCCCGGTCACTGATACCGGTCAGATTCATCGCCAGGGAAGGCCCCAGCGAGGCATACAGACTGCCGGTGGACCAGGCCAGGCACACCGCCGCAGCGGCAAAGGCAAAGGCCCCCATGATCTCGCGTGGCACCTTGATGGTGGTGGGTCGCCAGGCGCGCAAACGAAAATCCGCCTGACCCCGGCCAATATGCGCCGGCCAGGGGGCCAG
Organism: Gammaproteobacteria bacterium HGW-Gammaproteobacteria-11; assembly: GCA_002840055.1. Taxonomy (GTDB): domain Bacteria; phylum Pseudomonadota; class Gammaproteobacteria; order Pseudomonadales; family Pseudomonadaceae; genus Halopseudomonas. Next base: position 53,151 of record PGZJ01000002.1, on the reverse strand, counting down.
CAACAGCAGCATGATGCTGGCTACACTCAGGGCGACAATCACCAGAAAGGGCCAGACAAAGACGCCGACGCCAAAATACAGGGCCAGCGAACTGACCGTGGGCCCGGCAAAGGCGCCCAGTGTAAAGAACAAGGCAGAGAGGGTCGCGGCGCGGGTCCAGTTCTCGTTCGGCTCCAGCTCCACCAGCGCTGCCGAGGCCGCACCCGTGACAATGCCGGTGCCGATCCCGGTCAGAATCCGCGCCACACCCAGCCCGTAAATGTCTTCGGCGAGCATAAAGGCGATGGCGCCAACCAGGATAAACAGCAAACCGGGAATCATCATCTGGCGCCGGCCAAGCTTGTCCGACAGTGAGCCTAACGTCAGCAGGGTGGCGACCACGCCCAGGACATAGACCGAGAACACAGCGGTCAGCGCCGTGGACGAAAAGCCCCAGCGCAGTTGCCAGAAGGAATACAGCGGGGTCGGCAGATTACTGGCAAAGATGGTGGTAAAGATCGCCAGCAGGGCGGCGACCATGGCCAGACCGCGTTTGTCCTGTTGCTTGTGAGCCTGCGCCGTGACCGACATGCGAGTTTCCTGTGAATGAACTGCGACTAGTATCGCAGAGCGCAGCCCATTCTGCCTGCTTGACCCCTTATCAGCGTTGCTTATGGTCGGGGTACAAGGTCACCGCTGGCATCCAGCGTACTGGCCAGTTCTGCCAGCGACAGCGGGTAATCGCTGTCAAAGGTGCGTTCACGCAAATCACGCAGACGGCTAAGATCGCGCGGTCCGGATGGCCACTGCTCAACCTCGGCAATCGGCTTGAAGCGCCCCTCCAGCGAAGAGCGGTAGGCCAGGGCAAAGCGGAACGGGTGATAACCGGTCATGCCCAGCCGCAGGTCCGTCACCACCCACTGGTCATCAATCAGGTCATAGCGCAGCACATCGCCGGTGAACCAGCGCAAGCGCTCATGCTGGGGCGACTCGGCCAGCGCCTTGCTGGCCAGTGTGGCGTTGCGTGGCAGCCGTTCCAGTACCGGCGGCGCCTGATCAAACCAGCTCACCAGTCCCTCGTAATAGTCATCGCCATCCACCGCCACCACCCGCCACAAAAGGGTATTGAAGGGCGTGGGCGTGGTAAAGACCTGTTCGGCCTGAATACCGTCGCGCTGCAAGGCCTGCTCCAGCTGCTGCTCGGCCATGAACTTGCCGCCCAGGGTGCTGACCAGGTACAGACTGCTGAACAGCAGCGCGCCCTTCTGCCAGGCATGCCCGCGACCCTTGAGACCAAACAGCAGACCAACAATCACCGCCAGCAACAACGGCACGCTGTACAGCGGGTCAATGATAAAGATGCTGGAAATCGCCACCGGCGGGGTGGTCAGCGGCCAGAACAACTGCGTGCCGTAACTGGTAAAGGCATCCAGCAACACATGGGTCACCAGAATCAGCCAGATGCACAGCCATAAACGCACCGAGGTGTAATCCGGGTGCGGCCGAAAGCGCCTGACCAGCCAGGCCAGCACCAGACTCAGTGCAGTAAGCACAAACAGGGAATGGCTGAAGCCACGGTGATAGGTCATGTTGGCGACCGCATCGCCAAAGTTGATCATCACATCCAGGTCCGGCAGGGTGCCGAGCATGGCGCCATACAGCAACGCCTTGCGGCCCTGCCAACGCCCGAGCAGGGCACCCTGAATGGATGCCCCCAATACTGCCTGTGTAATCGAATCCATCAGTGCATCTCACATCAATCAGGCGACCAGATTAATCCAGTCGCCTGCGGCCTGCATGGGCAAATCGATTCGATTCGTAACGCGGGGATTAAAGACTGTGCTGCTTATCAATTTCGATAGATTGGTCCAATAACTCAAGCAGCGCCTTGCGAGTCTTCAGCTTGGTATTGCGGTGCGCGGTCATGTTCAGCTTGGTCAACTGCTGGGCCATGGCCATGGTTGCCGCTTCCAGTTGCTCGGCCGGCACAATCTTGTCCAGGAAGCCAGCATCCACCGCATCCGCCGGATCAAACATCTCGGCATTGATCACCGAGCGGTTGAACGCACTGTTGGTCAGGCGCGCACGGGCCAGTTCAATACCCACGTGATGCATGGTCATGCCAATTGCCACTTCATTCAAACCCAGCTTGAATGGCCCTTCGACCCCAATACGGTAGTCGGCAGACAACAGAATAAAGGCACCCTTGGCCACCGCATGACCGGTACAGGCCACCACCACCGGGAAGGGATGCGACAGCATACGCCGCGCCAAGGTCGAACCCGCCGCGACCAGCGCCTTGGCCGCATCGGCACCCGAGGTCATCACCTTCAGATCATACCCACCCGACAGAATCCCTGGCTGACCACTGATCACCACCACCGCCCGATCCTGCTCGGCCTTGTCCAACGCCGCATTAAAGGCCTCGATCACCGCGGGGGAAATGGCGTTGACCTTGCCATTGCTCAGACCCAGCCGGGCAATGCCATCGGCAAAATCGTAGGAAACCAGTTCGCTCATGAAAAAATCCTCGCAGGGGTAGGGCGCCGAAAGGCGCGTATCAGGGCTACAGTGTACCAAGATAAAACCGACCGGCCAGTCCCACCACCCAGCCGCCCAAGCGACTGGCCCCACTGGAAAAAGCGTTTGCCAAAGCAGGCCGCTTTCGGTACATTAGCGCGCCTTGGAACCAGCCCCGGCTGGCTCCAGGAATCCGGAGAGGTGTCCGAGTGGCTGAAGGAGCACGCCTGGAAAGTGTGTATACGTTAATAGCGTATCGAGGGTTCGAATCCCTCTCTCTCCGCCAGACAAATGAAAAGGCCCCAGCGAAAGCTGGGGCCTTTTCATTTGTGCGGAGAAAGACGGCCGAGAACCCTCGCGGTTCGACGAGCCTGCCACCGGCAGGCGAAGAACGTTGCAGCAACGCTGCAACGGCCCCGTAGGGGTGAGGCGCAAAGCGCCGAATAATCCCTCTCTCATTCAGTGTCAGAATGCACGGGCTATGGATCTATCTGCCTGCATAGAAGTCAAAACACGACACCCAAACCGCAGTTCCTGTCTTGGTTTAGACTGTCTTGTCTTGGCGTTCCTCTGCGCAGGCTTCAACTTTTGCCTGTTTTGATAAAGGCAAAGAGCAAGACTTAGGCCTCGCAATCACAAAAGGTGATCCCCATGAACACCAAAACCACCACGCTCATCCTCACCATCTGCCTCCTGATCACCCCAGTCAGCACCCTCACGGCAGCCACCCCCGAATTCGGCACCGCCCTAACCGATACCGTCGCCTTCATAGAAGCCACCACCGGCGGCCGAGTCGGCGTCAGCATCACTGACCTTGATAGCGGCCTGACCTGGAGTCATCGCAGCAACGAACGCTTCCCTATGGCCAGCACCTTCAAGGCGTTTTCCTGCGCCCACCTGCTCGCACTAGCCGACAAGGGGGAGATTGATCTCGATAGTCGCGTGCAATTCGAAGAAAGCGACCTTCAAGACTACTCACCCATTACCCAACACCGCGTTGGTGGAAACGGCATGACGCTGTTCGAGCTGTGCGCAGCCTCAACCTCGTTAAGTGACAACACCGCCGCAAACCTGACTCTCCAGAATACCGGCGGTCCACCTGCCTTCACCCAGTTCATGCGTTCAATCGGTGACAACACAACTCGCCTGGACCGCTATGAGCCTGACCTGAACTACGTCGGCCCCGGTGAGGAACAGGACACCACCAGCCCTGCGTCAGCAGCCAAAAGCCTGCAAACCTTGCTGCTAGGCAACAGCCTGTCCAATAACTCACGAGAGCAGCTGAAAACCTGGTTGATCAACAACGAAGTCGGCGGCCCACTCTTGCGTGCCAGTCTTCCAGATGGCTGGCAAATTGCTGATCGCACTGGCGCTGGGGGTTACGGCACGCGCGGCATAGTTGCCGTGATCTGGCCGCAAGGTTCAGCTGCAACAACCCATGGTCCCGTGGTTGCCGCTGTGTATTTGACCGGGACCACCCTGACGCTGGAAGAGCGCAATGCTGCCATCGCTGATATTGGCCGTGCTCTAGTCGAGGATCTTGGCGTTGTGGAGTAGGTCAGTCTTGATGGTGTGACAGTGGTCTGGCCAAGCGCCACTAAAAAACCTTGGACAGCTGGCTAACCCTGATCTAGTCTCGAATCAGGCAAAGGAATGCAGTCAGCCCCCAGCAAGACAAGGACAATCTGCCATCCCCCTTTAAAACAGATAGATACCCCGAGAGCAGCCAACTCTCAGGAACGTGCGGTATTGCGTCCGCGAATTGGGTTGATGCTCGCTGCGCTAGAGTAGTCAGAGAGTGAAGAGACAAATGAGTGATATAAAGAAGTCACGCGATTACATCGCCTTATGCTGGCGAGGGCGCTATATATATGATTTTTTTAGAGATAATTGAGATTTGCGCTTGCGGTCAAAGCGTGATCATAAAGAAGACACTGATATGTGATCATAAAGCTGTAGGTCCAACACACTGTTATGAATATCAAGGTGGTGCATGGATCAAAGCCTGAGTGGCAAATGGATTGAGTACCATGTCACTGGAGATAAGGAATTGTTCTGGGCTTGGGAGGTGCTCGATGACCTCGTCCGCCATACTCCAGAGCAGGCATGGCAACATATCTTGTACGTCCTGGCCGAAACGAATAGTGAAGATGTACTTTCAAACTTGGCTGCAGGGCCGCTTGAAGATCTTTTCGTTCTCCATGGCCCCGCATTTCTCGAGCGCATCGAAATTGCATCCCGCCAGATGCCAGAGATGGCAAAGCTTATGGCTGGGGTTTGGCGCAACAATATGTCCGATGCTGTATGGGAGCGTGTGCATGCGATCCAGACAAAATATTCATAACCAGCCGCACCAGTTCGCGGCCGGTGGCCGCCGGACGTCCCTTTCGGGCCGCCGCTGTGCTTCGCGTTATCTTTGTGAGAGATCATGAGTATATCTATACACACAATCGATGCCCGCGGGCACATTATGCTTGAGACCATGCGGGACTATTTTGGTTTGTCTCCGAGCGAGATGCTTCGCGAAATCCAAGGTATGGTAACAACAACAGAAGATGTCCTTAGTGCGAAAGGAATTAAATATCAAGATTTGAGGTCAGCCTTGGTGCCTAGAACGGATCGGCATGAAGCAGGATTCATCTTTGATTCACAAGATATTGAGTCATGCTGGTATGGTTTAGACGTAATGGAGCAGCTTCTACCGCTTCTGGATATAAAATCAAATCATAGTGTGCAATGTGGTGATCTAATTGGAAATGATCAGCAATTCATACTTTCAGTGCTTGAAGAGTCGTTAGTTCTTGCAAGGGAATTTGAGTTTATTCATGGGACAGCACTGTATTGCGTATATATAAATAATTTGAGTGAGTCTGCTTTAGAGCGAATCCACAAATCTCTATCACAGTTCAAGCCTTATGTGGGATTCATACCAGGCACTTTCTCTTCTCGCGCCCGTATTTATTTGTCCACGATCCTTTCTAATAGCTTTCTAAAGCATGGTAAAAAATAATTATGGGGCATGAGGATGACAGATCAAATGAAGAAAACATAAATATGGCTGGTTATCCTTTCGAAGACTATGGCTTGGAGATTTATAGTCTTCAATCTATGTATTTTGATGTTCTTTTGAGCTATAAAATAGAGCGACCGGTTTTTAAAGGTTTTGAGGTTGATACTGAGCTATCACTCAACGCAATTTCTGATCAAATTTTTCCAATCGAAGGATTTGAAATAGAGATCGAAGATGCAAAACACGAATATTTAAAGTCCGCCAAATGTGGGAAGCTCGAGAAAGCAGGGATAGAGGCATTGGGTAAGAAAGAACTTTCTAATATTATTCGGTCTAAAGTGTCTAATAGTTACATCTATAACTTATCTTATCTGTCAGATCATGACGTGTCTAAATTTAACGTGATGCTTGAAATTCCAAGAGGTGATGATGGTTATCCAACAAGGATAGTGGTCGTCCTTGAGTATAAACCCCAGGAGAAGCTATTGCGTGTGATAACAATGTATTAAAAGCATAACAATTAGCTGCAGCGGAGCAATTTACGCTGTCCTTCAATTGCCCGCTTAGCTGGGCGTTGCTTCCCCCCCTGATATTAAGAATTTATTATGGCTGAATGGAAAGAACTGAAGAGTCAAATACTTGCGGGAACAAAGATCGACTCACAAGGAGAGTCAAACACAAAAGAGTTTCTGCTCTGGCTAAAAAATAGATTCAATGCCAGAGGAAAAATCCCTCTTGGACAACAGCATGACATGTCAAAAGAGGCTGTTGGCCATATAAATAATTTTGATGTAATTCCTGACAAGACTGATGAATCCCATTGGAATTTGGTTGGTGATATATACTTTCATGATGTAGATATAGATAGTGCACTCAGAGGCTTTAGCTACTCTGTAAACATAGATATTACCGGTGACTTAGAAAACAAGGAGGTGGCCGTTTATGTTCCTTTCCCTCACTACAATAGCAGTGATCTTTTAGAAGAGATAGTTGAACTAAGTGATGGAATTTCGGCTGGAGCATGGAAGAAAAAGAATGCATCGCCAGATTATATATCTCTCGCAATATCGCTAGCGTTATTTGTAGCTGCTCCAGCTTATACAAACATATGGAACACAAAAATATCACCGGTACTATCAAAGCTAAAAGATCGACTTGGTAATAGCCATAGCACAGACTTTGTTCAGGTGGCAAAAGGGCATCTTGAAGAAATTTATGGTATCTATTTCATCCCTGAACGAGGGCGCGAGGAAGGCTGTTTTATTCTAGAAAAGATAATAGCGGGTATCGAGCTGGTAAATAGGCATGTTGCAAATGACGAGATTGCAAGAGAAAAGGGGCTTCATATTGTTAAGCTCAAATACTCTCTTCGGTCTCAGGAATTTGAGCTGATTGTTGTTGAGTATCTAGATGGCAGTATAATTAACCACAAAAACTAATAAAGCCAGTCTGAGGGACCAAAAAACCGCCGCTTCACCCTGGTTTTTCAGAAAGGGTAGAGGAAAGTGGCGGGATAAATAGCCTTTATCCGACATCCCGATTTTGATGATGTATAAAAATATATACGATATGTCATGTGTGCACGCAAACTAAGAGAGAGTTATTGGGTTCAGATGAGAATGGCACTAAGTTAAGCCGCTTTTGCACTGATTTGCAGCCCCAAATCGAGGCTGCAAATGCGATAAATAAAGGCGACAGATTTATTTAATATCAATGCCGAGCTCACCCAACAACCAACAAGGAAGTCCCATGAAAATCCTAAAGACCTACCTCTTGTTGTTACTACTCCTTACCCCAGCCATGGCCTCAGCCCAGGTCCCCGAAATCCCCGACCCGAATCTGAACGACATCGCCATGGTTTTCCCGCATCCCGATCACGGGGCGGTGATTGTCTATAACCCCACCATTTGCCAGCAGATTGGTGCTGCCTGTGGTTTCTTCCGGGCCCATGAATATGGGCACGTTGTGCTTGGGCATACATTGTTGCATCCAAGCGCCTACCCGGCAGTTCGTGAAGCGCAAGCTGACGAGTGGGCGGCTGCCAATGGGCGGCCTAATGAGATTTTGGCTGCCTACTATCTGTTTCTGAATGGTGGCAGCAGCGAGAATTGGCAGGTGTATGGGCACCCTCAGCAGCGTGCTGAGCGTTTGCGTCTGTTCGCTATTCAATATGGCACCTGGATTGGGCCATAACAGTTGTAGTGGCTCACAGGTACTATGAGCTGTCGATTTGCCGACACAGCCAGCTTTTGCACCTGAGCGGGGCTAACAGCCCCGCTATCCCTCAGATCGCCAATCTACTTCAGGCCATTCCTGCCCCCTCCGAATCCCAAATACAGCCAAAAAACAATCCCCTTGAGTTCTAAGACGACTGGTCATATTATTCCAGCCATGAGCAGAACAGCCGATCCAACCTACATTCCAGAATGCCTGATCAGTGCAGGTCTCGACCTGTTTATTGGTCAGGGTTACAACGCCACGGGCATCCAGCAGATCACTGCGCATGCCGGGGTGCCGAAGGGTTCCTTTTACAATCACTTTGCCGGCAAGGAAGCCTTTGCGGCACTGGTTGTGGCGCGCTATGCCGACAACAACGAGAAGTCGTGGGAACTGATGATGTCCACGGCGCCCAGTGGGCCGCTGGAGAAAATTCATCACGTCTTTGAGCAGATGATCGCCTATCACGAGCACGGCGAACGGCTATGTGGCTGCCTTATAGGCAACTTTGCCGGTGAAATCGCCTTGTCCAGCCCGGCCTGTCGTGCTGAGCTGCTTAAAGCCCAGGCTGCCTGGCGGGACCGCCTGGCAGAATTGATTGTGCAGGCACAAGCCGCGCATGTGGTACGGGCTGATATTGATGCCACGATGCTCTCCGAGCTGACCTGGAATCTGTGGGAGGGCGCGCTTCTTCGGATGAAGATCGAAGATTCTATTCGGCCGCTCAAGCAAAGTATTGCTCTGATTCTCGACCTGTTCTATCCGCCCGTCAGCGAGCCGGTGGCCGCGCTCAACAAATAAGGTTTCCCCATGAAATACTTTTCCTCGCTTATCCCATTAGCCTTGGGTTTTCTGGTATTGCTCCTGTCTGACAGCCTGCGTGAGACCAGTCTGATCAACGCGGCGCTGCAATGCATTCTGTTTGCCCTGGTGGTGTGCCTTCCGGCCTGGCTGACAGGGCGTATGTCCTATGTCGATATTGGCTGGCCCTGGGGTTTGGTGGTGATTGGTGTGGTGGTTTACTTTTACGGGCAGGGCGATGCAATGCGGGTCACCCTGGTCAGCATTGCCTATCTGTTCGCTGGCGGAAGAATGGGCGTAGACGCCTTAAGAATGTGGTTGTCCGGCGAGTTGAAAACCGAGCTGCCACGCTATGAATATCAGCGTCGCCGCTGGGAAAAGAATGGCAAGACCAATGCGCCCCTGGTCAAGCAGGTTGAGGTCATCTCCCAGGGCATGGCGAACATGTCCTTTCTCGCGCTGCCTGCACTGATCATCGCGTCCAACCCGCAAAGCAGTATTTCTGTTTTTGAGGTTATCGGTCTGGTGTTGTGGTTTATGGCGTTCGCCATGGAGTCCCTTGCTGATCGCCAAAAACATGCCTTTATCAAGAAGATGAAAGCGGCTGGTGAAGCCAACAAGGTCTGCAATGTAGGGCTGTGGAAGTACAGCCGGCATCCAAACTACTTCGCCGAGTGGATGGTATGGAATGCGTTGGTGATTGCTGCCATTCCGTCCTGGCTGGCACTGTATGACAGCGAGGCATTGGCGATCTGGGTTCTGCTCGGAGCTGGTTTGTTGTTTGCGTCACGCATCATGTACGTGACGCTGGTGTACTACACCGGCGCTGTGCCTGCGGAGTATTACTCTGTTAAAAAACGCCCCGAGTACAAGGCGTATCAGCAGAGCACCAATATGTTCTTTCCTGGGCGCAAGAAACAAGGTTGAGCTGAAGTGCGGCTGGACCTTGGGTCAGCCGCTGATTGCTTGGACATTCAGCAGTGCGCCATCCCTCAGATCGCCAACACCCCAGCCGCCACCGCTAATGCAAATATCATCACCATGGCAATCACATCATAGGCTTTGATCTGATAGCCCGATTCAGCCATCGACAATCTGAGCTCACGGGCCGCCATGAACAGCGGGAATGCGACACTGATGGCTATCAACAGGCCGCCAATGACGTAGAGGTAGACAAATCGTACACCCAGGCGTCGCCCTTCAATCAACATCCACATGCTGCATACAAAGGCCAGAAACAGGATGTCGACGACGATAAATTTCGACGCCGGGTTGGTATCAATTATGGCGTCCTGCCAGAAGGCGATAAGTGCCTGAAGCGCACCGTGACCCAGATAGGCGGGTACGTGGTACCAGGTGAACAGGAGCGCCAGTATTGCCGCCAGCAGGTAGACCGATACCAGAAGCTTTGTGGTCAGGTTCATTGTGCTTTCCTTGATTTCAACGACAGGATGATTCGCTCAATCAGATAGCCGATTGCCAGAAAGAGCAGCAGGCAGAAGAGCAGGAGGGTTACTGGTGCGGGGACGTTGATGCCCGGTAGCTTTAGGCGAATATTCGCTTCTGCCGACGCGAGCCGGTGAGGGAGGATTGCCAAGAAGTCGCTGTCCGTTTGCACCTCCATGTAATCCCGGCGACTGCGATAGCGCACCACACTGACCATATCCCACTCGTTGACGAACTGATCGCTCAGCGTGCTGCTGAACACCGGGTAAGTGCCGTTCTTGATCCAAATGGGTAACACGGCGGTTCGGAATGTCTTGAATGCATCGACACCAGAGACTCCAGCCGGGGCGGTAGCGCCGTAGTCGGCCTGCTCGCGGAATCTGAATACATTGATGACGTAGAAGGGCTTGCCGTCATCGGTGCGCATCAGTTCGCGGGTGGCGTTCAGGTCGACAAAATCCTTTGCCGGCCCGGTGAGCTGTTCTATCTGCGCCAGGTAATGGGCTTGTTCTGCCTCTGACAGGGGGGCTTGGCCGCCGCGGTACCAGATAAAAATCACGACCAGAATCAGCAATCCTGCCAGGCCTGCCAGCGTAGTGGGGCGTTTCAGTAGTTTCATGCGGCCTTGCTCCCTGTGTGCGCATATTAAACTTGCAAAATGCAAGTGAAGGTTAGTCCGTTAACTTGCAAAACGCAAGTGGCGCATGCTTAAATGCGCCATGCCCGATAAATTCCCCTGCAGGTCACACTGCCCGATCAACTATGCGCTTGAGTCCTTTGGCGACAAATGGACCTTGCTGATCATTCGCGACCTGATGTTCAAGGCCAAACAGTCGTACGGTGATTTCCTTTCATCCGATGAAAAGATTTCTACCAATATTCTTGCTGACCGCTTGAAGCGACTTGAGGCGTTGGAGATTGTTGCCAAGGGTGTGAATGACACCAACCGTGCCAAAGTGATTTATTCTCTGACGCCCAAAGGCCGGGATCTGCTGCCGATCATGCTGGAAATAACCCAGTGGAGTGGCAAGTACTACGCACAAAACAACGCGCCCAAGCCCTTTCTCAATCGCCTTGAGAATGACAAGCAGCGGCTGATTGAGGAAATACGCACGTTCTGGGACAGTAAGGCCAAGCAGTAGGCATGCCCACAGATAACAAGGTGCTGGGAGTAGGTTGCGTTGATTGAGGTTTCGATAGCGGTTGTGCTGGTCGCTTTTTATCTGGCCTTCAAACGTCACGAGCCATTTGACTGGCAGGTGGTCGCTGCGGCGGCCGTTATGGCGGTCTATCTGGTTATCTATCTGATTGTGCCACCCCAACTGGGAATCACCTCACCGCAGACCGGCAAGCTGTTTGGGCTGGTGCCGGCGCTGTCCTTTGCGGCCATTCTGTTTCCTGATCTGGCTGTGCGTGTTCCGGCTCAGGTTATCCGGCTGCTGGGCTGGATCGGTTTGCTGGGGGTGTTTGTGATCCTCTGTGCTTTCAAGATTTTCATTTGGTAATAACGTTCGCGCTGTCCTTGGTTTATTACATGGCTGAACCGCGCAGCCGTTAAAGCCTTTGGTTCAGCACTCTCTTGTCATTCCGGCCGGTTCACTGCGGATGCACTCTGTTCAGGTGCTCTAGCGCCAAATCGACCAGTGCCAGAAGCTCGTCAACGGCAAGCGTCGCTTGGTTGAAGAATGCCTGCGCACTGGTTGTAGGCCGTGCCTGACTGAGCAAGTCCTGATCAACGCTGTGCAAGAAGGTATTGACGGCGGTCTGGCTGCGGCTTACCTGGGCTGTCATGGCCTGATTGGAACCCTCCTGGGCTTTAAGGCGTTCAAAGGCTCCGTGTGATAGCTGGGTTATCTGCTGGTGCAGAAACCGCATTCTCACCCGCTGCCCCGGGGAGCTGGCTTCCGCGGCGGCGATGCCGGTACCCATGGCGCGCGCCTGTCCGGCCCATTCGGCAGCCAGAATCACATCACGCCAGATCCAGGGCAGGTAACTCAACTCTGACCGCCCCTGACTCAGGTCCTGTTCAAGGGCGATGTCTTCAATCAGGTAGATGGCGTTACGGATAATCTGGTTATGCTGGGTGAGATTGTTGGCCAGGTTGAGATTCTCTGCCTGGCGCAGTCGAGACCAGTGGTCGGCCAGCCCTTGCCAGCGTTCCGAGTGTCGGCTGGTCAGTGACTGGGCTGTTGCAAAATGCCGGTCAAGATCGGTACGCACGTCCGTGAGCTTTGAGCGCATGCTTTCGTCTCCGGACAGCAGGCCGGTGCTCAGACCACGATGGCGTTGCAGGCTGGTTAGCAGCTGGCGCAGCAGAGCCAGCTGCCGTGTGTTTTGTGTCAGCGTCAGGCTGACTTGTCGCCGTGCTCTACCATGCAGCCACCACAACAGCGCGGCTGCACAAAGCAACAAGGCCAGTATGAGCGCTGCCGGTGTCAGCGAAAGCAATTCAGGCATGATCAACCTCCGTCAGACGGGCCAGATGGTGCGCTATGGTGCGTGCCTGGTCGGCGGCTTTGAGGTTCTCGGCGTTGCCCTGGCGCACCTGCTCGGCCAGAGCCGCAATCTCGGCTACGGCCAGGCCTTGCTGCTCGGTACTGGTGGCAACCTGCAAAATCTGTTCGCTCAGTTGATGATTCTGGCTTGCTACCTGGGTCAGGAGTGTTTGCATTTCTCGGGATCTCTGGGCGCTATGGGCTGCCTGCTCGGACTGCGCCAAGACCTGCTGGGTGGCCTCCTGGATATCTTTTTGTACCGACTCGATGGTTTGGCTGATTTTGCTTGCAGATTCCTGGCTGTGGGCCGCCAGCCTGCGTACCTCGTCAGCGACCACGGCGAAGCCACGACCGCTTTCGCCGGCACGTGCTGCCTCAATGGCCGCATTGAGTGCCAGCAGGTTGGTCTGATCGGCGATGCCCCGGATGGTCGTGGACATCTCGCTGATGGTGTGAGAGTGGGTATTCAGTTGCTGGATCAGTTCGTTGGTTTTTGCCGCCTGATGCGCCATATCGGATACGTGCTGCACCAGATTGGTGAGTTGGGTCAGGCTTTCGGCCAGTTGCTGGCTCGCCTGGTGGCTCGCCTGCTGAGAGTCCTGGGCCAGCGAGGCGACCTGCACAATACTCACATTCAGCTCTTCTACGGCACTTGCGGCGGTGCTGGCTAAATCGCTCTGCAGGTTGGCGTTGTCGGTAACCAGAACGGCACTGTGTTCCAGCTCCCGTGAAGAATGGGCAATCTCATCCAGGCGCTGTTGCAGGCCCTGCTGTTGCCGTTGCTCGTGCATCAGCCAGCGTTGGACATTCGTGACCAGTGCCTGCAACAAAGGCCAGCGGGCAGACTCCAGCGGTGCTGAGCTGCTGTGATCCATGGCATCCTGGCAGTAGGCAGTGAGCGTGTTGATGTCGTGCTGCAGTTGCCAGAGTCCGGTGACGGCCAGGTAACCCAGTGCTATCCAGAGTGGTGCCTGTACCGTCACGGTCCAGCCTTGGGCCGAGCCGATGACGCCCAGGCCGGTCAGACACAGCAGCACAAGAGCAAAGCCGCGATTGCCCAAGGCATGCAACAACAGAAAAACCGGGTAATTCAGTCGACTCGGCATGCACTTTCCCCATGTCCATAAACAAAAAAACGCCGGCCTCTCCATGGGATTAGTCATGGAGTGACAGACGTCGTTGTCTGACCGGACCAGAATCCGGCGATATGCTGATATGTGCTATTCAAACTGCAATTTTGATACCAGCTCTCTGGTAGCTGTATTCTGAGGTGTAAATCAGGTGAGAGGCTAAGGTTGGGTTGGTAATGCGGGGCGGTTTAACTCCAAACCTGGATGGCATCAGCCTGTCAGGGGAAGAGCAGGGTTACCAGATGACGGGTAGCCCTGTCTTGGTTTAAACACTGGAACTGTATCTCATCACTTCTGATGTTGATTTGTCCTTGATCTGGATTTTTACTGAATGCTGTGATGCTGGTTGTTGATAGATTCTAAAAACATAGTTTGATTTTTAAGTAACGACTCTATTTCACTTGCGGTTCCCGTCATAGATCTATCGATTTGATTTGTACGAATCCTTATTCCTCCACTCGCAGGCAGCTCGGTTGGGCTGGCTGCATAAGACACTTTTAAGATTGTTTCTGAGGTTTCTATACGGCTAAGAAGGTTTCTTTTGAAATCGGGATTCTGATCTATAGCGGATTCGTTCAGGACGTAAAATGCATATAAATTTTTCAAGGCTATGACATAGTTTTTTGAGTCATATGCTTCTATCCCTGTTTCATATAGGTCGTCCCGAATTCCTGCATGAGCTATGTTTTGAGTGATGCAGATGATAAGGGTAACAAGTAGTAAATTAGAAAGGCGGTTTGTCGGGCATTTCATTGCTATCATCCTCAATTATTTCTATATAAGTCTCAGATGTGGTTTTATTGTTGTATTCCTTGAACTCCAATCCTTTGTATATGGTTATCGAAATAATTATTGCTCCAAAAAGCGCAAAAAAAGTTCCTGGTGCGGCTTTTTTCAAAATCAACTTGTTATTTCCAAACGCGGTTTCAAACTCACCTGCATGTCCCCATACGTTAGACATGAATAGGCGGTACCCCATATAAGCGAAAGCAGCGCCGACGATCAATGAGGCGATTTTGTATGACGTTAAAGAAATGATAATTTGTGTGCTTATATCCATATATTTTGTATCCACTAATTAAGAGTTTAACGAGCTAAAGTTAATACTCCTTAACTGCAGGAACGGGCCATGCTGAGTAGCTTTGATCAAAGCTAAATTTTTTCTTAATCCAGCTGTCATGACAGACATGTTTTTGGCTCCAGTTTGAACGATCAGCAGCGGTCCATCAGCTACAACATGACTTTGCCAACAAAGGCATCTTTGAACCTACCTACACCAATGGCGTTCAAGACATCGAAAGGAAATCAGCTCGTCCATAAGCGGGGGCTGGCATCCTGCCATCTGAATTGACTGTAGATCACAATTTCTGAGCTCGCCAGTTTTGGCGAGATTTTTTGCGGCTCTGTTGCAGGGTTGCAGGGCTGTTGCCACCCCCATCCTTGATTGAAAAATCCTCCTATCTGCTCAGATTTGCTCAGAATGCTGCAGGATTAAGCCGACTATAGTAAGGCAATCTAATATCACTTAAGGCGATAAAGTGAAGTCGACTCTTACTCTGGTTGCAGCGTCCATGGGCCTGCTGATGTGTGCACCGATCTCGGCTCAAACTCCGCCTAATGCGGGCTCACTGAATCAACAAATTGAACGCAATTTGCCTGCGCGCGCGGTTGAATCGACACCTGAGCTGCGCATTCAACAGGACAGCGTCATACCCGCGCCAGCCGGTGACCAACAAACCCTGCTGGTCAAGAGCCTGCGCATTTCCGGCGCACGAATTTATAGCAGCGAGCAATTGCTCGCGGTCACCGGCTTTAGCGCCGAGCGTGAGCTGAGCCTTGGTGAGTTGCGCGGCTTTGCTGCGGCTATTTCCGGGTATTACCGGGAGAACGGCTACCCGCTGGCCCAGGCGTATTTGCCGGCGCAGGACATCGTCAATGGTGAGGTGACCATCGCGGTACTTGAAGGCGAGTATGGTCAGGTCAGCCTGCGTAACCAGAGCAGGCTGTCCGATGGTGTGGCCAACGAGTTGCTGGATGGTTTGAACAGTGGCGACAGCATCGCCCTTGCGCCGCTGGAAAGTCGGCTGCTGCTGCTCTCGGACATTCCCGGTGTCGAGGTGAGATCGACGCTGGTGCCAGGCGCTTCGGTCGGGGCTGCTGACTTGATTGTGGATGTACTGCCGGGGCCGCGTTTTAACGGCACGCTGTCGCTGGATAATCTGGGTGACCGTTATACCGGTGAAAACCGTGTCGGGGCCTCGCTGGGTTTCAATGACCCGACCGGGCGCGGCGACCTGCTGAGTCTGCGGGTGCTGAGTTCCGATGCCGGCCTGCACTATGGCCGCGTTGTTTATCAGTTACCCTTCGGCCGCCTTAGCACAGGGGTTGCCTACTCTTACATGGAATACCGTCTGGGCAAGGAATTCGACAGCCTGGATGCGGACGGTACGGCCAGTATCACCAGTCTGTTTGGCAACTACGCGTTGATTCGTTCGCGCGGCCACAACCTTAACCTGCAGCTCAATCTGGAACACAAGGACTTTAGGGACCGGGTGGACGTCACCTCGACGGTCGCCGACAAGCAGGTCCAGGTGGCTATGCTCAGCTTGAATGGCAATGCCCGCGACAGTCTCGGTGGCGGTGGCTTGAATACCTACGGGCTGACCTGGAGTAGTGGCGATCTGGATATCCGTAATGCCGAGGCGCGGGCCGTAGACGCGGCCACCGTGCGTACTGATGGCCGCTACAACAAGCTCGCCTTGAACCTGGCCCGGTTGCAATATCTGAACGAGAGTCTGTCACTGTACGCGGCGTTCAACGGTCAAATCGCCTCCAGCAATCTGGATACCTCGGAGAAGCTTGGCCTGGGTGGTGTGTCCGGCGTGCGCGCTTATCCCAGCGGCGAAACCTATGGCGATCAGGGTTATGTGGTCAATCTGGAGGCGCGTACGCCATTGCGCGATCTGTCAGCGCGCGTGCCGGGGCACGTGCAGTTGCTCGGCTTTGTCGATAGCGGTCGGGTGAGGCTGAACAAGTCTGAATGGGACAGCAGCAGCAATTACCGCAGTCTGCACGGCACCGGCATTGGTTTGAACTGGACCGAGCAGGACGACTTTGCGGTTAGCGCGACCTGGGCCCATCGCTTGGGCAATGAGCCTGTGACCTCGGCCCCGGACGATAAAAGCCGTTTCTGGCTGCAGGCCGTCAAGTATTTCTGAACGCGAGCTGCGGCTTGCGTGTAAACCGATCAATGATTGCCCCATGAAGTAGGGAACCATGCCATGAACCACATCTACCGTACGATCTGGAACGAGAAGACCGGAACCTGCGTTGCTGTCTCCGAGCTGGCTAAATCCAGTGGCAAGAAAGCTTCGAGTGTGTGCGGTGAAGTGGAGGGTAGCGGCCTGGCTCTGAAGACCCTGGCGGCCTCGCTGTTGCTGGTGTTTTCATTACCGCTGTACGCCTTGCCCACCGATGGCGTGGTCACCGCTGGCAGCGCCACCATCAGCACGGGCCCCGGCAGTATGACCATCAACCAGTCAAGCCAGAATGTGGCGCTGAACTGGCAGAGCTTCAATATTGGTCAGGGCGAGGCGGTGCAGTTTGTGCAGCCAAACAGCAGCTCGGTGGCCTTAAACAGGGTGCTGGGTGCCGATCCTTCCAGCATTCTTGGCAATCTCTCGGCCAACGGTCAGGTGTTTCTGATCAACCCCAATGGCATTGTGTTTGGTCAGGGCGCCTCGGTGAACGTCAACGGCCTGGTGGCTTCGACCCTGGATATCAATGACGCCGACTTTATGGCCGGTGAATACACCCTGGTGGGTGACAGTGCTGCGGCCGTGCTCAACCAGGGCCAGATCAATGCCGATGGTGGCTATGTTGTGTTGCTGGGTAAAGATGTCAGCAACCAGGGTGTGATCAGTGCGCGCCTGGGCACGGTGGCGCTGGCCGCCGGTGAGGCGATTACGTTGGATGTGATGGGTGATGGTCTGCTGACGGTCAGTATTGATCAAGGCGCGGTGAATGCCCTGGTTGCTAACGGCGGTCTGATCCAGGCTGATGGCGGGCAGGTGCTGATGAGTGCGCAGTCGGCGGGTAATCTGCTGAATACCGTGGTCAATAACACCGGCGTGGTGCAGGCGCAAACCATCGAGAACCGCGACGGTGTTATCCGTCTGTTGGGGGATATGCAAAGCGGCACGGTGAATGTTGCCGGTACGCTGGATGCCAGCGCACCGACGGGTGGGGATGGTGGCTTTATCGATACCTCGGCGGCAACCGTGACGGTGGCCGATGATACCCAAGTGACCACCGCTGCAGCCCAGGGCCTGACCGGCAGCTGGTTGATCGACCCGACTGACTACACCATTGCCGCCAGCGGCGGTGACATCACCGGTGCTGTGCTGTCGGCCAATCTGGCCAATACCGATATCACTATCCAAAGCCTCTCTGGCGGTGCCGGTACGGCGGGCGACGTCAACGTTAACGATACCGTTACCTGGTCAGCCAACAAGCTCACGCTCAACGCCCAGAACGACATCAACATCAACACCGAGATGCACGGCTCCGGCACGGCCAGTCTGGCGCTGGAGTTCGGCCAGGGCGCAGTGGCGGCAGGCAACACCAGCAGCGTGAATGTCAACGCACCGGTGAATCTGGCGGCGGGTGAGAATTTCAGCACCCGGCAGGGTTCAGACGGTGCCACGGTCAATTACACGGTGATCACCAGCCTGGGCGAGGCGGGCAGCGTCACCGCGACCGATCTGCAGGGTATGAATGGCAATCTGGCCGGCAACTACGTGCTGGGTGCGAACATTGATGCAGCGGCTAGCTCGGGCTGGAACAGCGGGACAGGCTTTACGCCCATCCACGGCTCGGAACAGGTCGAATTTTATGAGGGCTTCTTCTTCACTGTGCCATTGCCCTTTACCGGTGTTTTTGATGGTTTGGGTCATAACATCAGCGGCCTGACCGTAGGTCAATCATCGCTGGGCGCTGCTGGCCTGTTTGGTTTCACCGGAACCACGGCCGAGATTCGCAATGTGGGGCTGGTGGGCGGGAGTATCTCGGGCACCGGGACCACTGGCGCGCTGGTGGCGAATAATCGCGGCACTATCCGCAATAGCTATTCCAGCGCCTCGATATTCGGCGACCTTGTTGAGAGCACCAATGTCGGCGGCCTGGTGGGTGCCAATTACGGTTCGATCATCGACAGCTACGCCACAGGTGCAGTGAATGGCGCACGGGCTGTCGGTGGTCTGACAGGCACCAATGGCAGGCAGGGTGATGACAGCGAGACCGGCTTTATCATCCGCAGCCATGCCAGCGGGGCTGTGACGGCGGGCACCTATCACTCGGGTGGGTTGGTTGGCAGTAACGGTGATGCGGCGAGTATTGTCGACAGTTATGCCAGCGGTTCGGTATCGGGCGGAAAGAATGGTTCTGGCGGCCTGGTTGGCCAGAACTACGGCAGTATCAGCAGAAGCTATGCGAGCGGCTCAGTAACCAACGTACAAGGCTTTGTAGGCGGCTTGGTCGGGGTCAATGGCGGGCCGGGTACGATCACCCTGTCCTATTCAACAGGCGCCGTATCAGCGGCCAATAATTTCGGCGGGATGGTGGGCAGGAGCTTTGGCGCGGTTGGGTCTATCAATGACAGCTACTGGAACACCACGACGTCCGGCCTGGGAACCAGTGCAGGCGGCACCGGGCTTACCTCGGTACAGATGCAGACCGCGTCCAATTTCGCGGCCTTCAATTTCACCACTACGCCTGGAGCGACCGGTAACAACTGGGTGATGGTGAATGTTGACGGGAGTCTGAATAACGCCGGTGGCGCGCTTGGCGCGACGCGGCCAATGCTGGCCTCCGAATACTCGACAAGCATACGCAACCCGCACCAGTTGCAGCTCATGAGCATGGATCTGGGTGCGAGTTACACTCTGGTTCATGACCTCAATGCGGCGGCAACCGGCACGGCCGCCGATGTCTGGTCCAACAGCTTTATCCCGGTGGGTTACAACGGCACCCCGTTCACCGGTCAAATCAACGGCCAGGGCAATAGCATCAGTAACCTGACCATCAATCGGCCCTTGGCGGATGGCGTTGGCCTGATCGGCAGCTCTTTTACTGCGCTGATTCGCCAACTGGGGCTGGTCAATGCCAATGTGACCGGCCGCGACCTGGTTGGCGGGCTGGTTGGGCATGCTACCTTGGGCAGTGTGATCAACAGCTTTACGAGCAGTGGCCAGGTCAACGGAGCCAATACGGTAGGCGGCCTGATCGGTTTCGCCAACACCACCATCATTACCGACAGTTATTCATCCAATACCGTCAGTGGCAATAACCAGGTCGGCGGCTTGTTTGGCTGGACCAATGGCGGTATCAGCACCAATCGCAACTATGCGTCCGGTGCGGTTACCGGTACCGGCAGTTTCGTGGGTGGGCTGGCCGGCGAGAACGGCTTTGCCTTTACCATCAACAACAGTTATGCGACCGGCACAGTCAGCGGGGTTGATGGAGTAGGCGGCCTGGTGGGTTACAACAGCAATAACGGTAACGTGACTAACAGTTACTCCAGCGGGGCGGTCTCGGGCAGCACCAATGTCGGTGGGCTGATAGGGAGCAATATCGGCACTGTCAGTGCCAGCTTCTGGAATACCGACACGTCTGGTCAGGCCATCTCTGCGGGTGGCGTCGGCATGTCGACAGCGGATATGCAGTCTCAGGCCAACTTCAGTTCGGCCACCGATGCCAACGGTAATCTGAACCCGAACTGGGATTTGGCCGGCACCTGGATACTCCAGGAGGGCATCACATCACCCTTGCTGCGCTCGTTCATGACGCTGCTGACCGTGACGGTCAACTCAGACAGCAAAACCTATGACGGCCAGGCGTATGCGGGCGAGAACAGCGTGAGCTATTCCTTCACCCCCGATGGAGCGCTTCTTCAGGGCAGCCTTGTTTATGGAGGCAGCGCCCAGGGTGCCGTCAATGCGGGCAACTATGCCATGTCAGCAAGCGGTCTTTATTCGACCGATCAGCATGGTTATCTGGTCAATTTTGTGGATGGCGCACTAACGGTGGATCCAGCCAGCTTGACTGTGACCAGCAGCAACGTCAGCAAGGTTTACGACGGCGGTTTGACTGCTGCAGGCGCGCTCATCCTGACTGAGGGCAGCCTGTTCGGCGACGACGCTCTCGCTGGTGGCAGCTTCGCCTTCACCGACGCCAATGTGGGCAGCGGCAACAAGACCGTGACCGTCAGCGGCGTGACGGTGACTGACGGCAATAGCGGCGGCAACTATCTGGTCAGCTACGTTGATAACAGCACCAGTACTATCAGTCCCTATTTAGTCAGCCTTACCGGCAGTCGCACCTACGACGGCACAGTAGATGTCGATGCTGAGGATTTGACCACGGGAACTCTGGTAGGCGATGAAACCTTGTCCTTGGCGGGCAGCGGGTCGGTGGCTGACAAGCACGTTGCTGATGGCAAGACCTTGGCCCTGGGGAGTTTGGCTCTGGCCGATGGCAGCCACGGCGGTCTGGCGAGTAACTACAGCTTTGCCGAGGGTGGCCACACGGTGGACATCACGCCGGCTGCGCTTACCCTGTCCACCACGGATGTCGTCAAGCTGTTTGATGACACCACTGATGCGGCTGGGACAGCGATTGTTGTTGCCGGTACTCTATTTGATACGGACGCCATCAGCGGTGGTAGTTTCGCCTTTACCGATCCAAGTGTGGGTGTTGGTAACAAGACCGTGACCGTCAGCGACGTCACCCTGACCGATGGCAATCTGGGTGGAAACTACAGCGTCAGCTATGCCAATAACACGACCAGCAGCATCACGGCACTCGACCCCGTGCTCTCTGATGCCACACTTGTTCTACTGCAAAATATCCGTGCTACGGCAACAGCATCGGGATCGACTGCGCCTGATCTATCGCCTGCAGCCATTCAGGCGCTGTCCGGGCTGCCTTTAACAGGGGTTGATGCGAGCAGTTTGGCAGGACTTGGCCGTATACTCGTCAGTAATGGCATCCGACTGCCTCCGGGTTTACAACCAGAGGGCCTGGAGGAGGACGATGATGACAACCAGGCTAACTAAACTGGCGGGATAAAACCTAATGACGCCCAACTTTATCGGTGTGGCCGGCCTGCCGCGCGCAGGCTCCACCCTGCTGTGCCAGATGCTGGCGCAGCACCCGGAGGTGCACTGCGAGGGGCATAGCTCGCCGTTGTGCAACATGCTGCTGGGCATCCGCCGTATGGTCAGTGACGATCAGTTCTTTCTGGCCCAGCTGGATAACAGTTTCGACAGCAGCTATGGTCATCTGGCCTCGGCCATGCAGGGCTTTTTGCGTGGATGGCATCACGACAGCAGCAAGAAGGCGGTGGTAGACAAGAACCGCGCCTGGCTGCATTCGATCGAGCTGCTGCTGCAACTGGCCCCGGAGGCCAAGCTGATCATCTGCATTCGGGAACTGGGGCAGATTTACGGCTCGATTGAGGCGCAGCATCAAAAAACCATTCTGGTCGATTTCGTCGACCACCTGGCTGACTACGACCGCTTCGGGCGGGCCGATATGCTGTTCGCCAAGGACAAGGCCATTGGCGCCCCGTTGATGTCCTTGAACGCGGTGCAGGATCTGCCGGCCAAGGTCAAGGAGCGCCTGTATTTTCTGCGCTTTGAGGATCTGATGGCGCAGCCAGTGGCGGCCATGTCGCACATTTACGCCTGGTTGGGCCTGACACCCCTGGAGATCGATCCGGGCAATCTGCCGGTCGGTATCCGCGAGAGCGACAGCCACTACCGGATGAAGTATCTGCACAAGCAGTCCAACGGCATCACTGCTCCTCGTCAGCACGAGATCCCGCCGCGCATCCAGGCGCATATCGAAAAGGCCTGCGCCTGGTATTACGATCTGTACTATCCGGTTCAGAGATTCCCTGGTATCTAACGGCAGATCTCGATTTTCTCGTAGAAGCGGTAGCCGAGGCCGCGCAATGTGGCCACCGGCAATTCCATGCCGGGGCAGGCTTCTTCGACTTTGCGCCGCAGGCGGCGCATCTGGGTGTCCAGTCGGCGTTGATCGTAATGCCGGAAATCGGCGCCGAGGGCGCGCACTATGGCCTCGCGACTGACAGCTTCTGCACTTTTCGCCAGGGCCAGCAGCACGGTGTAATCCTGTGCCGATAGTGGGATGGGCGGCTGGGCCGGGGGAATCAAGCGGGGTGGCGAACTGGACAGACGCCAGCAGGGGGGTGCCTCGACGCGGGTGTTTTCGCTGATATCCCGTGCCACTGCGACTCTCACCTGGTCGCTTTCCGACCAGCGCGCGGACCACAGAATATTGGCGATCTCGCCATTCTTGCGCAGGTAACGATTCTCGAAATGGCGTTGCAGATACCCTTCCTGAACGCGCTTGACCGCCTCCAGTGTCCTGGCCTTGTCCTCTTCATATACAAAATCGATCATCGGCTTGCCGATCATTTCCTTGGGCGGATAGCCGAAGATTTGCTCGCAGGCGCCGGTGATGGACACAAAGTTTCCCTGTGCGTCGACCACACAGATGGCGTCGAGCAACAGTTCCAGTAGGTCGTTAGGCGGGGTGCTGCCGGTTGGATTGGTCATCGAGGTTTTGGCCACCCGGCTAAGGTCAGGCAGACGAAGGAAGGAAAGTACTGATCAGATAGCCGGTGAATCTCGCAAGGGTGCATATCTTGTGCGCTCAAAATAACTCCTCAAGGTCTTGAAGCCAGATGATTCAATGGCGATGAAGTTTTCAATCGAGCTTTTTTGTGTCCGTATGATGCCCTGTAAATCGGCAGCTGTAACAAAAAAAGATAGATATTCTGTAACAGGCATCCAGGCCTGAAAAAGCGTCGCTTTTGATGGGTAACTGCGGACATTTGAGTGTTGCCCTGCATCAATCGTGGCGGCAGCAAAATGGCATGCGAGCGCCTGATCCATTATCCGTCCGACGGTCACAAGGGTGGTATGCCCGTCCCAGCTGGGGTATGGTCTTAACAAATAGCGATTAATCAAGCACTTCGCCTTTGTGGCGTTTTACACCCCCTCTGCCTGAATCCATGTCGTAAAAAAGGATTCAGCTGCATGATCAAGATTCTGCTGCCCATTGCAGCACTGCTGTCTGGCATTGCCCTGCTGTTGCTGGGCACCGGCCTGCTCAATACCTTGCTGGCCCTGCGTGGCAGTGGTGAGGGATTCACTGACCAGACCCTGGGTCTGCTGGGTTCAGCCTACTTCGCGGGATTCATTCTTGGTACCTGGCTGTGCCCGAAGCTGATTCGGCGCATGGGGCATGTGCGTGCCTTTGCCTTTCTGGCTGCTGCCGAGGCGGTGTCGATTCTGCTGCATGCCTTGCTGGTGGAGCCGCTGACCTGGTTGGTCCTCAGGGTCGTTACCGGCGTTGCGCTGGTGGGCATCTATACCGTTATCGAGAGCTGGCTGAATACCCAGGCGCCGCCTGATCGGCGTGGTCAGGTGTTTGCCC
The DNA here is from genome assembly GCA_002840055.1 of Gammaproteobacteria bacterium HGW-Gammaproteobacteria-11. Classification (GTDB taxonomy): domain Bacteria; phylum Pseudomonadota; class Gammaproteobacteria; order Pseudomonadales; family Pseudomonadaceae; genus Halopseudomonas. The sequence continues at coordinate 29,029 of PGZJ01000002.1, read as the reverse complement.
TGTACATGGCGGTCAACCTTGGGTCGCTGGCGCTGGCCCAGCAACTGCTGCGGCTGGACAGCCCCATGGCCTTCAGTCTGTTTGCCCTTGCGGCGATGCTGGTCACTGCGGCCCTGATGCCAGTGGTGGCGACGCGCTTACCCCAACCGGTGATCGAGAATACCCCCGGCCTGTCGCTGCGCAAGCTCTGGCAAGCGGCGCCGGTGGCCTGTAGCGCTGCACTGTTGTCAGGCTTGGCGATGGGTGGATTCTGGGGCCTGGGGGCAGTCTATGCCGGCCGCATGGGCATGGACACCGGACAGATTGCGACTTTTGTATCGCTGGTGATTATTGCGGGCGCGGCCATGCAGTGGCCGTTGGGTATGTTGTCTGATCGCGCCGACCGGCGTCTGGCGCTGGCGATCATTTCGGCTATCGCGGTGACGGGCGGATTACTGATGGCGCTGCTGGGTCAGTTTGGCCAATGGTTGTTACTGGCGGCGGCGGTATTTGGTGGCGGCGCCTTTGCTGTGTATCCGGCGGCGGTGGCGCATCTGATCGATCATCTGAAACACGCGGATATTCTCTCCGGCAATGCCTCGTTGCTGATGCTGCACGGACTGGGTGCGGCAATAGGACCGGCTTTGGCTGGTGCTGTGATGGGCATAACGGCACCGCTGGCTTTGCCGCTGTTCTTTGCGGTGATGTTTGGCCTGTGCGGGCTCTATGCCCTGTCCCAGGCGCGGCGCGGTGCAGATCGGATCGTTGATGAACCCGCTCACTTCATTCCCATGGTCCGCACCTCGCCAGAGGTGCTGGGCATGATGCTGGAGGATGCCGAGACGGCAGCAAGCCCATCGGGCGAAGCACCCTCTGGGGCTGAAAACCCATCCGATAGTGTCCTTTCCGATGCTGTTGATTCAGACACTGATCACGCAAAACCCGGGAGTAACGCCCATGATTCTGGCCACTGACCTTGATGGAACCTTTCTCGGCGGCGACCCCGACAATCGCCAACGGCTGTATCAACTGATCGATGCGCATCCGGGCATCAAGCTGGTGTTCGTCACTGGCCGGGGTCTGGAGGTGGTGGTGCCGCTGCTGTCTGATCCGGCGATTCCGCGCCCGGATTACATCATCTGTGATGTCGGTGCCACGGTGGTTGATGGCGACACCCTGCAGGCGGTGTATCCGCTGCAGAGCGAGATCGAACAGTCCTGGCCCGGTGAGCAGGTGGTGCTGCAATCGATGGCTGCCTTTGCCGGACTGGAGCGGCAGAATGTGCCACAGCAGCGCCGTTGTTCGTACTTCTGCGAGCCGGGGGCAGTGACCGATGAGATTCGTGACGTGGCCGAGAAGCTGGGTTGTGATCTGTTGTTTTCCGCCGACATGTATCTGGATCTGCTGCCCGCTGGCGTGAACAAGGGCAGCACACTCAAGCGTCTGATCAGTCATCTGGAAGCCGATTTTGATGATGTACTGGTGGCTGGCGACACGCTGAACGATCTGTCGATGTATGAGCAGGGCTTCAAGGGTGTGTGCGTCGGCGAGTCTGAACCCGGTCTGCTGGAGGCCACGGCTGACCGCGCCAAGGTGCTGCATGCCCGGCTCAGTGGTTGTGGCGGGATTCTCGAGGCGCTGGGGCACTTTGGTTTTCTTGGCCCCATGGGCATTGATTACGAATTGCCGGGGCTGGGCATCAAGGGCAAGGCCGATCTGGTCATGGTCTATCACCGTTTGCCCTATGAGGAGGTGATTGAGAACGGCCAGTTGATTCGCCGTCCGCCGTCATCGCCCAACGGCATTCTGCCAACCCTGCTGAGTTTCTTTGCCCAGGGCCAGCAGGGTTCCTGGGTAGCCTGGTCGATACATGATCCGCGCAAGGACAGGGCCTTTGAGGTGCACACCAGTGTTGACCGTGAGCGCTACGCGAATCTGGTGGCCGCACGTGTGGCCTTGAGCAAGAACGATGTGGATGTGTTCTACAAGCGCTTTTCCAAGGAGGCCTTCTGGCCGACCCTGCATACCTTCTGGGAGCGGGCGATTTTCCGTGAGGAGGACTGGGAGGTCTTTCTCAAGGTCAATCTGCTGTTCGCCGAGCGCACCGCGGCCGAGGCCGCCGAGGGCGCAGTGGTCTGGCTGCACGACTACAACCTGTGGATGGTACCCGCCTATTTGCGGCCGTTGCGGCCGGATCTGACCATCGCCTTTTTCCACCATACCTATTTCCCCTCCGCTGACGTGTTCAACGTATTGCCCTGGCGGCGTGAGATCGTTGGCAGCCTGTTGCAGTGTGACTACATCGGCTTTCATATTCCGCGGCAGTCGGAAAACTTTGTCGATGTGATTCGCGGTGTGGCGCCGGTCGAGGTGCTTACTAGTCAGGATTGCGCGCCGCGTTTTCTGACCTATGGCTGCGCCGTGGGGCTGGACAGAATGACCCGCAGCATCTCGGTGCACGGTCGGCATATCGGCCTGGGGGCGCACCCGGTGGGGCTGGATATCGGCCGGGTGTACGAGGTGATCGAGCAGCCCGCCTGTCAGGCGCAAATGGAAAAGTTACGCGAGCAGCTCAAGGGGCTGCGGGTGGTGCTGTCGGTCGAGCGGCTGGATTACACCAAGGGTATTCTGGCCAAGATGCTGGCCTTCGAGGCCCTGCTCGACGCCCATCCGGAGCTGGTCGGCAAGGTCTCGCTGTTGACCATCTGCGTCCCGGCGGCGGCGGAAATGACCATCTACGACACGCTGTTGCAACAGATTGAACAGGCGGTCGGGCGGATCAACGGGCGTTTCTCCCAGGTCGGCTGGACGCCGGTGCATTTCTTCTACCGCGCCTTTCCGTTCCGCGACCTGATCGCCTATTACCTGATGGCCGATGTGATGTGGATTACCCCGCTGCGCGACGGACTGAATCTGGTCGCCAAGGAGTATGTCGCGACCCAGGGACTCTGTGAGGGCAGAGGCGTGCTGGTGCTGTCGGAGTTCGCCGGCGCGGCTGCCGAGCTGCACGGCGCGCTCTTGACCAACCCCCACGATCCGCATGACCTGCGCGACACCCTGTATCTGGGTCTTACCCTCGGTCGGGCCGACCGTGAGTCACGTATCCGGGGCATGTTTGCGATCATTCAGCATAACGACATCAAGCGCTGGGGTGATGAGTTTCTGCAGGCGGTCAGGGATAGTCGTCAGGAGGGTGTGGAGTATCTGGCAGCCCAAGCGTGAGCCACGCTTAGGTGGGTGGCTCCCAGGCTGGCAGTCACTTGGATGGCAGGGCAAGGCTCACCAGGAAACTCATGACTACCAGGCCACAGATCACCAGCAGCAAGGGCGTGGCGCCCATTCTTTCCAGGATTAAAGCCGCCGCCACGGGGCCCGTGGCCTGGGCGACCAGCATCGGACGTGCCAGCAAGCCCATCCGGGTGCCATAGCCGTCGGCGCCAAACAGGGCGAGTGGCAGGGTGCCGCGGGCGATGGTCAGCAGGCCTATGCCGGCACCGTAGAAGGCCATGGCAATAAAACCCAGCCAGGGCAGGGCAGGGAGCAACAGGGCGATGCCCAGCCCACAGAACAGAATCGCGGCGCGGGTAGACCAGGTGGGGTGAAGGTTGCGGCCAATGGAGAATTCAGTCAGGCGTGCCACCACCTGGGATGGACCCAGCACCATGCCGATGGCCAAGGCGGTGGCGGTGGCGATACCCAGCAATTGCAGCACATCCAGCAGGTGTACGGACATGCTGGAAAACACCAGGGATTGCAGCGTCAGCAGTACGGCGACCAGCAGGAGCAGCCGACCGGTCGCGGGGCGGCGGAGGCTGTTGTCGCGGTGTGGAGGGGTGTCCGCTGTGCTGTGCTCGACCGGCGTGCTGTTGCATCTGGGGATGGCCAGCAGATAAATCGGCAGGCCGATACTCAGATGCAGGCCGGCTAGTACAAAACAGCTAGCACGCCAGCCAATCTGCTGCTCCAGTCCGGCGATTAATGGCCAGCCCAGGGTACTGGCAAAGCCGCCAATCAGGGTCAGGCCGGTCATTGAGGCGCGGGCGTTGTCGCCGAGCAGGCGGCCCAGGGTTGAAAAGGCCGCATCATACAGGCCGGCGGCCATGGCCAGACCCATCAGGGTCCAGGCCAGATAGTAGAACACCAGATGGGTAGCCAGGCCCATGCACAGCAGGCCCAGCGCCAACAATACCGAGCTGCTGGCCAGTAAAGGCCGGCCGCCGTGACGGTCAATCAGGCGTCCTACCAGCGGCGAACAGCCACCGGCCACCAGCAGCCCCCAGGATAAACCCATGACCACATGGGTAATCGACCAGCCGGTGTCTGTGGCAATCGGGGTGGCGAGTACGGCGGGCAGGTAATAGGTGCTGCTCCAGGCGAGTATCTGGGTCACACCAAGGGCGGCTACCAGTTTGATGCGATTGACCGGAACAGGGGTGTGGTCTGGCATGGTCCTGGGCTCCTTGCCCTTGTTGTTATGCAGGGTGGCCCAACTGCCGGGCCCCCAGGAAGAATACGGCGGCAAGGGCAGGCTGTGCGATCACTTTTTGCTGTCGGTGATCCTGCTGCTGACCCAGTCTGCTCGGTCCGCAGGCGAACGACTGTCAAACCGAAGACAGACTGGAGCAGGTACAGGGGTTAATTTCCCTATTTTTGCGGGACACGGGTTGCCCGCACGCAAGGGAGAAGTCGCTTATGTCATTTGCATCCAAAGTGGTCTGGATCACCGGGGCCTCGTCAGGCATTGGCGAAGCGCTGGCCAAGGCGTTTCTGGCCCAGGGCGCCGAGGTGATTCTATCCGGACGCCGGGCCGCGGCCTTGCATGCGGTGGCCAATCTGGCACCAGAACGCACCCTGGTGTTGCCCTTTGAAACCACCGACTATGCGCTGTTGCCGGGTCTGGTCGAGCAGGCCTGGACCTGGCGTGGACGTATTGATGTGCTGATCAACAACGCCGGCATCAGTCAGCGCAGTCTGGCGCTGGATACCTCATTTGAGGTTTATCGCCAATTGATCGAGGTGGATTATCTGGCGCCGCTGGCGCTGACCCAGGCGCTGTTGCCGCGACTGGTGGAGCAGGGCAGTGGCCAACTGGCAGTGGTCAGTTCGGTGGCCGGTAAGGTCGGTACGGCGCTGCGCACCGGTTACTGTGGTGCCAAGCATGCGGTAGTCGGCTATTTCGAGGCACTTCGTGCCGAGGTTGAAGAGGCCTATGGCATTGGCGTGAGCATCATCCTGCCGGGGTCGGTGCGCACCGCAATTGCCCTGAATGCGCTGGAAGGCAGCGGCGCTGCCCGTGGTCGTTCCGATACCAATATCGATAACGGCATTGATCCGGATGCGGCCGCCCAGACTATTCTCGCTGGTCTGACCGCCCGTCAGCACGACATCATTGTCGCCGAGGGCATGGAGCTGGGTGCGCTGCAGTTGCGTGTGGCCGATCCTGAAAAGATCTTCAGTATCACGGCCAAGGAGGGTGCGCGTCTGGCCAAGGTGCGTGCCGAACTGGGTGCGGGCGCGTCGGTTGATCCGGGTGCTGTAAACAGGTAATTGCCGGCTTTCTTGTCCGGTGATGAACCTGCCGGGCATTCCCTGCCTCTAACCTGAGGACAAGGGAGGCTACGATGAAATTCATTTTTGAAGTTCGCATGAAACCCGGTTACACCGTAGACGAGTATGCCGAAGCCTGGATACGCGCCAGTGAGGTGATCCAGCGCACCCCCGGTGCCCTGGGCACCCGCCTGCACCGCAAGATCGGCGAGCCGGATACCCTGCTGGCGATTGCCAGCTGGGAGTCCAAGGCCGCCCGCGATGCCAAGGACGACAACCGCGACCAGATGGTCAAGGGCATTCTGGAAAAGCACGCGCGCAACTGCGAGATCAGCCTGATTGGCGAATTCGAAGAGCCGGAATGGGTGGTGTTGCCCCCGAGCTAATATTGCTCTTGAATGCTAATTTGGAAATGCCAACGCTTGGCATTTCCTTATGGCCTAGTTAGCTCGCGAGCAAGGAACCTTTCCATGGATCTTCAGCAAATCCAAGAAGCAGCATTGAGTCTCCCAAGGGAGCATAGAGTCATATTGATCGAGCGATTACTTCTTAGTCTGGATTTGCCATTAGAACAAGAGCTTCGTTCTGACTGGTTGCTTGAGGCTCGGCGCAGAGCTGATGAACTCGACGCGCTATCGGCTAGAGCTGTACCGGCTAAGGATGTCATGCGGAAGGCACGTACTCTGACTGATTGAGCCTTCCACTTTTGCCGCACAAATTAAGCTGAGTTTTCTAGTTCAATCTATCAGTAAAGAGCACAGTAACTGGGGATGATCTTGCCCCCTCAGGACTGACTCACCCCAGCCTGCAGGCGTTTCAGCAGATCCTCCACCTGGTTGATCAGCCAGCGCATATAGGGTTCCTGGCTGAGGGATTGGCGCCAGTACAGGCGCACCGGGATACTGCGGCAGTCGAAGGGCGGTGGCAGCAGGCGGTTGCCATTCAGCTGTGCCAGGTTCAACGCGTAGGTGCGCGGCATCAGCAGCAGCAGGTCGGTCTTGGCGACAACCTGGGCGGCGGCGTGGTAGTGCTCACAGTGCAGGGCCACACGGCGCTGGCCAAGGCCTGAGTCGCCGAGAGCCTGTTCGACAAAGATCCGCTCATGCTCTTTCAGTACCACCAGTACGTGCGCGCTGTTTTCATAGTCCTTGAGGCTTAACTGGCCGCTGGCATGGGCCGGATGTCGGGGGCCGACCATGACGCTGAGCTCTTCACGCAGCAACTCGCGGCTGGCGATCTGCTCGCCGGTGGCATACTCCAGACTGATCGCCAGATCCAGTGCGCCCGAGAGCAGGCGCGCTTCAATATCCTCACCAGACACCCGCTGACTGTGGAAGCTGACCTGCCAGCGCTGCTGCTGCGCGCGCTGCAATAGCGCTGGCATCATCAGGTACTCCAGCGCATCGCGCAGCCCTAGATTGAAGGTCATGGCCGTGCGGCTGGGGTCGAAGGGCGTGTTGCGCAGGGTGGCGCTGGACAGGTCTGCGAGGGCGCTGCGGACCTTGGGCAGGATGCTGCGGGTGTGCGCGGTCATCACCAGTTGCCGACCGCTTTTGACAAACAACGGGTCGCCCAGCATTTCGCGCAGGCGGCGCAGGGCGTGGGACACAGCCGACTGCGACAGGTTCAACTGGGCGCCGGCCTCCAGCGTGCTGTTGGTATCAGCGACGGCCAGCAGGACGCGGAACAGATTGAGGTCACCTTTCTGATGAAGCTCGTTCATTGGTTTGCCTGAAAAATCGTCATTATACACATACAAAGTGCTGCGCTACTGTGCTCTGGCTCTGTCTTATCAAGGCTGGGGTGCTGCGGCTGTAAACAGACCCGCATTCCACAACTTCACATTTTTCGGCGGCAGGCTTCGACCATGCCCTGCAAGGATAGGTTATGACTGGCGGTATTCTGTCTCAGTTGGTGCTCCCCCTGTGTCTGTTCATCATCATGTTGGGCATGGGACTGACCCTGTCACCGGGCGACTTTACCCGTATCTTTCGCTTTCCTCGCCCGGCCCTGGCGGGTCTGGGTGGGCAGATGCTGCTCCTGCCGCTGGTCGGTTTTGCTCTGGCCGCCTGGCTGATGCCAACCCCGGCGCTGGCCATTGGTCTGGTGTTGCTGGCGGCCTGTCCGGGCGGGGTGACCTCGAATATGGTGACCTATATGGCGCGCGGTGATCTGGCCCTGTCCGTGACCTTGACGGCGGTCAGCAGTCTGCTGGCGGTAATCAGCATTCCACTGCTGGTGGGTTGGGCCTTTCTGGTGTTTGATGGCGGCTATCAGAGCGTGCGGGTACCGGTGCTGCAAATGATGTTGAGTCTGATTCTGATGACCCTGCTGCCGATTGCCCTGGGCATGTGGATACGCGCGCGCAACCTGCGCCTGGCGCTGTGGCTGGAACCCAAGATCAGTCTGTTTGGCATGCTGTTTCTGGCGGTACTGATACTCGGGGTGCTGTATCGCCAGGGGGATCAGGTCGCCACTGGCCTGATGAGCAGCGGCGTCGCCATTATTGCCTTGAATCTGGTGATGATGGCGCTGGGTATGGTCTCGGCGTTGTTGTTGCGCCTGGATGGCGCGCAGGCCACCTCCATTACCCTGGAGACCGGTATTCAGAACAGCACCCTGGCGATGCTGATTGCCACCAGCTTTCTACAGGATGAACAGCTGGCTGTGCCCGCTGCGCTCTACTCGCTGGTGATGTATGTGACGGCCACGCTGGTGGTTGTCTACCGGCGCCGTGGCATGGCGATCAGCGCCAAGGTTGCGGTTCAGGACTAGCCCACCACACCAGCCGCGCTAACCCGCCAGTACCTCGGCTACCCGCTGGCGCAGCCGGGGAATGACCTGCTCTTCGAACCAGGGATGCCGGCGCAACCAGAGGTTATTACGCGGGCTCGGATGCGGCATGGCCAATAGTTTTGGCCAGTGCGCCTGCCAGTCGGCAACCCGGTCGCTGACCGGCAGGCGCTTGCCGTCGAAATGATAGGCCTGGGCATATTGGCCGAGTGCCAGAGTCAGTTGAATATTCGGCAACCCGGCCAACAGCGGCGCCCGCCAGGTTGGCGCACATTCCGGGCGGGGTGGCAGGTCACCGGATTTGCCGGTGCCGGGATAGCAGAAACCCATCGGCAGTATGGCAATCTTGCTGGCGTCATAAAACACCTCGGGGCTGATACCCATCCACTCGCGCAGCCGCTCACCGCTGGCGTCCGCAAAGGGGATACCGCGTGCATGGACCTTGCGTCCGGGCGCCTGCCCGGCAATCAGGATGCGGGCCGAGGGATGCGCTTGCACCACGGGCCGCGCACCGAGCGGCAGGTGATGCTGGCACAGGGTGCAGTCGCGTACCTGCTGGATCACCGTTGAAAAGGACATGGCGCACCTGAAGCATTTATCGTTGGACCACCCTAGCACGACGCCTGGCTCGGCAGCTTATTCATAATGTGAATGGCGTCCATCATCGGTATTCGTTTCAAATTTGCGGCACTTTTGCGTAATGTGTTGGGCCTTGATTCAGCGACCGGGCAGTCAGTAACCACTGCCGGGTCTCAGGCTATGACATTTCTAATCCGGAGGTAGGCTGCAATGGCGTCATTTGAAGGTATCAAGAAGGTCGGTGTAATCGGTGCGGGCACCATGGGCCGTGGCATCGTCATGAACTTTGTCAACGCCGGCTACCCGGTCACCTGGCTGGATGTGAATGCCGAGATGCTGGAAAAGGGTCTGGTCGATATCGCCAGCGTCTACAAGCGTTCCGTTGCCCAGGAGCGTTTTGATGATGCCGAAGCCCAGGCTCGCCTGGCGCGCATCACTACCACCCAGGACTATGCTGCCCTGCAGGATATGGATCTGGTGGTCGAGGCGGTTTACGAGAACATGGACCTGAAGAAAAAGATCTTCGCCGAGCTGGATACCGCGGTGAAGGCCTCTGCGATTCTGGCGACCAACACCTCCTATCTGGATATCGACGAAATCGCCTCGGCCACGGGTCGTCCGACTCAGGTTCTGGGTCTGCACTTCTTCAGCCCGGCGCACATCATGAAGCTGCTGGAAGTGGTGCGCGGCAAGGCTACTGCCCAGGACGTCATGGATGCCTGTCTGGCGGTGGGCAAGAAGATTGGCAAGCAGGCCGTACTGGCTGGCAACTGCCACGGTTTCATCGGCAACCGCATGCTCGAGAAGTATTCCCGTCAGTCCCGTGAAGTGGTGCTGGAAGGTTCTACCCCGTGGCAGGTTGACCAGGCGCTGCAGGGCTTTGGCATGGCCATGGGTCCGTACCGCATGTATGACGTGGTGGGTGTCGATCTGGGCTGGCGCTCACGTCAGTTGGCCGGAGTTGGCCGCGGTGAGCCGATTGTCTGGCTGGACAACAAACTGTGCGAAATGGAGCGCTTCGGTCAGAAGAGCGGCCATGGTTTCTACAAGTATGAGCCGGGCAACCGTCAGGCCATGCACGATCCGGAAACCGACATGCTGGCCCGTGAAGTGGCTGAAGAAGCCGGTTACACCCAGCGCGATGTGGGTGCCGAGGAAATCGTCCGTCGCTGTATTCTGGCGCTGGTCAACGAAGGTGCGCGGATTCTGGACGAAGGCTTTGCCGAGTCCGCTGAGGATATCGACCGCGTTTACCTGTATGGCTACGGCTTCCCGGCCGAGCGTGGCGGCCCGATGAGCTACGCCGACAGCCTGGGTCTGGATGTGGTGCTGCAGCAGATCCGTGAGCTGGAAGCGAGCAAGGGCGAGTTCTGGAAGCCCGCCGCGGGTCTGGTCAAGCGTGCTGAAGCCGGTGAGCGTTTCACCAAGGCCTGAGCCCTGATATGAAAAACCGCAGTCAGACTGATCTGGCTGCGGTTTTTTTATGCCTGCGCTCTGTGCCCGCCAGTGACTCAGTCGGCGGCAACCGGATCGCCAATGACCGGCGTACCGTTCATGGTCGCTTCCTTGAGCATGATCTGGTACTGCTGGCCGTCGGTTTCGATCTGGGTCAGGCGCACCAGCAGGTAGTTCCAGTCCTTGGCAAACCATAGGGTGGTGGTGCGCTGGGCGTCTGCTTCACGTACCCGCTCAACCTCGACGGCGTCGAACTGGCCTGCGCGGGTAGTGACGCGGCGCTCGCCGGTGACGCGGAAGTGGTAGTCGTCAATGTCGTCGCCATCCACCACGCGGTAGTGCATTTCTTCCAGGCCCGCCATCAGGTCGCGTTGCAGCGCCAGTTGGTAGGTGGTCTTGTCCAGCAGGCCGGGTTCGGTCGCCAGGATGAAGTCGTCACCCTTGTGCGTGCCGCTGACTTGCTCATTGTCCCAGTCAAAACGTTGCGTGGTTTCCCGGCTGCGGCCCAGACCACGACGCTCGTAGCGGTAGCTGAGGGGGAGCAGGCGATCCTGTTCCAGGCGCAGGGTGCTTTCTTCGGTCAGACGCGCGACAAACATGCCGGCATTGAAGGTCAGGGTCCAGGTGCCATCCTCATTGCTGCTCAGGGAGTGAGTGGCTTCACCGTTGACCGGGATTTTTTTCATGTCGGCGGCGTAACTGGCGCTGAATGGCACCAACTCGGCTGCGCTCAGGGCGCTGGCCAGCAGCCCGAAGCTGACGCTGGTGAACCAGGTCAGTGCAGTTTTCATTTTATTATTGGTCCTGCTGTAACACATGGGCATGTTCTCGCTTGTCAGTCTCACAGTCTTCCAGATCCAGCCCCTGCTCGGGAATGGGCTGGCCATCGAGGCAGGCACGATTGTCCTGCAGGCGCAATCGACCCTGGATAAACCAGTTCATTGCCAACGGATAGAGGCGATGCTCGCCCTGTTGAACCTTGGCTGCCAGGCTTGCTTCAGTATCCGTTGCGTTGATGCTTACCCTGGCGCTGACGATCAGTGGCCCGCCGTCCAGTTCCTCGGTCACAAAGTGCACCGTACTGCCATGCTCCCGATCGCCGGCCTCCAGGGCGCGTGCATGCGTATGCAAGCCCTTGTACTTGGGCAACAGCGAGGGGTGAATGTTCAACAGCCGACCATGAAAATGCCGGACAAAATCAGCGGTGAGGATACGCATGAAGCCGGCCAGCAGCACCAGATCGGGGGCAAACTCGTCAATGACGTTGCACAGCGCCTGATCAAACAGGGCTCGGTCAGGGTAATCGCGGTGGCTGAGGGCGCGGGTCGGGATGCCTGCTGCCTGGGCGCGTTGCAGGCCAAAGGCATCTGCCTTGTTGGAGATTACCGCAACGATCTGGCCGTGCTCGGAGCGCGGCGCCAGATCGTCTATCAGGGCTTGCAGATTGGTGCCGGATCCGGAGATCAGCACCACAATGCGACAGGCCACCGGCTCAGTGGCCCTGGTGCTGGAGTACTACCGGCTCGGCACCCGGCTCGGCCTGGGCAATACGGCCGATGATCCAGGGTGCTTCGCCAGCCTGGGTCAGTACCTGCATGGCGGTGGCGGCCTGGTCTTCGGCGACACAGATGATCATGCCCACGCCGCAGTTCAGTACGCGGTGCATTTCGGTTTCATCCACATTGCCCTGCTGCTGCAGCCAGTTGAATACGGCGGGGCGCTGCCAACTGGTCAGGTCAATGATGGCGCTGGCATCGGCGGGCAGCACGCGCGGAATATTTTCCAGCAGTCCGCCACCGGTGATGTGGGCCATGGCCTTGACGGCACCGGTTTCGCGGATCAGTTGCAGCAGTGCCTTGACGTAGATACGGGTTGGCGCCATCAGCAGCTCGGTCAGCGGCTTGCCGTCCAGTTGTGTCTGGTTGATATCGACGCCGGAGACTTCAATGATCTTGCGGATCAGCGAGTAGCCGTTGGAGTGTGGCCCGGATGAGGGCAGGGCGAGCAGGACGTCGCCGGGCTGTACGCGGGTGCCGTCGATGATCTCGGCCTTTTCCACTACACCCACACAGAAGCCGGCCAGATCGTAATCTTCGCCTTCGTACATGCCGGGCATTTCCGCCGTCTCGCCACCAACCAGGGCGCAGCCAGCCAGTTCACAGCCGGCACCGATGCCCGTTACTACCTGGGCAGCGATATCGATGTTCAGTTTGCCGGTGGCGTAGTAATCCAGGAAGAACAGCGGCTCGGCGCCACAGACCAGCAGATCATTGACGCACATGGCGACCAGATCAATGCCGATGCTGTCGTGTTTGCCGAGGTCCATGGCCAGGCGCAGCTTGGTGCCGACACCGTCGGTGCCGGACACCAGTACCGGCTGCTTGTAACCGGCAGGAATCTCGCACAGGGCACCGAAGCCACCCAGTCCGCCCATGACTTCAGGCCGGCTGGTACGCTTGGCTACATGCTTGATACGGTCGACCAGGGCATTGCCGGCGTCGATGTCGACACCCGCATCCTTGTAGCTGATGGAAGGCTTGGAAGGGGGTTGGCTGCTCATGCGCGACTCTCGGTGAATAAATGAATAACAGCCAGCCCGGGACAAGCTGCTGCGACATAGCCCGCTAGTTTAGCAATTTGCACGGCCAAGAACCATGCTCAAGCACGCATCCAATGACGCCTTGGTTGCCGCCGCCGCAGCGCTTGTTTAATGTATGCGGATCAATACACCCTACCGGGCCGCTTTAAGCCTGTCCGGCACTGCACTCGACGGAAGCCTTTCATGTCAGTCATGCGTACCTCGCTGTTGTCCCTGATCCTGTCTTTGGGCTTGTTCCCGGGCCTGTTGGCAGCTGCCGTGATCGAGGATTTCTTCCGCGTCGAGTTGCCGCTGGATGAGGAGCAGGACCGTGATCAACAGCTGCGTGCAGCACTGGATGTGATGTTGTTGCGCCTGGGCGGTCCGGATGTACTCAAGGCCCAGACACCCTTGAAGGCTGCGCTGGACGACCCGCGCAGTCTGATGCGGCGGATTGGCTCGGGTGATGATGAGCGATTGGAAGTGGACTTTGAGCCGGCGCTGCTGCGTGACCTGCTTGGTCAGGCGCGCTTGCCGATGCTCGGCGCCAGTCGTCCTGAAGTGATTCTCTGGGCTGTACTGCCGGGCACACTGGGCGATGAACTGGTCTTGCAGGGCAGTGAGTGGAGCAATCTGCTGCGCGCCGCTGCGCAGCAACGGGCGGTGGCGCTGACGGTACCGCTGGCCGATTTGCAGGATCGCAGTCTGGTTACCGAGGCACAGATCCGCGAGGCTGATCAGGACGTGCTGCTGCCTGCCAGTGAGCGTTACGCCAGTGAAGTGGTGCTGGCGCTGGCGATTGACCCGCAGGACGACGGTGTCCGTTTGAGCTGGACGCTGTGGGTGCATGACAAGCAGCACACGGGCCGCGTCAGCGAGTCGTCGGCTGAGCTGGCGGCCGATAAGCTGATGCTGAATCTGGCCAATCTGATCTTTGCCCAGTATGCCGTGCAGCCCTTGGCGCCGAGCGCCGAACAACAGACCGGGCGTTGGGTGCTGGTGGTGGACAACGTCAGCGACCTGGATGCCTTTTCCGGCCTGCAGCGCACGTTGCAACAGCTGAGTGGCAATACCCCACCGCAGATACTCTCTATTGAGGGCAGCCAGGTGCGCATGGGCCTGGATTTCCCCGGTTCCGAGTCGCAGCTGGAGCGTCTGCTGGTGCTGGATCAGCGCCTGCTGCGTTTGCCCGCTCCGGTGGTCAGCCAGCCACAGGTCGAGGAGCCGGAGAGCGAACCGGCCACCATGGATGAATTGCTGGCTGAGCAAGCGCAGACTGAGCCTGCGGCTGAACCTGAACCTGAACCTGAAACAGAGCCAGTGGAGCCCGAAGCAGACACCGCGCAGCAACAGACCCTGTATTTCCGCTGGCGCTGAAGCATGTCTTCACCTGCCCAGCCCATGCAGTTGCCCCTCGGCATCAAACTGAATGACGAGGCCACCTTTGGTAACTTTTTTCCGGGCCCCAATGCCACGCTGCTTGATGCCCTGATTAGCCTCGCTGATCCGCAGCAGGTGGTCAGCGAGGGCTGTGTGTATCTGTGGGGCAGCGCGGGCAGCGGTCGGTCGCACTTGCTGCAGGCGGCGTGCACGGCCATGGCAGCCGAGGGTGGTCTGGCCATGTATCTGCCGCTGGATACGGTACTGGATCACGGGCCGACGCTGTTGGAAGGTCTGGATGAAGTCGATCTGCTGTGTATCGATCAACTGGACGCCCTGGCCGGTGACCCTGACTGGGAAGAGGCGCTGTTCCATCTGTTCAACCGACTCAGGGAGCACGGCGGTCGGCTGCTGTTGGCCGCGTCTGCAGCGCCCAGAGCCATGCCTTTTCAATTACCGGATCTGGCCTCACGTCTAGCCTGGGGGCTGGTGTTTCAGTTGCAGGCGCTGGATGACCTGCAGAAGCAGCAGATGCTGCAGCTGCGCGCTGAATTGCGTGGCCTGCAGCTGTCCGATGAGGTTGCGCGCTTTATGCTGAGTCGCGGTGAACGCGGCCTGGCCGAACTGTTCGAATCGCTGGAAAAGCTCGATCAGGCTTCCCTGCAGGCCCAGCGGCGCCTGACCATTCCCTTTGTCAAGAGCACCATGGGCTGGTAAGTAAACGCGCCCGGATTGTTCAGCGGTTCCTTGCCGCTTAAACCTCGCCCTCGGCAATACGTTTGGCCTGAAAGCCCCAACGCACGTAGCCCATGGCCGGAATAAAGAACAGCACGCAGAAAAATACCAGCAAGCCACCATAAATCTGCGTGTCCGCTTGCAGGGCGGCCAGCACCCCGTGAATAAAATACAGGTTGATGACAAAGCACAGCCAGGCATGGGTGCGCACGCCGCCCATCAGCATGCCCGGCAAAAAAATCAGCAGGGGCAGCAACAGGGTGGCAAGGATGGCCAGCGGGTTGGCACCGTGCAGGTTGGCATAGACACCATTGTAGATCAGCAGTGTTGCCAGTACGCCAACGTAGCCAATCAGCGACATGACACGACTGAACTTCAGTTTTGGCTGCAAGCTATCGAGGCTGGGCAGGGGTTTAGGCTGTCTGGACATGCGCTGCTCCTGCGTGCAGTTGACGGGTGATCAGCGCCACTCGCTTGCCCAGCGCACGGCACAGGGCTGACTCGTGTTTGTCCAGTGTTCTGGAGCCATCGGCGCCGGCATGGTGACTGGCGCCATAGGGCGTGCCGCCGCCACGGGTCTCGGTCAGTTCCGGGTTACTGTAGGGCAGGCCGACCAGCAGCATGCCGTGGTGCAACAGCGGCAGCTGCATGGACAGCAGCGTGCTTTCCTGGCCGCCGTGCAGACTGGCGGTGGAGGTGAATACCGCCGCCGGCTTGTTGGCCAGCGTGCCCGCCAGCCACAGGCTGCTGGTGCCATCGATAAAGTGCTTGAGTGGTGCCGCCATGTTGCCGAAGCGGGTCGGGCTACCCAATACCAGTGCCGCGCAGTGGCGCAGATCGTCCTCGGTGCAGTAGGGCGCACCGCTGTCGGGTACCGCAGGACTGGCAACGCGAGTCTCTGGGCTGACCTCAGGGACAGTGCGCACGCGCGCTTCGAGTCCCGACTGTTCAATGCCCTCGGCTATTAGCCTGGCCATTTTCGACGTTGAGCCATGGCGGCTGTAGAACAACACCAGTGCATAAGCCGCAGTCATGCGAACAGTTCCTCGATGCGCTCGGGTGGGCGGGCGACCAGCGCTCGGCCGTTATACACCACGATCGGTCGTTCGATCAGGCGCGGGTAGTCGGCCATGGCCTGCACCAGTTGCGCCTCGCTCAGGTCGGGGTTGCCGAGCTTGAGCTCCTTGTAGCTGTCTTCACCACTGCGCATCAGATCGCGAGCGCGCATGCCCAGTTGCTTGAGCAGGTCACTGATCTCGGCATTACTCAGTTGGTCTTCAATGTAATCAATGACCTCAATCTCTTCGCCCCGCGCCTGGAGCAAGGCTAGTGCCTGACGTGACTTGGAACAGCGCGGGTTGTGGTAGATACGCACGGCGGACATGTGACTCTCCGTTACAGGAAGGCTTCTCGGGTGGCTAATGCCAGTCATGGGGTTTATTCTAAGCCTTAACGCATCGGGCTGTCAGGGAACTTGAATGCCGCGTCAATTCAATCTGTTACTGCACTTCAGTCGTTATCTGTTCAGACGCTTTGGTGAAGACAACTGCGCAAAGAACGCCGCTGCGCTAACCTACACAACGCTGTTTGCCGTAGTGCCGGTGATGACCGTGACCTACGCCATGCTGGCGGCCATCCCGGCTTTCAGCGAGGTTGGCAATCAGGTTGAAGAGTTCATTTTCAGCAACTTCGTGCCTGCTACCGGGGAGGCCCTGCGTGGCTATCTTGGCGAGTTCTCGAATCAGGCACGGCAGTTGACGGGAATAGGTGTGGCGCTATTGATCGTTACCGCCTTCATGATGCTGGTCAATATCGAGCGGGCCTTCAATGCCATCTGGCGTATCCGCCAGCCACGCCGTGGGCTTTCGAGCTTTCTGTTGTACTGGGCGGTACTAAGCCTGGGTCCTTTGCTGCTGGGTGCCGGCTTTGTGGTCAGCACCTACCTGACCTCGCTGAGCTTTCTTGGCGAGACGGCGACCTTTGGGCCGGTCTGGCGGTTTCTGCTCAAGTGGATCCCCCTGCTGTTGAGTGTGGCGGCCTTTACCCTGATCTTTGTGGCGGTGCCCAACACCCGCGTACCCCTGCGCAACGGTCTGGTTGGCGGCGTATTGGTGGCGTTGTTGTTTGAGGGGGCCAAGGCCAGCTTCGCCCTGTATGTGGCGCTGTTTCCCGGTTATCAGCTGATCTACGGTGCCTTTGCGGCCTTTCCGCTGTTTCTGTTATGGATTTACATCAGTTGGATCATCATCCTCTTCGGTGCCGAACTGGTGTGCAACCTGGGTAACAGCAGTGCCTGGCGCAAACCGGCTCTGCCACGCCTGATCAGTCTGTTCGGTTTGCTGCGGGTGCTGCTTGATGCCCAGCAGCGTGGTGAGGTGGTTGATCTGGGGCGGGTCAATGCAGCCGGCTGGACCATGCACGAAGAGCTTTGGTTGCAGCTGACCGAGTGGCTGGAAATGCAGAACATCATTGCCCGCGCGCAGCAGGGTGGCTATGTGCTGTGCCGTGATCTGGACCAGATGCAAATGGCACAGTTGCTCGGCAAGCTGCCAGATCCCTTGCCACTCGTGGCCAATTTGCCTGTGCATTTCAAGGGTGACGGCGATTGGTATCCGCCGCTGCTGGATGCCTTGGCTGAGTTGGAGCAGCAACGTGCGCTCCTGTTGCACGGCAGTGTCAAAACCTGGTTGGGGCGACAGGCTCCGGCCGTTGTAGAGCAAACCTGACGGAGTAGTTTATGCGCGGAGTGACCAGAGGGCTGTTGCTGGTTTCAGTGTTGCTGCTGGTCGCCTGTGGGGGGCAGGCCTGGCAGGATCACCGTGGTGATGATTTGCATGCCGCTGATCTTGAGGGCAAGTGGACAGTTATCAACTACTGGGCGGAGTGGTGCGCGCCGTGCCGCGAGGAAATTCCCGAGTTGAACGCCCTGGATAGCGCGTCGGAGGATATCCGTGTATTGGGGATTCACTTTGATGCCTATCAGGGTGATGAGCTGCGCAAGCTCAGCGATCAAATGGGGATTGCCTTTCCGGTGATGGGGCATGACTTTGCCGCAGCCAAGGGGCTGGCCCTGCCGCAGGTACTGCCCACGACCTATATCATTGATCCAACAGGACAGCTGGTGCACAGCTTGCAGGGTCCCCAGGATGAAGCCAGTTTGCTGGCGCTAATGCAGTAAGTTGTTCGAGGAGTGTGTAATGCCGAGTATGAGCATGCAGGGTTATATCCGTGGTCGCGTGCAGGGTGTCGGTTTCCGTCAGGCTACGGTGCGTCAGGCCAACAAGTTGAACATTGATGGTTGGGTACGGAACCGGGATGACGGTTCGGTTGAGGTGATGCTGTGTGGTGACGCTGCTGCTGTGGAGGCCATGGTCTCCTGGTTGCATCAAGGGCCTGCGAATGCCGAGGTTGACGCCGTTGAGTTGCACAATTGCGGTTGGCAGGAGATAGCCGGCTTTGTGCAGATGCCCTGAGCAGCGCAGCGGCTATTCGTTGACGTACCAGAAGCGGTACCAGTAATCCAGAACGCGGTCCGGGTAGCGCTGGCTGCCCAGGCTGCCGTTATAGCGTGCCAAGGCGCGCCGGATATTGCCGTTTTCCCGGTCCAGATAATGCTTGAGGATGCTGCAGCCGTAGCGCAGGTTGGTGCCCAGATCGATCAGGTTGTCTTCAGCGCGGCCCAGCTCGTGCTTCCAGAAGGGCATGACCTGCATTACCCCTTGAGCCCCGGCACTGGACAAAGCATAGCGGTCAAACAGGCTTTCGGCATGGATCAGGGCTATCACCAGGTCGGGCTTGAGTCCGGCCAGTCGCGACTCCTGATGCACCAGCCGAAGAAACTCCAGACGCTCCTGCTCATTGGGCAGGTAGGGTGCCATGCGGGTGGACATGTCCAGCAGCCAGACCTCAGCGTCAAAACGGTCGGGAAAACTCTCGGCCCGGGCCACGGTTTGCATCAGTGCAGCCTTGAGTTCCTGATCGACCTCGTTGGCCTGTGCCTGTGCAGCCGCTGTGCTGCACAGGCACAGCTGCAGGAGGGCGGTTACAACGCAGCGGCGCAGCATGTCAGGGGCGCTGATTGATTTCCAGCGCATGAATAAATTCGCCCTGTAATTGCGGGTCACCCGTGGTCAGAAGAATCAGCATGTTCTCCAACTGGTTCGACTCTTCCTCCAGATTGAGTTCTGCCAACCGTTGCACGCGATAGGCCCACTGATCGACATCGTCTTCTTCAAGGTTGTCGTAAATCAATGCCACGGCCTCATGCAGTTTGCCGCGCAGTTCACGCGGGATCAGCAGATTGACCTCACTGCGCACGCCGGCGCTGGCCGTTACCACCAGCTGAATGGCGCGCAGGTTGTCGTAGTCGAGTTCGATAAAGCCGTCATTGAGCAGGTTGAGGCGCACCAGTCCATCCAGATCGGTTTGCAGTTCGGTGGCGAAGGTGCCGGCAATGACCTGCACAGGGCGATTTGACCAGGGCAGGGTCTGGTACTCATCGCGCTGGCTCAGCTGTTCGCCCTTGGGGCCCAGCTCGGTAACCCGATACAGGAACTGCTCGGTAACCCGCAGGCTGCGATGGGGTTGGGACATGACCAGGTTGTCACCCACATCAATATGCACATTCTGGCTCAGCAGTTCGCGCTCTATGCGCGGTGCAACGACCTCTTGCAGCGTGCCAGATGTTGAACAGCCCGCCAGCAGCAGGCTGGCGCAGAGCCAGGTCCAACGGGAATTCAGCGTGGGTAGCATGGATAACTGACCTCAGGCCTTGCCTGTTTCGGCTTTGAGAAATGCCAGCATGTCGTTCAGCGCGACGGATCGAGCCACGCTATCGCGACGGTATTTGTACTCCAGCTGGCCCTCGGCGAGACCGCGGTCACTGATGACGACGCGGTGCGGGATGCCGATCAGGTCCATGTCCGCGAATTTGGCGCCGGGGCTGACCTTCTTGTCACGGTCATCCAGCAGCACCTCGATACCCGCTTCGACCAGGCTGTGGTAAAGGCTTTCGGTTGCCTCACGAACAGCGTCGGAGCTTTCCATCTTCATCGGCACCAGCACGACCTGGAAGGGCGCCAGCGCGTCCGGCCAGATGATGCCGCGGTCATCATGATTCTGCTCGATGGCGGCTGCTACGACGCGCGATACACCAATGCCGTAGCAGCCCATGATCAATGTGCTGCTCTTGCCCTGCTCGGTCAGTACGGTGCAGTTCATGGCCTGACTGTATTTGTTGCCGAGCTGGAAGATATGCCCGACTTCAATGCCGCGACGAATCACCAGTGAGCCCTTGCCGTCCGGGCTCAGGTCACCCTCGACAACCTTGCGCAGATCGGCAACTTCACTGATCTGGGCGTCACGCTCCCAGTTGACGCCCTTGAAGTGCTGGCCGTCCTGGTTGGCGCCACAGACAAAATCAGCCAGATGAGCTGCGCTGTGATCGACAATGACCGGCATGTCCAGCCCTACAGGGCCAATTGAACCGGGCTTGCAGCCAATGGCCTGCTGAATCTGTGACTCGCTGGCCATGGTCAGCGGGGCATGCACGGCCGGGTGATTTTCGGCCTTGATTTCGTTCAGTTCGTGGTCGCCGCGCAGCACCAGGGCGACCAGCCCCTGCGGCTTGCCTTCGATGGCGCTGGCAAGCACTACCAGGGTCTTGATGGTGCGGTTACTGGCTACGCCCAGATGCTGGCTGACTTCTTCGATACTGAACTGGTTCGGGGTGTCGACCAGGCTCTTGCTTTCACTGGGAGCAGGGCGATCACCGGAGGGCAGCAGAGCAGTAGCCTTTTCCATGTTGGCGGCATAGTCGCCGGTATCGGAAAAGACAATGGCATCTTCACCCGAGTCAGCCAGTACATGGAATTCGTGCGAGCCTTCGCCACCGATCGAGCCGTTGTCGGCCACCACCGGGCGGAAATTCAGGCCCAGGCGTTCGAACACATTGCAGTAGGCCTGGTACATACCGTCATAGGTCTGCTGCAGTGATGCCTGATCCAGGTGGAAGGAGTAGGCATCCTTCATGACAAATTCACGGGCGCGCATCAGACCGAAGCGTGGACGAATTTCATCTCGGAACTTGGTCTGAATCTGGTAAAGGTTCAGCGGCAGTTGCTTGTAGCTGGTGATTTCACTGCGGGCCAGGTCGGTGATCACCTCTTCATGGGTCGGGCCGACACAGAACTCGCGGTCGTGCCTGTCCTTGAGGCGCAACAACTCCGGACCATACTGCTCCCAGCGGCCGGATTCCTGCCAGAGTTCGGCGGGTTGGATGGCGGGCATAAGTACTTCCAGGGCGCCGGCCTTGTTCATCTCGTCACGCACCACCTGCTCGACCTTGCGTAGCACGCGCAGCCCCATCGGCAGCCAGGTATAGAGGCCGGAGGCAATCTTGCGGATCATGCCGGCGCGCATCATCAATTGATGGCTGACGACCGATGCATCGGACGGCGTTTCCTTGAGCGTGGAGATCAGGTATTGACTGGTGCGCATGGGGCTGGCGTTCCTGAGACAGAGAATTCAGCCGCTATTGTACGGTTGTCCCCTGATGCCGTATAGCCTGCCAGTGCCCAGTGGTTGTGCCCTGGCCATAAAAAAACCCGGCTTGCGCCGGGTTTTCTGTTCCGCTAACTCAGGTCTGCTTAGAGCAGATCCCAAGTGTAGGAAACGATCAGGCGGTTTTCGTCAACATCGCCATCGAAACCGATATCCTGACGGACTGTCGCATTACGCCACAGCAGGTTCACACCCTCAAGTGCGCCACCCTGGATGGTGTAGCCGATGTTGGTGTTGCGTTCCCAGCGGGTATCGCGACCAGCCGTCAGACCTTCGAAATCAGTGTCGATGTTGCTGCCACGGATATAGCGAGTCATGAAGGTCAGACCAGGAATGCCGAGGCCTTCAAAGTCATAGTCGTAACGAGCCTGCCAGGAGCGCTCGTCCTTGGCGTTGAAATCGGCATACTGGATGGAGTTGGCTAGATAGATTGCAAAATCATAATAGTTAAACCCGGCGTCACCGCTCATGCGCTGATATGCGAGAGTAAAGCCGTGGTGGCCTGCACCCAGAGTGAAAGCAACGGAGGCCGCCTTGTTGTCAAACTCGTCGTTGGCCGAGTTTTCGTCCGAGGTGTGGTAGTAGGCCACATCGGAGGTCAGTGACAGCTCGCCGGCCAGAGGCAGGGTGTGGGTCAGACCGAGGAAGTGACGCTTGAACAGTTCATCAGCCTTGGAGGTGTAGAGGCTGGTGCTCAGATTGTCGCTGAACTCATAGCTACCACCCAGGTAAGTCACCTTTTCTTTCTCTTCAAAGGCGCCACGCGTCTGGGATGAGCTGTTCATCTCGCTACGATCATTCATCCGGCCGGCTTCAAGGAACAGACCGTCGATTGAGGTGTTGGTCACACTGTAGCCGTTATAGTGGCTGGGCAGCAGACGGGAGTCGTCAAAAGTTATTATCGGATTTTCCAATCTGTGAACGCCATAACGGAACTCAGTGTCGCCTGCTACGCGGACCTTGACGGCGCCACGGATTTCAGCGTATTCGGTTGGGCCGGAGGTAACATCGTACTCACTTGGCAGCAGGCCGGTTTCTGCCTGGCCTTCGCCACCATCCAGCTTGATACCACCAAGGGCAAGCACGTCAGCGCCGATACCGATGGCGCCGTGGGAGTAGCCTGACTGGAAATCCAGAACGAAGCCGGTAGCGGTTTCGTCACGGCGGCTCTGATCCGCGCCGGAGGAACGGAAGTCGCGACTGAAGTTAATGGTGCGGTTACTGAGGGTGGCGGAGGCGCCCTCAATGAAGCCGGCCTTTTCATCGGCGGCAGCCTGGGTGATCATGAGTCCGTTGGCCATGGCCACAGCCATTGCTACGGAAGTCCATTTAATAGTTGTTTTCATCATATGCTCCATCAATTATCAAGAAATTACCCGGTGACTTGTTGGTCCATGAGAACCTGTCATCTTTTTTTGTTGTCACATCAAATTAAAGCAGTAAAAAGCAAATTGCCAAATTTAACTCTTGAAAAGCAGCGCTTTGACGCAGCTAATCTATAAACTGCCTGAGGTTCTGTTAACAAAGTGTCACAAATATCGCACACTTCGTTGAAAATAACACTACCTCAGTCGGCTCGCTCAACAATTCTGTCTTTTTGTGAGCCATGTCATGTCGCAGGGATATAACGTAACTCTGATGAGGGCGGATTCTATATGTTTGAGCTGGATAAACAACTGGTGGCAGATACACATCGTGTGGGGGATTTTCCCCTTTGTACCTTGTTGATGATGAAGGATGCCAATTATCCCTGGTTTATCCTGGTGCCCAGGCGTAAGCAGATGCGCGAAATTTTTCAGTTATCAGTGCCGGATCAGCAGCAGTTGCTGCTGGAGTCCAGCCACCTTGCGGAGGTACTGGATGACGTGTTTGCGGCGGACAAGATCAATATTGCCGCCCTGGGTAATGTGGTCAGTCAGTTGCATGTTCACCATATTGTCCGTTACCGCGCAGACCCGGCCTGGCCCAAGCCGGTTTGGGGGCATGCCCCAGCCAAGCCTTGTACGCCGGCAGAAATCAAGGCGCGGATTGATAAATTGCGCGGTATGCTGGGTGCCGGTTTCAGTTTTTCGGAGACAGACTGATGGATGACTTTGAAGCGCGTATTGCCGATCTTGAGGTGCGCCTGGTATTTCAGGACGACAGTATCCAGAGCCTGAGTGAGCTGGTAACCCAGCAGCAGCTGGAAATGGAGCGGATGCGCAGGGCGCTGGAAGTGCTGGCGCGGCGTCAGTCAGAGCTGGCGGCGTCGATACCGGGTGAAGCGACTGATGATGATCAGCCGCCACCCCACTATTGAGGAATGAATCAGTAGGTGCTCAGACCTTGGCTCAGAGAATAACCACGTCCTCAGCCTGCAGGCCCTTGTCGCGGTTGGCGACCTCGAACTCGACCCGTTGACCCTCTGTCAGGGCACGATGCCCCTCACCGCGAATAGCGCGGAAGTGGACAAATACATCGTCGCCCTGATCCCGTGAGATAAAACCAAAGCCCTTTTGCGAGTTGAACCACTTTACCGTACCGGTCTCGCGGCCGGACTGACGACGTGAGCGGCTGGGGAGGCTCAGTTGCAGACCGCCGAGAATAGCTGTCAGGTTCAGCACGGTCAGCAGGCAGATGGCGCCAATGGCCAGCGCTACCGCATGAATGCCATAACCAATCAGTTGAGGTTGGGCAAAAATCAGGATGCCGAGGGGTATCAAGCCGGCACAAAGCAGCATGATGGCAGCAACAATACCGAGACTGCGGCGAACCACACCCCCACTCAGACTGCTGTGATTGAATTGCTGCAGGTTCAGCAGGCCGGTCAACAGGGCAATGATGACGATGGGAGCAAGCTGAGCAGCTGCCGGTTGAATATTCAGCAGGCCAATGACCAATGCGCTCAGGCCAACAATAAAATGTATGTAACGAAGACTTTTCAAGGGACTCACCATGGATACAGGGAAAATGACGTTTCCGGTCGCGGACAATAAGGACCGGGGCGGCACTGTACCCTGAATTGATGAGCTCAACAAATGACGTTGTCTGGAGGGGACTGACGGGCACCCTAGGGGCCCGCCAGTGATCGAGCCGGTTTCAGGTTTCGAGCAGACTGCGCAGCATCCAGGCGGTTTTTTCATGCACTTGCATGCGCTGGGTCAGCAGGTCGGCGGTGGGTTCGTCGTGGTTTTCATCGCACACCGGGAAGATGCTGCGCGCGGTGCGTACACAGGCTTCCTGGCCCTCAACCAGCAGGCGAATCATTTCCTTGGCCTCGGGAACACCGTCTTCTTCCTTGATGCTGCTGAGTTTGACGAACTGCTTATAGGTGCCTGGCGCCGGAAAGCCCAGGGTCCGAATGCGCTCGGCGATGTCATCGACCGCCAGAGCCAGTTCGTTGTACTGGGTCTCAAACATCAGGTGCAGGGTCTGGAACATGGGGCCTTTGACGTTCCAGTGGAAATTGTGGGTCTTCAGATACAGGGTGTAGGTATCTGCGAGCAAATGGGACAGGCCGTCGGCAATTTTTGCCCGGTCTTTTTCCTTGATACCAATGTCGATTTTCATCATTGCTCCTGATCGTGTCATACGTACGGGGAACGAACTGCCTTGACTCAATGATCGGCTCAGGATTTTTTCAGGAAATAGCCCAGAAGTCCCTGATAGCCAACCGGCAGCAAGCGCTGAATCAAAGACAGCAACTTCGCATCCAAGCCTATCAGAATCCGCGCCTTGTTGCTGGAAACCCCGTCTAAAATAACCTTTGCGGCCACATGGGGCTCGGTTGTGGCTATGCGGTCAAATTGCGATACAGCGGCCTGCATGTCGCTGTGCCCTTTGGTATCGACGTAAAAACGTGCGTTGCGCATGATATTGGTCTTGATCCCGCCCGGATGAACGCAGCTGACTTCTATGCCGCTGCCCCTCAATTCCTGCCGCAGAGCCTCGGTAAAGCCTCTGACGGCAAATTTACTGGCGTTGTAGGCGGCCTGGGTGGGGACGCCGATGAGGCCGAACAGGCTGGATATGTTGATGATATGACCGCTGCGCTGCTCACGCATCAACGGCAGGAAGGCTTTGGTGCCGTGAACCACGCCCCAGAAATTGATATTCATCAGCCATTCGAAGTCGTTGTAGTCGGTATGTTCCACGGTTTGCGAGAGGGATACGCCGGCGTTATTGAACAGCAGGTCAGCGCGACCAAAATGCGTCTTTACCTCGTTGGCAAAGGCTTCGACAGCGGCGCGGTCAGCCACGTCCAGGCGGCAGGTGATGACCTGGCAACCACGCTTGGTCAGCTCGGCGGCCAGTTCGGCCAGGGCCTGCTCATTGAGATCGGCCAGCGCCAGCTTGCAGCCCCGGCCAGCCAGGTCTTCGGCCAGCGCCTTGCCGATACCCGATGCGGCGCCGGTAATAACGGCAACTTGACCCGATAATGCACTCATGCGGTGTCCCCTGTTCTGCTTATTATTGTCGAGCCCGAGCATAGCCAGACTGCGGTCTGAACTGCAATCTGTGCGACAGGTTATCGCCGTTGAGGGCATTTATCGGGTATATTATGGCGCTTTTATCCGTGCGCCCCTGTATACGCCTGTACTCTCCCCAGGCAAGCGGGCGCGACTTCACTACAGGAACACCACACCATGATGCGTAGCCACTATTGCGGCCAGTTGAACGAAACACTGGCGGATCAGGAAGTCACCCTTTGCGGCTGGGTTCACCGTCGCCGTGATCATGGCGGGGTTATCTTTCTCGATATCCGTGACCGCGAGGGTCTGGCGCAGGTGGTATTCGATCCGGATCGCGAAGAGACCTTTGCCCTGGCGGATCGGGTACGCAGTGAATATGTGGTGAAGATTCGTGGCAAGGTGCGTCTGCGTCCTGAAGGTGCGCGCAATGCCAACATGGCCTCCGGCGCCATTGAAGTACTGGGTTATGAGCTTGAAGTACTGAACCAGGCCGAAACTCCGCCTTTCCCGCTGGACGAGTACAGCGATGTCGGTGAAGAAACCCGTCTGCGCTACCGCTTTATCGATCTGCGTCGCCCGGAAATGGCGGCCAAGCTGAAGCTGCGCTCGCGTATTACCAGCAGTGTACGTCGTTATCTGGATGAGAACGGCTTCCTCGATGTGGAAACGCCGATTCTGACCCGTGCCACCCCTGAAGGTGCACGTGATTATCTGGTGCCCAGCCGCACCCATCCCGGCACCTTCTTTGCCCTGCCGCAATCACCCCAGCTGTTCAAGCAGCTACTGATGGTGTCCGGCTTTGACCGTTACTACCAGATCGCCAAGTGCTTTCGTGATGAAGATCTGCGTGCTGACCGTCAGCCGGAATTTACCCAGATCGACATTGAAACCAGCTTTATGGACGAGCAGGACATCATCAGCCTGACCGAAGGCATGGTGCGTAAGCTGTTCAAGGAAGTGCTGGATGTCGAGTTCGCTGACTTCCCGCACATGCCGTTCTCCGAAGCCATGCGCCGCTATGGTTCGGACAAGCCGGATTTGCGCATTCCGCTGGAACTGGTCGATGTTGAAGATCAGCTCAAGGATGTGGAATTCAAGGTCTTCGCCGGCCCTGCCAACGATCCCAAGTGCCGTGTAACCGCACTGCGCGTCCCGGGCGGCGCGAGCATGCCGCGCAAGCAGATCGACGATTACACCAAGTACGTGGGCATCTACGGTGCCAAGGGTCTGGCCTATATCAAGGTCAATGAGCGCGCCAAGGGTGTTGAGGGTCTGCAGTCGCCGATCGTCAAGAATATCCCCGAGGCCAGCCTGAATGTGATCCTTGATCGCGTTGGTGCGGTGGATGGCGATATCGTGTTCTTTGGCGCCGACAAGGCCAAGGTGGTTTCCGAGGCGCTGGGTGCACTGCGTATCAAGCTCGGCCATGACCTGAACCTGCTGACCTGTGAGTGGGCACCGATGTGGGTGGTCGATTTCCCGATGTTCGAGGAAAACGACGATGGCTCGCTGTCGGCCCTGCACCACCCCTTCACGGCGCCCCAGTGTAGCCCCGAAGAGCTGCAGGCCAATCCCGCCAAAGCCTTGTCCCGTGCCTACGACATGGTGCTGAACGGCACCGAACTGGGTGGCGGTTCAATCCGTATCCATCGCAAGGAAATGCAGCAGGCGGTGTTCAACATTCTCGGCATCAGCGCTGAGGAGCAGCAGGAAAAGTTCGGCTTCCTGCTCGACGCCCTGAAGTTCGGTGCGCCGCCACACGGTGGTCTGGCCTTTGGTCTGGACCGTCTGGTGATGCTGATGACCGGTGCCAGCTCGATCCGTGAAGTCATTGCCTTCCCGAAAACCCAGAGCGCTGCCTGCGTCATGACCCAGGCACCGGGCGCGGTGGACAACAAGGCGCTGCGCGAGCTGCATATCCGTTTGCGTGAGCAGCCCAAGGCTGAATAAAGGCAGCGGTAAGCGGCACGCTTCAAGCGGCAAGTGCCTTTCAAGGGGCTTGTAGCTTGGGGCTTGCCGCTGAGTATTTGACAGGAGTGTGTTATGGCCGGTCATTCGAAATGGGCCAATATCAAACACCGCAAGGCGGCCCAGGACGCCAAACGCGGCAAGATCTTCAATAAACTGATTCGTGAGTTGACTGTGGCTGCCAAGCTCGGCGGACCTGAGCCTGCCGATAATCCGCGTCTGCGCTCGGCGGTCGACAAGGCGCTGACCGCCAACATGACCCGCGACACCATCGACCGGGCCATTGCCCGTGGGGTTGGCAGTAATGACGCGGATAACGTCGAGGAACTGACCTATGAAGGCTACGGCGCTGGCGGTGTCGCCATTCTGGTCGAGGTAATGACGGATAACCGCAATCGTACCGTGGGCGAAGTGCGGCATGCCTTCAACAAGTGTGGCGGCAACCTGGGTACCGATGGCTCGGTTGCCTACCTCTTTACCCGTCGCGGGCAGTTGCTGTTTGCCCCTGGAGTGGATGAAGAGGCCCTGATGGAACAGGCCTTGGAAGCGGGTGCAGAGGATATTCTCACTCACACTGATGGTTCGGTGGAGGTGCTGACGGCCTTTGAGACCTTTGGTGCGGTCAAGGATGCGTTGGCCAGTGCCGGTTTTGACAGCCTTGAGGCCGATGTCAGCATGCTGCCCTCGACCAGTGTGTCGCTCGATCTGGAGGTGGCCGAGAAGGTCCTGCGTCTGGTTGATATGCTCGAAGATCTGGACGACGTGCAGAACGTCTACAGTAATGCCGAGATACCCGATGAGGTCATGGATCAGTTGGCGTGATGCTGGCAGTGCAAGCGAGAGGGGAGGCCATGGCCTCCCTTTTTTACGTTCAAAAACAAGCCGGGGCCTTCGCGGTCAAGCCCGCTCCTTGTATCTCTCCCCGGACGCTGGTTAGCTACTAGCGTTTCGGGTCGGACGGAAGTCTGTCGCGCTCCTGAGGGCATAGACCCTGCGATGTAGA
>PGZJ01000051.1 GCA_002840055.1 Gammaproteobacteria bacterium HGW-Gammaproteobacteria-11 | reverse complement strand
AACTACATCCGGATTCTTACCGGTGACAAGGTTCGCGTGGAACTGACCCCCTACGATCTGAGCAAGGGTCGCATCACCTACCGCGCCCGCTAAGCGAGCCGCGAGAAAAATGCCCGGTTTATGCCGGGCTTTTTTGTTGCAGCAGCAAACAGCCGGAAACGGACGCACGCAATGCCGGAACGAAAAACGCCCGGCCGAAGCCGGGCGCTCGATACCATCAAGGGTCAGGCCAGCTCTGCAGTGGTCTCGAATTCGAAGAACGGCTCGCCGCCCCGAATATCGATGTGAACCACGCCACCATGTTCGGCCAGCTCACCGAACAGGATCTCCTCGGCCAACGGCCTCTTGATCTTGTCCTGAATAAGCCGTGCCATCGGCCGCGCACCCATCTGCGCATCGTAGCCATGCTCCGCCAGCCAGCTGCGCGCAGCATCTGACACCTCCAACGTCACATGCTTGTCTTCGAGCTGCGCCTGCAGCTCGATCAAGAACTTGTCGACGATGCTCTTGATGACTTCGTGACTCAGACGGCCGAACTGGATGATGGTATCCAGTCGATTGCGAAACTCTGGCGTAAAGCTCTTCTTGATGACCTCCATCGCGTCAGAGGCATGATCCTGCAAGGTAAAACCGATAGAAGCCCGCGCCGCGGTCTCCGCACCAGCATTGGTGGTCATGATGATGATCACGTTGCGGAAGTCGGCCTTGCGACCGTTATTGTCCGTGAGCGTGCCATGATCCATGACCTGCAGCAGGAGGTTGAAGACCTCGGGGTGCGCCTTTTCGATTTCGTCCAGCAACAGCACGCAATGCGGCTGCTTGGTGATGGCCTCAGTCAACAAGCCACCCTGGTCGAACCCAACGTATCCCGGAGGCGCACCGATCAGACGAGATACAGTGTGACGCTCCATGTACTCGGACATGTCGAAACGGATCAGCTCGACGCCCAGCGCTCGAGCCAGCTGGCGTGCAGCCTCTGTCTTACCCACGCCGGTAGGCCCGGCAAAAAGGAACGATCCAACCGGCTTGTCTGGAGCCTTCAATCCAGCACGAGAAAGCTTGATGGCTGTGGCCAGCGAGTCGATCGCATCATCCTGGCCAAAAACCGTGAGTTTCAGATCGCGCTCGAGGTTACGCAGCAGCTCCTTGTCAGAACTGCTGACGTGCTTCGGCGGAATCCGCGCAATCTTTGCCACGATGTCTTCGACCTGCTCGACATCAATGCACTTGACCCGCTGCTCTTCCGGCTGCAGGCGCTGATAGGCGCCCGCCTCATCGATCACGTCGATGGCCTTGTCAGGCATATGCCGATCATTGATGTAGCGCGATGCCAATTCTGCCGCGGCACGAAGCGCCTCATCGCTGTATTCGATGTTGTGATGCTGCTCGAAACGCCCCTTAAGGCCACGCAGAATGCCGATCGTGTCTTCGACTGAAGGTTCGCTGACATCGACTTTCTGGAAGCGACGCGCGAGGGCGCGATCCTTCTCGAAGATCCCACGGAATTCCTGGAAGGTCGTAGAACCGATGCAGCGGATTTCACCGGAAGAAAGCAAGGGCTTGAGCAGGTTCGACGCATCCATCACGCCGCCAGACGCAGCTCCAGCACCGATGATCGTATGGATCTCATCAATAAAAAGAATGGCATGCGGCCGCTTGCGCAACTCTCCGAGCAACGCCTTGAAGCGCTTCTCGAAATCACCTCGATACTTCGTACCCGCCAGCAGCGCACCCAGATCTAGCGAGTAGACGACGCTATCAGCGAGCAGGTCCGGAACCTGATTATCCACTATGCGTTTTGCCAGGCCTTCAGCAATAGCGGTCTTACCGACGCCAGCCTCACCTACGAGAAGCGGATTGTTCTTACGCCGACGCGCGAGAATCTGCGCGACACGCTCGACTTCGTTCTCACGCCCAACCAGCGGGTCGATCCGTCCTTGGCGAGCCAGCTCGTTCAGATTGCTCGCATAGGCATCCAGAGGATTGCCTGACGCACCCGGCTCGCCACCGTCCTCATCCTGCATCTCCGCATCGTTCTCCGGGCTACCAGCATTGCCAGGCACCTTTGAAATACCGTGAGCAATGTAGTTGACGACGTCGATGCGCGCGACGTTCTGCTGCTTGAGAAGGAATACGGCCTGGCTCTCCTGCTCGCTGAAAATCGCGACCAGCACGTTTGCCCCGGTCACTTCCCGCTTGCCAGAGCTTTGGACATGGAATACGGCACGCTGCAGTACGCGCTGAAAGCCAAGCGTAGGCTGGGTTTCGCGCTCCTCATCGTGCTGTGGAATTAGTGGAGTGGTGGAATCAATGAACTCCTGCAGATCATGGCGCAGCTTGTCCAGGCTCGCGCCACAGGCCCGCAGCACGGTGGCTGCCGCTTCATTGTCCAGTAGGGCCAACAGGAGGTGTTCAACCGTCATGAATTCATGACGTTTGGTACGTGCCTCTTTGAAAGCCAGATTCAGAGTGACTTCGAGCTCACGGTTCAACATAGCTTTCACCTCTTCTCCAGCAGTCGGAGTTAACCGTCCTTCTCGATCTCACAGAGCAGCGGGTGCTGGCATTCCCTTGCATATTGATTCACTTGCATCGCTTTGGTTTCGGCTACGTCGCGCGTATAGAGCCCGCAGACGGCCTGCCCCTCGGTATGGACGGCCAGCATGATCTTGGTGGCCTGCTCCCTGCTGTGATTGAAAATGCCTTCCAGCACCTCGACGACGAAATCCATCGGTGTGTAGTCGTCATTGAACATGACAACTTTATACATCGGTGGTGCCTTTAATTCCGGCTTGGCCTCCTGGACAGCGAGACCAGACGCGTCGTCTTCGTCCCGTTGAGGCCGGTCCTGATTGAATGTTAGTCGAATCTGAGCAAATGCATGCATGCGCATAACGGTTCTAGGTCGTGGCGCCGGGGCCAGATAAATATGGACAGCT
>PGZJ01000050.1 GCA_002840055.1 Gammaproteobacteria bacterium HGW-Gammaproteobacteria-11 | reverse complement strand
GCATCTGTACTTCACGTGTCGCTGGGTAGATAAGATCCGAGACCTTGGTTCCGTCGGACAATACGGGGCTCGTTGTTGTTAGCATGATTGCCTCCTGTTGATAGGGCATAGCCGCCGATGGCGATTAGGACAAGCCAAATATAAGACACTTTTCGATAATATGTATACTAGATGACCATGTTCTTTATGTGACATCTTGCTGCTGAAATAAACCGGCATGGTTAGCTTGAGGCGCTGAGCAAGGCGAACTAGCCAAACTGGCGTACCTCAGGCATCGTTCGTGGCCGTGCCGACACGTGTTCGCAGCACGCCGATACCCTGCACTTCCAGCTCCACCAGGTCTCCTGGTTTGAGATACCGCAACTGCTCCAGCCCGCAACCATTGCCCACGGTGCCAGAACCGAGAAATTCGCCGGGATACAGGGTTTCCGAACGTGAAACATGAGCGATGACATCTTCGAACTGCCAGCGCATGTCTCGCGTGTTACCGCGCCCCCATTCTTCGCCATTCACCCGCGCCACCATGTCCAGATCATAGGGATCGCCTAGTTCATCAGAGGTGACCAGGCAGGGCCCCATGATATTGGCCGTGTCGAAATCCTTGCTCTTGGCAGGGCCGAGCATTCCGGACATTTCTTTCGCCTGGGCGTCGCGCGCGCTCATGTCGTTGAAAATGGTGTAGCCGACAATATGCGAGCGGGCTGCGTCACGGCTTATGTCCTTGCCCCGCTTACCGATGTAGCAGCCGAATTCCAGTTCGAAATCCAGTGCCTTGCTAAAGCTCGGCCACTGGAACTCATCGTCGATACCGACTACCGCAAAGCGGTTGCATTTGTAATAGATCGGCTGTCGATTGAAGGTCTCGATTACCCGGTCATCGGCACCCGTGTTCATCGCTTTCAGTGTCGCTTCCGGGTCCGGCGTACGTAGGGCACGCGCTCGTCTGGCGGCGGCGAAACTCTGTTTCAAGTGCAGCTCGAAGCATGAACAGTCACGCATCTGCGGCGGTGGCTGGATCGGCGCGCGCAGCTTGACGGTGGCGCGTTCGATGACAGCTGCGGAGGGCGCCTTGGCTACCAGCGTCCGAGCTTGTTCGAGGGCCTGTTCGCCGCCTTCGATCAACGTCAGAACGCTGGCGAATTCGGGACTCTCACGACCTTGCATACTGCGATAGGCAGTCTGCAGGTCGACAATCAGCCCATCATTTTCGATCAATGCCCCGGCGCGCTCGAAGCCAGCGCTATCGGTATAGGTTACGAGCCTCATACGCGACCACTCACAGGCAGGCAGGCGCCGGTTACAGCGGCCGCTTCGTCCGACAGAAGAAACGCGATTACCGATGCCAGTGCTGTTGGCGATACCCAGCGGCCCGGATCGGCGTCCGGCATGTCGGCGCGATTAGTCGGCGTATCGATGATACTCGGCAGTACGGCATTGACAGTGACGCCCCGATCCTTGACCTCCTCTGCCAGCGCCTCGGTCAGACGAACCACGCCAGCCTTGGACGCAGCGTAAGCACCCATACCCATGCCAGCCTTGAGTGCGGCCAATGCGCCGACATTTACGATCCGCCCCGAGCCAGTCGCGGCGAGATGGGACAGTGCCGCCTGGGAGGCTACCACCGCCGTGCGCACGTTCATTTGATACATGCGATCCCAGGTATCGAGGCTTCCGGATTCAAGCGTTTCCCAAGCGAAACCGCCGGCTACGTTGACCAATCCATCGATGCGCCCGAAGTGCTCGACTACCCTGTTAAATGCCTCCGCTGCCGCGTCGACGGACGTCAGGTCAACGCCGCCGATGGCATGCAATTTTGCAGCTTCAGGTAATGAGCCGGACAGCTCGGCGCGATCGAGTAGCGCTACTCGGGCACCTCGGGCCAGAAGCAGATCGCCAAGGGTTCTACCAAGCACGCCGAAGCCGCCCGTGACGACAATGGTCTTGTCTTGCAAAGACTGGGACATACTGAAAGCCTCTTGTTTTTTTCTACGGCGCACCGCTCGGGGCAGTGCCAACTCGAAACGAAATATGACACTTTTCGATTTTATGTACAAATGATAACGTAACTGAAAGATGCGCACCTGGATGAAATGTCGATGCCTAGAAAACTACCCGCGCTGAACGCCGATACCCTCGCCTTCTGGCAGGGCGGCAAGCGAGGTGAACTGCTGATTCACCATTGCGAAGCATGTTCTCGGTTCTTTCATCCTCCCGGTCCCATATGTCCTCGCTGTGCCAGCTTCGAGGTCGGCCCACGCTCAGTCTCCGGTAAAGGTACGGTGGTGAGCTACACGCTTAACTACCAGCCATGGACCGCCGAACTCGACGTGCCGTACGTCGTAGCGATCATTGAATTGATCGAGCAGTCGGGTCTGCGCTTTGTCAGTAACGTTATCGGCATGGATCCGCAACAGGTGCATATCGACATGCCGGTCCGAGTCAGCTTCCTGAACGTCGAGGACGTCTGGCTGCCCATGTTCGAAAGGGATCAATGAATGTTCGATCGTCGATACGATAAACAAGTAGCCATCACCGGCATCGGACAGTCCGAAATCGGGCGGCCATCTTCGCTGTCAGCAATGCGTCTGACGCTTGACGCCTGCCTGGAAGCCATTACCGACGCAGGCCTAGAGCGTAGCGACATAGACGGCGTCGCGTGCTGGCCGGGGGACAACAATAACGGCGACCCCTTTTCTCCCGTTGGCCCCAGCGCGCTCAAAAGCGCACTGGGCCTGAACGTAAACTGGTTCGGTGCAGGCTATGAAGGCCCCGGCCCGCTTGCTGGCGTAATCAACGCAGCCATGGCCATCGAAGCAGGCCTGTGCAAACATGTGCTGGTATTTCGCACCATCACCGAAGCATCCGCCCGCATGTCGAACAAGCAGGCTGGCGCGCTCACCAACAAGACTCAGGGCCGCGACAGCAGCTTCGCATGGCAATGGTTCACGCCGTTCAACGTAATGTCCGGCATCAATCTAATGGCGCTCTATGCGCAGCGCCATTTTCATGAGTACGGCACACGACCCGAACAGCTGGCTCAGATATCGAACGCCGATGACCATGGACGACTACATGGCATCGCGGATGATCTCGACTCCACTGCGTATGTTCGATTGCGACGTACATTGCGACGCATCCACCGCGATCGTGCTGTCACGGCGGGATGCCGCGCGCGACACCCGCAACTCTCCAATTCGCATCGAATCCATTGGTGCGGCCTTAAATCAGCCGTGGTCGTGGGATCAGATCTCGCTAACCCAGATGGCGGCCTTCGACGTAGGGCGGATGATGTGGGACCGCACCGACTATCGGCCACAGGATGTCGACTCCGTGCAGCTATACGACGGGTTTTCCATCCTCACCATGATCTGGCTGGAGGCGCTGGGACTTTGTCCGACCGGCGAAAGCGGCGCTTTCGTCGAAGGCGGTAAGCGTATCGCCCTGGACGGCGAGCTGCCCATCAATACCAACGGCGGCCAGCTCTCCGGCGGTCGCACCCACGGCCTGGGCTATGTGCATGAGGCCTGCCTGCAGCTTTGGGGGCGAGCCGAAGGGCGGCAAACTACGGAGAACCGCGTCTGTGCAGTGGCGGCTGGCGGTGGACCATTGGGCGGCAGCCTTTTGCTGGTCCGGGAGTAGTTACTTAGAAAAGAACGCCGGTCAGTTCGCTGCAGAATTCGACGAGAGCATCGCCCAATTCGGCGATGCCCTCTTCATCACGCTGACCGCGGAACATCACTGCCGAAACCGTAAAGTCAATGCTGCCGCCGGGGGAAAAAACAGGCGCGGCAACGGCCAGAATGCCCACGGAAAAATGGCCATCGTCTGTTGCCCAGCCTCGCTTCTGAGCCTCGCGTACCTCTTCCCGGTACATATCGAAAGGCAACGGTCGAGCCCAGCGGATGCTGTCGTACGTCGCGCGTATTTCGGGGCTGTCGAGATCGATCTGCGTAGCGAACAATCTGCCGCTGGCACCCATCAGCATCGGCAGACGTTGCCCTTCGGCCATATCGATTCGAACGTCCGTGGGGCTTGCCGCGGAACTGACGATCACAATGCGGTCCGCACCCAGGCGCCGCCACAACGTGACAGTGATGCTCTGCCTCGCAGCCAGGCTTTGCAATAACGGCTTCGCCAGTTGCACCCGCTGCCCCTGGGTGACCAACTGCTCAACGAGACGCGCCAGCCCTATCCCCGCCGAATAGCGCTTTGACATGAGATTGAAATCCACCACGTCTTCAGCGACCAATGTGCGCAGGATGTT
>PGZJ01000049.1 GCA_002840055.1 Gammaproteobacteria bacterium HGW-Gammaproteobacteria-11 | reverse complement strand
GCTTGAGCTGCTGACAAGGGAACTCCCGATGACCCCCAGCCAACTCCTGCTCGAAGGCGTCGAACTCATGCTGTTCGGCATCGGTTTCGTCTTCGCCTTTCTCGTTCTGTTGATCCTCTGCATTCGCTTGATGTCCTACCTCGCCGGCCGCTTCGTCACTGAGCCGGCGCCTCGAGTAGCGGCCGCTCAGGTTGCGAGCGCTGAAACAGATGCGGATATTCTTGCAGCCATCCAGGCCGCGATTCATCAACACCGCGCGCGACGCGGTTGACTCTGGAAAGGGAGTTCCTTCCATGACCATTGCTAAACAGCCGCTCGGCATAACCGATGTGGTGCTGCGTGATGCGCACCAATCCATTCTAGCCACCCGTGTTCGCTTGGAAGACATGTTGCCGATCGCTGCCAAGCTCGATCAGGTTGGCTTCTGGTCGGTGGAAAGTTGGGGCGGCGCGACCTTCGATGCCTGTATCCGCTACTTGGGAGAAGACCCTTGGGAGCGCATTCGCGAACTCAAGAAGGCCATGCCCAACACGCGCCAGCAGATGCTGCTGCGAGGCCAGAACCTGCTGGGCTATCGGCACTACGCCGATGATGTCGTGGAAAAATTCGTCGAGCGCGCCGCTGTAAATGGCGTCGATGTCTTTCGCGTATTCGACGCTATGAACGATCCGCGCAATCTCGAAACTGCCCTGCGTGCCGTCAAACAACAAGGCAAGCATGCACAAGGCACCATTTCCTATACCACCAGTCCGGTGCATACGCTGGAGATGTGGGTCGATCTGGCAAAGCAGATCGAGGATATGGGCGCCGACTCGGTGGCGATCAAGGATATGGCAGGCATCCTTACGCCGTACATGGCGTTCGAGCTGGTGTCGCGCTTGAAGTCCAGCCTTGCGATTCCGATCCATATGCAGTGCCACGCTACAGCCGGCCTGTCGACGGCCGCCATTCTCAAGGCAGTAGAGGCGGGTATCGACAATGTCGATACAGCCATCTCGTCGCTATCGATGACCTACGGACATTCTCCGACGGAATCGGTGGTGGCTATTTTCCAGGGCACGGAGCGCGATACCGGCTTGAACCTGGAGCTGCTCGAGGAAATCGCGGCGTACTTCCGCGAGGTGCGCAAGAAGTACGCGAAATTCGAGGGCACCCTGCGCGGTGTCGACTCGCGAATCCTCGTGGCTCAGGTGCCCGGCGGCATGTTGACCAATATGGAAGGTCAGCTGAAGGAGCAGGGCGCTCTGGACAAGTTCGACGACGTGCTTGCTGAAATCCCTCGCGTTCGTGAAGACCTCGGCTTCATCCCGCTGGTGACGCCCACGTCGCAAATCGTCGGTACCCAGGCGGTGATCAATGTGCTGATGGGAGAGCGCTACAAGTCGATCACCAAAGAGACGGCAGGCGTGCTCAAAGGTGAATACGGTGCGGCCCCTGCGCCTTTCAATTCCGAGCTGCAGGCTCGTGTGCTGGAGGGGGCCGAGGTGATCACCTGTCGTCCCGCAGACCTGCTGCAGCCGGAAATGGATCGACTTACTGCCGAACTGAAAGGGATCGCAAAAGAGAAAGGCATCAAGCTCGCTACGGATTCGATCGATGACGTGCTGACCTATGCACTATTCCCCCAGATCGGATTGAAGTTTTTGGAGAACCGTGGAAACCCATCCGCGTTCGAGCCGGCGCCAACCGGGGGCGATCTACCACCGCGAGAGGCGGGCAAGCCGGAGGTCTACACCGTTGAAGTCAACGGCAAATCTTTCGTCGTACAAGTGAGCGATGGCGGCGATATCGAGGGCATCAAGCCTCTCGGCGCTGGTGGCGGCGCTACCAGCGCGGTTGCTGGTTCTGCCGCCGTGCCTGCCAGTGGTGAAACCCAGGCGGCGCCGCTGGCGGGCAACATATTCAAAGTGCTGGTGCAGCCCGGACAATTGGTCCAGGAGGGCGATCTGGTAATGATTCTCGAAGCCATGAAAATGGAAACCGAGATCCGTGCGTTCAAGGCCGGCACCGTCGCCTCCGTCAGCGTCAAGGTGGGCGACGCGGTTTCGGTCGGTGACAGTCTGCTGAGCATCGGCTAAGGGGAGTCCCATGGAAAAGTTGCTCAAGCTGTGGCACGGAACCGGCCTGTACCATCTGGAGCCAGGGCAGGCGCTGATGATCTTCGTCTGTCTGGGGCTGATCTATCTGGCGATTCGGAAGGGATTCGAGCCTTTGTTGCTGATCCCTATAGGGTTCGGTGGCATCCTGGCAAACATCCCGGTTGCCAACATGGGCGAGGGTGCCGGAATTCTGCATCTGTTTTATGAGGTAGGGTTACCGACCAGCGTCTTTCCGCTGTTGATCTTCATGGGCGTTGGTGCGATGACCGACTTTGGCCCCATGCTCGCCAACCCAAAGACCCTGCTGCTTGGTGCAGCGGCGCAGTTCGGAATCTTTGCGACCCTGCTAGGCGCTCTTGCTCTGACCGCTGCCGGGATTCCGGGTATGGAGTTCACGCTGCGCGAGGCAGCGTCGATCGCTATCATTGGGGGTGCAGACGGTCCAACGTCGATCTTCGTGACATCCAAGCTTGCCCCAGAGTTGCTCGGTCCGATTGCGGTTGCCGCGTATTCCTACATGGCCCTCGTGCCGCTGATTCAGCCGCCGATCATGCGTGCGATGACCACAAAAGAGGAGCGTGCAATCGTCATGACGCAACTGCGTCATGTCGGGCAGGTCGAGAAGATAGTATTCCCGCTGGTGCTCTGTTTGCTGGTCGGCTTGCTACTGCCGGATGCCGCACCGCTGGTGGGTATGTTCGCTTTCGGTAATCTGTTGCGCGAATGTGGTGTGGTGGATCGCCTGGCGGATACTTCACGAAATGCCCTGATCAACATCGTCACCATTGCTCTCGGTCTGACAGTCGGTTCGAAGCTATCGGCCGAGGCCTTCCTGCAGATGAAAACCTTGGGGATTCTCGTGCTGGGTATGGTTGCTTTTTGCGGTGGTACCGCAGCGGGTATTTTCATGGCCAAAGTGATGAACCGTTTCAGTGAGAACAAGATCAATCCGTTGATCGGTTCTGCAGGAGTATCTGCTGTGCCGATGGCTGCACGTGTATCGAACAAGGTGGGGCTGGAGGCCAATCCTCAGAACTTCCTGCTGATGCATGCCATGGGGCCCAACGTGGCAGGTGTCATCGGCTCTGCGGTTGCGGCCGGGGTGCTGCTCAACTTTGTAGGCTAGTTGTATAGGCGCCTCTGCAACGGGG
>PGZJ01000048.1 GCA_002840055.1 Gammaproteobacteria bacterium HGW-Gammaproteobacteria-11 | reverse complement strand
ACTGGCGCAGTTAAAGCGTGACCCAAACGTTTAGGAGTTGATCCAAATGGCTGTTCAGCAGAACAAAAAATCCCGTTCCGCCCGTGACATGCGTCGTTCCCATGACGCTCTCGAGCCGAACGCTCTGTCCGTGGAAAAGAGCACCGGTGAAGTTCACCTGCGTCACCACGTGTCCCCGGACGGTTTCTACCGTGGTCGCAAGGTGATCGACAAGGGCGCTGACGAGTAATCCTTGTCCGCTCCGGTTATCGCGATCGATGCAATGGGTGGGGACTTCGGTCCCCACTGCATTGTTCCGGCCAGTCTGTCCTGTCTGGCTGAAAGCCCCTCGCTGCATCTGGTCCTTGTCGGCCAATCTTCCCTTCTCGATCAGCTTGTCGCCCAGCATCCTGGGGTCGATCGTTCGCGCCTGAAAATCGTCGATGCGTCTGAAATCATTGGTATGGCTGAACGCCCGGCTCAGGCTTTGCGTGGCAAGCCACGCTCTTCCATGCGTATTGCCCTCGAGCAGGTTCGCGACGGTAAGGCTAATGCTTGTGTAAGCGCCGGTAACACCGGCGCGCTGATGGCATTGGCGCGCCAGGTTCTGAGAACGCTGCCAGGTATCGATCGGCCGGCGATGGTGACAGCGCTCCCTACGCAGGCTGACCCATGCCTGCTGCTGGACCTGGGCGCAAATGTCGATTGCCCGCCCGAGCAGCTTTTCCAGTTCGCTGTCATGGGGGCTGTGGCGGCCGAATCGCTGGGACGACAGCAGCCTAGGGTCGCGCTGCTGAATGTCGGTACCGAAGAGATCAAGGGCAATCAGCAGGTCAAGCAAGCCGCGCTGCTGTTGCAGCAGGCCGCTGATCTCAACTATCAGGGCTTCATCGAGGGGGATGGGCTGTATCGCGGTGAAGCCGACGTGGTCGTATGCGATGGCTTTGTCGGCAACATATTGCTCAAATCCAGCGAGGGCTTGGCTGGGATGCTGGTCGCCAGAGTCGAGGCGCTTTTCAAACGTTCGCTTGGCGCGCGCATTGTCGGTGCTGTCGTATTGCCGTTGTTGCGCCGTCTGCGGGCGGATCTCAATCCGGCTCAGTACAACGGTGCGAGCTTTCTCGGGCTGCAGGGAATTGTCGTCAAGAGTCATGGTAGTGCTGGTGCGGACGGCTTCAAAGCAGCGATCCGGCGCGCGGCGCAGGATGTCGAGCATGATCTCCCTGGGCAACTGAGGAGCAGGCTGGGGCATTTTCTGCGGCCGCCTCATCTGTACGATGATGTGGATGATGTGACCGCAGGTGGTGGCCAGCCATCCAACTGAAATTCGCGACGCCGGTCCCTGGCGTATTCTTCAGACGAACAGAACCACAAGAGAGTCGTTTCATGTCCGCATCACTTGCTTTCGTCTTTCCCGGTCAGGGGTCTCAGTCCCTTGGCATGCTGGCCGAGCTGGGTGCCCAGCAAAGCGTGGTCGTCGATACTTTTGCCGAGGCATCTTCGGCGCTCGGGTACGACCTTTGGGCGTTGACCCAGACCGGTCCGGAAGAACAGCTGAATCAGACCGACAAGACCCAGCCGGCGATTCTTGCCGCCTCCATTGCAATCTGGCGTTTGTGGCAGACAGAAGGCGGCGCGCAGCCCGCATTCGTTGCCGGACACAGCCTCGGTGAGTACTCCGCTCTGGTGGCGGCGGGCAGCCTGCCGTTCGCTGACGCCATCAAGCTGGTTGAATTGCGCGGTCAATTGATGCAGCAGGCAGTGCCGGCCGGGCAGGGCGGCATGGCCGCCATTCTCGGGCTGGAAGATGCCGATGTATTGGCCGCCTGTGCCGAGGCCGCGCAAGGTGAGGTGGTCAGTGCGGTCAACTTCAACGCTCCGGGTCAGGTGGTGATTGCCGGCAGTGCGGCGGCGGTAGAGCGCGCGATCGAAGCGTGCAAGGCCAAAGGTGCCAAGCGTGCGATGGCTTTGCCGGTGAGTGTCCCCTCTCATTGCGATCTGATGCGTCCGGCTGCCGAACGCTTCGCTTCCTCGGTGGAGTCGATCGAATGGCAAGCGCCGCAGATTCCGTTGGTGCAGAACGTCAGCGCAGCAGTCGTCGCGGATCTGGAAGTGCTCAAGCGTGATCTGCTGGCACAGCTCTACAGTCCGGTGCGCTGGGTCGAGTCCATGGTTGCTCTGGGAGACCGTGGCGTCACCTCGCTGGTCGAGTGCGGACCCGGCAAGGTTCTGTCGGGCCTCAACAAACGCTGCGTCAAGGGCGTCAGCACCTACAATCTGGATACCCCCGAGGCCTTCGCGGCCGCTCGTGCCGCATTGGCTTGAACAAGGAGAATGCTATGAATCTGCAAGGTAAGGTGGCGTTGGTAACCGGCGCGAGCCGCGGTATTGGCCAGGCCATTGCCCTTGAGTTGGGCCGCCAGGGCGCGATCGTAATTGGTACTGCGACCACGCCAACCGGCGCCGAGCGCATCGCCGAGACACTGAGGGAAAACGGTATCGAAGGCGCTGGGCTGGTGCTCGATGTTGGCAACGATGAATCTGTCAGCAGCACTCTTGAGCACATTCAGCAGCATCTCGGACAGCCGGCAATTCTGGTCAACAATGCCGGTATTACCCGCGATAACTTGATGCTGCGCATGAAGGATGATGAGTGGCATGACGTCATCAACACCAACCTGAATAGCCTGTATCGCCTCTCCAAGGCCGTGCTGCGCGGCATGACCAAGGCTCGCTGGGGTCGAATCATCAATATCGGTTCGGTGGTTGGTGCCATGGGCAACGCCGGACAGGTAAACTACGCGGCAGCCAAGGCCGGTCTGGAGGGTTTCAGCCGTGCATTGGCTCGTGAGGTCGGTTCTCGTGGTATCACGGTGAATTCCGTGGCGCCTGGTTTCATTGATACCGACATGACTCGCGAGTTGCCGGAAGCCCAGCGTGATGCGCTCGTGGGGCAGATTCCCCTGGGACGTCTCGGTCAGGCCGAAGAAATTGCAAAGGTCGTTGCGTTTCTCGCTTCGGACGGCGCTGCCTACGTCACCGGTGCTACCGTTCCGGTGAATGGCGGCATGTACATGAGCTGAGTGTGACGCCCTACGCAGGAGGACAGTCTTAGAGGCTGTCTTTAAATTAGCTATAAAACCGCAGCTGGTTTATAGACAGAAGGTTGAAGGCGGCGTCATGCTTGCCTGCTTCCAGCTTGAAATGCGGAAAACGCTTTCTATACACTATCGCGCAAACCAGCTGCCTGATTTTTCCATAGGAGTGAAAACAAGGTATGAGCACCATCGAAGAACGCGTCAAGAAAATCGTTGCCGAGCAACTTGGCGT
>PGZJ01000047.1 GCA_002840055.1 Gammaproteobacteria bacterium HGW-Gammaproteobacteria-11 | reverse complement strand
CTGGCCGGATTGCGCGGAGAGCTGGACCCAGGTCGCCGAACGCCTGGCCGCAGCAGGCTACCGCGTGCTCTGCCCGACGCTGCGCGGCTTCGGCCAGACACGCTTCACTGATCCGCTGACCCCACGCAGCGGCCAGCTGGCCGCATTGGGCCGCGATCTGCTGGACTTCATCGACGCGCTGCGCCTTGACCAGCCGGTGCTGGTCGGCCACGACTGGGGCGCGCGCGCCGTGGCCAATGCCTGCGGGCTGCGCCACCACGCCGCCGCACGGCTGGTAATGCTCGCAGTGGGCTACGGTACCAATGACCCGAATCAGCACATCTCGCTGAGCCAGGCGCGCAACTACTGGTACCACTGGTACATGGCCACTCCGCGCGGCGAGCAGACGGTAGTCGAGGATCGCGCGGCCTTTACGCGGCTGCTGTGGGATACCTGGTCGCCGGCCGGCTGGTACAGCGAGGCGGATTTCCTCCAGGCCCTGGAAGCTTTCGATAATCCGGACTGGGCCGCCGTAGTACTGCACTCCTATCGCCACCGCTGGGGCTTCGTCGACGGCGACCCGGCCTACGCCCAGGACGAGGCGCTGCTGCAACCGCCACCCGTACTCGCCGTGCCGACGCTGGTGCTGCACGGCGAGGCCGATACCTGCAACGCACCGGAAACCTCGGCCGGGCGCGAGGCCTTGTTCAGCGGTCCTTACCACCGTCAGCTATTGCCCGGCGTCGGCCATTTCCCCCAGCGCGAGGCGCCGCAGGCGGTGGCTGAGGCGATTCTGCAGTTCTGTCAGGGCAAATGATTCCGCCGCTACTGCTACGGACTGAGAGACTAAACTTAGTTTTTCTGGCCTGCGGTAGCTGCCTTCGGCTTTGCATAGCCTGCCGCTTGCGCTCGCCACGTTTGTCTGGCTATAGACGACAGATGGTCTCGACACTTTATCGACACGGCAAAGGTAGAGAGTGTGCGGAAGATCGCTGGCGGGGCAACGTTTGACGGCACCAATTACCCACCTCGTTGGGCTGGGATAAACATCCTGCGTCCCTAAGACGCCCGAGCTAGAGGCTCGGAGAGAAAGGCGAACGGCATGTTATACACCGAAGCCTGTTCGGTATCTTATATAGCACTTGGTGTCTAATTATAGTTATACAAAGATAGGAGCATGTGATTCGTGACCAAAAGAATCGATAAAGCTGTTTCTATGATCAATACAACAAAAAAGTGGATGTCTTTTATCGTTCTTATTTTGATGGCAATAATTGTAGCTATCGCGATAGTAGAGCTCGCTATCATTCTTTATATGGATTTGTTTGATCCGACGGATGACGTGCTTTTTCTTGAAATAGATGAGTTGTTTAGGATCTTTGGTTTCTTTTTCATTATTCTCATTGGATTCGAGCTGGTAGAGACAGTAGAAATGTATTTCAAGAATAATGTCATACATGCAGAGGTTGTTTTATTGGTAGCAGTTATAGCTGTTTCTCGGAAGGTGATTTTACTAGATTTGGAAAAATATGATCCCTTAGCAATAGTAGGCTTAGGGTTTATTATTATCAGTCTGGGAGGGTGTTATTGGCTTATCAAGCTGAGTTTCAGAAGTGAAAATGCATAACAAGGGTGTCATGTTCGCCCACTTCGCCAGCGCGGTTGCATTCGTATATCCGGCCTGTTCTGGGCATTGCCCTGGCCATTCTGTAGTTCGCGCAGCGGGAGCCAAGCGTTCAAGCGATCGCGAAGATCATGATTGTTATTGGCCTTGCTCCGCTGCAGGACTCGCCTGTTCCGACAGTCTCGCTTCTCACCACAACCACTAGAAACTCACTTCATATTTACCCCGCCGTCAGGCGGGCTTTGTGGTGCGCCAGTTACCGCTAAAGCGACGTTCATGGCACCACACCGCCCAACAGATCCTCACCAGTTTGTTCGCCAGCGCCACCGCGGCCTTGTTGTGACCGATGCGTTCGGCGTTTTGCAGTGCCCAGCTTTGCAGCTGGGTCAGACGCTCCGGTGT
Organism: Gammaproteobacteria bacterium HGW-Gammaproteobacteria-11; assembly: GCA_002840055.1. Lineage (GTDB taxonomy): Bacteria > Pseudomonadota > Gammaproteobacteria > Pseudomonadales > Pseudomonadaceae > Halopseudomonas. The sequence goes on along the minus strand of PGZJ01000047.1, from coordinate 1,461 downwards.
TCGCGCCGTGCAGCGCTTGGCTGCCAGTAGCGCCGCCTTGCGCCATGGATCAGCTTGCTGCTGCTGCGCAGTTTTGACCGGCACCGGGCGAATATCCTGGCAGCGTGCCGCTTCCAGAATGGCGTCGCAATCGTTGCGATCGGTCTTGTTGCGCCGCCGATACGGGCGTACATAACGAGGGTGTAGAAGCACGACGCGATGGCCTTTCTCCTGCATCAACCGGCCCCAATGGTGAGCCGTGCCACAGGCTTCCATCACCCACTCGACAGGCTCGATCTGCTCCTGTACATATCGCGCAAATGCCCCGGCATCGAGCCGCTTGCGCCGATCCACTCGGCCGACCTGGACACTCTCGGCAACCTGGTAAACGGACTTGGCGCTAAATCAACTGCTATGCGTTTCATCGCACCTCTCCCAGCGAACAGTCACCACGGTGTTATAGAAGAAAGGTGGTGCAGGGAGAGTCCATTACAGCCTTCAACTCGTTCGCTTCGCTCTCTGGGACGGGCTAAAGCCCGCCCCTTAACCAAACGTTAGACCTAGATCATGAACGGACTCACTCGCAAAAATTCATCAACCATTGCCTTTGTCGTGAATTGCTACCTAAGCAACTCAATAAGCACAGATGAATTGCAGCAATGGGCTATTCGAATCATGGAGTCAACTGAAGCATACCCAGACTACATAGCTGAATTGCTGAGCATTGATGCTCCTCGCTTCCATATCTGTAAAACAATCGGGTTCAACCCCGGCCGCAGTTTTACAGCTCAGGAGGACGAAGCAATTTTTGGCATTGCATACCTGCGTAATCGCGAGGTCTTTGACGGCCCTGCTAGAGAGCATGCTATAAATTCGCTACATATGAACCAGACTATCCTTACAGAATTCATAAATACTTTTCCGTTCATTCAAGTAGCGGTGTAAGGTCTAACAAATGGTATATGGACTCTCCCCACAAGCAGTGAGCAATAGCTTTTTCGATCCTGTCGTCAGCGCGGTTGCATTCGTATATCCGGCCTGTTCTGGGCTTTGCCCTGGCCATTCTGTAGTTCGCGCAGCGGGGGCCAAGCGTTCAAGCGATCACGAAGATCATCATTGTTATCGGCCTTGCCGTCCAACAGACGCTCCGCACTCGGTCAAACGCCAGCTTCCTCCATCCACTTCGGTTTCGGGTAACGACGATCGGCCTTGCCGGCCTTGAGTACCGCGCCCGGTACGTCGTGGCCGACCAGTTGGGGCAGGTCGGCGGCGCATTGCAGCAGGCGGTCGAGATCGACGGCCGTGTTCAGGCCCATGCGCTGGAACATATGCACCAAGTCCTCGGTGCAGATATTGCCGCTGGCGCCGGGGGCGTAAGGGCAACCGCCGAGTCCGCCGAGAGAGGCATCGAAGCGGTCGATGCCGGCGTTCAGCGCTGCCAGCGCGTTGGCCAGGCCCATGCCGCGGGTGTTGTGGAAGTGT
>PGZJ01000046.1 GCA_002840055.1 Gammaproteobacteria bacterium HGW-Gammaproteobacteria-11 | reverse complement strand
TACCCAAAAAGTTAAAAATGATGTATCCACGGGTATGCAGCTTAACTTCTCCATGCGCACTACTGGTACCTTCCCTACCATGGCGGTGCAGATGACCGCTATTGGCGAAGAGTCCGGTGCGCTTGATGAGATGCTCGGGAAAGTCGCGACGTTTTACGAGGATGAAGTTGACAATATGGTCGATGGCCTGACGAGTCTCATGGAGCCAATGATTATGGCGGTGTTGGGTGTTTTGGTTGGTGGCTTGATTATCGCTATGTACCTTCCGATTTTTCAGCTTGGTTCTGTTGTTTAAGCATGATTCTTCTCGATTATTTGGCCAGCCACGTGCTGGCCTTTGTTTTATCTGCCGCCGTGCTCGGCTTATTAGTCGGTAGCTTTTTAAACGTCATAATTTATCGCCTGCCGATCATGATGCAACGCGATTGGCGTATGCAGGCGCTTGAATATCTCGAGAGCCCGGCGGAGCCAGCCGGCGAGCGCTTCAACCTGCTATTGCCGAACTCGCGCTGTCCTCACTGCGATCATGAGATTCGCCCTTGGGAAAATGTCCCCGTAGCCAGCTGGTTGGCCCTGCGCGGCAAGTGCTCATCCTGTCGGGCACCGATTAGCTGTCGTTATCCATTGGTGGAGCTGGCTTGCGGATTATTGTCAGGCTATGTCGCTTGGCGTTTCGGCTTCTCTTGGCAGGCCGGTGCAATGCTGTTGCTGACCTGGGGCCTGTTGGCGATGAGCATGATCGATGTCGATCACCAACTGTTGCCAGATATTCTGGTACTGCCGCTATTGTGGCTTGGCCTTATCCTCAATAACTTCGGTGTGTTCGTACCGCTGAATAGTGCGCTCTGGGGGGCGGTGGCAGGGTACCTGAGTCTTTGGTCGGTGTACTGGCTGTTCAAGTTGGCCACCGGCAAAGAGGGTATGGGCTACGGTGACTTCAAGCTGCTGGCCATGCTTGGCGCCTGGGGCGGGTGGCAAGTGCTGCCGCTGACTATCCTGCTGTCTTCGGTTGTTGGTGCTGTGCTTGGTAGCATCCTCCTGCGAATGCAGCGTGCAGAAAGCAATACGCCGATTCCTTTCGGTCCATACCTGGCTATCGCAGGCTGGATTGCATTGCTTTGGGGTGATTGGATTACGCAAAGCTACCTGCAGTTTGCGCGCTTCTGACCCCTGTCATGTTGGCCGGCGCATGTGCGGCCTGTTTGTATGAGTCAGGCTACCGTCTTTATCGCCTACCCATAGGCTTGCGCTTCCTCCTCTGAGTGGTTACTACTGCTCGTCCTGTTTCTTGGCTACGGTGCGGTTGACGGATGAAGCCTTGGATTCTCGGGTTGACTGGCGGTATCGGTAGTGGAAAGACCGCGGTTGCAGATCGGTTCGCCAGCCTGGGCGTGCATGTGGTCGATGCGGACCAGGCCGCCCGCTGGGTGGTTGAGCCTGGGCGGCCGGCCCTGCAGCAGATTGTTGAGCGCTTTGGTGAAGAGGTCTTGCTGCAGAGCGGTGAGCTGGACCGCGCTGGGTTGCGTCAGAAAGTATTCGCTGACCCGGCCGAGCGTCAGTGGCTCGAAAAGCTCCTGCATCCTTTGATTCGCGCCGAGGTCGCCCGGCATCTTGCCCTGGCCGAATCGCCTTACGCCATCATGGTCTCGCCGCTGCTTGTCGAGTCCGGGCAGTATCGTCAGGTCGGTCGAGTGCTGGTCGTGGATGTGCCAGAGTCGCTCCAGATCGCACGCACGACGGCCCGAGATCAGGCCAGCGAGGAGCAGGTGCGCGCCATTCTCAATGCTCAGGCTCAGCGTGAAGAGCGCTTGAAGCATGCCGATGACGTGCTTGTGAATGATCGCGATCTGTCTTGGCTCGCGGCTGAGGTCGAGCGTTTGCACCGTTTTTATCTGACATTGCGAGGAGGTCAGAAATGACCGCAACAGTTGAGTGTCCCACCTGCAGGGCGCCAGTAGAGTGGGGGCCGCAGAGTCCGAACCGGCCATTTTGCTCCGAACGCTGCAAGCTGATTGATCTCGGCGCCTGGGCTGCAGAAGCGCATGCCCTTCCGGGAAACGAGCTGGAGGACGATTTGTTTTCGGGTGACATGCCCCCGCGTGAGCACTAGGTTTCCTTTACAGGGCTCGCCTGCGTCCCTTCGTTACTCCTCTTTCCAGGGCGCCTGCAGGTACCGGCTCTGGTTGAAGCTTTCCATCCAGTCTGGGTAGAAGACCACCAGTGCTGTGATCGCCGTGCCGTTGATAAAGGCCTCGGGGAACATTACCAGCCAGATGTACCCTGCGAAGTCTTCCAGCCATGGCGGCATCGGAAAGCGGCCATCGAATAGCAGTACGCCCAGCGATGCGAGAATGCACGCCAGCGCAGCGAGTGCTGCAGGAAAGAAACCGGCAAAGAATATGAACACGAACAGGTTGCGTGGCTGGGCCCGCTCCACCAGGCGGGCGCAAATGACCGTAACCATCACCGGGATCAGTACCAGCAGAATGCCGTTTATGCCGAGTGCAGCGAGATGTTGATGGCCGGTCAGCGTCAAGCCGAGCTGTGCGGCGAGGGCGGCCAGAATGGCTAGCGGCCAGTCCAGCAAAAGCGTAACGGCTGTCAGGCCTATAAAGTGAAAGGATAGGCCTGAGTCGAAGTCCCGTCGGACGAGCCAGAGCAAGAAAACGGACAGCATTGCGCCGCACAGAAGATGCTGCCGGCGCGTATCGCTGAATAGTTCCACCCATGGCGCTCGCCATGCGGCCCATATCAGCGCAGCTGCGTAGATCATCCAGCCTATTGAGAGCGTGGCGGGGGCAAGCAGGTGTGAGGCAATCATCCTTACGGTCCTTTGCGCTGATGTGCGTGTGACGGGTGATGGGTGGTGAGTCTGGTTAGGTGAGCGAATCAGGGCGCTGGATTTGGATGCTTCGTGTGAATGCTCTCGATTTCGGACAGTACTTCGCTCGATAGCTTCAGCTTGGAGCTATTGATGTTGGACTCAAGCTGCTCCACTGTCGTGGCGCCGATGATGTTGCTGGTGACGAAGGGCTGCGCTGTCACGTAGGCGAGTGCCATTTGTGCTGGATCCAGCCCATGTTTTCGGGCAACTGCTATATAGGCGGAGCAGGCAGCTCGTGCTTGAGCGTTGTTATAGCGAGCAAAGCGCTGAAAAAGCGTGAGGCGCGCGTTGGCGGGGCGTGCGCCGTCCTCGTATTTGCCGCTGAGCATGCCGAATGCCAGCGGTGAGTACGCGAGTAGGCCGCACTGCTCACGAATGCTAATTTCTGCCAGGCCAACCTCGAAGCTGCGGTTTAGCAGGTTATAAGGGTTCTGTATCGAGACTGCGCGCGGCCAGCCGCGAGCTTCGGCGAGTTGCAGAAACTTCGTCAGACCCCAGGGGGTTTCATTGGATAACCCGATGTGGCGAATCCTGCCGGCTCTCACTTCGTCATCCAGCGCTTCCAGTGTTTCTTCGAGCGGGGTGAAGTCGTCTTCCTGATGGCGATAGCCCAGCTGTCCGAAGAAGTTGGTGCTGCGTTCAGGCCAATGCAGTTGGTAAAGATCGATCCAGTCGGT
>PGZJ01000045.1 GCA_002840055.1 Gammaproteobacteria bacterium HGW-Gammaproteobacteria-11 | reverse complement strand
CAGCAAATTCCTCGGTATTGATTCAATCACAGCGCATCTGATTATCGGAACGCTGATCGGTACGGCGGCTCCGTTGTTGGCGCAAGTCGTGATCAATCGCTACAAACTGTACTTCTTGCTTACCCCGCCCAAGCAGATTTCGGCATCTCAGTTCCATATGCGCAAGGCTGTTGCCCACTAGCGCGGCCTTGTCATGCGCCGACGCAGATACCGCTCAGCAGGCCATGCTTGCTGAGCGGTATCGCGCATGCGGTATTAGCCGCAGCCGATGCGCTCTATGGTCATATCCTTGTCGGTATAGATATTCAGTCTCTGCGAGTTGTATTCCAGCGTGACGATATCGTCTGGCCGCAGGACCCGCGCGGTGATTGCCCCGGATTGCTCCCTTGCTCGTTCAAGTATTTCTGGCGTGACGGTTTGGCCGGTCAAGCTTGCCACGGCATCGGCGTTGCACCGTCCGACTGACTCAGTCGGGCTGCTGTTTGACGGTGCTGTAGAAGTCGTTTGACAGCCTGTCAGTACAAATGCGGCCGAGGCTATGGCAATTGGTAGGGCTCGTTTGATGCGCTGCACAGCGTCTCCTTTTTCGTCTGGTTTGTCGGAGCGCAACTACTATCAAAGATACGGGCATGCCGATAGGCCTCCATGCCAGTTGGAAAAAGCAGCTGTGGATGGGAACCGAAGCGGCGTTGGCTCGTCTTAATGGCTGATGGCGCTTTGCAATCCCCCTGGCTGCAAGAAAAATAAGGAGTTCCGCTATGTTCAATTCCCCCCTACTCAAGCGTGTCGCTACGGTGCTAGCTGCTCTGCACTTGCTTCTGGTAGCTCAAGTTCCGCTGGCACAAGCTGCGATGATCGGCACGCCTGAGGTTGTTGCTGAACATCAGCAGCAGGTCGATCGGCAACAGTTGCTGACGATGCTGGATGATCAGGATGTGCAAAAGAAGCTGGAAGCGATGGGCGTCGAACGTGATCAGGTTGAAAAGCGCATCAACGGCCTGACGGCAGCGGAACTGGCCCAGTTCAATCAGCAACTTGATCAGGCCCCCGCAGGGGCAGGCGTTGTCGGCGTGATCGTGCTGTTCCTGGTGATCTTCATCATCACGGATATGCTCTGCGCCACTAACATCTTCAACTTCGTCAACTGCATCAATCGTTGAGCCAGCGGCTACTCATACTGCTCCTGATCGGTCTGCTCGGGGGCTGTGCGCGAACGACGGTTACGCTTGTCGATCATGCTCAGCTCCCGACAAGAGCCGAGTTGGTGGACGTTCCGTTCTACCCGCAGGAAGACTACCAATGCGGACCCGCTGCATTGGCAACCATGCTCGTCCAGCGTGACATCGAAGTAACGCCGGAAGCGCTTGTAGAGCAGGTCTACATTCCCAAGCGCAAAGGCAGCTTGCAGGTGGAGATGGTTGCTGCCGCCCGTTCTGCTGGGCTTCTTGTATATCCGCTGCAGCCTAGTCTCAGTGATCTTGTTGCCGAAGTCGCGGCGGGCAACCCGGTTCTGGTTCTACAGAACCTCGCTTTCGATCGTTGGCCCCAGTGGCATTTTGCCGTGGTGGTGGGCTATGACCTTGCAGGTCAGAAAATTGTGCTTAGGTCTGGTGCTACCAAGCGTTTGGTGGTGAGTTTTCACGAGTTCGAGCGCTCGTGGCGCAAGGCGGAGCGCTGGGCCGTGCTTACTTTGCAGCCACAGCGGATACCACAAACTGCGCAAGAAACTGTCTGGCTGCGCAGTGCCAGCGATCTGGAAGAGGTTGGGCAATTGCGCGCGGCTCGGGTGGCGTACGAAGCCGGCGCGAAGCGCTGGAACTCAGCGCTCACGCAGTTTGCTTTGGCGAACAGTCAGTATGCGGCTGGAGAAACGGCTGCGGCTGAGGAATCGTTACGGCTCAGTGTTCGTCTCGACCCGGGCTTCGCCATTGGCTGGTTCAATCTATCGCAGGTAATGGCTGAGAAGGGTTGTGACCTGGGTGCTCGCCAAGCACAGGCCTGTGCCGTGCAAATGGATCCGGATGATGATCGGCTCAGGGCGCCGCTGCCGGCCCTGGAGGGCAAGCGGGCGGCGCAATGCTTGCCGAGCCCGCCATGCGTGTCCAAGTGATTTCGGTCAGAAGCCAAGCCTGTCGCGCAGGTTGTAGTACATCGCTCCGAGAGCGCTGAGCGGTACCTGAAAACGCTGTCCTCCAGGGAAAGGGTAGTGAGGCAGGCTGGCGAGCGCATCAAAGCGCTCTGCCTGGCCGCTCAGGGCCTCGGCGATCACCTTTCCAGCAACATGTGTATAGGTGACGCCATGGCCGCTACAGCCCTGCGAGTAGTAGATGTTGCTGCCCAGCCGTCCCACCTGGGGCAGCCGTGAAAGCGTCAGCAGGAAATTGCCTGTCCAGGCAAAGTCGATCTTCACTTTTTCCAGCTGCGGAAAGGTCTTCAGCATCTTGGGCCGTATGATCGATTCGATGTCGGCGGGATCACGTGCGCCATACACTACGCCGCCCCCGTAGATGAGCCGTTTATCCGCTGAGAGCCGGTAGTAATCAAGCAGATAATTGCAGTCCTCTACGCAATAGTCCTGAGGCAGAAGGCTGTTTGCGAGTTCATCATCAAGTGGCTCCGTCGCGACCACTTGTGTGCCGCAAGGCATGGATTTGGCGGCGAGCTCGGGAATCAAATTGCCAAGATAGGCGTTGCCTGCTACCACGACGAATCTTGCGCGCACGGTCCCCTTTGGAGTGTGCACCAGCGGCGCGTCGCCATATTCGATGCGAAGCGCGGGGGATTGCTCGAAGATGCTGCCTCCCAGTGATTCAACAGCTTCTGCTTCTCCGAGTGCCAGATTGAGAGGGTGAATATGGCCGCCTTGCTTGTCGAGCATACCTCCGGCATAGCTCTCGCTAGCGACCACTCGCTGTATGCCTTGTTTATCCAGTAGCTCGAGGTGCGGGTAGCCATATCTTTCCCACAAGGCCTTCTGTGCTTCGAGGTGGTGCATCTGCTTCTGATTGAAGGCGGCAAATACGCCGCCGTCTTTCAGGTCGCACTGAATGCCATAGCGTGTTACACGTTCACGGATAATTCGTCCGCCTTCGAATGCCATATCCCCGATCAGCTTTGCTGCCGAGGCGCTCGCGCTGCGCTCGATGCTGTCAAGGTCTCGGCTGTAGCTGTTGACGATCTGCCCGCCATTGCGCCCAGAGGCGCCGAAGCCGACCCTGGCTGCTTCCAATATGATTACGCTGAAACCCTTTTCAAGAAGAAACAGGGCCGTCGACAGGCCTGTGTATCCGGCGCCGATCACGCACACGTCGGCCTGCTTGTTTTCCTGAAGTTCTTGTCGAACACCTGTCGCGTTGGCCGTCGCTGCGTAGTAGGAAGCGGGATAATTGTTGTGCGGCATCTTGGATTCTCTGTTCTGAATTTTTTACGCATCCTAGCGCTTGACCCTGTAGCTCGCCAGCGTCGCAACATTGCAAGCAGGAATTTTCAAAATTTCCAGATATCAGTGAGTTAGAAGAAAAAACCGCTTGACTCTTTTTTTCTTGGCTTTAGAATGCGCCCCCATCGAAGGCACATAGCTCAGTTGGTTAGAGCACCACCTTGACATGGTGGGGGTCGTTGGTTCGAATCCAATTGTGCCTACC
>PGZJ01000044.1 GCA_002840055.1 Gammaproteobacteria bacterium HGW-Gammaproteobacteria-11 | reverse complement strand
GGCTGGAATAAACTGCCTGTTTCATAGGGCGCATAATTAACCGGTTAGTCAGGTGGGCGTGCTGGCGTATTGCCGGGGTAGTCACCGGTCTGACAACCACCAGTACTCGCTGTTCCGTCAACCAGGTAAAAATTAGGAGACGGCTTCATGGCGCCAATTGTACGACGATCTGCTGATTAGTAAAGAGCCAGTGCTATCAAAATGCCTTTACTGTGAACCAGTCTGATTATCGCGTGGCCGAAAGCCTAACGAAGCACTGGATCGAACTTGATCCTGCGTCCGATCATGAGTGCAAAAAGCGACAAACTGCCGAATATGCCAAGCCCCGCCTTGCAGGCGGTATCTAGGGCCGCCAGGCTTTGTGGGGCCAGGAAGGTGCCATACGCGCACGCTGCGGTAAGAAGCAGGCAAGTCATTGCAAATCTGGACATGAGTAACTCCTTTTTTGCGGAACCATCCGCGCTCAGCTGAATCCCTTAAAACACCCAGCGTTGCGGTTGAGAGAGCATGCTCGTCTCTCCTGAGTTGAGGGTGGTGATCTGTGCGCGTTCTGAGCTGCTAGTACGCTGAATTGAGAGCTGAGAAGAGGGCTCGTATCGCTTTTGCTGCGGTTCGGCGGATGGCAGCTGCGAGACTGTCAGGGCGGCAAATGTAAAGCCTGTAGTGAGAAGAAAAGCCGACTTGATCATGAGCGTTATCCTTCGCGTCACGTTAACTTTGCCTAGCTATTGCAGTAGCTGTGCCAAAGTTCTGCTGGATAAAAACTCTTATAAATCAATAGGTTGGCGTTGATGCAGGGCGGGCATTTCTTGCGCTTTGCACGGATGGCCAATAGTGATCATGCAATTTGCATTGCGGTGCATGAGGAGGGGCTGTTTAACCTGTGCACGCCGCTTCGGCATCGTGTCTAGGATGGGCATGACAAATCATGCTTGGCTGGTTACCATGCCCGCCGCGTGATGTCCCAGTAGCTCAATTGGATAGAGCATCCCCCTCCTAAGGGGAAGGTTGTGAGTTCGAACCTCGCCTGGGACGCCATATGATTTTGCGTACTCACCACGCTTGGGCATCGAGGTTTTGAGATCGACTGTGCCGCTCTGCGGCAAGCCTTAAGCTGGGGGCTGTTCAGGTTCGCTGCGCCATGCGTGACGCGTCAGCCGAACGGTGAATCCGAATTGTCGCGGCGTGCGTCACGTTGCAGCTGGTACACGAGTCTTTCAATCTGCCGTTGCGTCAGTCCGCTCAGATGGTGAAAGCGCAGCCCGCAAATTGAAGTCCCTGACTTTTCATCAATGGTCACGTGACGAAGCTCGACTTCTGTCTGTATCGCGCCGATTGGTAGCCTCGCGCTCAACTCGTAGACTTGGCCCGTTTGGAGCGCAGCCTGTTGGTCGCCCTTTACGTTCAGTTTGCAGCCGGTCGCCGATATATCGAGCAGTCTGCCTTCCAGGGCTTTTCTCACTGTCGAGCCGCCCAGCTGGGCCGCGACGGCGAGCTCTTTCAGTTGAGCGCGGTACGCGTTGCGGCGCTGATGATAAGTGAGCGTTGTCGGGACTGGGATCCAGTAGCAGCGGGCGCCATCGATTTCTCCGATATGAACCTGCTGGTCGCTCGTCCAGGAGAGTCGTGCACCTTCGTAGAATCCTTCGATATGAATCGGCTCACCTTGCAGTAGCAATCTCTCGCCGTCATTGGGGATCAATTCGTCGAGCGCTATCCAGCCGGTTTCACGATTCATTTCAACCAGAAAGCTCTGGTAGCGCTGGTTGCGCTCATGGAAGCGAAGCGTTAGGGGAGTGTTGTTGTCCAGAAGCGGACGCAGATTGGCGTAAATCTCAAGTGGTGCCGTCAATACCTTGGGAGGCTGCGGACCTTCATCGCCGAGGAATAAGCTAGACACGGGCCGGTGCTCTCCGGCGCATTGTTGTCACCATGGCGTTGCGTCCTTATGGCGTATATCGTTCAGGCTTGGCTCAGAGGTCGTTGCGGCTTGTTCTTGGCGGCACGGCCACGATTGTCATACAGGCCGGGTGTATCGTCCTTGCCCTGGAGAATGTGCAGCATCCCGCCAAGAGCGCTTTGGTTGGCGCGGATGAGGCGGCCGTTTCTTTCATTGGCGCTGCGGCAGCGCTCAAGCTCTGTCTCCAGCGATAGCGCTCGCTCAAGGATAAGCGCACCGTCCTTCGATCTATTTGCGGCCGCTTCAAGTCCGGCGCGATCAGGCGTCAGCTGTAATCCCGCAAGCCACTGGCTACGCTGAGTGCCATGCTGTCCAAGCAGTGCCAGTAACGGCTGCTTCTTCGCTAATATCGCCTCTAGCTCCGCCAGATTGCGTTCACCCAGTGCGGTGAACTCTTGATCGATGAGTTCAAGGAGCTGGCGTGCAATGCCGATATCATCGGTTAGCTGCTCAAGCAGGGTTGTGTCTTGCATTTCGTGCTCTGGGCATGCTCGCGTGTATGTGTCGGCTCAGGTTCAGCGCTGGCTTTCGAACGCGAGCAGCTTGGATGCGACACGTTGGCTATCGACCTGATAGGAGCCCTCGGCGATCGCCTGTTTCAGCTTCGCTACGCGTTCCTGATCTACTGCCGGTTGCTCGTTCAGTTTGTCAGCCGTTTGCTGCAGGCGCTGGGCTTCAGGGCTCAGTTGAACGGTGTCGCTGGTGTTGACGCTGTCGGCTTTCGGCGCTTCGCTGGCTGGCCCTTGCTGAGTGCCAGAAGTACGCTCGTTGCCTTGTACGCTGCTGCGCCCGTTAGGGGCGTTCAGTGGACTATTGGGCCGATTGAAGTCGATGACCATGATGCAAACCTCGAAGGAATCAGGACGCTTGCCATGTGTTCGGCAACAATGGATGAAACTTTAGCCTTTTTTTCCAGCGAACACACTGGAAAAGTCCGTCGTCTGCTTCATGCCTACATTGCCACTTCAACCTGACCTGGGCCAGTCACTCGAGCCTTGATCGTGCGACCGGAGCGTTGGTTCTTAACCGGGATCTGCTTGCCCGTGACGCCGTCGGCCATCGCCTCGCCGGGCATGCGTACGCTTATCGAGCCCGTCCTGGCCGTGATGACCACCTGATCGCCTTTGCGTACCACCTTCGCCATTTCCAGCTGGTTAGGTGTGATTACCTGGTCTGGCTGGGCCGGTCGTGTCAGTTTGTTACCCAGCGCCTCGTCGTGCCGGGTCAGGTATCCCTGAGTCAGGATGGATACGTCCCGTTCGGCAAGGCTCACGTCTGCATCGGTCAGCACGGTGCCGCGCAGAAGTGATCTGCTGGCGACAATGACCTGACGATAAAGACGGACGTGGCTGGGGACGAATACCGACCATGGGCTGCTGCCTTCGCAACTTACTCGTACGCTCACGCGTCCTACTGGGATGGTGGTGGTGCCAAGGCTGGCCGCGATTGGTTGATCGCATTGATTCAAGCGCAAACGCGGATCCAGTCTGGCAACTTCGATCTCGTAGCGTGCAGCGATAGTACTGCGGTTCAAATACTCGCTCACTGTCTGCTCAAGAAACTGCTCGGTCACGTCGATAAGCTGTTGAGGATGTGACATGGTTGACGCGTGGGTGCACTGAGCAAACACGCACAGCATTGATAGCAGCACGTTTCTGTACGGTAGCCGGCCGCGCCGGAAAATGGTCATCTGCAAGCAGAGAGGAAGACTGGCATGGCCGGTGTATTGGATTCGGTTAACCAGCGTACCCAGTTGGTGGGGCAAAACCGTTTGGAGCTGCTGCTTTTCCGTCTTGAAGGCGAGCAGCTGTACGGAATCAATGTGTTCAAGGTGCGCGAGGTGTTGCAGTGCCCGCGCCTGACCGTGATGCCGAAATGCGGTCGGGTCGTACGTGGTGTTGCGAGTATTCGCGGCAGTACCTTGCCCATCCTCGATCTGTCGCTCGCCACGGGCAAGACTGCGCTGATGGACGTACAGAATTCTTTTGCGGTCATCACCGAGTACAACAACAGAACGCTGGGTTTTCTGGTGAGCTCTGTCGAAAGAATCGTCAACCTGAACTGGGAAGCGATTCTGCCCCCACCAAGAGGGGCGGGGCGTGATCATTACCTGACGGCCGTAACTCACATCGACAACAAGCTGGTGGAAATCATCGATGTGGAAAAGGTGTTGGCGGAAGTCGCGCCGACCTCCGAGGAGGTATCAGCCGATGTGGTCGATGAGAATACCCGTGCCAAGGCGCTTTCGTGTCGTGTGCTCATAGTCGACGACTCGTCTGTAGCGCGTAAGCAGATTGCTCGCTGCCTGGAAAATATCGGTATCGAGGTCGTCAAGCTTAATGATGGACGCGAAGCTCTCAACTATCTGAAGCGAATGGCTGACGAAGGCAAGAAGCCTGCTGAAGAGTTTCTGATGATGATTTCCGATATTGAAATGCCGGAAATGGATGGCTATACCCTGACTACCGAGGTGCGGCACGATCCGCGCATGCAAGGTATGCATATACTCCTGCATACTTCCCTTTCCGGCGTGTTCAACCAGAACATGGTGAA
>PGZJ01000043.1 GCA_002840055.1 Gammaproteobacteria bacterium HGW-Gammaproteobacteria-11 | reverse complement strand
GGAAGGATGGCCTGGCCCTGGCATCGTCAATGAAGGCTTTACCAAAGACGATACCCAGTGGCACTGGTGGCAGTACTGGCATGAGCTGATGACCGCTTCAGACGAAAAATAAGCGCTCGCTGGCCGGGTCACGACAATAAAAAGTAATGGAGATTTCCATGGCAGAAGTTCAACAACGCGGCGAGGACCAGATCCAGCCGGGCTCTCCGGTCGGTATCAAGCGTGTGCCGGTCGGGGCGGATATTTACAACCAGGCCGTGACCTTCCTTTACGAGGAAGCAACGCTACTGGATCAGATTCGTCTGCAGGAATGGGCAGCACGGCTTGATACCGATCTGATCTATACCGTGCCGCTGCGGCATACCCGCACCCAGTCCGAGCTGTCGGCGAGCATCGTGCGTACCGTTCAGCATTACCACGATGACTATCGGTCGATCATGGGGCGTGTGCTTCGCCTTTCCGGCAAGAGTGCCTGGGCGGAAGATCCGCCGTCGCGTACCCGGCGGCTGGTGACGAATGTGTTCGTCGAGGAAACCGCCAACCCTGATGAGTATGTGGTGACCAGTTATCTGCTGTTGACGCGCAGCCGGTTCAAGGACCACCACGTCGACATCATCAGTGGTGAACGTCGCGACGTGCTGCGTATGCGCGAAGACGGCTTCAAGCTGGCGCGGCGCGAAGTCATTATCGACCAGGCCGTTCTGGGCACTCCAAACCTCGCTGTATTCCTCTGATGACGAGCCCGCACCTCTTTCGGGGTGCGGGCCGTCTTATGCGCAATTCGTCCTTCGCTATGATCCTCGGCTGTTCAGCCAATCCTGATCACTAGCACACAGTTGTTCTTGCGACGATTCGAAATCCCACGTCGAACCCTTCATGCGTATGGCTTGTTCCGCTCGCTTGGGTTGCTGGCTATAGCAGAGGCCGCTCGGGACTGCATGTATCTGCCTGTCCAGGTCACGTTCCCGTCCCAACGAAATGAGCGTACAGCGGCGCAGTATCAAAGCAGCTTCCGCTTCCTCTTCCGACAATGTTTGCAACGCCCAGCGCGCCATCCCCTCGCGTAGATTGACTCCGGCGTAAGTCTCGGGAGCCTCGATAAGCGGACCATTTACGGACCAGTTCAGTTTCCAGTCCTGATCTCGCGTCAATCTCGCGATTGTTCGATTGTCGACTCGGCCAGGAATCTCGATATCGTAACGACGCTTGCGACTCTGACGGGCAGCTGCGGCAATCGCCAGCCCTGCCAGATCGAGTAGATGCGTGCACTGGTGCGTTGCGTCCGTCTGGCGTGTTACCGAATGGGCGACCCGGCTGAGCTGCATGCCGACCAAGCGCTCAAGGGGCTCAGTTGCCTGCAGGCAAGCGGTGTAGGGGTATCGTATCGCTTCGCCACCGACAGCAATCAGTGCGCCTGCTTGGTATTTTGCCCATACGCGAAAGTGGTGAAAGTCATCTTCGAGCGCCGCGCGAACTTCACCTTCGCCGTGTCCTTCGCAGGTCACTATGTCTACTCGGCGGCGAAACGTACTCATCTCGATATCCTTTTTTGCTGAATAATGCCCGATGATGCGGACAAGAGTATATTTGAACACTATAGTAAAAAATGTCTATCTAACAACAAGAGAGGAGGGGGGTATGAAACTGTTACGAGAGCGTGTGGCGCTTATTACTGGCGCGGGCGGTGGTATAGGTCGAGGTGTGGCGTTGAGCTTCGCCAAGGCGGGCGCTGCGGTGGTAGTTGCAGAGCTGGACGAACAAAGCGGCACGGCCGTTGCGCAAGAGCTGAAAGCGTTGGGCGCCAGAGCGCTCTTTGTGAAGACCGATGTTTCCAGCAAGGAAGATATCGAGGCGGCTATTCAGGCTTCCGTGGATGAATTCGGTGGGCTCGATGTCCTGGTGAACAACGCCTTCGCGCCTACGCCCAACGTCCTGCTTGAAGATAAGACCGATGAGATGCTGGCCCAAACGCTCAACTCCACGGTTTGGGCGGCCTGGTGGGCCATGAAGGCTGCGCTGCCTCATATGAAGGCGCGTGGCGGTGGAAAGATCGTCAACTTCTACTCCATCGACACCGAGATCGGTGCGTGGCTGCATGGCGATTACAACACCGCTAAATCAGCCATCGTCGGCCTGACCCGCAGCGCTGCGTCGGAGTGGGGGCGGTTCAACATTTGCGTCAATGCTGTAGCGCCCACAGCCATGGGCGCTACCTTTCATAAGCTGGCGGCGGAAAACCCGGGGTTCGCGGAAATGTCGGCGTCGATGCGGCCATTGGGGCGCTGTGGCGATCCTGAGGAGGACATCGGCCCGGTGGTTGTCTTTCTGGCCTCGGAGATGTCGCGTTTCATTACTGGCGAGACCATTCACGTGGATGGCGGCCTGCACTTGCCGGGCTACAACTCCCGCCCTAAAGACGTTCCCGTTCGGGAGTACTGAAACAATTGTGGGCGCAGCTCTCGCTGCGCCCACATGCCATTCCCATTCCTTAGCCCGCCACGGTTGCTTTGCAAGGCGGGAAAGGGACTGTGCCCAGCCCCTCGCAGCAGCCTTAGCGCTTGTCGACCTTGATATCCGTATCTTCCCAGTCCCAGGTCGAGGCTGTTTTACCTTCGTCTCGCAGGAGATATTTCAACACACGGCCCTGCGGGTTCTTCGGCAGCGTCTCGCGGAATTCGATGTACCGTGGCAGCGCGTAGTAAGGCACCGAGTCGGTAGCCCACCTGAATAGCTCTTCTGGCTGAAGCGACGCGCCATCATGCAAGACCGCGGTGACCTTGACGTCATCTTCACCCTTGTCCGACGGAACGGCGTGTACCGCGACCTCGGAAATGTCCGGGTGCACGGCGAAGGCGGCCTCCATCTCAAAGCTGGAGATGTTCTCGCCACGCCTGCGCAGATAATCCTTTTTCCGATCGACGAAATAGAAGAAGCCGTCGTCATCGAACTTGCCGATATCTCCGGTGTGGAACCACATGTTGCGCATCAGCTTCAGCGTGTCCTCCGGACGTTGCCAGTAGCCCTGAAACATGATGTCCGGGCGCAGCGGTCGCACCACAATCTCACCGGACGTGTTCGCAGGTACTTCACGATCTTCGTCATCGACAATGCGTACATCGAAGTCCGGGATGCGCTTGCCGGATGAGCCAGGCGCAGCATATTCGCCGCCTGCAAGCGAGGTAATCACGCAGGCCTCGGTGAGACCATAGCCATTGCCGCCCACTAGCTTCGTACCAAAGCGCTCACGCCAGATCTTCTTGGTTTCCTCGGTATATGGATTGCCGCGAGCCGTATGAATCTGGCCATAACACCGCTTCATTGCGTCGTTCTCAGGCGCCTTTGCCAGGAGTCCGCCCATGCCACCGAGGATCGATGCAATGGTGGCGCCGGAGCGTTCGACTTCCTGCCAGAAGTTAGAAACCGAGAAACGCGGCAGTATCGCTGCCCGCGCGCCCACCAGAATACTGGCGATGATCGACACGCACAGGGCGTTCATATGAAACAGCGGCAGCGGCGTGATGGTTACGTCGTTCTCGTTCGCAGGTCCGGCCCGCAATTGCAGGCGGGCAAGGTTGCACATGAAGTTGTAGCTGATCATGCAGCCTTTCGATGGTCCCGTAGTTCCCGATGTGTAGATGAGGCAGGAGAGATCGGATGGCTGAGGCTTGGTCTCGAAGGGCGTTTCGTCATGGCCGCGGAACTCATCCAGCGAAGCGACCGAAATGGCGCATTCAGGAAGCGATTCCAGCTGGCCACGGTAAAGAATGCTCTGCACCTCAGACAATTTCGATGCAAGCGGCACTATACGATCCAGATAGGCCGCCTCGCAGATCACCACCTTGGTATTGGTGTCGGCTATCTGGTGGCGCAAAAACTCGCCCTTCAAGGCGGTATTGATCGGCACGCTAACG
>PGZJ01000042.1 GCA_002840055.1 Gammaproteobacteria bacterium HGW-Gammaproteobacteria-11 | reverse complement strand
TGCAGATAAGGTCTTCGCTTTCTCGAGCGTTCCGACAGAGCGGCGCAACTTCCTTTGGCTGTTGTTCACCGCATCTTCGATGCGCGCATTGCTCGACCCGTGGGAGGATCAGGCCTTGCAAATGCTATCGAGTTTTCGCCGTGATTTCGTCAGGGCAGCCGAGGACCCCGACATTGGAGCATTGGTTAAAGATTTGGAGAAGATCGATACCGATTTCAGGACCTGGTGGCGGCAACAGGATATTCATGGACCCTGCCAGGGCATCCGGAATTTTCAGATCGACGGGATCGGCAAGGTGGTGTTCGATCACACCTCACTCACGATCGATGTCGACCGTGACTTGCGGCTTGTCTACTATGCGGCGAAAGACGGGCAGGTACAAAGCCGGCATTTTGAGCGATGGCTGACGACCTCGAGCGGAAACGCGATCGGCGTGTAGCAGGCCTTTACCCAATACTTGGGGTAAGTGAGGTAGGCGGGTCGCACAGAGTACATGGTTACTAAGACTCCGGTGTACGCCGAATTCAAACAAGCTTCAACGATACGGTGTTTCTCTCATCAGGCTGTCGGACCGCTTTGCAGCATTACGTACTTAACCGCGGGGCTTGTAAAGGCGCACGAAGCCGATGATCCGAACTGGCCTGAGAGGCTATGAAAAGGCTGGAGCTACATGGGTAGGTTAGGCCAACCGCTGATGGTTGTTGCGAACATCGGCCTGCCTAATTTACTCAAGCGGCATGGCTCCTATAAAGCCTTTGAAAAGGTAAATGATCAAGTTACCAATGCTACCAGAAAACAGTAATTTTTTTTAGAGCTAGTCTTTCTGACTTGCCAGCGCATTTCGGTCACTATGTTTTGCAGCGACGTTGTTACGTCAAATCCATAAAATCTTGACAGCAAGGATGCCAAGTCGTTAGATACTTTCCCAGTTTCTGACGAGGCCTCGAAAAAGCGGGTCGATCAACGGACCGCTGTCCACTATGGGATCGAACAATTGCGGGTTTCTTGTCCAGTCAGTGAACAAGCCAATAATAAGAGTATGTATCGAGATTGCAGCCATTCGAGGTGTAACACCTTGCTGCAGTATCTCAATGTTGCTGGCAAATATCTGCTCGCATTGATCAATAAGCTGAATTATCAAGAAATTGTGGCGAGCTTCCGCTGCGATAAGCTCGTCGGTGAACTCGCAGCGATGCAGAAGTATTTTCATGACGCGGCTTTTTTGCTGGTCTATCGCCAGAGCATTTAGGCCTTCTACACATAAATCCCGTAATAAGCGCAACGAATGTTGTGAAGAATTATCATTGGTCACTCCCATTATTTTCTCAGGCGATATTCGAACCTGGTCGAGTAGTTGGTTTAATAGGTCGGATTTGTTTTCGAAATGCCAATAAACTGCGCCACGCGTTACGCCCGCATCATGGGCAATCTGGCTGAGACTCGTTCGTGTCACTCCGTTAGCTAGAAAGAGCCGCTCCGCAGATGCGAGAAGTGCCGTCCGAGTTTTTTTGGCGTCTTCTTTTGTTCGTCGCATTGTTTCTCTCAAACTTTTCTCTACTGGTCGTACCACTAGGCAGTTGTAATTGTGTTCCTGACGACAGGTGATTGCCTCAGCCTAGCGGTTAGTCACCCTACGAAACTCAGCAAAATGCCCGCGGCGACCGCCGAGCCAATGACGCCCGCTACGTTAGGCCCCATGGCATGCATGAGCAAGAAGTTCTGCGGGTCCGCCTCTAGCCCCAATTTATTGGACACTCGCGCCGCCATTGGCACTGCCGATACACCGGCCGACCCAATCAGCGGATTGATCTTGTTTGTGCTGAAGATGTTCATGACCTTCGCCATCAGCACACCCGCCGCCGTACCACCACAGAACGCAACCATTCCAAGCAGCAAGATCCCAAGCGTTTTCATCTGCAGGAAGGCTTCAGCGGACAGCTTGGAGCCGACAGTCAGCCCCAGCGCAATGGTCACGATATTAATCAGCGCATTGCGCGAGGTATCGGCCAGACGATCCACGACACCAGCCTCGCGCAACAGGTTACCAAACGCGAACATGCCCACCAACGGCGCTGCGTCAGGCAGCAGCAAGCCAACCATCAGCGCAAGCATGAGCGGGAACACAATCTTTTCTGTCTGACCGACATGGCGCAGCTGCGTCATGACAATGGCGCGCTCCTCCTTCGTCGTCAGGGCGCGCATGATGGGTGGCTGAATCAACGGAACCAGCGCCATGTAAGAGTAGGCTGCGACAGCAATCGGCCCCAGCAGATGCGGCGCGAGTTTGGCCGTAACGAAGATTGAGGTCGGGCCGTCCGCACCGCCAATGATCGCAATCGACGCCGCTTCACGTAGGGTGAACTCCATTCCCGGAATACCCATCGATGCTATCCCCAATGCTCCGAGCAACGTCGCGAAGATACCGAACTGCGCTGCCGCACCGAGCAACAGTGTCTTGGGGTTAGCCAGCATTGGCCCGAAGTCGGTCATGGCACCGACGCCCATGAAGATCAACAGCGGGAACACACTGGTCGGTAGACCGACTTCATAGAACAGGTGGAGGATGCCAGCACCCTCGGCCATGTTGGCGACGGGAATATTGGCGAGCACACCGCCGAATCCAATCGGGATCAGCAACAAGGGCTCAAACCCCTTGCGAATCGCCAGATAGATCAATGTCAGGCACACCACGATCATCAGCAGCTGACCAGGCTCTATGTGATAGAGACCGGTGCTGTGCCACAGCTTGAGCAACTTATCCATGCCGCACTCCTTAAGCGATCATCAGCAGGCTGTCGCCCACCGACACAGCGTCGCCGACCTTGACGTTCACAGCTGAGACGGTGCCGGCCTTGAATGCACGGATTTCAGTTTCCATCTTCATGGCTTCGAGGATGATCACCAGATCTCCTTCCTGAACCATCTGACCGGGCTGTACGAGGACTTTGAAGATGTTGCCGGCTAACGGCGCCGGCTGAGGTTCGCCCGTACCTGCGGCCGGCGCAGCAGCCGCTGGTGCTATGCCTGATTCGCCGCCAACAGGCTTGATTCCCTCGATGTCGCCGCCGTCGTTGACCTGTACGACGAACGACTTGCCGTTGACCTCGACGGTATAGACCTCGGGTGCGCCCGCTTCGCGTGGCGCCTGCTGCTTGCCGGTCGGCACCGGCTCGAAAGCAGCGGCATTACCGCGGTTCTCCAAAAACTTCAGGCCGATCTGAGGAAACAGCGCATACGTGAGGACGTCATCGATCTCGTCCTCGGCCAGCTTGATGCCTTTTTCTTGCGCCAGCCCTTTTAGCTCGGCCGTCAGCTTGCCCATTTCTGGCTGCAGCAGATCAGCAGGGCGGCAGGTGATGACCTCTGCACCGTCGAGCACGCGTTGCTGCAGTTCGGCATTGAAGGGAGCAGGCGCGGCGCCGTACTCGCCTTTGAGGATGCCGGCGGTTTCCTTGGTGATGGATTTGAAGCGCTCGCCGGTAAGCACGTTAATCACGGCTTGAGTTCCGACAATCTGCGAAGTCGGCGTCACCAACGGAATGAAACCGAGGTCTTCGCGAACGCGAGGAATCTCGGAGAGCACTTCATCGAACTTGTCGAGTGCACCCTGCTCCTTCAGTTGGCCTTCCATATTGGTCAGCATGCCACCCGGCACCTGTGCCACGAGGATCCGCGAGTCGACGCCCTTGAGCGTGCCTTCGAATTTCGCATATTTCTTGCGCACTTCACGGAAGTACGCAGCGATCTCTTCAAGCAGCAACAGATCGAGCCCGGTGTCCCGCTCGGTGCCCTGGAAAATAGCCACCACCGACTCGGTTGGCGAATGTCCATAAGTCATCGAGAGCGAGGAAATGGCGGTATCAACGTTGTCGATGCCCGCCTCGACAGCCTTGAGAATGGCCGCAGTGGACAGGCCCGCCGTGGCG
>PGZJ01000041.1 GCA_002840055.1 Gammaproteobacteria bacterium HGW-Gammaproteobacteria-11 | reverse complement strand
CCAGCTGTCAGGCCATCGAAACGCTCTGCGAAATCCACGGGAGCCAACTGGATTTGATTAGGCTCCGATGGCTCTCCGTAACTATCTAATTTTGGCGATAGAACGGCAGTTAGTTTTTCGTAAGCCGTTACGTCCAGCCCAGCATTTGCAAAAAACGGCCACAAGAATACCATGAGAAATAACTGACGAAACATGAATAGTCCTATATGAAAAATTTTACTGCCCACACGCTCCGTATGGGAGCCATGCCTGCGACGCTCTACATCTCCAGCGATTTCATCCACCATTGCCAGGGTCAACGTCCAGGCTACTTGCCATATAAAGTTGCTAGGGCGCTACGATTACTGCTTTCGTTCTGTAGCTTTAGCGATTGCATGTGTTGAGAGTCCTACTGCCAAGCCGAAAATAATGAATAGAAGTCCTGAAGCTCTGTCGCTAAAAAAGTAAATGGCGATGCCTGGTGCGGCACCTATGAGGGCTGATAGCAGGAAGGATGCGCGCCCACACAGACGTGTTAATGAGTACATCGGAGCGCCATACATCAATGCCGGGATAAAGCCCGCCATAATGACAAATATTGAAAAGAAAACCCCTACCCCATAGCCGGATTTAATTCCGCTTATAGTTACACCGCCGTGTATTTGTTCGGCAATCCCCATAATGACTGACATTATTATGGAACCTAAAAAAAGCCCCCCCAGCGCTATATGCCATGGAGCGTATTATGTCGGTGATGATTTTATCCATGGTGACTCTAACGTTTGGTTAAGGGGCGGCTTTAGCCAGTCCCAGTAAGCGCAGCGAACGATTTGAACCAGTTGTGAGCTGATACATACCGAAACTCAAATAAGCTTATGTTCCAATAGCGCATCTTCCCAGAGCATACCCTTGTGCGCTCGAAAATAGCCACTCAGTATTTCGGTTACTGCTTGTGTATTTAAATTATTGCTTTCAATAGCTGAAATTAACTGATTGGTGTTCGTGATCTCTATTCCCATGATCCTAATTTCAGGTTCGCAGCAGCCATAACCATCGTAAGAAATTCGCACCAAGTATAGGTTGCCGGTTTCGTTTATTTGAAAATCAGCAAATACGGCGTCATCTTGCAAGGCAAGGCAATACTTGCATGGGCGCGTTGACATTGGCTCGAATATTCGGATGTCCATGTTCTTTGCCTGTGCAGCTAACAGTGATTAGATCGCCGGCCATGCTAGTCCAATCGCAGAGAAGGCGGTATAACTCCCCACATTTGCCACCAAGAACAACAAATAACCAATAAAAATCAATAGGTTGCAGCATCCCAAGCAGGCGAATGTATTCGCTTGACCTCCTATTTTCGCTTGCGAGCACCGCTTTGCCAGCGAAAAGTCCATCTGTGTGGGCGTATAAGGCTAGCAGCAATAGGGTCGGCCTTTCCGCTTATGCACCGCGACAACATACATCGCCCCCCTCAAGCACTCGCCCCACCCACCCGAACCACCCCACTATCAATCGCCAAATGCACCAGCTCCGCCTGCGAGCTGATCTGCAGCTTGTTCTTTACCAGGGTCTGGTAGTTGGACAGGGTCTTGGCGCTGATACACAGCTTCTCGGCGATCTTCCTCGGAGGCAGGCCGCGGGCGAGCATGACGAAGATTTCGAACTCGCGCTGGGTCAGTTCGCGCAGGCGTGGGTCGAGGCCGTCGCTGCTGGCGGGGTTGCAGGCCAGTTGGGTGGCCAGTTGCTGCTCGATATAGGCGTGGCCAGCGGCGGTGCGTTTGACCGCTTCCACCAGCACTTCCGGCGAGGAGTTCTTGGTCAGGTAGCCAATGGCGCCGGCGTCCAGCGCCTGGCGTACCAGAGGCAGTTCGTCGTGCATGCTGAAGAACAACACGCGCAGTTGCGGCAGGCGCTGGCGCAGGCGGCGTGTGGTTTCCAGACCGCTGATGCCGGGCAGGCCGATATCCATGATGACCAGGTTGGGGATCTCTTCCTGCACCCGCTGCAACGCTTGCTCACCATCACAAGCCTCGCGCAATTGCACCTCCGGCAACAGCGCACGCAGCAGGCTGGCGTAGCCCTGGCGCACCACTGCGTGGTCATCTACCAGCAGAATCTTCATGACGTTGCCTCCAGGGGAATGTTCAGGCACAGCGCCCAGCCCGCTTGCGGGCGACTGTGCAGGCGCAGTTCGCCGCCCAGGCTGCGGCTGCGTTCGCGCATCGAGCGCAGGCCGATGCCGGGGCGCAGCGGCAGCGCGGTGCCCTGGCCGTTATCGCGTACCAAGAGGCGCAGACCCAGGCCACGGCGTTGCAGGCGAATGCGCACTTCGCTGGCATCGGCATGGCGGGCGACGTTGGTCAGCGCCTCCTGCACCAGGCGATAGAGATGGGCCTTGCTCGCCAGCGGCAGGCTCGGCAGTCGCTCGCCCAGTTGCAGGTGGCAGCGAATGCCTTGCGCCTGTTGCCAGTCGGCGGCCAGTTGCCGTAGCGCCGGGCCGAGCTCCAGACGCTCCAGCACCACCGGGTAGAGGTCGCGGATCAGGCTGCGAAAGCCCTGCTGCAGGCGCTCGCAGTTGTCGTCGAGCAGGCGCGCGGTGTCCCGCACCTGCTGCGGGCGATCGGCGATTACCTTGAGCAGGCAGGCCTGGGCGCGAATTCCGCTGAGGTATTGGCCCAGATCGTCATGCAGGGTCTGACCAAGGCGCGTGCGCTCACGCTCCTGAAGTTCCAGCAGCGCCTGGGTCAGCTCGGCGTTGTCCGCCTGTACCTGTTGCAGGGTGATGGCCATCTCGTTGAAGTGCGCCGCCAAGTGCTTGGCCTCGGCCAGGCCGTGGTCGTGCAAACGGGTATCGAAGTGGCCGGCACCGACTTCGCGCAGGCCGGCGAGCAGCTCGTCCAGCACGCGCCGAGCCCGCTGCACGGCAAAGCGAATGGTCAGCAGGCTGAGGATCAGGGCGAAGGCGCTGAGCAACAGCAGTTGCAGCAGCGAGTCCTGGATTTCCTCGATCTCGTCATAGGGATCGAGGGCGATGCGCAGCTCGCGGCCGTCCTCCAGCGGCCAGGCGTCAGCCACCAGCGATGCCGAACCCAGCAGGCGTTCGGCGATCCAGTGTTCGATGGTGCTTTTAGTCTGCTGCTCGGGTTCTTCACCCGGGCGCAGCCAACTCACGCGGATATGCCGCAGGTTCTCGGTCAGCTCCGAGCGCAGGCTGCCGGGGTTGCTGCGTGCCACTTCGCCGAGGTATTCCACCACCGCTTCGGCAGCCTGCAGCTCGCGCTGCACATCGTGGCTGGCCTGGCGCAACAGCAGCGCGAGCCCGGCCAGGGTCACCAGCCCGAACAGCAGGCTGACGCCAAGGTTGATGCGGCCCAGGGCAGTCATCTACTTGACCACGCTACTTGACCACGAAATGACCGAGCATCCCCTTGCCTTCCAGACCCTTGGCGTAGAAGCGGTATTTGCCCGGTTTGACCGGCAGGAAGAAGATCTCCGCCTCGCCGGCGTCCTCGAACTCCAGTTCGGTGAGGGTGACCGCCTTGATCTCGACGCCGCCGGCCTCGACCTTGCGCAGGTAGATGGCGGTGGCGAATTCCGGCGCCTGGAAGGCGTATTCCTTCTGTCCGCTGGAAATGATCTTGAGCTGGTAGGCCTGGCCGGTTTCCAGCTGATATTCGGTCTGCGACATGGAGTAGTCGCTGTCGTCGTTACCCAGCACCAGGTCGGGCAGCGCAACCGGGCGGCGGGTCATATCACCGGCGGCGTGCAACTGGTCGACGCCGAGCAGGCTGAGAATCAGCAGCAGCGGCAGCATGAGGGCCTTGAGAATACGCATGGCGGTCACCTGTTCTTGTTATCGGAGGTTGCCTGCCATGCTAGGAAGTAACGGCCTGCGCCGGGTTACTACCTTGGTACTGACGCCCTGGTACTTTGGGCAGATTTCCCGGCGCGCTGCTGCGCC
>PGZJ01000016.1 GCA_002840055.1 Gammaproteobacteria bacterium HGW-Gammaproteobacteria-11 | reverse complement strand
CTGTGGCAGCTCGTCGATCAAGTTCGCCCTGGTCAACGAAGCGCAAGCGACCTTCCCGCTACAAGGCCTGGCCGAATGCATCGGCAGCCCGGAAGCCGTCATCCACTTCGAGAGCGCAGCCGGCAAGGAAAGCGTCAAGGTGCCGAATGCCGATCATCAGGCTGCTCTGGCCCAGATCCTGCCGCGCGTGGAAGACGCCGCTGGCGGCCATCTCGATGGCATCGGCCACCGCGTAGTGCACGGCGGCGAAAAGTTCTTTGCCTCCTCGCTGCTCACCGATGAAACCCTGGCCGGCATCGAAGCCAACATTCAGCTGGCGCCGCTGCACAACCCGGCCAACTTGAGCGGCATCCACGCCGCCATCAATCTGTTCCCCGAGCTGCCGCAGGTTGGCGTGTTCGACACCGCTTTCCACCAGACCATGCCCGAGCATGCTTACCGCTATGCCGTGCCGGATGTGCTGTACAAGGATCATGGTGTACGCCGCTACGGCTTCCATGGCACCAGCCACCGCTACGTCAGCAAGCGCGCCGCCGAACTGGCCGGCGTACCGGTCGAGAACAGCAGCTGGCTGGTCGCTCACCTGGGCAACGGCTGCTCCACCTGCGCGGTAGTCAACGGTGAAAGCCGCGACACCAGCATGGGCCTGACGCCGCTCGAAGGCCTGGTGATGGGCACCCGCAGCGGTGACGTCGATCCGAGCCTGCACAACTTCCTGAGCAAGACGCTGGGCTGGGACCTGGCCAAGATCGACAACATGCTCAACAAGGAAAGCGGCCTGAAGGGACTTTCCGGCCTGTCCAACGACATGCGCACCCTGGCCGATGCCCGCAACGCCGGCCATCCGGGCGCCGTACTGGCCTTCGAAGTGTTCTGCTATCGCCTGGCCAAATCGCTGGCCGCCATGTCCTGCGCCCTGCCGCAGCTGGACGGCCTGGTGTTCACCGGTGGTATCGGCGAGAACTCCTCGGCAGTGCGCGAGCGGACACTGGAACACCTCAAGCTGTTCGGCTTCAAGCTCGACGCCGAAGCCAACGCCCGCTGCACCCGCGGCGTTGCCGGCGAAATCCAGGCTGAAGGCAGCCCGCGCGTCATGGTCGTCCCGACCAACGAGGAGCGCCAGATTGCCCTCGATACGCTGGCCCTGCTGGACGTCTGAGCGCAGTAGGCATGTAGCGATTCCGAGACCCGACAGCCCCTGGCGGTCGGGTCTTTGCACATCAGCGCCGCGGCAATCCGGCAGTTTCCGTCCCGTGGCAACTGCCCTAGCCTTGCCGGCGCCCAGCACCGTTACCCCGAGCACCCTGCCCTCAAGGAGATGCCATGCACACAATCTTTCTAGCCCCCACCGGTTTCGGCGGCGGCCTCAATTCCATCAGCCTCGGCCTGATTCGCGCCCTGGAAAACGCCGGGCTGAAGGTCGGTTTCTTCAAGCCGATCGCCCAGCCCTTTCCGGTCGATCAGGGCCGTGAGCGCTCCTGCATCCTGGTCGAGCGCACCCTTAACCTGACCTCGCCCGAGCCGCTGCCGCTGGAGCAGGTAGAGCGTCAGCTCGCCGATGGCGAGATCGACCTGCTGCTCGAAGATGTCATCAGCCGCTACCAGGAAGTCGCTGCCGGCAAGGACGTGGTCATCGTCGAAGGCATGGTGCCCACCCGCGAGTCCAACTACACCCAGCGCATCAACACCCAGCTGGCCAAGAGCCTGGACGCCGAGGTTATCCTGATCGGCGCCCAGGGCAGCGACAGCCTCAAGCGCCTGGCCGAACGCATCGAGATCCAGGCGCAGCTGTACGGCGGCGCGAAGGACCCCAAGGTGCTTGGTGTCATCCTCAACAAGGTCAAGACCGAAGAAGGCCTGCCGGCTTTCGTCGACAGCCTCAAGCAGCACCTGCCGCTGCTGGGCAGCGCCGACTTCCAGCTGCTGGGCGCGATCCCCTTCTCCGAAGAGCTCAACGCACTGCGCACCCGAGACATCGCCGAGCTGCTCGGCGCTCAGGTACTGAACGCCGGTGAAGCCGACCAGCGTCGCGTCAACAAGATCGTGCTGTGCGCGCGCGCCGTTCCGAACACCGTACAGCTGCTGCGGTCCGGCGTGCTGGTAGTGACGCCAGGCGACCGCGACGACATCATCCTGGCCGCCAGCCTGGCCTCGCTCAACGGCGAAAAACTCGCCGGCCTGTTGCTGTGCAGCGACTTCGCGCCGGACCCGCGCATCCTCGAGCTGTGCAAGGCCGCACTGGACGGCGGCCTGCCGGTGATGACCGTGGAAACCAACTCCTACGACACGGCGAACAACCTGTTCGGCCTGAACAAGGAAACCCCGTCGGACGACATCGAACGTGCCACACGGGTCACCGATTTCATCGCCAAGCACCTGCACCCCGAGTTCCTGCACACCCGCTACAGCGTGCCGCGCGGCGAGCTGCGCATGTCGCCGGCAGCCTTCCGCTACCAGCTGGTCAAGCGCGCACAGGATGCCAACAAGCGCATCGTGCTGCCCGAAGGCAACGAGCCACGCACCATCCGCGCCGCCGCCATCTGCCAGGAGCGTGGCATCGCCCGCTGCGTGCTGCTGGCCAAGCCGGAAGAAGTCCAGCAGGTCGCTCGCGAGCAAGGCATCACCCTGCCCGCCAGCCTGGAGATTCTCGATCCGGACAACATCGCCAACCGCTACGTCGAGCCGATGTGCGAAATGCGCAAGGCCAAGGGCCTGACCCCGGACGATGCCCGCGAGCAGCTGAAGGACACCGTGGTCCTCGGCACCATGATGCTGGCGCTGGACGAAGTGGACGGCCTTGTTTCCGGCGCCGTGCACACCACCGCCAACACCATCCGCCCTGCCCTGCAGCTGATCAAGACCGCACCGGGCTACAGCCTGGTGTCCTCGGTGTTCTTCATGCTGCTGCCGGATCAGGTTCTGGTCTACGGCGATTGCGCGGTCAACCCGAACCCGAGCGCCACCGAACTGGCGGAGATCGCCCTGCAGAGCGCCGAGTCCGCCGTGGCCCTGGGCGTCAACCCGCGCGTCGCGATGATCAGCTACTCGACCGGCAGCTCCGGCAGCGGTGCAGAAGTCGAGAAGGTCGCCGAAGCCACTCGCATCGCCCAGGGTCGTGCGCCCGAGCTGCCGATCGACGGCCCGCTGCAGTACGACGCCGCCTCCGTGCTCAGCGTCGGCAAGCAGAAGGCCCCTAACAGCAAGGTCGCCGGCCAAGCCACGGTGTTCATCTTCCCCGACCTGAACACCGGCAACACCACCTACAAAGCGGTTCAGCGCAACGCCAACTGCCTCAGCGTCGGCCCGATGCTGCAAGGCCTGGCCAAGCCGGTCAACGACCTGTCCCGCGGCGCCCTGGTGGATGACATCGTCTTCACCATCGCCCTGACCGCTCTGCAGGCTGCCAACCAGAAGGCCTGACGGCCGCTTCCGACTGGCGCCGCCTCGCCCTCCGGCAGGCGGCGCCAGTGCTTCACCCCTCTCGATAGTTGCAGTTCAGCGCGTAATCGCTACTCTTGGCGCCTCGAATCAGCCGTATCGACGAGAACTTCATGCTGAGCTTTCTCCCCGCTCCACTCCGCGGCACGCTCGCCGCCCTGCTGCTTGCGCTCAATACCCTGTTCTGGTGCTGGCCGCTGTTCGCGCTCTCGCTGCTCAAGCTGCTGTTTCCAATCCCTGCGATACAACGCAGCCTGCGCTTCGGCATGCACTGGATCGCCGAGTCATGGATCGCGATGAACAGCTTCTGGATGGATCTGGTTCGCCCGATCCGCTGGGACGTGCAGGGTCTGGATCAGGTTGACATGCATCACTCCTACCTGGTCACCAGCAACCACCAGAGCTGGGCGGACATCCTCGTGCTGCAGTACCAGCTCAACCGGCGCATGCCGTTCCTCAAGTTCTTTCTCAAGCAGGAGCTGATCTGGGTCCCGGTGATCGGCCTGTGCTGGTGGGCGCTGGAGTTTCCCTTCATGAAGCGCTTCAGCAAGGAGTATCTGGCCAAGTACCCGGAGAAGCGTGGCGAGGACCTGGCGACCACACGCAAAGCCTGCGAGCGCTATCGGACCAATCCGGTGTCGGTGTTCAACTTCCTGGAAGGCACACGCTTCACCGAGGACAAGCACACCGAACAAGCCTCACCCTATCGCTATCTGCTCAAGCCAAGGGCTGGCGGCATCGCCTTCGTCATCGACGCCATGGGCGAGCAACTGACGGCGCTGATCAACATCACCATCCATTACCCCGACGGTCGTCCGAGTTTCTGGGACCTGCTCGCCGGCAATATCCATCAGGTCGTCGTGCGCCTCCAGGCACAGCCGATACCCGCCGAATTCCTCCGCTGCAACTACGACCAGGACGAGTCGTATCGGCTGGCATTCCAGCAGTGGGTCAACGGGCTCTGGAGTGCAAAGGATCTGCAACTGGAGCAACTGCACCAGCAGTTTCCGGTGCAGCCCTGACCAGCTCGCTCAGAGCGCGTCCCAGGCGACCTGAGTGGGAAAGGCCCGCGCCTGCTCGGCGCTCAATGCCGGCGAGACGAGAAAGCCCTGCATGACGTCGCAGCCGTTGTCCACCAGCCAGTCAAGCTGCGCCCGGGTTTCCACGCCCTCGGCCACCACTTCCAGGTTGAGGTTGCGGCCCAGATCGATGATGGTGCTGACCACCGCCGCATCGCGGGGGGAATCCAGCATGTTGGCGATGAAAAGTCGGTCGATCTTCAGCGTATCCAGCTCGAAGTGCCGCAGATAAGCCAGCGACGAATAACCGGTGCCGAAATCGTCGATGGCCACGCGCACGCCGAGCTTGCGCAATTGCCGTAGTTTCTCGCAGCTCTGCTCGAGATCCTGCATCAGCGTGCCTTCGGTGACCTCCAGCTCCAGTTGCGCAGGGTGGAGCTGATATTCATCCAGCAGACGGCGAAGCGAATCGAACAGCCCAGCCCGGCTGAACTGCACCGGGCTGACGTTCAGGCTGAGAATCAGATCGCTGCCGAATGACGGCAGCCACTGACAGTACTGATTCATGCCTTCGCGCAGCACCCAGTCGCCGACCCGCTCGATCAACCGGGTTTCTTCCAGCAATGGGATGAAGTTGCCCGGCTGGTTTTCCTCTGCATCACCCTGGGGCCAGCGCAATAAACCCTCGAACCCCCTCAGCTTGCCGGTCGCCAGCATGATCTGCGGTTGGTACAGCAGCTCGAAGTCGTTGCGCTCAGTGGCGCTGCGCAGGTTTTCCTCCATCATCAGCCGCGCATGCGCGCGTTCGTTCATGTCGCTGGAGAAAAATCGGTATTGGCGGCGACCGGCACGCTTGGCCTCGTACATCGCCATGTCTGCCGAGCGCAGCAGCTGATCGACGCTGACCCCGCAGTCGGGAAAGTGAGCGATGCCGATACTGGCACCAAGGGTCACCTCGGTACCGTCGATCCTGTGCCGTACCGAGATCAGCTCGATCAGCTTCTCCGCTACCCGTGCTGCATCCTCCGGGTGATCGAGGGAATCCAGCAGCGCGGTGAACTCGTCGCCGCCCATGCGCGCGATGATGTCGTAGGGACGCATGCAGGTCTCCAGCAGGCGCGCCACCTTGCACAGAATTTCGTCGCCGGCATCGTGGCCGAGCGAATCGTTGATGCGCTTGAAGCCGTCCAGATCGATATAAAGGATGGCCATGCGCTTGCCGTTGCGATCGACCCGCGCCAGCGACGATTCCAGCGCCTGATGGAAGCCACGCCGGTTCAGCAGCCCGGTCAGCGAGTCGGTGACCGCCTGGGTTTCCAGCTGAACGTGAAGGTTGCGCACCACCGACATGTCCAACGCGATGACCACCATGGAGCGCTGCTGGCGCGGCAGCGGCGAACTGGACAACGCGACGGGCAACGGCGTACCGGTGGCGGTGTGCAGCTGCGCCTCGTGCAGACGATAGGTCGAGCCGCTGCGCCAGTAACGGTAGAAGTCCGACTCCTGCCAGTTGGCCGGCATCTCCGGCGCCGCCAGATGCGAGAGCAGCGGCGTGCCCTGCAGGTCCTCGACGCGGGTGTGCAGCATGCCGGCGATCGCCGGATTGGCGAAGCTGATATAGCCGTCCTCGGCGACCACCAGAATGCCCTCGGCCGCGTTGCTCAGGACCGAGGCATTGAATGCACGGGCGCTGTCCAGTTGCTGTGTGAGCAGTTGCAGATCACGGCGGTTGTGTTCGTGGGCCAGCAAGGTGTTGATCTTGTGCTTGAGCACCTGTGGATCGAACGGCTTGAGGATGAAGTCCACCGCTCCGGTGGCGTAACCGCGCAGCACGGAGTCGCGGGTATGCGCGATGGCCGAAACGAAGATGATCGGCGTGTAGCGGGTATGCGGGCTGCCACGCATCAGCCGGGCGACCTCGAAGCCATCCATGCCGGGCATCTGCACGTCCAGCAACACCAGCTCGACGTCCAGCTCCAGCAGTGCCCGCAGCGCAGCCTCGCCGGAGTTGACCGTGTGCACCTGCCAGTCACCATCGCCCAGCAACGCTTCCATGGCCACCAGATTCGCTTCCCGGTCGTCCACCACCAGCAGCGTACGACTGCGTGGCTTGGCCTTGAGCTGCGTCTGCGTCATCGCCAACCTCCGAGCAATCCGTTGCCAAACTGCCGACAACAATCGTCCCACGGGGAATTCGCGCACCAGGTGTCATATCGTTCGATCAACGCATCACCACAGGCATGTTCAACACGCACGACTTGCTTACTCCTCTTCAGCCTCGGCCGCACCGCTCTCCAGACCCAGCCATTGCTGCAACAGTGCCGCCAGCGCCGTGGCCTCGACGGGTTTGAGCAGAACGTCGTCGGCACCAGCCGCCATGCAACGCTCGCGCTCAACCCCACCAGTCGTTGTCACCAGCGCAACGATGGGGGCCTGACAGTCATGCGCCTGCTTAAGCCGCTGCGCCAAATCAGGACCTTCCGCCCCAGGCTGGCTCATGTCCAGCAGTACCAGATCGAAGGCATCCTCATCGAAACGCTCGACCGCTTCGTCGGCACTTGTGGCCGGGACCACCAGCAGCCCGAGCTCATCGAGCTGGGCGGTCAGCGAATAGATCAGCCGTACATCCTCATCCACCAGCAGCACACGCCGGCCCGACGCCGCCACCTGCAGCGAAGCCGCGGCGCTTGGCGACGACACCGTCGGCCCTCGGCGCACCAGTTCTCCCATACGTTTCACATCATCCTCCTTGGACAGTGCTGAAGCCGAATAACGGCGCAAGTGTTGCAGGTCTGTCTCCGACAGCTTTTCACGACTGTTCACCAACACCGTGACGCCGCGAAGCGAACGCAGGCGCTCCAGCGCATCCAGCAGATCCAGCCCGCTGCCGTCTGCCAGTTCCTGCTCGACCACCACCACGGTGAAATTCTGTTCGGCATACGCCAGCCGGGCCGCTTCGGCGCCTACCGCCAGCGTGACGCTATAACCGAGCCGCTCGAAGTACTCACGGATCAGTTCGCGGCGACGGGGATCGGTCTCGACCAGCAGCAGGCGCAGCGAATTCTGTTCATGGCGCGCCAGTTCGATGAAGATGCGCTCGAGTTCGGCCTGCGCTACCGGCTTGACCAGATAGCGCGAACCATCGTCATGCCAGTCGTGAGGCTGCGGCACGCAGGAAATGATCAGCACCGGCATGCCCTGATGACGCTCGTCGCCACGCAATTCCCGGTGCACCTGCCAACCACTGATGTCCGGCAGCAGGATGTCAAGGATCACTGCGGCAAAGTGCTCGCGCCGCAGGGCTTCCAGCCCCTGCTGACCGGTGCTGCAGATCAGGCTGGTAAAGCCGTGGCTCTGCCCGACCTCCGCCACTACCGATGCGAAATCGGCATCGTCCTCGATGATCAACAGCCCCGGACCACGCCCACGGCGCTGCGGTTGGCGCGGCAACAGCGCCTGCGCTGATGCGCCGGACGTCGACTCCACCGGCAATCGCACAGTGAAGGTGGCGCCGTTGCCGAGTTCGCTATCAACCGTGACGTGCCCCCCGAGCACCTCCACCAACTGGCGAGTGATCGCCAGGCCCAGACCGGTGCCACCGTAGTGACGGCTGATCGAACCATCGATCTGCTGGAACGCCTGGAAGATCCGCTCCTGCTGGTCCTCGGCGATGCCGATGCCACTGTCACGTACCTGCAGCTGCAGGATTTGTCCGTCAGCGTCCTCCGGCGGGTAGCTCGCCAGCAACTCCACCTGCCCCTGCTCGGTGAACTTCAAGGCGTTGGTCAACAGGTTGCGCAGAATCTGCTGCAGCCGCGCCCGGTCGGAATTCAGCGCAGGCGGTACGTCGGCGTCGACCACCACCTTCAGCGCCAAGCCCTTCTGCTCGGCCATCGGCGTCAGCGAGGTTTCCAGTTCGGTCAGCAACTCACGCAGGTTCAGCGGCTCCAGCTTGAGTTGCATATGGCCGGACTCGATCTTGGCGAGATCCAGCACATCGTTGATCAACTGCAGCAGCTCATGACCGGCGCGATGAATGATGTCGGCATGCCGGACCTGCTTGTCGTTGAGGTTGCCCGAGCCGTTCTGACGCAGCTGATCGCTGAGGATGAGAATGCTGTTGAGCGGCGTGCGCAGCTCGTGGGACATATTGGCGAGAAACTCGGATTTGTAGCGATTGGCTACTGCCAGCTGGTCGGCCTGCTCGCGCAAGCGACGCTCGGCCGCCTTGCGGTGACTGATATCAATGATCACCGCCTGCACCAGCTGCTCGTCGCCACTGCGCAAGGGCGACAGGCCGATTTCCACAGGCAACGCGCTGCCGTCGCGGTGGAGGCCGAACAGCTCGCGGTTGCCGCCCATGCGACGTGGTTCCGGATTCTCGGCATAACCCTGGCGCAGACCGCGATGCGCTTCGCGCAAGGCTTCGGGCAACAGCAGTTCCACGGGCTGCCCGACCAGCTCCTGGCGCTCATAGCCGAACAGCAGCTCGGTCTGGCGATTGACCATGACGATGTCGCCGCGGGTATCCACCAGCACAAAGGCATTGGGCGAGGCCTCGACGACATTACGGAAGCGCTCCTCGTCGCGCTTGCGCGCCTGCAGATCCAGCAGATTCAGGACGTAATACAAGACATCGTCATGTCTGAAGCTGGTCAGGCTGACGGCAACCGGGATCGCCTTGCCGTCCTCGCGCTGCGCCTGCAGTTCGAGCTGACTGGTTTCGCGCAGTTGCCCGAGCACCTGCTCGCCGAGCACGCCGGGCACGTAACGACTCACACGCTCGCCGGCCAGCAGCTCCGTCGAGCTGCCGAACAGCTGCCCGGCGCTCTGGTTGGCCAGTTCGATGCGCCCACCGGCGTTGCATAGCAGGGTCGCCACGGGCAATTGTTCGATCAGCTGACGGAAGCGCGCCTCGCGCTCCTGCAATTGCAGGCTCAATACCTGACTGTTGCGCAGCGCACGTTCGCGCAGATACAAATAGCCGCCCACCAGCAACGAGAACAATGCCGCCGCCATAAGCGCCGCCGCGAGGCTGAAGGCCCGATTGTTGTCACGCAGCACCGCCTCGTATTCCGGCGTGCTGGCCACCTGCAGCTGCCAGCTGCGACCGTACATGTAAATATTCCGAATGCGCTGGAACTTTGCGTCGGCGCTGACCGGCGCACGCCCTGTGAGCAGTGGCGACTCCGGATTGGCGGCATCGAACAGCTGCAGTTGCAGCATTCGGCTGCGCGAGCCGAGGATGCCTTCCATCAGGTCGGTCAGACGGAAGGCGCCGTGCAGGGTGCCGACAAAGGCGCGCTGACGCTCCTCCTCGGTAGTAACCGGCGCCGTCGCCGCATAGATCGGAAAGAACAACAGAACACCCACCTGGACGTTCTGCTCGGTTTCCTGCTTGAGGCGCAACGGCCCCGTGAGCACCGGATTGCCACTGTTGCGCGTACTGATGATCGCCTCGCGGCGGGTCGCCTCACTGAACAGATCGAAGCCGAGCACCCGCCGATTGCGCCAGTCGGTCGGATGGATGTAGTCGGTCACCACGTACTCTTCGCGGTCGCCCGGCGGATACATGCGAAAGCGCTCGCGGCCGGAGGCGCGGATCTGGTCGATCAGGGTGGTGAGGGTTTCCGGCGTCGCATGCCGCGCCAGCGCGACAGCCTGGATGCCCGGATAGAAGTCCTGCAGCTGCAGCTGGTCCACGGCCCGCGCCCAGTCATCGATGCGGACCTCGTCGCTGCCGGCAACGACGCCAGCAAGCCCGCGCAAGACCATCTCGTAGGCGCGCATCCGCTCGCGTAGCGTGTGTTCGATGTCATCCACAGCGAAGGTGAAGCGCTGCTCCTGCTCGACCTTGCTGCGCTGTTCCTGGACATGCCACTGCCAGCCGATCCATCCACCCAGGCCCGCCATCAGGGCCAGAGCGACCAATAATGGCAACCAGGACCTGCGGGAATGGAGAGCGGTACGATCATCCATTCGACCTCCTCTGTGCCACAACTGGCGTGCTATCGAATGTCAGATACGAATAGCGCAGAGAGGTTCAATGGAAGCAGAGACAAACGGAATTATGGCGTCTGAATTTCGACGCCCGCGAGGCCGTTGCAGCCCCGCGGCCTATGAATGCTTACAACGGACGCAGGTTGATCTCGACGCGGCGGTTCTGCGCGCGACCGGCCGCTGTATCGTTGCTGGCGATCGGCTGGCTGGGGCCGGCACCGTAGGAAGAAATCCGCGAAGCGGCCACACCATTGCCGACCAGGTAGGAAGCAACACTCTGGGCGCGGCGGTTGGACAGGTCCTGGTTCAGCTGCAGGGAGCCGGTGCTGTCGGTGTGGCCGACGATATCGACGCCGTTCTTGTTGAACTCCTTGAACACCTGCACCAGGGAATTCAGGGTCGGGTAGAAGCTGCTGGAGATATCCGCCGAGTTGCTGGCGAAGGTAATGTTGCCGGGCATGATCAGCGTCAGGTTGTCTCCATTGCGCTGAACCTGAACACCGGTGCCCTGCAGCGTCTGGCGCAGCTTGGCCTCCTGGGTGTCGACGTAGTAGCCATAGCCACCGGCAGCCGCACCACCGACCGCTGCACCGATCAACGCGCCCTTGGTGCGATCCTTCTTGCTCGAGGTCGCCGCACCGATGACGGCGCCACTGACGGCGCCGATACCACCGTAAACGCCGGCCTTGCCGGCTTGCTGCTCGCCAGTGTAGGGATTGGTGGTGCATCCCACCAGCAGAGCGACGCTCGCTGCGAGGGCGGTCGTGTTCAGCATTTTCATAGTTACTTCCTTCTCTCGTCGGTTACCAGGGCAGTCCCCAGCCCTTGCGAGCGCGGCCCTGAATGCGGCGCTAGAGTACCATCGGTCACCGCCAGGGATAGGAACCGTGCAGCAGAACCCGGCCAACGGCACCCCGGTTCAGGCCCGGACGAAAGGATTCTCGCGCATTTCGTCCCCCAGCCGCGTATCCGGGCCGTGGCCGGTCACCACGGTTGCGTCTTCATCCAGCGAGTAGAGCCGCTGCTTGATGGAGCGCTCGATGGTGGCGTAGTCACCACCCCACAGATCGGTGCGCCCGATGCCGCGGCGGAACAGGGTGTCACCCGCGATCAGCAATTTGGCGTCGGCGAACCAGAAGCTCATGGATCCCGGCGTATGCCCCGGCGTGTGCAATGCCACGCCACAGCCACAGGCCAGCTCCTCATCGTCGCTCAGCCACTGATCCGGCGCTGGCACCGGACGGTAAGGCACGCCGAACATGCGGCACTGCATCTCCAGGTTGTCCCAGAGCACCTGATCGGCCTTGTGCAGATGGAGCGTGGCGCCGGTCTTTTCCTTCATCGAGCCGGATGCGAGGAAGTGGTCCAGGTGCGCATGGGTATGGATGATGCTCACCACCTTCAGGCCATGGGCGTCGAGTCGCGCCATGATCAGTTCAGGATCGCCACCCGGATCGACCACGATGGCTTTCTTGCTGACAGGATCGCCAATGATCGTGCAGTTGCACTGCAAAGGCCCGACGGGGAAGGTTTCTCGGATTAGAGCGGTCTTTGCGGCTTCCATGGGTATTCCTGTAAGATTGATGGCACAATTTTGGCACAGTGCGGTTGAAGATGGCGACGTTCAGGAAGAAAGGCCCTTACCAGTGGCACGCCCAAATCAGACGTAAAGGGTGGCCCCAACAGACACGCACATTCAATACCCAGGCAGAGGCGAAGGCCTGGGCAACGATGATAGAGCGCGAGATGGACGCCGGCGTATTCGTCAGCCGCAACGAGGCCGAGGCCACCTCCTTCTCAAGCGCGCTGGAGTTGTACGCCAAGGACGTGACGAGCAAGAAGCGCAGTAGCGCCTCCGAGCTATCGCGAATCCAAGCTATGCAGCGCCACCCTCTCGCCCTTCGCTCGCTCGCCAGCATTCGTGGCTCCGACATGGCGACCTACCGAGACATGCGCCTCGAAGCGGGCATGGCCCCATCCACCGTGCGCCGCGAGCTTGCCCTGATCTCTCACGTTTTCACCATCGCCCGCAAAGAGTGGCGCATGGAGTCACTGAGTAACCCCGTCGAGCTGATCCGCCAGCCGAGCGTTGATGACGCACGCGAGCGACGAATCCTCAGCGCCGATGTATGGACACGCAAAGACGGGAAGCTGGTATGCGAGCACCTGGACGAGCTAGAAATGATCTTCCGCCACTCCCGCTCGACAGAGCTGCCGAAGATCGTCGCCTTCGCCGTGGAAACGGCGATGCGCCGCAGCGAGATAACCGGCCTGCTTCGCGCCAACGTAAACCTAAACAAACGGGTCGCTCTATTGCCCATGACCAAGAACGGCTCTGCCCGTGGAGTCCCCCTGTCCAGTAGAGCTATAGCAATCCTGAAAAGCCTCTCTGAGCGTTGCGACGGCCGCTATTTCAAAAGCAGACCTGACACGATAACCAAAGCCTTTGCCGATGCGGTTGCTGATGCACGCCAAACCTATAATGAAAGCTTGACTCTGCTCCTAAAGGAAAAGAGTCTTCCACTCGAAAAAATCCAACAAGATATAGATGCAGCTCCTTTCTTACAGGATTTACGATTCCATGATTTACGCCACGAAGCGACCTCACGCCTGGCAGAGATTTTTCCACTGCACGAGTTAACAAAAATTACGGGGCATCAGGACACACGGATGCTGATGCGGTACTACCACCCGAAAGCAGAAGACTTGGCAAAGAAGCTTGCATAGCCAAACCAGCCACCTTTGAGCCAAGAGAAGCGAATACAAAATATGTACGCCGTAAGCCCACTAAGATACCCAGGCGCAAAATGGAGACTAGAAAAGTTTATTCACTCCATTCTTCTCAGAAATAATTTAGAAGGTTGCCATTACGCAGAGCCCTTTGCTGGCGGAGCGAGCCTGGCCATATCCTTGCTACTACGGAACTTTGTAAGCGACATACACCTAAACGATTTGGATAGATCAATATTCTCTTTCTGGAAGTGCGTACTAAGCAACACAGAAGAGTTCATCGAAAAAATTGAATGCACGCCAGTAACAATTGATTCCTGGCTACAACAAAAAGAAATACAGAATAACAAAGAAACCGCAACAGAGGCTGAACTAGGATTCTCAACTTTCTTCTTGAACCGAACCAATAGAAGCGGAATCCTCACCGCCGGTGTTATTGGCGGAAAAAACCAAAATGGCAAATGGAAAATTGACGCCAGATACAATAAAAAAAATCTTATTCAAAGAATCATAACCATCTCAAAAGAAAAAAATCGGGTACACCTATACCAAAAGGATGCGATCGACTTTATTCTGACTGATGGAAACCAACTCCCAAGTAAAAGCTTTATTTATCTAGACCCTCCATATTACGTGAAAGGCCAAGATCTCTATTTGAATGCTTACCAACACAGCGACCATCTTCAGCTGGCGAATGCAGTGTTAAAAGATCTTAATAGGCCCTGGATGGTTTCTTATGACAACGTCAGTGAAATTAGAGATTTATTCGCAGAAGCCAAAACTACTGAAGAACCTTACCAGCTGCCATACAGTGCAAGCTTAGAAAGGAAAGGAAAGGAAATTTTCTTTCTATCGCCTAAACTCATAACCGAAAAAGAGCTGATCCATACAAGCACCAGGAACAAACGAGTCCTCGACCAAGAGCGAAAAGCAGCTCAAACACCACCGGACCTGGTCAAAAAACGACCAGCTCCGCATCAGATTCAAGCTAGGACTCTAGGGAACGGAGCGGACACATGGTAGTCTTATCCTGCGCCCAATGCTGGCCAGGGTTGCCTACATGGCCTGTATAGACTCGCCAGCACGGCTAAGGAGCAGCTGCCCTTGCAAGACAATGCATATATAGGAGGCCCAAAATGAATCGCTTCCAGGCCAAAGAAGAAATAAAATCTGATTGCCGCTTTTGTGACTATATGTCTCAGAGTAGCAACAGCCCTATCGATACTCCCTGGATGTCGAGCAGCAAACACTCTGCTTTTGTCTCAGTCGGAGCGCTTATCGAGGGCTGGTCTTTAGTAGTACCAAAAAAACATATTATAAATTTGTCCTCTGAGTACAAGAGTTCCGAGTTTTGGAATTTCGCCTCAGAGACAATATCTGCCGTTCAAGAAAGCTACGGCAGAGTTACTATATTTGAGCACGGCGCATTTAAAGCTGAGTCATTGACTGGCTGTGGTACAGGCCACGCCCACCTTCATGTTGTC
Source organism: Gammaproteobacteria bacterium HGW-Gammaproteobacteria-11 (assembly GCA_002840055.1). Lineage (GTDB taxonomy): Bacteria > Pseudomonadota > Gammaproteobacteria > Pseudomonadales > Pseudomonadaceae > Halopseudomonas. Next base: position 8,859 of record PGZJ01000016.1, on the reverse strand, counting down.
CCGCTTGATTTTTCACTAATTGAAGCGGCAAAGGAATTCAACCCAGACATGAAATGGGAAGAATGCTGCGCTGACGAAATCACCGAAAAAAGCCAAGGCCAAGAGTACCTCTTTGTATCCGAAAAACCCCAAAGAAACTCAACCAACGGATACATCTGCAGACTCAAAGACGAAACTTCTCAATTTTTCAGAAGAGTAATAGCTCTAAAGATTGGCAAACCAAACGAATTTGACTATAAAAAATTCAAAATGACTGAAATAGCCAATTCAAGTGTAGAAACACTGACTGACTACTGCTGGAAAAAAGCAAATAGCTCTCGAACAGCATAACTGAAAGAGAACTAGTATATGACTGCAGCGGAAGAACCAGCAGAAAATGCAGAGAAGACAAGCGAGACAAAGCCCTTATCATCTGCCGACCATATAAATGATGACCACAGAAAATTAGGTGACTGGCAAAGTCGTTGGTGCAAAGAGGCTAGAAAGGAAATAAGGGTAGATGCTTGGTACGTAGGAGTCGTGTTTATTGTAACACTTTTACTCCTTGTGCTAACTTGGAGAGGCAGCACATTTCAAATACTTTCATATAACTGCAACACATGCAATCAACAAACATTCAACCAATATGCCTTCTTCTTCCTTGGCGGCGTACTTGGCGGAACCATGTTTGGAATAAAATACCTTTACAAGGTTGTAGCAAGAGGTTATTGGAATATTGATCGACGCCTTTGGAGGCTGTTCTCTCCATTCCTTTCTGGCGGGTCAGCGCTTGCCATTGGAGGACTTCTAGACTCCGGAATGCTTGGTCTGAGTATCAACTCATCTTCCGGCTCATTTTATTTCTCCCTAGGTTTCATATCAGGATACTTTGCTGATAGCGCGCTTGCTAAAATGCAAGAAATCGCAGATACCGTTTTTGGCTCAACCAATGGTCGCTCTCAAAATCCGCCCAAAAAGTAAAAACATCTCTAATGGGCACTGGAATGGCCATAAAAACAAAACAGCCACTACAACCTCAAAACCGACTCGTATTGGTTGAGAGCACTTCCGTAATACAACTATCTCCAGCCGAGATTACAGCACAACGCGTAGGCCTAAAGGCTTATGGGCTCTGCTCCATCCCAGCCGACTGGACATTGCCATTTCTTGTCATTAGTGCAGGAAATCCTCCGTCTCAAGAAGCAATATCCATCGGCCTACTTCAAGCCAAAATAAAGCCGTCATCAAAAGTCATTGTTCGCTCAAGTGGAATTTCAGAATCAATCGACTCCCGTGGCTCTTTAGAATCGTTAGAGAGCACATGCCAAGATATCATCCCTACAATTAACAAGCTTAAGCTAAATATCTTAGAAGCACACGACACTATTGATATAGATAAAATCCACTGGATTGTTCAATCTCTATCACCAGTACAAATTAAAGGTCATCTTTCCAACGAAAGGCGGCTAAGTGAAGCTCTTAGGGACTGGGTTGCTGAAACCGAAGCAACTAGCAGCACATCACCAGAAACACACAAAATACCTATTCGAAAATGGCGCGACGCAAGAACCACTGAGATAACGAAGCTAAGCTGCCTTTACAAGGCAAACTATCTAAATAGTCTTGAGAACGTAGCTCGCTGGGCCCACAGTAGAAAGATACGGGTTCACTTTGAATGGGTTTGGGACGGCAAGACTGTTTACATTGTCCAAGCAGATGAATGTAACGATACAAATAATGGCGTAGATCCTACGAAACTCACAACCGCTCTATCTGTAGAGAGCCTTAGTTTTTCGCCGACTACTTTTAGAATTGCAAATAACATAGACTACGAAGCCTACCAAAAGCTCGCAAATGCAAAACTTTATCGAGAGCTTGGGTACACCGCAATTACCTTCTTTGTTCTTGACTGTGAAAAAGAATTAAATCTAATACTCAATGAAGGTAAATGCAGCCCTAACCTAGTAAGCGATCTGCAACAGCTGACTCAGCGCCCTTTAGTTATAAGGACTGACGGAAAATCAATCCCAGAAGAGCAGCGCCAGATGCTGCCGCGCAGCAATGAACTCAGAACGCCTGAATCGGCCGTCGCTTGGCTCACAGGCTCCTTCAAAGAAAAAATTATTGAACTTGGACTAGAACATAGCAAGCTATGCCTTGTAGCCCATCACTTTATACCTGCATCAGCTTCCGCCTGGAGCCAGGCTCACCCCGATAAGAGAAGAGTCCGAATAGAATCACTATGGGGATTACCTGAAGGACTTTACTGGTATGCACATGATGTATTTGACGTTGACACGAATTTCACATCAACCAAAGGCATAACTAGAAAACCAGAAAATTTCTCAACTAGAGAACGCTTAAGATACAAAGGACGATTTGTTGCTCCAAACCAAGACGGCGAGTGGGTAGTCCATAACACCGCCGCAAGTCATGACTGGAAGAGAAGCATCACTCGCCAAGAATGGATTGAAGAAATTGCGTGGACATCTAGAAGAATTGCAGAGAGCTTAAATAAAGCTGTAGTTATTATGTGGTTTGTTGACATCCCAAAGACCACGCTTAAACATGCCGTTCTGCCTTGGTATCATGAAGACTGGAAACATGAAGGCCCACTCCCTAAAGCTGCTCCCAGAAAAAAGCTCTCCCTGTCTGAAGAGTTCACTCTTCGAACTAAAGCGGACTGGCTTAATCTGAAAAATCTTTGTGAAGAAGGTCGGGTCATTGCCAGAGTTTTCATCGAACCCTCTGAACCCGAACTGGTCAGGGATCAACAATTTGCAAAAGAACTCGCTGTACTAGCGCACAAATATGGATTTGTAATTGAGCTATCTGGCGGACTTTTATCTCACGCCTACTACATGCTTACAAGCTCAGGCTGCCAAGTTGAATGTGCAGATCTATATGCAACAGAAGAAGGAGAGCTTGAATTTCATAAGCTTGTCAGAGACAAAATACCTGACAATATTCACTCTCGCGGCGAAAATGTTAAGCTACTAAAACTAGAGGGCGAAGCATTAATCACAGCTCTAAAGCGAAAGATAGTTGAAGAGGCGCTTGAAGTATTAGACGCTGAAACCAGCCAGAGCATAATCGAAGAAGTCGCTGACCTGAGGGAAACAGTAAACGCTCTTACTAAAGCTCTGAGCATCTCCGAAAAGGATATCGAAGAGGCACGCAAATTCAAAAAAGAGAAACGAGGGGCATTTGATAGTGCCTTAATGCTTGAAAAGACATCACTCGCATCATCACTAAGCCTAGGCCAGAACTCCGAAGATGACCCTTTCTCCCTCTCTCATCCACACATAGAAAGAACAATTTCTCGGGCAGAGCAATTGCCCCATTATCTACACGACATCCACTCTGATAAACGGCACGATGCCAAAGGCACTTTTGAGCGACAATTCAGCCTATCATTACCTGCTCACGGTGAAAATTTTTCCCCACCACGAGTAAACTTTACACTTGAATCATCGACAGGCAGCACGCACGAGTACATTTTAAATCTAGAGATGGATAGGCGAGGCTCCGATATCCGCTGCAAAATTAGAATAATTAACGCTCCGACTCAAATGTCTTTGGACTTATAGCTTCAGCCACAAACCTAGAATGCCTCTATCGATTAGAAAACGAGGGGGCGCATTTATTTTCCGTTATTGTTGCCCTTAGTCTGCTGCCAAGTCACAGTTCGTGAGTGTGCGAAACATGTGCCACCGTCCTTGGCTCAAGCGTCGCTGGATAAACTCTCTATAGATCTTAGGCTCCTGGGGTTGCTTGCGCTTATGGCGTCAGGGGGCCAAGAGAGGTTTGCTAATCGCGAACCTGTTTATTGGCCGAAATCCGCCCCAGCACCTCGGCCACGTTTCCAAAGCAAGCCATAGCCCCTGGCGTAGGGTCATCAAGAGTGGCCTGCAGTTAGGCCAGAGTAGCCTCCCCATGCTCAAGGTGGCTAACCGCATCGAACGGTTGTAGCTCCCGGCTAGGTAGAACCACACACATTTTTCGCATCGCCAAAACCCTGTTGAGCCATAGGCGAATAAAACAGGTGGTGATGTGGCCGGTAGGCCTACCTCACACATCCTGCCCTGAGAACCCGACCACACATACGATATCAACTCGGCACCAGACGATTTTATCCTGCAACCTATCTGCATCAAGTATGCACCCGACATTAATCAAACATGCACCAACTAGTCACAGCAAGCGGATAAATCTATTGCCTCCAGACGCGCCCTGAATAAACTAAAATGTAATTTAATCGACAATTAATTACGCCCATGCCAACACGCAACACCAGAGAGCTTTATCAAGATCAGATCCGTTCGGTTGCTCTAATGCACGAGCTAATGTGGCGAACAGAAAGTTCGAACCCTCATCAGTTTTCCGGCTGGTTTGATAAATTAACGCACAGCCATACCCAGGACTCTGGAAAATGGCGTGCAAACTTCGCGGGCGCTCGCCCCCTCTCAAAGAGTCAGCTATACACGCTAGACCTAATATTCACAGACGCCCGCAGCCATTATCAGAATGGCCCATGCAACCTATGGCATGCACTCTGGGGTGAGACTTTCGACCTTATAACCTGTATTCGCAGCCATCCGAAATCCTCCCCCAAGATGCCTTTTACGATAAGCGAACGAGCCGTGCAGTTATCAATAATCACTGCTGCAAAAGATGAGATTTCGTTTGCTGACTTCGTCCGTGCAGTCGCCCTGTACCGGTTGCGTAAAGAAACCGAGCCATTTGCGCGCATCGACGGTATTGGCCTGAATTTGACCGGCACAGCTTGTGCAAGATATCCAATCGTGCCTAAAAGAAAACAAGGTAATTGCCGAACTCGAAAAACTGGGCCTGAAGCGATTCGTCACTGAAGAGCTGGAGCAAATGGAAGCAGAGCGCAGAAGGGACAATCCAAAGGCGCGCTTCTTTGACTAGCAGGCTGCACAACAAGTGAGCAGACCACCCTGGCGTCCAAACCTCATAGCTCGATTATCCACAAGTGGCACTCGGTAGTTATACGGTAGAGAAAAGGTAGAGAGCTCTACCGCCATTCGAAAGCCGCGCCAACCGTAGCCTTCAGCGCCTTGGGTGGAACGCTATCCCGATGAAGCGGAATGCAACCCCGACGAAACGGAACGCTATCCCGATACAGACGGAACGCTATCCCGACGCCCAGTCAGCGGCCTCACTATCTTGTGCCAAGTCGCCTGCTCTTTCCCTTTGGTGCTGAGTTCGATCCGCCCGGCTGCTATGACTTCCACCCGTTCGAGCTCGCGCATAGCGTTGACTAGCGCCTCCTTAAACTTACGCATCGGGCTGGAGTACTGCAGCTTCTCCTTGAGCCAGCTCAATTGATACCGCTGAACCGTGTCGCTTGTCGTGGCAACCAAACGTTGCAGAGACTTGGCCATATCCTGGCCCGGCCGAATCTCTAGGCGCTTCTCCCAATCGATCAGCGCGTACTCATGGTTGCCATAAAGGCCACGCCACCTAGGATCGATACGCACGCTGTACTGCTCCAACTCATCGTCGTAGTCGAATCCATCGATCATATGCAGCACCCGTGTGCGACCGACTGACAACTTTGTCTTACCATCCTTGACAGCTTCAGCGACCAACATGGCAAACGATAGAGTTTTCATCGCTCGATGTAGCCATTCGTAGTCGGACTTGCCCGTGTGTCGACCGATATCACGGAGAAATCTGGCGCGATTTAAGGGAACGGAATAACCCAGCGGATACTTCAGAGCTTCGTGCATGATCTGCATCCATACGTCAGCCTGAGACTCGTCTAGTTGCTCGCCCCAGTATGTGATGACCGCATCAGCACGACTCACCAGAACGGCTTCCCTGTGTAGTTTCTTGCGGCCCCTGGCGACAGGTGAGAACAGGCTGGAACGCGCAATGTGGTTCGGCATAGCCCGACCAAGCGCCCCTACTCCAGGAAGAAAAAGCGACTGGGGAACGTCGACAGTCGGCGCACGCTTTTCGATGGCCGCAGACTGCAGCCGCTCAAGACGTGACAGCAAGCTCGTTGAGGTTGGAGGTACGTCCTGACTCATGATGCAGAACGTCGAGACCTAGTGACTTGCTCAGCCTTGGTCGGACGGCCACGCTTCATTGGCTCAGAGGCAGCTACAAGCGGAATGCCAGAGGCCGAGGTCACATGCTCTGCTAGCCATTGCTCAACGTCAGCAACACGCCAGAGAAGCCGTTTGGTGCCCGGTAACCGGCAGATAGGTGGAAGGGACTGCGGATTACGTGTTGCATCACTCCGGATGCTAGCAACTGATTTCTGCAGGTATTCCGAAAGCTGTTCGACTGTGAGCAAAGCTTGCATGGACTGACTCTCGCCACAGCCATGACATTGTTGTGCTCACGGCTGCATTGGTTAGCTGATGCCGTCAGGTTTGCTCACGGTTAAACCAAACTCCCGGTAAGTTTTCCGGATTTTTTTTACTGGCTTGAAAAATAGTGATATTGCCGTCGATTACTTTTCACCTCTAACACTACCATTCGAGACACTTCAGCAAAGAGCGCCACACACCAGGCAAGATTAAATACAACACTAAACTACCGCATCAAAAGCACTTGAAAATAAATCTGCAATCCGGAAAATATAATGACCAACACCCCAGAGCAAATCAGATCAAAAAAAATAGAAGAATCTTTCCACCTAGGCGTCATCGGAACATCCGGCCTAATTCTGAGCATAATTATACCTATGCTTTTTTCTGAGGAGGACTGGTTTAAACCATATTGGATGCCCACATTCTGGCTAGGAATAGCAACCTTCATAACCTTTATAATTTTATCCATAGAGCTAGCACTTAAAGACCTACTACAATATAGCACTCTTAAAATAATGGGTGCATTTGCATTTTCAACACTAATTTTATCTGCAAATATTTTGGCAGCATCCGACATCAATGAAGTTTTCGGAGTCAGTGCTTCTGCACTTCCTTATACTTTCTCGGTAATAACCGCAGCAAAATTAATAATCATACTAAAACCCCTACTGATTGTTCTCTTCATAGCAGGACTCTTATTATTTATAGCAAATATAATCGACTGGTACAAAATAGGAATCCCCCGTTATATTCCTCTAATTTTTTCTATAGGCGCAATAATTGGCGGAGGCTACCCATGGCACATAGTTAACAACTACCTTAATAGCGAAGAATTACCGCTAAAAATTTACACTATCGCCCATCAGCTAGACTTCTCAAAAAACTACAACTGCACAAACATCAAAGATGGATACTCAGTCATTTTCATAGGGGCAGGCCAAAATAGAGTGCTCATTGACAAAAGGATTGAAAACAACCACAGCGCCCGAGACTATATCTATGTCAAAAAGGAAAACAGCCCAATTCAGGTGCCAAGAAAATTCCCAATATTTAAATGCGCGGCTAGGGAGTAACTTAAAAAGCGCTTGTAGCAAGCGCTGGGGCTCGGTAAGTGAACGTTCTGCTCAAGAGTACGGACGTTGCGACTTGTGAAATGTTCATACCGATAGCGTGAGCTCAATCGGTTGGGTGTGCTGGGTGCTCACCAACGCAGGCGAAGCAACCAGAAGAGAGCTGGGCGGGCACAAATCTGGCACACCTAGACTGCAAAAAACTGCAAAACACCGATAAACGATGCCATGCATTGCTCATTTCCAAGCCATTGATACAAAAGAAAAAAAACAGATAAATACAGTAGAATCAGTCACTTGGAAAATCAGTGATTTGCGCAGTTGCACTGCAAAGGGCCGACGGGGAAGGTTTCGCGAATCAGCATCGGTTGGGTGGCAGCCATGACGTCCTCGGGTGCTTGGCAATCTCTCGCTGCGCGGGCGCGCAGGGAGGGCAGCTTGCCGAGTGGGCAGGCTTCAGGCAACTGCCGGGATCGACATCGATGAATGCCCGCCGCGATGGTTCAGGCCGATCGCGACGGTGATCACCCGGTATCAGGGCGCCCGGCAAATCCGTGGACGGCCCCTACCGAGCGTTGAGCCGATACGCGACCTCGGTTCAGCTGAGCGAGGTCTGCTCGGCGCTCCCCTCTTTCTGCCAACGCGCGATTTCGCTGCGGATGCGCTTCTTGTCCAGCTTGCCGACGCTGGTCTTGGGAATCTCGCTGACCACCGCGATCTGCTGCGGGATCGCCCACTTGTTGATGTGCCCCTCGGCCACCGCCGGCTCAAGGAAGGCCTGCAACTCGGCAGCGCTCAGTTCGCGGCCTTCGCCCAGCACCACCAGGGCAAAGGGTCGCTCACCCCAGCGCTCGTCCGGCACACCAACCACGGCGACATCGCGCACCGCCTCATGACGGCTGATCAGCCCCTCAAGGGTGAGGGAGGACAGCCATTCGCCACCGGTCTTGATCACGTCCTTGATGCGGTCGCGAATCTCGATATTGGCCATCTCGTCGATGACCGCGACGTCGCCGGTGTGCAGCCAGCCATCAGCCCACAGCTCTTCGCTCTTCTCCGGCTCGTTGTAATAGCCCTGGGTCAGCCAGGGTGCACGCAGCACCAGCTCGCCCTGGGAGCTTCCATCCGCCGGCAGGAAGCTGCCGTCCGCCGCCTGAATCGCCGCATCGACCAGCACCACCGGGACGCCGGCCTTGAGGTGGAAGGTACTGCGGGTGTCTTCGTCGGCCTTGAGCAGCTCGTCGTTGATGTGCGCGCCGGAGATCAGCGGGCAGGTCTCGGACATGCCGTAGGCAGCGATCAGGTTCATGCCACGGGCCTTGGCCTGGTCATACAGGCCGCGGGTCAGCGCACTGCCGCCAATGGTGATCTTCCAGCCCTTGAAATCGGTGCCCTGCGCCGCCTTGGCGTTGAGCAGCATCTGCACGATGGTCGGCACGCAATGGGAGAAAGTCACCTGC
>PGZJ01000040.1 GCA_002840055.1 Gammaproteobacteria bacterium HGW-Gammaproteobacteria-11 | reverse complement strand
CGTCTGTGAAAGCCTTTGCTACGCAATCCGATGCTGTGCATCTCCACCCAACACGCATACTTTGAAAATCGGGTGCCGCTCGCAGAATCCGGGGAGCGGGTTGTCGATTATCGCGATTCCCATAGGGGGCACGCATCATGTCTTCAAGGCTTGTTTCGCAACTTCTCCGCTACTTGAGGGAAGCTCCGTCGGACGGCCTCACGTCCTAGAACATTTTTTTTGCCGGTCTGGGTTGGCGGTATCGCTGGCATCCCTGGACCTGACCGCTTTTGGCGGCGTTCGCGACTATAACAGCAATGTTTAAGTGCTTCAAATCCATGAAAATTGATATGATGCCGCGATGACCAATACCCCCTCCCAGACCTCCGGTGTGCAAATACTCGAGGTCGCGCCGGAACTTGCCGGCCAGCGCATTGATAACTTTCTCCGCAACCAGCTCAAAGGCGTGCCCAAGACGTTGATCTACCGCATCTTGCGCAAGGGCGAGGTGCGTGTGAACAAAGGGCGCATCAAGCCTGAGTACAAGTTGCAAGCCGGTGATCTGGTGCGCGTGCCGCCGCTGCGCCTGGCCGAGCGCGACGAGCCTGAGCCGCTTGCTCAAGGACTGTTGGAAAGGCTGGAAAAGGCCATCGTGCACGAGGACAAGGCGCTCATCGTACTGAATAAACCGGCCGGCATAGCTGTGCATGGTGGTAGCGGGCTCAGCTACGGGGTGATCGAGGCTTTGCGGCAGCTGCGCCCTGATGCCAAGGAGCTTGAATTGGTGCATCGACTGGATCGCGATACCTCCGGTCTGCTGATGGTCGCCAAGAAGCGCAGCATGTTGCGCCACCTGCATCAGGCGTTGCGCGGTGATGGTGTAGACAAGCGTTATATGGCTCTGGTGCGTGGTCGCTGGGAAACCTCGAAGAAGCAGGTCAATGCGCCGTTGCTGAAGAACACGCTGCGCTCTGGTGAGCGAATGGTCGAGGTGACCGAGGACGGCAAGGAAGCGCTGACATTGTTTCGCGTGCTTCGTCGCTTCGGTGACTTCGCAACGCTAGTGGAGGCCAAGCCGGTTACCGGTCGCACGCACCAGATTCGTGTGCACGCGCGCCATGCCGGGCACAGCATCGCTGGCGACAGCAAGTACGGTGATGAGGAGTTCACTCGCGAGATTCGCGAACTAGGCGGCAAGCGATTGTTCCTGCACGCATACGCGCTGAAGGTTCCGCTGCCTGATGGCGGTGAGTTATCCCTGGAGGCGCCCGTCGACGAAATGTGGGCGCGAACGCTGGAGCGTCTCGGTGAGTGAGTACCGGGTTCTGATATTTGATTGGGATGGCACGCTGGTCGACTCGATCGGGCGTATTGTCGAATCGATACATGTTGCGGCGCAAAATTGTGGTTTGCCGCAGGTCGATGATGCCTCGGTCAAGGGCATCATCGGGTTGGCCTTGCCGGAAGCGATTGGCGTGTTGTATCCGGATCAGGCGGATGTCGCGCTGATCGAGGATTTTCGTCACTGCTATAGCGAGTATTATCTGTCCCTGGAGACCCAGCCTTCGGCTCTTTATCCGGGAGTCGCCAAGGCGCTATCCGAGTTCCGTGACGCCGGGTATATGCTCGCTGTCGCGACTGGAAAGGGGCGTCGCGGCCTTGATCGCGTTTTGGCTGGGCAGGGGTGGGAGGACTTCTTCGATATCACCCGTTGTTCGGATGAGACGGCAAGCAAGCCCGATCCGCTGATGATCCGCCAGATTCTTTCTCACTGCGGTGCTCGTCCGGAGCAGGCGCTGATGGTCGGTGATTCGGTGTTTGACCTGCAGATGGCTCATCGCGCGGGTGTGGATGGCGTAGCTGTCGCTTATGGCGCACAACCACTGCACATCCTGCAGCAGTGCAAGCCGCGCACTGCGATCAATCATTTTTCGGAGCTTGGTGATTGGCTGCGCTCCTTGGCGGTTTCTGAGGTGAATGCAAATGTCGGATGAGTGGAAGGCTCCGGTAGACGAGTCCAAGGGTGATCGTAACAGCTGGAAGCTGCTGGAGAAGACGCTGCTTGCAGGGGTTCAGGAGCAGCGGCGCGCTAGGCGCTGGGGTATCTTCTTCAAGTTATTGACCTTCATTTACCTGTTCGGCGCGCTGGCACTGTTTTCCCCGGCGCTGCAGTTTGGTTCCAGCAAGGGCGCGGAGGGTAGTCATACGGCGGTCATCAATGTGCGCGGCATGATCGCGGATGAAGAGCCTGCCAGCGCCGATAACGTCGTCGGTGCCTTGCGGGCGGCCTTCGAGGACGCCAATACCAAGGGTGTGGTGCTGCGAATCAACAGCCCGGGGGGTAGTCCGGTGCAGTCGGGCTATATATATGACGAAATCCGGCGTTTGCGCGGCGAATATCCGGCCATCAAGGTCTATGCGGTGATTACCGACCTGGGGGCGTCGGGTGCGTACTACATCGCTAGCGCCGCGGACGAGATTTATGCTGACAAGTCCAGTTTGGTGGGGTCGATCGGTGTAACCGCGGCCACCTTTGGCTTCGTTGAAACCATGGAAAAGCTCGGCGTCGAGCGGCGTGTCTATACGGCGGGTGAGCACAAGGCTTTTCTGGATCCGTTCCAGCCGGAAAAGCCTGAGGAGATCCAGTTCTGGCGAGGCGTGCTGGCTACCACCCATCAGCAGTTCATCGACAGCGTCAAGCGTGGTCGCGGCGATCGCCTTCAGGAGGAGCAGCATCCGGAGTTGTTCTCAGGTCTGATCTGGTCTGGGGAGCAGGCATTGGAGCTCGGGCTGATCGATGGTTTGGGAAGTACGGCGCATGTCGCGCGCGAGGTGATCGGTGAGCCCGAGCTGGTGGACTTCACTGTCAAAGAGTCGCCGCTGGATCGTTTTACCAAAAAACTTGGTGCTGGCGTCGCCGAACGCTTGGCTGTTCTGGTTGGGGTGCAGGGGCCGGTGTTGCGATAGCAGCCGGCTCGCGCTCACGGAACGTCGTAGCCTGCGTTCAGTAGCATGTCCACCAGGCGGATGAGCGGAAGGCCTACCAGGCTGGTAACGTCCTCGCCTTCGGTGGCGCGGAAAAGACTGATGCCTAATCCTTCAGCCTTGAAACTGCCCGCGCAATCGTAGGGCTTTTCAATTCTCAGATAGCGCTCGATTCGGGCTTCATCTAGTTCTCTGAAGTGTACGGCGAACGGTATGCAGTCGGTCTGAATTTTGCCTGTCGCGCTGTCGAGGAGCGCCAGTCCGGTCAGAAATCGGACGCTGTTGCCGCTGGCGGATTGCAGTTGCTGTTTTGCCCGCTCGAACGTGTGCGGTTTGCCGATAATCTTCGAGTCCAATACTGCAGCCTGATCGGAGCCGATAATCAGGTGATTCGGATACCGCTCGGCAAGCGCTCTGGCCTTCTGCTCGGCGAGTCGGTTTACGAGTTGTTCGGCGCCTTCTCCGGGTAGATGGGTTTCATCGATATCCGGGGTGCAGCTTTCGAACGGCAGTCCCAGCCGGGAGAGCAATTCCTGTCGATAGGGTGAGCTGGATGCAAGCAGCAGGCGGCGCATGATTCCTCCTTTATATAGGTGCGAGATTGTATGCGTTGCGTCGTGAAGCTGGGCGGAATTCCTTTGACAGGCTGCGGGCGCGTCCCTAGAATGCCGCGCTTATGTTGAAAGGACCGATACCACCGCACGTTGATCCGCGCAAGCTCGCCGACCGAGCGGCCACCCTAGCCGGTGAGCTGCAATTGTCGCAGCTGAAGCGGCTCGCCGATCCTCTTGAGGATGATCAGGGTGTGGTGCGCGCCAGTTTTGCCTTTGGGCGCGACGAGCAGCGTACTGCGGTTATCCGTAGTCAGCTCGACGTTGAAGTCAAAATGATTTGCCAGCGTTGTCTGGAGCCGGTTGTTCTGCCGATTCACAGCGAGTGCGATTACGCGGTTGTGAATGAAGGGGCGAGCAGCCAGCACCTGCCCAAAGGGTATGACGTGCTGGAAGTGGGAGAGGATCCTCTGGATCTGCTGGCGCTGGTCGAAGACGAGCTGTTGCTCGCTCTGCCGATTGTTCCACTCCAT
>PGZJ01000015.1 GCA_002840055.1 Gammaproteobacteria bacterium HGW-Gammaproteobacteria-11 | reverse complement strand
AATTATCGCTAACTTATTGATTGTTAAGCGCTTTATGCAAAGCACCCCGACCGGGCAGACGCGCATTATAGGGGCTCAGGGAAAACCGTCAAGCGCTTTGAGGGTAATACGCGCAAACTTCTTCTTGCCCGCCTGGCAGACGTACTCAACCCTTGGCTGAAACATGAACTCGCGATCTACAACAACCCCATCAACCCGCACCGATCCAGCAGAAAGCAGGTCCTTGGCGGCCGCCGCGTTTTTCACCAGACCAGCACGATTCAGCACGGCAGAAACAGGCAATGGCTCGTCGGACTCAACCAGCACCTCAGGAATATCATCAGGCAGCTCGCCATCCTTCAGGCGATTACCCGCTGAGCGATGCGCATTGGCCGCAGCCTCGTCACCATGAAAGCGGGCCACCAGCTCTTCCGCGAGCTTGATTTTAATATCCCGAGGATTAGTCCCTGCATCCATATCGGCGCGCAGTGCATTCACCTCTTCCATGCTCCGGAAGCTGAGCAGCTCAAAGTAACGCCACATCAAGCTATCGGGCATGGACACTATCTTGTTGTACATCTCACCTGGCGCATCATTGATGCCCACATAGTTGCCAAGGGATTTGGACATTTTCTTTACACCATCCAGACCTTCGAGCAATGGCATGGTGAGGATGACCTGAGGCTCCTGACCATACTGACGCTGCAGCTCTCGCCCCATAAGGAGGTTGAACTTTTGATCCGTGCCGCCAAGCTCGATATCCGACTGCATGGCTACAGAGTCATAACCCTGAACCAGGGGATACAGGAATTCATGGATAGCGATAGGCTGGTTACCGGTATAACGCTTATCGAAATCATCACGCTCGAGCATGCGCGCCACAGTGTATTTGCCAGCCAACTGAATCATGTCGGCGGCACTCATGGCATCCATCCAGGTGGAATTGAACATCACCTCGGTGCGCGCCGGATCCAGAATCTTGAAAACCTGCTCTTTATAGGTTTCCGCATTGGCAGCGACCTGCTCACGGGTCAACGGTTGGCGGGTTACATTCTTACCGGTCGGATCACCGATCATGCCGGTGAAATCGCCAATCAGGAACAGCACCTTGTGCCCCAGATCCTGGAACTGACGCAACTTGTTGATCAACACGGTGTGACCAAGGTGCAAATCCGGCGCAGTCGGATCGAAACCCGCTTTGATGCGCAGCGGCACACCACGCTCAAGCTTGGTGCGCAACTCGCCTTCAACAAGGATTTCTTCCGCTCCGCGCTTGATCAGCGCCAACTGCTCGTCAACCGGCTTCATTACTGTATAAATCCTGTTTTTTGGTGGCAAAAAAGGGAACCAAACATACAACATTGCTGACCAATTACAAGTTTGCTGGCCAAGGGGAATGCCAGAATATCCACACTTTATGTGCTGGAAAACTGACGGGCGGCAACGCTTAAGGGTTGCCACGGAGCAATTTCAGTTATAATTTAGTAAGTTATTACACTTTATTTAGACACATTAACAAGAGCGCTTATGCCTTCAGACAAGCCAAAAAAGCCGCTTTATCCGAAAAGCCATATAGTAGCGGCGAGCGGTATAGCAGCAGCGCTGAGCTTTATCCTGCTTGTCATCCCCACCACGGATGTCGAAGCCCGCAAGACTTTCGTTCAACTCGACCTGGATGCCTCCAGCTCTGAGAACGTATCTCTTGTGGTTCCTGCTCAGTTTGATGCGCTGATTGACAAATCAGTCACACACAGCGCCCCCATTCAACAATCAACGACGCCACTGCCCCTCGCTGTAGCCGTCGAGGACGCAATTGAAACACGTGCAGCCGAGCCTGCTCCCGAGTGGACCAGCGTTACTGTTGAAAGTGGCAATACCCTGTCCGTTCTTTTCAACCGGGTTGGACTCTCAGCCAATACGTTGCATGCCGTCATCAACAGCAGCGACGAAGCGCGGCGTTTTACTCGCCTGAATGTCGGCCAGGTGTTGGATTTCAAGCTGGATGAGGAAGGCAATCTCCTGGCGCTACGCACCAAGATCAGCGACCTGGAAACCCTGCGCATAGACCATGCTGAAGAAGGCTACGTCTTCAACAAGGACGTGATTGAACCGGAAGTGCGCACCAGTTTCGCCCAGGGAACCATAAACAGTTCATTGTTCATGGCCGCCCAGAATGCCGGCATGTCTCATAACCTGACCATGCAGATGGCCAACATCTTCGGCTACGACGTGGACTTCGCCCGTGACATTCGTCAGGGCGACACCTTTGAAGTCATGTACGAAGAACTGCATGTGGGCGACCGCACAGTGGGCACCAATAATATCCTTGCTGCCCGTTTTACCAATCGCGGTAAAACCTTTACTGCCGTTCGCTACACCGACAGCAACGGCTATGCCAGTTACTATCGCGCCGACGGAACCAGCCTGCGAAAAGCCTTTATCAGGACGCCTGTTGAGTTTGCACGCATCAGCTCGCGTTTCAATCCAAACCGCAGGCACCCGGTTTTGAATCGTATCCGCGCGCACAATGGCGTTGACTATGCTGCGCCAACGGGCACCCCAATCAAGGCAACCGGCGATGGGCGCGTTGTACACGTTGGGCGCAAGGGAGGTTATGGAAACACAGTTGTAGTCCAGCACGGCCAACGTTACCAGACGCTGTACGCACACATGAGCCGGTACGCCAACAATCTCAGCGTCGGCAGTCACGTTTCTCAAGGGCAGATCATTGGCTATGTCGGGATGACCGGCTTGGCAACGGGTCCACACCTGCACTATGAATTTCAAGTGAATGGTCGTCACGTGGACCCGCTGGGCATACAGCTGCCGGCTTCGGATCCGGTTCCAGCCAATGAGCGCAGCGCCTTTTTGGCTATCAGCAACAGAATGATGGCTGGCCTGGACCAACAGGGTAATACCCAATTGGCACAGCTGGAGCAATAAATGTCAGGGCTATATGTCGGCATCATGTCAGGCACCAGCCTGGATGGTATCGACATTGCTTTAACTGAAATAGCCCATGACCAGCAGGCAAGACTTGTTGCTGCCCGCTGCTTACCCTTCCCCGATAGTCTTAAAGCAGATCTGCTGGCACTTTGCGCTCCAGGGAATGATGAGATTCGTCGGTCCGGCCTGACCAGCCTGGCCTGGGCACGCCTGGCAGCAGAAGGCGTCAAACAGCTACTGGCCGATCATCATGTCGATACCCACCAGGTTATTGCCATTGGCAGTCATGGGCAGACCATCCGCCATCATCCCGAACTCGGATTCAGTCTGCAGATTGGCGCCCCAGCCCTGCTTGCCGAGCTGACCGGTATTGATGTCATTACCGATTTTCGCAGTCGGGACATTGCCGCTGGAGGTGAAGGCGCGCCACTGGTCCCGGCATTTCACCACTGGCTACTGAGTCACCCTGTTCATACCCGTACGTTGGTCAATGTTGGTGGTTTTGCCAATCTGACCATCATGCGCCCCGGGCAAGCTGTATTGGGTTTTGACAGCGGCCCGGGAAACATTTTACTCGACTACTGGATCAGCCGGACCGCTGGGCAAGCCTACGATAACAATGGCGACTGGGGGCGTAGCGGCAATTGCCAGCCCGACTTGCTGGCCGCCCTGCTCGACGATCCCTACTTCCAGCGCAGCGGGCCCAAAAGTACTGGGCGCGAATATTTTAACGGGCAGTGGCTGGATCAAAAGCTGGCGACTGTACCAGCAACCATGCGTGCACAGGACGTTCAGGCAACCCTGGTTGAGTTGACGGCACTGACTGTAGCTAGAGCAGTTGATTTACTGGCCTCCGACAGCCAGGCCATCTATCTGTGTGGTGGAGGTGCTCGCAACGGGCTGTTAATGGAGCGCCTTCAGCAGTTCCTGACGTCCGTGCCGGTCACGACGACAGCGGTATTGGGGGTAGACCCCGACTGGATGGAAGCCATGGCTTTCGCTTGGCTGGCCTGGTGCCACAAGAACAAGCTACCAGGGAATCTGCCAGCTGTTACCGGCGCTGCCGGATTGCGCATACTTGGGGCATGCTATCCAGCGCAGTAATCAGATCGAGAAGGACGATCCACAGCCACAGGTAGTAGCCGCATTGGGGTTGTTGATAGTAAAGCGCGAGCCTTCCAAGCCTTCCTGATAATCCACTTCGGACCCTACCAAATACTGGAAGCTCATCGGATCCACCACTAGCTTGACGCCTTCGCGTTCGACAATGGTGTCGTCCTCAGCCAGCTCGTCATCAAAGGTGAACCCGTACTGAAAACCGGAGCAGCCGCCACCCGTGACGAACACCCGCAGGCTCAAGCGCTCATTTCCCTCTTCATCGATCAGTGCACGCACTTTGGACACGGCCCGATCAGAAAATAGCAGGGGGGATGGTGTGAAAACCTCAGCGCTAGACATAATTCCTCCAACAGGGACCGGGTACGGCAAGGGCGATAGTATCCTTTTCCCGACTCTTTTGGTCAACTATTCTTCCAACTCCTCAAGTCCTGTTGGAACAGGCAGGTCAACAGGCTGCCTGTCCGCATCCAGGTAGCACAACTTGCCATTGATCTGGGCACCCATGACCATTTCCATGAAGCGGTAATGCAGATCACCCTGAATGCGCGCCTTGGCATCCAGTTCAAGATGCTCAAATGCGTGCACGTCACCCTGAACCTGGCCATTGACCAAAACGCTCGGAGCACGAACAACACCTTCAACATACCCATGCTCACTGATGCGCACCAAGCCCTGCTCAGCTTCGATATTGCCAATAACTCGACCATCTACCTGAAGTGCACCGGTAAACCGCAGATCCCCTCTGAGCTCGGCGTCCTGAGCAATAATGGTGGTCTTGCCACCAAACTGGCCGATTTCAATTTTCTTGTGTTTATCTGCTCCAAACATCAGGGTTATGCTCCTGTTACCATCCAATCAAAGGATTGCTCAGCCAGAATGTCGTCATTCTGGACCGCTCGAAGTTCAATCTTTTCGGGTTGAAAACCTTCCGGCAAAGTGAATTCAGACGCCTGCCCGCTGGCAGGCACCACCTGAAAATACCGGAAATTGAGCTCCACTCCCTCCGCGTTGGCAGGACTCAACTCCGACATGGACAAGGTCACGGGCTGACCGTCTAACTGACCGGATACTGCGAGAATCAATCGCCCTTCAACCGTATCGCTTTCATCACCTACCCTGCTGACCATGACTTTATAACGGAAAACCTCGTTTGATTCTGTGGCCTGTAGCTCAAATGACTGAAATCGTACCCCCGGCATCATCGCACCGGGCTCCAAAGCACCCTGATATTGGGCCAGATCCTGTTGAAAGCGGAACAACTGCTGCTCCAGTTGCTGTATGACTTGCCGCCCCTGACTGAGCGCTTCACGCTCGACCAGCAGATCCACCTCGATCCGCTTGGTGGCTTGGCGTGCAGCCTCCAGCTCGGCGATCAGGTTTTGCTCGCGTATCAATAGCTGATCGCGCTCCAGCACAGCCGGCGCCTGGCTGCGCAGGGCTGCTTGCCAGCCAATCCAGGCGCCCATGGGCGCGGCAAGTATCAAGCAGACAATCAAACCCAATCTGAACAGCCGCGCCAGACGGGACTGATGGGGCATGAGAACCACACTATGCTCACGCAGCGGCGCTCGCCGCTTGAAGCGAAGCATCAGGGCATAAGCGCCGGATGCGACAATCCCATTGTCTCTTCAAGTCCCAGGGCAATATTCATTGTCTGTACCGCCTGTCCAGACGCCCCCTTGACCAGGTTGTCAATAACCGAGAGCACAACCACAAGATCACCGCCCTGAGGACGATGCACAGCAATACGACAGACATTCGCTCCGCGTACGCTCCGGGTCTCCGGGTGGCTGCCAGCCGGCATGACGTCGACAAAAGGTTCTGCGGCATAACGCTTGGCAAACAAAGCCTGCAAATCCACCGAGCGATCAGTAACCGTGGCGTAGAGCGTGGCATGGATACCACGAATCATCGGCGTAAGGTGTGGCACGAAGGTCAGCCCAACGGGCTGACCGGCAGCCAGCGTTAGTCCCTGGCTGATTTCAGGTAGATGCCGGTGGCCAGCCACCGCATAGGCTTTCATGCTTTCCGCTGACTCGCATAGTAGCGAGCCCACACTGGCGCCCCTGCCAGCACCGCTGACGCCGGACTTGCAGTCGGCAATCAGCCTGCTGCTGTCCGCCAGACCCGCCTCAAGCAGTGGCAAGAAGCCCAACTGCGTAGCCGTTGGATAGCAGCCCGGCACAGCGATCAGCCGCGCTGACCGAATGGCCTCGCGGTTGACCTCAGGCAGCCCATAGACCGCCTGCTCGAGCAATTCCGGCGCGCCATGCGGTTGACCGTACCAGCGACTCCACTCGTCGGCATCGCGCAGACGGAAGTCAGCTGACAGGTCAATAATCCGCGTACCCGTTGCCAACAGCTCTGCCGCCATGGCGTGCGCCACACCATGAGGCGTGGCGAAAAACACCACGTCACAGGCGCCCAATGTCCGCGTATCCGGGACGCTGAAGTGCAAATAGTCATAGTGGCCACGCAGATTCGGGTACATATCGGCGACGCAGGTTCCGTCCTCCGAGCGCGAGGTGATGACCTCGACCCGAGCCTGCGGGTGCTGCGCCAACAGCCTGAGCAGCTCAACACCGGTGTAACCGGTTCCACCAACAATGCCAACTTTGATCATCATTACTTCCCGAATCGTTTATACGTGGCGACAAAGCCCTTATGATAAAAGCGCTGACGCAAATTACCAGCATTCAATACCCCGACATGAAACCCCCAGCCCCGAGGAAAACCACATGTATCTGTGGATCAAAGCCTTTCACATCATTGCCGTGGTGACCTGGTTCGCTGGTTTGTTCTACCTGCCGAGACTCTTTGTCTATCATGCCCAAAGTGAAGACAGCATCAGCAGGGAACGGTTCAAGATCATGGAGCGCAAGCTCTATCGCGGCATCATGCTGCCATCCATGGTGCTGGCAGTGGGGCTTGGGCTGGCCATGCTGGTGATGGTTCCGGGCTGGATGAGCCAGGGCTGGATGCATGCCAAGCTGGTTTTGGTTGCCGCACTGATTGCCTACAACTTTGTCTGCGGCAGCATGCTCAAACGCTTTGCCAGCGACCAGAATACCCGCTCACATGTATTCTATCGCTGGTTCAACGAGGCGCCGGTACTGGTGCTGCTCGGCGCCGTCATTCTGGTGGTGGTCAAACCCTTTTAATCAGCCATGACCGCTCGATCGCGCGCCCATTCACGCAGCCCCTCCAGTCGCTCGGCCATGACCACCGAGAGCGGTGAGGTCTGGGCCAGCGCCTCCAGCACATGGGCGTCTGTTACTGACTCCTGACGCGCCGCAGCTGAATACACCGCCGAAACCACCGCTTGCTCGATTTCCGCACCAGCAAAGCCGTCACTGGCAACCGCCAGTTGGGCCAGATCAAAGTCCTCAGCCTGCAACTCCCGGCGGCGCAAATGGATACGGAAAATCTCTTCGCGTATCTCGGCCGCAGGCAAGTCAACGAAAAACATTTCATCCAGGCGACCCTTGCGGATCAACTCCGGCGGCAATTGACTGACATCGTTTGAGGTTGCCACCAGGAACACCCGAGTTTTGCGCTCGGCCATCCAGGTCAACAGCGTGCCCAACAGCCGACGCGACACACCCTGGTCGCTGCCATCCGGCGCCAGCCCCTTCTCGATCTCATCTACCCAGAGCACACAGGGCTCCATGCGGTCAGCCATCAACAAGGCTTCGCGCAGGTTCTTTTCGGTCTCGCCAATGTATTTGTTATACAGCGCGGCAAAATCCAGGCGCAGTAGCGGCAGCCCCCAAACGCCGGCCACGGCTTTGGCAGCAAGGCTCTTGCCTGCGCCTTGCACACCGACCAGCATAACCCCCTTGGGTGCATCCTTGACCTCACCCGCCTGCAGGAACGCACTGTGTCGATCGGCCAGCCAGCGCTTGAACTGCTGCAAGCCGCCGACATCGGCAAAGCGTGCCGTGTCCTGCTCATAGGAGAGGACACCCTGCATATCCAGCAGGCTGAACTTGGCCTTGTTCAAGGCCGGAATATCTTCCTGGGTAATGGCCCCGTCATCTGCAATCAGGTTTCGCGCCAGGCGCCGCGCCTCGGCATGGGTCATGCCACGAAGGTTGCGGACCACCTGCTCGAGGGTGCGATTGTCGGTGCGTACGCGGCGACCCTGATTCTGCTCGGTCCACTTGGTTGCCTCTTCCCTTACTATGGCTGCCAGTTGCTCATCCGATGGCATGCTCAGGCTCAGGCGTGCCGCAAGACGACTCAGCTCATCCGGCATTTTCAGTGCATGGCTGACCAGAATCAGCGTGGGTGCCTGCTCATGGGCGTTCATCGCCATGCTCTTGATCAGGCGAACCAGGCGAGACGATTCGAGAAAGGGGTGCAAATCGCACAGGACATAGATGGCCTGTTCATTACCCTTGCGGATGGCCTCGAGGACTTTTTCCGGGTCGCTGCCATCACCGACGCCTTGTTTTTCGGTGCCAAAGCTCATCAGTCGCAAGCCTTCGACCTGATCCCAGGCATACCAGCTGCTGTTCTGTTTGATCGCCAGCATGCCAATGGTTTCGAGTACCCGTTGTTCTTCCCAGGACTCAATGACGATGAGCTTTACCCGGCTATCAAGCAACAAACTGAGGTCGTGTACATCATTTTTCACCAGCGGATCCCTCTGCGGCAGTTGGTCAAGGTGCCATTCTATCCGCAGACGGTTACACTGGAAGCACTTTTGCATCGAGCAAGGAGATTCGCGTGGACTGTCTTTTCTGCAAAATCGTCGAAGGCGTCATTCCAGCCCGCAAGATTTATGAAGATGAGCATGTTATTGCCTTCCATGACATCAATCCGCAGGCGCCGGTGCATTTTCTGGTCATCCCGCGCAAACACATTGCCACCCTGTGTGATCTGACGGAGGACGACCGCGAACTGGTTGGACACATGATCTTCACCGGCCAAAGGCTGGCACGCGAACTCGGCTGCGAAGCCGGCTTTCGCAGCGTGTTCAACTGCAATGAGCAGGGTGGCCAGACCGTCTACCATATTCACTTGCATGTATTGGGTCAGCGGCAGATGAGTTGGCCGCCAGGCTAAGCCAACTGTCCTGTCGTTACCCCGCCAGATCCTCTGCACAGGAGCAGACCATGAGCAGCACACGTCATTACAGCTTGCTTGACCGCTTGCTGACCCAGGCTGACCAGTCATTGCGAACCCTTACGCCGGGTGCCGCGCAGGCACATCGACCCTCCCCGGCCCAGCATCTGGCTAACGTGCCGATGACCGACGACGAGCGTCAGCACATCGCCGGCTTGATGCGTATCAACCATACTGGCGAGGTATGCGCCCAGGCCCTGTATCAAGGTCAGGCCATGACCGCCAAGTTGCCGGATGTGCGCAGCAAGATGGAGCATGCGGCGAAGGAGGAAATCGATCATCTGGCCTGGTGCGAACAGCGACTGACCGAGTTAAACAGCCAGCCCAGCGTGCTTAATCCGCTGTTTTATGGCCTGTCGTTTGGCATCGGCGCCGTCGCCGGTCTGATCAGCGACCGCGTCAGCCTGGGGTTTGTTGCCGCCACCGAGCAGTTGGTTGAGCGCCATCTGGACGACCACCTGCAGCAGTTGCCGGATGAAGACATCAAGTCCAGAGCCATTCTCGAACAAATGCGTCTGGATGAAATAGAGCACGGCTGCCAGGCGCTGGAAGCCGGCGGCATGGACTTTCCGGAACCGATCAAGGCGGCCATGGTGCTGCTGTCAAAGGCCATGACCAGCGCTACCTACAAGATTTAAGGCCAGACATGTACAAGGGGGCTTACGCCCCCTCTGCCCTGAATCAACGGCGCTTACTCGACCGCTACAATCTCGTAGTCGTGGGTTATCTCCACCCCGGCGCGGCCCAGCATGATCGAGGCCGAGCAGTATTTTTCCGCCGACAACTCGACCGCACGCTTGACCTGCGACTCCTTGAGATTCTTGCCACTGACCACAAAGTGCACATGGATCCTGGTGAACACCTTGGGCTCGCTGTCAGCACGTTCGGCTTCCAGCTGGGTGTGCACGTCACGAATATCCTGGCGGGCTTTTTTCAGAATACTGACCACGTCGTAACTGGCACAGCCGCCCAGACCGATCAGCACCGTTTCCATCGGACGTACGCCCATGTTCCGTCCGCCCGCCTCTGGCGGCCCATCCATGACCAGGCTGTGGCCACTGCCGGACTCACCGACAAACATGGCACCATCCACCCACTTGATTTGTGCTTTCATTTCATACTCCGACCTGACACCCTGAGGCGTTGGAGAATATCACAGCCAGATCAAACACTGTGTCCTGCTGGTCATCACAGTAAAAACTGGACATAATCCGCTTTGGTCTCGAAATGAGGCTTCATGTATTACCACTGCCCACGGTTTGCTCGACAGGACATATCAATGGTTTCGATAGCCAAGACGCCCAAAATAAAAAATCTCGATGCCTACCTGGAACACTGCCACCTCAGACGCTTCAATGCCCGCAGTACCGTCATTCATGCTGGCGACCACTCCGACACCCTGTTTTACATCCTCAAAGGGACCGTCACCATTCTGATCGAAGACGACCAAGGCCGCGAAATGATCATCGCCTATCTCAACCAGGGTGATTTTTTTGGCGAGATGGGGTTGTTTGATGAAGAGCTGGCACAGCAGGATCGCAGTGCCTGGGTACGCGCCAAAAGTGAATGTGAAGTGGCCGAGCTCAGTTACAACAAATTCCGCGAACTCAGCCACGCCGACCCGGAACTGCTGTATGCGGTAGGCCGACAAATGGCTGAGCGACTGCGCAACACCACGCGCAAGGTCGGCGATCTGGCCTTTCTGGATGTCACCGGGCGGGTTGCCCGCACACTGCTCGAGCTTTGCCGCCAGCCCGATGCCATGACCCACCCAGATGGTATGCAGATCAAGGTAACCCGCCAGGAGATTGGCCGTATCGTTGGCTGCTCGCGGGAAATGGTCGGACGCGTCCTGAAAAGTCTGGAAGAGCAGGGACTGATCGACGTCAAAGGGAAAACCATGGTGGTCTTCGGTACCCGCTGAGGGTCACTGCAGACCATCTCAGGCTCATGTACAATCCCCGCATCAATCAGTGATGGCGAGGTGGATATGGGTCTGAACAATCAGTGGATGCAACGCGACCTGTCGGTGCTCTGGCATCCCTGCACGCAGATGAAAGATCACGAACACATGCCCATTGTGCCGATTCAGCGCGGCGAAGGTGTGTGGCTGCATGATTTTGAAGGCAACCGCTATCTGGATGCCGTGAGCTCCTGGTGGGTGAATGTCTTTGGTCATGCCAACCCGCAGATCAACCAACGAATCAAGGATCAACTCGACAGTCTTGAACATGTGATTCTGGGCGGCTTTAGCCACCAACCGGTGATTGAACTGTCTGAACGGCTGGTCCAGATCACGCCGGAAAAGCTGACCCGCTGCTTCTATGCCGACAACGGCTCCTCGTGCATTGAAGTCGCGCTGAAGATGAGCTTTCACTACTGGCTGAATGTCGGCAAGCCAGAGAAGAAGCGTTTCGTTACCCTGTCCAACAGCTACCACGGTGAAACCCTCGCGGCACTCGCTGTGGGCGATGTGGCTCTGTACAAGGAAACCTACGAACCGCTGCTGATGAGCGTCATCACCGTGCCCTCGCCAGATTGTTACAACCGCGAAGCCGGGGTCAGCTGGGAAGAACACAGCCGTCTGATGTTCGAGCACATGGAGCGCACACTGGCGGCCCATCACCATGAAGTCGCGGCAGTCATCGTTGAGCCGCTGATCCAGTGTGCCGGCAGCATGCGCATGTACCACCCGGTCTACCTCAAGCTCCTGCGTGAGGCCTGTGATCGCTATGGCGTGCATCTGATTCACGACGAAATCGCCGTCGGCTTTGGTCGTACCGGCAGCCTGTTCGCCTGCGAACAGGCCGGCATCACGCCAGACTTTCTGTGCTTGTCCAAGGCGCTGACCGGCGGCTATCTGCCCATGGCGGTATGCCTGACCCATGATGAGATCTATCAGGCTTTCTATGACGACTACGAGAGCATGCGCGCCTTCCTGCACTCGCACAGCTATACCGGCAACCCGCTGGCCTGCGCTGCCGCACTGGCGACCCTGGATATCTTTGAACAGAACAATGTGATCGAGGCCAACAAGGCCCTGAGCAGCCACATGGCCAAGGCCACGGCGCACTTTGCCGATCACCCCCACGTTGCCGAAGTAAGACAGACCGGCATGGTATTGGCGATCGAGATGGTCAAGAACAAGGCCACCCGCGAGCCTTACCCATGGCAGGAACGGCGTGGCATCCGTGTTTATCAGCACGGCCTCAAGAACGAAGCCCTGCTGCGCCCGCTGGGCAGCGTGGTGTACTTCATGCCGCCCTATGTGATCACCCCGGAACAGATTGACCATCTGGCCGCCGTGGCCTGGGAAGGCATTCAACTGGCCACCCGGGACTGAGCCATGCGCCGATCGCGTTTCTATCTGGATGCACCGCTGACCGAAGGTGAGCTGACCCTGGACGGTGATCTGGCGCACTACCTGGGCCGGGTTCTGCGCCTGAGCCCCGGCGCTGACGTACAGCTGTTCAATGGCAGTGGTCAGGAGTGGCCCGGCACCCTGCTCGAGGTCAGCAAGCGCGATCTGCGCATAGCGCTTGCTGCCCCCGTGTCCGGACTACCTGAATCACCCCTCTCGGTTCACCTTGGTCAGGCCATGTCACGCGGTGACCGCATGGATTGGGCGATCCAAAAAGCCGTTGAACTGGGCGTCAGCAAGATTACCCCGCTGTATACCGAGCGCTGCGAGGTCAAGTTGCAGGGCGAGCGGGCGGACAAGCGTCAGGCCCATTGGCAACAGATCGCCATCAGTGCCTGCGAACAATGTGGCCGCAGCGTCGTCCCGACCATCCATGCGCCCGTGGCGCTGGGCGAATGGACCCGCGCACTGGACTGCGACCTGAAACTGGTCCTGCATCACCGTACCGAGCAGTCCCTGGCCAGCCTTGAAAGGCCCAGCACCCTGGGACTGCTGATCGGCCCGGAAGGCGGCCTGAGTAAGGCGGAAATCAGCCAGGCCGAAGACGCCGGCTTTCACGCAGCGCGATTTGGCCCGCGGGTTTTGCGCACCGAAACCGCACCGATTGTGGCCCTGACCCTGGCCCAGCAGTTATGGGGCGATTTGTCAGAATAGAGGGGCATCTCCTGGCTGGTCGACCAGGCAAGACGATCTCTTTATCCACATGCAACGCCTAGGCTAGTTTTTGACAATCGCCGCTTTCAACGCTCGTTCAACGTCCAGTCATAGCCCGCGAAAACTATTCTGATATCTCGCTCCAGCCTCGCCTGCTGTTCCGGGTTATCAACCAGCATGCTCGCATGCGCTTGGCTGAATGCGTGCAGCGAACCCCAGCCTTGTATGAAGTCCTGTTCGTACCAATCAAATATCTTTGACAGAACCAGGTTGTCCGCTTGAGCATCATAGCCATTACGTTGCCGATCAGTTAAAAATCGGCGGGTTGCATCTGCCAACTGCACATCCAGTCGCTCGGCGGTATAGGCTTCCGGTCGCAACGCTGGACAGCCTATAGAGGCGCAATTGACGGCAAAATGGATACGCGGTTCATCGTAAACACCTGGCGCACGGATCATGCCGTGCTCTATGTCATCAAGACTGACGCTGGTCCCCAGCAACGGAATAAAGGATCGCTTCCAGGGGCTGGAAAACAAGCCCCCGATATTCTTGATGGATTTCAGCGGATAGTGCTCGAGGACCAGCTTAACGGTGAACGCATTGTAGGCATTGATCAGAAAGGCCAGGCGCTGCTCCCGGCTCCATTCAGCAAAGACCTCGGGCCTCACCGCCGAGAGCAAGGAAAGATAGCGGTTCAAATCAGTCTGGCTGGCACTAAAGCCCGGGTAATCTACCCAGCTTGTGTGCCCGCGCTCGTCCCAGCGGACATGCTGCTCAAGGAGGGCTTGCCAGGCCGTATGCTGCTGATCAAATGAAACGGCATGCAAAGGGGCGCTTGTCACCAGCAAGACGACCCATATCAAACATCGGGGTATACGCATCAGGGATAGCTCCAGATTGACTGTCCGAGCTTGGATACAGCTAGTGCTCCCGCGTTACAACGCGATTAAGTGTAATTACACACTCTGATTGGAGCCTGAATGCGCCAGAATCAGTCTTTGCGCTGAGCATGCTGCAATTCAAGCGCAGCAAGCACTGCGCGTAAGTCATCTGTATCTGTGCCTATGGGCAACGCACGCAATACGTCCGAAGTCAGCCGCAGTTGGGAGATATATCGACTGCAATGATCACACATACGCAAGTGCATCATGACCGAGAGGCGTTTTCGCCAATTGAGTTGGTGATCAATAATGTCTGAACCCAATTCAGACATTTCTCTGCAGTTCAGCATGAGCCCTCCTCCTCAAAGTGGTTGAGCATGGCGTGCATTTTTTGCCGCCCGCGATGCAATAGCACCCTGACATTCCCCTCACTGAGGGAGAGTTCAGCGGCGATTTCATCGAAGCCCAACCCGGACATTTCACGTAATATCACCACGCCGCGCTGATCGTCCGGCAACTTGTGCAGGTGTTTTTTGATGCACTCGTGCAGCTCGGCTTCGGTCAGCATCGCGTCCGGGGTATCGTGATGCCATACATGCGGCAGCACCTGCCATGCCCCGCTTTCCTTGAAACGCTCAGCAATCGGCGACCCGGTATCCTCACCCCAGGATTCAAGTGAGACTTCCCGGCGATGCTTACGCAGCAAGGCCTTGGCTTCGTTCAAGGCTATCCGTGTCAGCCAGGTTCTGAGCTGACTGCGCTCTTCGAAACTAGCGATTGCTGCAAAGGCTTTAAGCCAGGTGTTCTGAACCACGTCATTGGCCAGGTCGTCACCTACCAGCGGCTTGACCATCATCAGCAGAAATCCGTGATGCAGCGATACCGCCTGCTCCGCAGCGCCTGGCTTACCCTGCCTCAGGGCTGCCACCAAGTCCGAATCGTTGATCATAAGTTTAAACATGCCCGAAAGAGGTTGGATGCGCTAAGACGGCCGTTGTTACAACACAAGTATAAATTGGGTCTCCACTGTAACAACGCCTCACTAGCTGTATCTGAGCATAGCAGCGATGTGTATCAAGGCATCTCAACAAAAGCTCACCTACTTAATTGCCAGAGGAACGCCACCATGCATCAGACCCGTTTAAATCCGTCCCCCACGCTTGTTCGCGCCAGCTTGACGACCATGGTCTCATCCGGCGTACTATTAATGGCGCTGGCTAGCCCAGCACTGTTGGCTGCAGCCTGCAGGCCCTGTTCGCCTCGCTGTGCCCCAACCAGTCAGAACCCTTGTGCAGCAAGTAACCCCTGCGCTGCCAATCCTTGTGCCGCAGCCAATCCCTGTGCGGCAAACCCCTGCGCAGCTACTCCCTGCGCCAGCAACCCGTGCGCGGCCAACCCCTGTGCCGCAAAGGCCAATCCCTGTGCCGCCAAAGCGGTTACCCGCCCTGCCAACTATAGTCCCTACACTGGCAATACGGCGCAACTGATCAGCATGGGTGAGGCCTTGTTCAAGGACACCTCGCTGAGCAGCAACAACCTGTCTTGCTCGACCTGCCATGGCAACGGACAAAACATGACCATGTACCAAG
The DNA here is from genome assembly GCA_002840055.1 of Gammaproteobacteria bacterium HGW-Gammaproteobacteria-11. Taxonomy (GTDB): domain Bacteria; phylum Pseudomonadota; class Gammaproteobacteria; order Pseudomonadales; family Pseudomonadaceae; genus Halopseudomonas. Next base: position 8,865 of record PGZJ01000015.1, on the reverse strand, counting down.
CCAGCTTTGCCAATGCCTACCCCCATCCAGTGGCCATGGCCAGCAATCAGTATGGTCTGGACCAGGTGTTTCTGGATGAGATGATTCAGATCTGCATGCTCGGGCCCATGGCTGCTGATACCTTGCCCTGGGGCTCTCAGGAGCTGGCGGCGCTGACTGCGTATGTGGCCAGCATTCAACCTGGCTTTACACCCAACCCCTGTGCGGCTAACCCTTGTGCTGCAGGTAATCCTTGCGCAGCTGAAAACCCCTGCGCGGCCAGTAACCCCTGCGCACCTGCCAACCCCTGTGCGGCCAAACGCGCTCCTTGTGCAGCTATTTGAAGCCTGCACTTTTGCGGGATAATCTGACCCCTTGATTATCCCGTTTTTTTAAAGGATGCCTGTATGCGTTCGGACCAGCCTTTCAGTGCGCTAGCGCATATCCCCATAGGCTTGTCATTTTGCCACCTCCGCACGGAGCGGCCTGCAACTGCGGCTCACTCCATGCGCGAGTCTTTGCGCGTTCTGGAAAAGGGCGGGCTGAATATCGTCGGCGAGGTACTCAGAGGGCAAGGGACCTTTTACGAAATGCAACACTATCCGGCTAACGACGTATACGACCGCGATAGTCATGCGCAGTACTACTATCACGCGCACCGTGGCAGCCAGCTTGAACATGGGCACTTTCACCTATTCATGCGTCGTGCCGGTATGCCCCCAAATACTTTGCCTGCAAAACAGAGCTACAGTCGGACCTTGTGGCCATCTGACAATGATGCCATTGCCCACCTGATCGCAATATCCATGGATAAAAAGGGACTGCCTTTGGGGCTCTTCGCCTGCAACCGCTGGGTCACTGGCGAAACCTGGTACGCTGCCGACCAGGTCATCGGTATGCTGGATGCATTTGAGATTGACCACGCTTACCCATCATGGCCAACCAACCTGTGGCTGAGTTCAGTGGTCAAAGTATACAGAACAGAAATTGAAGCACTGCTTAGACACCGGGATCAGATTGTGACCGCGTGGCAACAACGCTTTCCGGACAAAGATGCATTGGAAGACCGTGAGCTGGAAATCACCGGTTATCTGCCAATAACTCTGTAGCATGTGAACCAACCCTGTTGTTTTGTAACCAATATCGCCTTGCCCTCTCTCACATTATGGAGCTCATATCATGCAAAGCTGGACACTTCTTTTCTTGCGCATCTCTTTAGGCTGGTTACTGGTTATCTGGGGAGCGGACAAGATAATCAATATTGAGCACGGGATTGCCGTTGCCAATAAATTCTATTTCGGCTTTCTTGCCTCTCCAGCCCTGCTTCCAATAGCTGGTATAGCCCAGGTAGCAGTTGGACTTGCCGTTGTGCTGGGGCTTTTCTGGCGCTGGGCATACCCCGTACAACTGATACTCAACGCCGCCTCCCTTCTGGCGGTAGCCACCTCGGTCATCGATCCATGGGGATGGTTTATCGAAGGCACAAACGCCTTGTTCTACCCGTCCCTGATCATCTTTGCGGGCAGCCTGGTCGTCATGGCGTTTCGTGATCAGGACAGACTGGCACTGGACCACCTCAGGCACCCGACTTCTCAGACATAGGAGTAGGATGGGATACATGCTGAATGTAACAAAAGCGGCCCTGTATGGATCAAGACAGTATGGCAATACTGCCTATAGACCGAAAGGACACCGCCATGAAAACCACATTACTTTCACTCTTTGCCGGGGTGCTGATTACAACCAGTTCCATTGTCGCCGCACAAACCACCCAGGCACCCAGCGACCCCAGTGTAACAACCTTATCCATGCAAAAACTGATCACCGGTAACGATGGCCTGGAGCGCTCGCAGCGCTTTTACGACAATCGCAGGCAACAAAACTGCTGATGCCACTGAGCGATCGGCCACCGGTCGATCGCTTTGAAAGCAGGATTTTTCAGGATCAGGAGCATGCCATGTTAGGGTGGATCTGTACTCGAATAGCTAACTATCTGACCGGAAAAATTCAGTCCCACAACATTACATCAGCGGCCTATGACGACTTGAAGGCGACACTGCGCCCAGGCGATGTACTACTGGTTGATGGCGACACACGAATCAGTGTAGCTATTAAGTATCTTACCCAATCGACCTGGTCTCATGCCGCGCTCTATCTTGGACCCGATGCCGGCTTACCCATATCAGAAACAGGCGAACAACATGTCTTGGTTGAAGCTGACCTGGTCGAGGGTATTCGCAGCCTTCCCCTCTCGAACTATAGCCATGTGCATACCCGCATCTGTCGCCCTATTGGGTTGAGCGACCGCGATCTGCACGAGCTGCAAAGATACGCAATAAGCCGATTGGGCCATCAGTACGATTTACGTAACATCGTCGACTTAGCCCGCTATTTTTGCCCAACACCCCCAGTGCCAACACGCTTTCGGCGGCGCATGCTGTCTTTGGGAAGCGGCGATCCAACCAGAGCAATCTGCTCAACCTACATAGCCGAGGGATTTCAACGTCTGCAATATCCTATTTTACCCAGCATCCTCAGTGCCAAAGGGGAGTATTTCGATGGCCGGGAAGGTGAGCAGGAGCTCCTGCGTATTCGGCATCATTCATTATTCGTCCCGCGAGACTTCGATGCCTCGCCTTTTTTTGCCATTGTGAAGCCGACACTGAGTGCCGGCTTCGATTTCCATAAACTCAATTGGGACGCTGATTCCGAGTGACTGTCAGCATTCCTGAGCAATCATTCCGATCCGGCAAAGCTCCAGGCACAGCATCACTTGCCGCCGGAAGACCAGGCAAAGGCTGAAAAGCTTTCATCAAGGGGTGTTTCAGCCAGATGGTTAATGTAATTGCTCAGCACCTTCTGGGACAGGCACAAGACCACTTCCTGCACCTGCTGAAGACTGTATCCCGCATCGAGAAAAGCCTTCAAAGACTCAGGCTTTACATAGCCTCTGTCGCGCACCAACTCCAGGGTAAAATGGCGTAACGCCTCAAGCTTTTGATCTTGTAGCGGTGTGCCATTGCGTAACGCCTGAGTGATGTCGTCACTCACCTTCATTTGTCCGGCAATGGCCGAGTGCGCTGCCACACAGTAGGTACACCCATGCTCGACATTGATGGTTTGCCACAGCACGGTTTTCTCATCCGTGTTGAAACTGGATGCCATGAATAACCCATGCAATCGCTGATAGGCCTCCAATACCGCAGGCGCATCGGCCATGACGGCGTGAAGATTAGGAATACTACCAAACGCTTTAAGTGAGCCCTCCAGCAGGGGCTTACTTTTCGCCGGTGCACTGTCGAGCGTATGCAATGTGAATTCAGACATGAATGACTCCTTTGGGGTTGGAAATGAAACGACTCGCAGCATTAGCAACTGCAAGATGCACTTTGATCAATTTTCCCACGCGTTGTTACAGGTGGCTATTCACTCAATACAGATTCCACTACTGTAACAATCACTGTCGCATAGGCTCTAACCGTTATTGAATGCATTGAGGGGACTTCATGCTTGAATCCGTCCAAGACTATTATGGCAAGGTACTGCAAAGCAGTTCCGACCTGAAAACAAGTGCTTGCTGTGATGTCAGCAGTATGCCTGGCTGGCTAAAGCCATTGCTGGCGAAAATACATCCTGAAGTCAGCGCCAAGTACTACGGTTGCGGGCTGGTCGCGCCACACCTGTTGTCGGGTTGCCGCATTCTGGATCTGGGCAGCGGTTCGGGCCGGGATTGCTATGTACTGGCGCAACTGGTCGGCGCCGAAGGCCAGGTAACCGGGGTGGATATGACCACCGAGCAACTGGCCGTAGCCAATGAGCACCTGGCCTACCATGCCGAGCAGTTCGGCTTTGCCAATGTCGACTTTCACCACGGCTACATTGAACAACTGGATGCCCTGGGCCTGCCCGACATCCACTTTGACGTCATCGTCTCCAACTGCGTGATCAACCTTTCACCGGACAAGGACGCCGTGCTGCGCGAAGCCTATCGCTTACTCAAGCCCGGTGGCGAACTGTATTTCTCCGACATCTATGCCGATCGCCGTCTGCCTGATGCGGTGCGTGAAGATGACGTGCTGTACGGTGAATGTCTGGGCGGTGCGCTGTACTGGAACGACTTCGAGAATCTGGCACGCAAGCATGGCTTCCTTGATCCGCGGTTGGTGGAAGACCGTCCACTCGAGATTACCGACCCGGCACTGGCTGCCAAACTGGGTAGCGCCCGGTTCTTCTCCGCCACCTACCGCCTATTCAAGTTGCCCGCCCTGGAGCCAGCCTGCGAAGATTACGGACAAGCAGTCATTTATCAGGGCAGCATCCCGGATGCGCCGCACCAGTTGCTGCTCGACAAGCATCACCTGATTGAAACCGGACGCATCTTCCCGGTCTGCGGGAATACCTGGCGCATGCTGAAAGAAACCCGCTTCGCCGGGCATTTCGAGTTCTTCGGCAATTTCGAGCGACACTACGGCATCTTCCCCGGCTGCGGTGGCGCCCTGCCCTACGACAGCGCCAGCAATACGCCTGACGGAAATGGCGCATGCTGCTGAATCCCAAGCCCATAAGACTTCTGGTACTGTGCACCGGCAACTCGGCGCGCAGCATCATGGCCGAGGCCCTGTTCAACCGTTTGTTTCAAGGTCGTATTCAGGCGTTCAGTGCCGGCAGTCAACCCACCGGACGCGTAAATCCGCTGGCCCTGGAGCAGCTTGGCAACTGGGAGGCCGAACACCTGCCAAGGAGCAAAAGCTGGGATGAGTTTCTCGATCCCGAGGCTACACCCTTGGATATCATGCTGACCGTCTGTGGTAATGCCGGGCAAGCCTGCCCGCAGTTTCCCGGCGCCCCGGAACGGGTGCATTGGGACCTGCCCGACCCGGCCGCAGTACAAGCTAGCGAAGACAGCCAGCGCGACGCTTTCAGCCAGTGCTATGCCACGCTGCACACTCGCATCAGTCAGTTGCAGCAGCAACTGGCAGGTCAACCGGAGCAGACCCTGATACCCGCCGCAATCGCCAGACTGATGCGGTCCATAAGTGATAAAGGACAAACACCATGATTAAACGCCTTATCCCGTTACTCCTGATCAGTTGCTTCGTTCAGCTCGCCCACGCCGATAACACTCGGCTGACCATTACCGGGGCCAGCACAGTGGCACCGGTCATAGCCGATATCGCCAGGGCCTTCGAGCAAACCAATCCCGGTACCCGTATTGATGTGCAAACCGGCGGCTCGTCCCGAGGCATTGCTGATACGCGCAGTGGCAGGGCCGATATCGGCATGATCTCGCGGGCTCTCTACGCGAGCGAAGAGGATCTGTCCGGCTACCCCTTCGCCATGGATGGTATCAGCCTGATTACCCACTCCAGCAATCCAATCGACGCACTCAGCCATGAACAAATCATCGCTATTTTTACCGGTCAAATAATCAACTGGCAGGAAGTAGGCGGACCAGATCGCCTGATCAGCGTGGTCAATAAGGCCGAGGGCCGTTCGACCCTAGAGCTGTTCCTGGTGTTTTTCAAGCTGAGCAATAGCGATATCAAGGCGCAGGTTGTCATAGGCGACAACCAGCAGGGTATAAAAACCGTTGCCGGCAACCCCGGTGCGATTGGCTATGTTTCGATTGGTGCCGCCGAATACGAGTCCGAATTAGGCACACCGATCAAACTGATCCCACTAGCCGGCGTTGCGCCGACTATGGCCCATGTCGCCGACGGCAGCTTCCCCCTTTCGCGGCCACTGAACCTGGTGACCGCTAGTCCAGCTGAGGGCTTGAGCGCACGTTTCATTGAGTTTGCCCGATCAAACAGCGTGCACGGCCTGATCAATGAGCACTTTTTTGTGCCGCTGGCCAACGCCGAGTAGTGCCCATGCTGACCACCGAAAAAAAAACCCGCTGGCCTTCCGATACACTACTGCAGGGTCTGCTAGGCGTGCCCGCCCTGTTAGCCGCCGCCCTGCTGGCATTGATTGTCGGCTTTCTGATCTGGGAAGCCTGGCCAGCAATGAGCGGTCGCGATGGCAGCAACCTGTTGGCCTTCTTACGTAGCGATGGTTGGCATCCACTACAGGGCCAGTTTGGCATGCTGCCCATGGTCTGGGCCTCGATGGCTGCCGCATTTGGCGCCATGCTGCTGGCTGTTCCCATGGGCCTGGGCTCGGCACTGTTCAGTCAGTATCTAGCGCCAGCCTGGTTCAGCGGCCCATTCAACAGCATGATCAGTTTGCTGGCGGGCATCCCCTCAGTGGTATTCGGTCTCTGGGGTCTGACGGTATTGGTGCCGGTGATTGGCAGCTGGCAACCCCCCGGTGCCAGCCTGCTGGCAGCGATTCTGATTCTGGCCATGATGACGCTACCTACCGTTGCCCTGACCAGCCGCGCCGCACTGGCTGCCCTGCCGCCAACACTCTATCAGGGTGCCGCCATGCTCGGCATGAGCCGCCACCGGATTTTAATCGGCGTCCTGGTGCCGGCAGCCCGACGTGGCATCCTTGGCGGTGTGCTGCTGGCCATTGCCCGTGCCCTGGGCGAAACCATGGCGGTGCTCATGGTCGCGGGGAATGTGGTGCAAACCCCGCGCAGCCTGTTCGAGCCGATACGGGTGCTGACCGCCAATATCGCGCTGGAAATGGCCTATGCGGTCGATCACCACCGCGCCAGCCTGTTCGTCTCGGGCCTGCTGCTGATGTTGATGGTCGCCCTGCTGGCCTGGCTGGCCCATCGGCTGAGCCGGAGTATGCACCATGGCTGAACGCCTGTTTACACTGACCCTATGGCTTATCGTCGGACTGGTCTGCCTGGCCTTCCTCTGGCTGCTCGGTGACGTGCTGGTCAAGGGCCTGCCCGCCATCAGCTGGGAGTTTCTCAGTCAGGCACCCAGCCGTGCCGGGCGTCAGGGCGGTATCTGGCCGATTCTGGTATCAACGCTGCTGATTCTTTCGGTGGCCATCAGCGTTGCCCTACCCCTGGGTTTGTGCAGCGCCATCTGGCTGGCCGAGTTTACCCGCCGGGGTGGCGCTGCAGGACAACGGATCGGACTGGTACTGGATATTTTGGCCGGGGTGCCATCGATTGTGATCGGCCTGTTTGGCTATGCTTTTTTCAGTGGTTTCCTGGGGCTCGGCTTCTCCATACTATCGGGCGGGTTAACTCTGGCATGCATGATGCTGCCGATTCTGGTGCGCACTGCCGAAAGTGGCCTGAACGCCGTGTCTGACGATTGGCGCCAGGCCGGCGCCGCGCTGGCCATGCGCCGTAGCAGCGTGCTCTGGCATGTGCTGCTGCCAGCCGCTGCACCCGCCATCACTGCGGGCGTGTTGCTGGCAATCGGGCGTGCCACGGCGGAAACCGCCGCACTGATCTTCACTAGCGGCTATGTTGACCGCATGCCTGAATCGCTAAGCGATTCAGGTCGTGCATTGGCCGTGCATATCTATGATCTGTCCATGAACATAACCGGCGGCGATCAGGCGGCCTATGGCTCTGCCGTAGTGTTGGTGACGCTGATCGTACTGATCAATCTGGTCGCCAACCAACTCTCGCTGCACTGGGCCAAACGCAAGGTGACCCTGACATGACCGATACCAAGCCACCGCTGGAGCCGCCCTTTACCCTCGGTCAGGTCGAAGCCGGACCTCCCTGCTGCGAACCCGTTGCACAGTTGCAGATCCGTGATCTGGCAGTCGCCTATGGTGCCAGTCAGGTATTATCCGGAGTATCGCTGGATGTGTTTCGCGGCTGCATTACCGCCCTGATTGGCCCATCCGGCTGTGGCAAGTCAAGCTTCCTCGCTTGCTTGAACCGGTTGATCGATCTCTTGCCCGGCGCTACCGCCAGCGGCACTGTTCAGTTTGATGGACAAAATATCCTGAGCCCTGAACAGGATGTAAAACGGCTGCGCCAGCGTATTGGCATGATTTTCCAGAAACCCAATCCCTTTCCACTCTCCATCCGCCGTAATCTTGAGTTACCGCTGTTGGAGCGTGGCATTAACAACAAAAAGGAAGTAAACCAACGCATTGAAACCGCGCTGCGTGATGTCGGCTTATGGGAAGAGGTTAAGACTCGTCTACACAGCCCGGCAACGCGGCTGTCCGGAGGCCAACAGCAACGCCTGTGCATTGCCAGGGCGTTGATTCTGGAGCCGGAAATCTTGCTGATGGACGAACCCTGCAGTGCACTGGATCCGATTTCTTCCGCTGTTGTCGAAGAGTTGATTCTGCGACTCAAAGGCCGCTTCACGGTGATCATCGTGACCCACAATCTGGCCCAGGCAAGACGTATTGCCAATTACGCGGCGTTCTTCTGGGTTACCGAAAAAAGCGGCAAGCTTATCGAGTTCAATCGTTGTCAACATCTATTCAATAACCCGAGGCATGCGCTAACGGAGGCCTATATTGCCGGCATAAAGGGCTGATGGCCTGTCCGCATCAGCAAGCTCGTTATCTGTGATCTGCTGAGCACATACCCGCACCCATCACAAAACAGTCATTGGTTTGTAATAGTCCTCGCGTACAAATACAGATATCCACCTATCTAGATATCTGATTATGAGCCTCTACGAAGTTACCCGAGAAAACGGCAAGGCCCTGTACGCACAAATCGCCCAGCAACTCGAACAGGACGTTTTAAACCAGTACGCACCCGGTGACTACCTGCCGTCCGAAGGCGACTTGGCCGCCCGCTTCGGCGTCAATCGGCACACGTTGCGTCGCGCCATTGACGAGCTGGTCGATAGCGGGATGGTGGAACGCCATCATGGCCGCGGCGTGATGGTGCTCGACAATCAGGTCGACTACCAGATCGGAACCGGCACTCGCTTCACTGAAAACCTCGCAGCACTGGGCATGCTCACGGCCAACCGGATACTGCGCAAGCAAACC
>PGZJ01000008.1 GCA_002840055.1 Gammaproteobacteria bacterium HGW-Gammaproteobacteria-11 | reverse complement strand
CCCAGACTAGGCCCCCAACAATGACGCAAATTAATATTGGCAGGGCGATGTAGGTCACGACGTCTGTGAGTGCTCCGACACTAATGTTGAATCCGTGAACTTTTCCGGAGACGAGTAAAAGAGCAAAGTAGCTCACCAGATAACAACCATACCCAATCACAGCGTACTTTCTATAATTCATCGCTGATGCCACCTTCCATATGCATAACGCTTGCATAAACGGCGGCCTGACAAGGCCGTCCGGTGGAGGCCCTTCAGGGCCGAAACGAATTTGATGCAATTGTTAGAGCTAGCATCCACCCTGTCTAGGCTCCAGTTGAATCACAACCTCTTTTAGAGATGCCTGAGTTGCTTCAAAGTAACCGAATTCACACTGTTTGGAGGCCGTAATTCGAGCAGGCCACTCGTTCTGTACTGATATAGAAAAACGACCCGTTTCATCTGCTTCTCCTCTAGCTGCGGCAGGGTACGAAATTGGAAATAGCGTTAAAAAATCGCGGCCTTCCCATATGGTTATGTAAGCCCCTTTGGCTGGCTGACCGTCTGAAGAGATGACGATACCCTCCACGATCTGAGGCCCTGGATAGTCCAAATATATGACACAGCCGCTTACCGGTAAGAGCATTACGGCCATTAGCCATCCTCGGGCTCGAATCATATGTGCCTCTAACGCGAAGCTAAGCGGCGCCCTGACAAGGGCGTCCGGTGGAGGCCCAATGGGCCGGAGCGAACTTGAGCGATTTGTTATGTTTTGGCATATGGCTTCGCTCCTTCGATGGTTGGCCACCCGTATACCTTTACGTGATGGACCATTTGCTGGTCCTCTTCCTGAGGCTCAGAGGACAACTCGCCATCCCCGCCCCACTCCTCGGAAAAGAGGTGAGTATGGGGAAATTCGCCGGCACGAGCTTTTGCGGCCAGATCTAGCAATTGTCTGGCGAAGAACTCCAAACCAGCAGGATCGCCATGAACAAAGACTTGTTCAGAATCTTTGTCGATTTGAAACGTTAGCAGGTGATCGTCCATTTTCCCTCAAGTACATAACATTTGTATAGTGGTCGCACCGACTCATATCTCGGTGATCGTTTTGTCATTTTCAAATTTAACCCCGACGCCTCTGAAAGCCCGGTAAGTTAAGGCTTTTAGCTCCGCCAGCATTTGCAGGACACCTTGCAAAACGGTCGCTGCGACTCATATCCCCATTTCTTAGCATGATCCTAACCTTCTGAATTCGCTTATAAAAATAGACATTTTAGCTTTGGCTCAGATATATCGGTCGCACCGACCGTTTTGCAGGCTTTTATTACTGAGGATTCAAGCTTGGGATGCAGCGCCAAGCACGCTACCGCCCCACCTTTTGCGCATGAAAATGCGCACAGCGTCTGTCTGGGCGATGGTTATGCAAGCGGGGTTGTCGGCAGTCCTTGCCCAAAATGGAGGGAATGCTGTCAAGCAAGCTTGGCCAGTGCGCTAGATATAGCATGGCTTTTATGCACTGGCAAAGTGCTAGTTCGCTTGGCTGGATCGGCTAGGGTAGTTTGGCTTTTCAACTGCCCCAGGTGACTCAGAGGGTCACTAAATGTGGCATGGATCACAGCTCTGAACCCTTGAAAACACGGCGCTTGGCTTGCGTGCCACAATGCGCGCTGCATTTTTTGGCCTGGCTGACATCCCGCAGAAGGACGCCGCAGCGATGAATGAAAAACTCTTTGAAAAGACTGAACTGACCTATGACCAGGTGGCCTGGTATCGCCAACGCTGGTTTGTTACTGCCACTCTGGTGTTACTGACGCCCCTGGCAGCGCTGATCCTGCTCACCGGTAAAACCTACGCCGAGCAAAAGCAGGTCGTGTATGAGCTCAAGGAGCCGGTGACTAATCGGCTGTTGATTACCTGTGCGACGCTGATCGGGATTGCGCTGATTCTGGCTATTCCTATCTAGGTTGGTAACTTCACTATTCCCGTAAGACACCTGCCCCCTGCATAAACAAAAAAGCCCCGATCATGACGACCGGGGCTTTTCCACTTACGCGATGGTTCAGGCGCTAGCAGCGTCTACACCTTCCACGTCCTTGATCGACAGCTTGATACGGCCGCGGTTGTCCACGTCCAGTACCAGTACACGCACCATCTGACCTTCGGTCAGCACGTCGGTGACTTTCTCGATGCGCTGATTGGCGATTTGAGAAATGTGTACCAGACCGTCCTTGCCCGGCAGGATGTTGACGAAGGCACCGAAGTCGACAATGCGCTCTACCTTGCCTTCGTAGATCTTGCCTATTTCCGCTTCTGCGGTGATCTCGTCAACCCGAGCCTTGGCCGCGTTGGCAGCGTCCTTGGTCGGAGCGAAGATCTTGACTGAACCGTCGTCAGTGATGTCGATGGAGGCACCGGTATCTTCACAGATGCTGCGAATAACCGCGCCGCCCTTGCCGATCACGTCGCGGATCTTGTCGGAATCGATCTTCATGCTGATCATGGTCGGCGCGTTGGAAGACAGCTCCTTGCGCGACTCGCCGAGGATCTGGTTCATCTGGCCGAGGATATTCAGGCGTGCTTCCAGGGCCTGGCCCAGAGCAATTTCCATGATTTCTTCGGTGATGCCCTTGATCTTGATGTCCATCTGCAGCGCGGTCACGCCCTTGCTGGTACCGGCTACCTTGAAGTCCATGTCGCCGAGGTGATCTTCGTCACCGAGGATGTCAGTCAGAACCGCGAACTTGTCGCCTTCCTTGACCAGACCCATGGCGATACCGGCTACCGGCGCGGTCAGCGGTACGCCGGCGTCCATCAGAGCCAGAGAGGCGCCACACACGGAGGCCATGGAGCTGGAACCGTTGGATTCGGTGATTTCTGATACCACACGGATGGTATAGGGGAAGTCATCCATGTTCGGCATCACGGCAGCAATACCGCGACGGGCCAGACGGCCGTGGCCGACTTCACGACGACCGGTGCCGCCCATACGACCGCACTCGCCTACAGAGTAGGGAGGGAAGTTGTAATGCAGCATGAAGGGGTCTTTCTTCTCGCCTTCCAGGGTGTCCAGCAGCTGTGCGTCACGGGCGGTACCCAGGGTGGTAACAACCAGCGCCTGCGTTTCGCCACGGGTGAACAAAGCCGAGCCGTGGGTGCGATCCAGTACGCCGACTTCGATGTTCAGCGGGCGCACAGTCTTGGTGTCGCGACCGTCGATACGCGGGTTGCCGTTGACGATGCTTTCACGCACGGTGCGGTACTCGATCTCGCCGAAGGCGTCCTTGACGTCACCAGCGGAGGGCTTGCCCTCTTCGTCACCAGCCAGGGCTTCGATGGCCTGGGTGCGCAGTTCGCCAAGGCGAGTGTAGCGGGCCATTTTGTCGGTGATGGTGTAAGCAGCGGCAATACCGGCACCGAACTGGCCTTTGATGGCATCCAGCAGGGCGGTGTTTTCCGGTGCAGCAGTCCAGTCCCAACGAGCCTTGCCGGTTTCAGCGGCGAGTTCCTTGATGGCCTGGATGGCGGTCTGGAATTCCATGTGAGCAAAAAGTACCGCGCCCAGCATCTGGTCTTCGGTCAGCTCTTTGGCCTCGGATTCAACCATCAGGACGGCGTCTTCAGTGCCGGCTACGACCATGTCCAGACGCGAGTCCTTCAGCTGTTCGTAGTTCGGGTTGAGGATGTAACTGTTGTTGGCGTCAAAGCCAACGCGTGCGCCGGCAATCGGGCCGTCGAACGGAATGCCTGAAATCGCCAGGGCGGCAGAGGTGCCGATCAGCGCGGCGATATCCGGATCTGTGCTCTTGTCGGTGGAGACGACAGTACACACGACCTGGACTTCATTCATGAAGCCTTCGGGGAACAGCGGGCGGATCGGACGATCGATCAGGCGCGAGGTCAGGGTCTCTTTTTCAGTCGGACGGCCTTCACGCTTGAAGAAACCACCGGGGATGCGGCCGGCGGCGTAGGTCTTCTCGATGTAGTGAACTGACAGAGGGAAGAAGTCACGACCGGCGTCAGCTTTCTTGGCGCCGACTACAGTACACAGAACGCTGACGGCATTGTCGATGCTGACCAGTACGGCACCAGAGGCCTGGCGGGCGATACGACCGGTTTCCAGGGTGATGGTGTTATTACCTAATTTGAATTGTTTGATAACCGGTTTCACGGTGTCTTCTCTCTCTGTTTTTGCCTTTGGGGAAACTCTGGGCACGACCGGGTTTCGGACCCGGCCATGTCCAAACGGGACCTGTCGCTTAGCGACGCAGACCCAAACTGCTGATCAAGCTGGAGTAACGCGGAATGTCTTTCGACTTCAGGTAGTCCAGCAGCTTACGACGCTGGTTTACCATCCGGATCAGACCACGACGGGAATGGTGATCCTTCTTGTTTTCCTTGAAGTGACCCTGCAGCTTGTTGATGTTTGCAGTCAACAGCGCTACCTGGACTTCCGGAGAACCGGTGTCACCTTCGCCACGCGCGTATTCAGTTACAATTGCAGCTTTCTCTTCGACGCTCAGTGCCATGACAGCTTTCCTCTGAGTGAACAGGCCGGGAACCTAATCCCGTGTTTTAAATCGAGGAGTGACCATGCCTGTTAACAGCCATCCTCGTTGTGACCCTGATGGGTCAACTACATCGCGTCAGCCTTCAAAGCGCATCAAGCGCTTGGGCGCAACGCGGGCATCGTCGGTCATTTCGCCGATGCCGATAAATTTGCCGCTCTGGTCACGCAAGCGCACCATACCGAAAGCCGGGCTACCCGGTACCCGCACGGCCTGGCCGTGATTCAGGTAATAGGCAGTCTGCTCGGTCAGGTCCACCACCGGCCAATCCAGCAGGCCGCTGTCGCTGGGCAGCAACAGGTGGTCCAGTGCCTCATGCCCACCCTCGGCGTGCAGGGCTTCAAGGGTTTCCAGGGTGATCGACTGAGTCAGATCGAAGGGCCCGGCCTTGATCCGCCGCAGCGCTGACACATGCGCACCACAGCCCAGCGCCAGACCAATATCTTCAACCAGAGTGCGGATATAGGTGCCCTTGGTACAGTGCACTTCCAGCTGCAGACGGTCGCCTTCCAGACTCAGCAATTTAAGCTGGCTAATAGTAACAGATCGCGGCTTGCGCTCCACGGTTTCACCGGCGCGGGCCAGTTTATACAGCGGCTGGCCGTCATGCTTGAGCGCCGAGTACATGGGCGGAATCTGTTCGATGTCGCCGGTAAAGCTCGGCAGCACCGCGTTGACCTGTTCCAGACTGACGTTCACCGGTTTCATTTCGATGACATCACCCTCGGCATCGCCGGTGGTGGTGGTCATGCCCAGACGGGCTTCGGTGACGTAGGCCTTGTCGGCATCCAGCAGGTACTGGGAAAACTTGGTGGCCTCACCCAGACACAGCGGCAGTACGCCACTGGCCAGCGGATCGAGACTGCCGGTGTGGCCGCCCTTGGCGGCATTGAACAGCCAACGCACCTTCTGCAGGGCATTGTTGGAGCTCATGCCCAGCGGCTTGTCGAAAATCAGTACGCCATCGATATCACGGCGTTTGCTACGCGGTGCCGACACAGATCAGTCCTCGCCATCCGACTGGTGCTGACGGTCTTCCGCGACGGCACGCTCGATCAGCGACGACAGATGGACGCCACGGCGCACGCTTTCGTCATAGTGGAAATGCAGCTGCGGCACGCTGCGCAACTTCATGACCTTGCCCAGCTGCATGCGCAGGTAACCGGCCACATCCTTGAGGATCGACAGGTTCTGGGCGATTTCTTCGGCCGTCACGTCGCCCATCAGGGTAATAAACACCTTGGCATGGGCCAGATCACGACTGACGTCTACCGCGGTGACGGTGATCATGCCGATACGCGGGTCACGCACCTCACGCTGGATCAGCAGCGCCAGTTCACGCTGCATCTGATCCGCTACGCGGTGGGTACGACTGTATTCTTTTGCCATTACATTCTGTCTCTGGCCACGGCTGTGGCCGATAAAAAAATCAACTCAACGAAAACGCCAACGGCAAGTTCACCGGCCAGCCTGTCGGCTGTGCCCATGAACCTGCCGTATGACGCCGCGAACGGCGGTTACAGACTGCGCTGAACCTGGATGCGCTCGAATACTTCGATGCGGTCACCCGGCTTCACGTCATTGTAGTTCTTCACGCCGATACCGCACTCCATGCCGTTACGCACTTCGCCGACGTCGTCCTTGAAGCGACGCAGGGATTCCAGCTCGCCTTCGTAAATCACCACGTCTTCGCGCAGGACGCGAATCGGGCGGTTACGGTGGACCGTGCCTTCAATCACCATACAACCGGCAACTGCACCAAACTTGGGTGAGCGGAACACGTCGCGAACCTCGGCCACACCGAGGATCTGCTCGCGTACATCGCTGCCGAGCATGCCGCCGAGGGCCTTCTTGACGTCGTCGATGATGTCGTAAATGACGCTGTAGTAACGCAGGTCAATACCTTCGCTCTCAACGATCTTGCGCGCGGTTGCATCGGCACGCACGTTGAAGCCGAAGATCACGGCGTTGGACGCCAGTGCCAGGTTGGCGTCGGTTTCGGTGATACCGCCCACGCCACCGGAAATGATCTTGACCTGAACTTCGTCGTTACCCAGTTCACTGAGCGAGCCTTGCAGGGCTTCCAGCGAGCCACGTACGTCGGACTTGAGGACGATATTGAGGGTCTTCTTCTCGTCCTGGCCGATGTTGTCGAACATGTTCTCGAGCTTGGCGGTCTGCTGACGGGCCAGTTTGATCTCGCGGAACTTGCCCTGACGGAACAGCGCCACTTCACGGGCTTTCTTCTCGTCGGTCACCACGGTCAGCTCATCACCGGCATCCGGCGTACCGTCCAGGCCGAGAATCTCGACGGGGATGGATGGACCGGCTTCCTTGATCGGCTTGCCGTTCTCGTCATACATGGCACGTACACGGCCATAGTTGACGCCGGCCAGGACGATGTCGCCCTGACGCAGGGTACCGTTCTGAACCAGTACGGTCGCCACCGGGCCACGGCCCTTGTCCAGACGCGATTCCACTACTACACCGCGACCCGGAACCGAAGGCTGGGCCTTGAGTTCAAGTACTTCGGCCTGCAGCAGGACGGCTTCAAGCAGTTCGTCGATACCGGTACCGACCTTGGCCGATACGTGCATGAACATGGTGTCGCCGCCCCACTCTTCAGGGATCACCTGGAGTGCCGAGAGGTCATGCTTGATGCGGTCCGGATCAGCGTCTTCCTTGTCGATCTTGTTCACCGCAACCACCAGCGGAACGCCAGCAGCCTTGGCATGCTGAACGGCTTCCTGGGTCTGTGGCATCACGCCGTCATCGGCCGCTACCACCAGAATCACGATATCAGTGGCCTTGGCACCACGGGCACGCATGGCGGTAAACGCGGCGTGACCGGGGGTATCCAGGAAGGTCACCATGCCGCGTTCGGTTTCAACGTGGTAGGCACCAATGTGCTGGGTAATACCACCGGCTTCGCCGGACGCCACCTTGGCACGACGGATATAGTCGAGCAGCGAGGTCTTGCCATGGTCAACGTGACCCATGACGGTCACCACCGGTGCGCGGGAGACCATTTCGCCTTCATGCGACTGGGCAGCGGTAACCAGACTGTCTTCCAGATCACTTTCGCGGACGTGCTTGACCTTGTGGCCCATGTCTTCGGCAATGATGCTGGCGGTGTCCTGATCCAGTACCTGGTTGATGGTCACCATGTTGCCTTGCTTGAACATGTACTTGATGACCTCAGCGGCCTTGATCGACATCTTCTGCGCCAGTTCGGCCACAGTGATGGTCTCGCCAATTACCACATCGCGCACTATTGGTCCTGTCGGCTTCTCGAAGCCGTGCTGATTACGTTTCTTGTTGGCCTTGAGCTTGCCACCGCCACCACGGCGACGGGCCATGGCTTCATCATCTTCGCTGACACGCGGAGCAACACGGCCCTTGGTCGCATGACCACCGGCGCGCTTGCGGCTGCGCTCTTCCTCTTCCTCGGCGCGGGTCGGCTTGCGATGCGCGTCCTTCTTCTTGGAATGGTCAGGCTTGTCGGCAGGCGGTGCGATAACCACCGGTTTGGCTGGCTCTTGCGGCTGAGCAGCAGCAACAGGTTCTGCCTGGGCCACAGGGGCCTCGGCAACAGGTTGCTCGGTCGATTTCTGCTCGCTGGCAGCCTGGGCGGCCACACGGGCGGCTTCTTCTTCGCGGCGCTGGGCTTCGACGGCCGCCTTGCGGGCGTCTTCAGCTTCTGCGGCACGTTGCTCGTCCAGCTCGCGCTGGCGCTCGGCTTCAAGCTCGGCCGGATCGCGCTTGACGTAGGTTTTCTTCTTGCGCACTTCGACGTTGACCGTCTTGCTGCCAGCGACCTTGAGGGTGCTGACTGTCTTGCGCTTCAGGGTAATCTTGCGTGGCTCGGATACCGAGTCACCATGGGCATTCTTCAGGAACGCCAGCAAGGCCTGTTTTTCCTCGTCGCTGACACGCTGATCCGCACTGGTCTGCGGCAACCCGGCTTCGCGCATCTGCTGCAGCAAACGCTCTAGGGGGGTTCCCACTACATCAGCCAACTCTTTGACCGTCACTTCCGCCATTCACATCTCTCCTCAGTCGGTGGCCCTGCAAAGCGCAGGGGGGACTTGCTATGCCGACCGGTTATTCAAACCAGGGTGCCCGGGCCGCCATGATCAGCGCACCGGCACGTTCTTCGTTCATGCTTTCAATATCCAGCAACTCGTCGATTGACTGTTCTGCCAGATCTTCCATGGTGACAATGCCCTTGGCTGCCAGATGGAAGGCCAGGGAACGATCCATGCCCTCCATGTTCAGCAGATCCTCAGCGGGCTGCACATCTTCCAGCTTCTCTTCACTGGCGATGGCCTTGGTCAACAGCAGATCCTTGGCACGCGAGCGCAGTTCATTGACGATATCTTCATCAAAGCCATCAATACCGAGCATTTCTTCCATCGGTACGTAGGCGATCTCTTCCAGCGAGGTGAAGCCTTCTTCAACCAGCAGCTGGGCCAGATCTTCATCGACATCCAGCTCGTCGATAAAGGTGCGCAGGATATCGCCGGTTTCGGCTTCCTGTTTGGCACGGATATCGTCTTCGGTCATCACGTTCAAGGTCCAGCCGGTCAGCATGCTGGCTAGACGCACGTTCTGACCGCTGCGGCCGATGGCCTGGGCCAGATTGTCTTCTGCTACCGCGATGTCGATGGTGTGGGTATCTTCATCGAGGATGATCGACGCTACTTCGGCCGGGGCCATGGCATTGATCACGAACTGGGCGAAGTTGTCGTCCCAGAGTACGATATCGACGCGCTCGCCACCCAGTTCGCCGGATACGGCCTGGACGCGCGAGCCGCGCATGCCGATACAGGCACCCTGGGGATCAATACGCTTGTCCTTGGAACGCACGGCAATCTTGGCGCGGGAACCCGGATCACGGGCGGCGCACATGACTTCAATCAGCTCTTCGGCAATTTCCGGCACTTCAATGCGGAACAGCTCGATGATCATTTCCGGACAGCTGCGTGACAGCACCAGCTGCGGACCACGGTTCTCGGCGCGAATTTCCTTGAGCAGCGCGCGAATACGCGCACCGGTGCGGAAGGTTTCACGCGGGATCATTTCTTCGCGCGGCAGGACCGCCTCGGCATTGTTGCCCAGGTCGACAATCACGCTGTCACGGGTCACTTTCTTGACCGTGCCACTGATGATTTCACCCAGGCGGTCGCGGTAGGCGTCAACCACCTGGGCGCGCTCGGCTTCACGGACCTTCTGGACAATCACCTGCTTGGCGATCTGCGCGGCGATACGACCGAACTCGACAGAGTCGATCTTGTCTTCGACCACATCACCAATGGTCAGGCTCGGATCACGCGCCTGGGCCTGGTCCAGCGTCAGCTGCATACCTGGCTCTTCAAAATCTTCGTCGGCGACAACGGTCCAGCGCATGAAGCTTTCATAGCTGCCGGTGTGGCGGTCGATAGCGACCCGCACATCCACCTCGTCTTCGTAACGCTTTTTGGTTGCCGTAGCCAATGCCAGTTCCAGTGCTTCGAAAATCACACCGGGTGGCACGCCTTTTTCATTGGAAACGGATTCCACAACCAGCAGCACTTCTTTGCTCATCGTATGCCTCGCCTAACGCCGTCCATTGGGGCCACTAAAGCCCGAAATAATGCTCAAAACCGCGGAATGATATTGCTCTTGTCGATGGAGTCGATCGGCAGCAGATATTCGTGCTCATCTACCAGCAAAATGACTTCGTCTCCCTCAACACCACGGATGACACCTTGAAAATTCCGCCGTCCCTCATAGGGTACGCGCAATCTGATCTTGACCTGTTCGCCTGTATGCTCGGCAAACTGCTCAAGGGTAAATAACGGCCTGTCCATGCCGGGGGAAGAGACTTCCAGGGTGTAATCCCCGGTGATCGGATCTTCCACGTCCAGTACCGCACTGATCTGCCTGCTGACTGTTGCGCAGGCTTCAACACTGATGCCGTCTGGATGGTCTATATAGACTCGCAGCAGGGTATGCCGCCCCTGGGACAGATACTCGATCCCCCAACTGCGGAAGCCCAAAGCCTCGACAATCGGGACCACCAGGGCCTCCAACTCAGTCAATTTGCCGGACAAATCGTCTGCCTCGCATCGTCTTGAAAAACATCACAAATAAAAAATGGGCACTAGTGCCCATCCTGTGTACTGCTCCGGACATTACCCAGGACAGCTAACAAAAAGCCCCTGAAAAGGGGCTTTAAAACTGGTTGCGGGGGCAGGATTTGAACCTACGACCTTCGGGTTATGAGCCCGACGAGCTACCAGACTGCTCCACCCCGCGTCAAATCTTAGGCCGTGGATTATACGCCCGCAAGCGAGACAAGACAACCGACTTTACTGGCCTGAAAAAGTCAGGGCCTGCAATGCAGGCCCTGTCTAGTTGGTGCGGAAGATGGGACTCGAACCCATACACCCTAAGGCACTACCCCCTCAAGATAGCGTGTCTACCAATTCCACCACTTCCGCAAAACTGTTGGCTTACTCGACAGTGGGTACATCGTCCACTGCGGGGGCCTGAGGAGCCTGCTCTTCTTCAAGAACAGGTACATCTTCACTGATGGTCGGAGCCACCGGTGCGGTCTGCAGAGCCGGCGCGGGCAGGCCTGCATCACGAATTGCCGACGCCTGGGTGCTGGCGTAATAAGCCAGACCAAGCGAAGTAACAAAGAATACGGTCGCCATGATGGCCGTCAGGCGGCTCAGGAAAGTAGCTGAACCCTGGCTACCAAACACGGTACCGGAGGCGCCTGAACCAAAGGATGCACCGGCTTCGGCACCTTTACCCTGCTGAATCAGAACCAGTCCGACCAGAGCGATGGCAACCAGAAGATGTACAACCACAACCACTGTTTCAATCATTACGCTCGTCCTGCGGCACGTACAATCGCGCCAAATTCATCTGCATTGAGAGAGGCTCCACCTACCAGCCCCCCATCGATATCCGGCATGGAGAACAGGGCCTCGGCGTTATCGGCCTTGACGCTGCCACCGTACAGGATCTGTACGCGCTGGGCCTGCTCATCGTCCAGCATGGCCAATCGGGCGCGGATCATGGCGTGCACATCCTGAGCTTGCTCAGGTTCGGCTGTCAAGCCGGTACCAATAGCCCAGACCGGTTCATAGGCCACTACACCCTGGGCCAGACCACCGACACCAAAGGTATCGAGGATGACCTGCAACTGGCCGCCCACCACCTCGGCGGTGAGCTGTGCATCCCGCTGCTCGCGTGTCTCGCCGACACACAGAACCGGACGCAGACCACAGGCAAGGGCTGCGGCAAACTTTCTGCATACTATCTCGTCGGTCTCGGCAAACAGACTGCGCCGCTCGGAATGACCCACAAGTACAAATTCACATCCCGCATCGCGTAATTGCGCCGGGGAAATCTCACCCGTCAGCGCACCCGGTTCAGCCTGATAAGCGCAACTCTGTGCACCCAAGCGCACCGGCAGATCAGTCAAGGCATCACGACACTGCTGAATGAACAGCGCCGGCGGGGCAATCATCACATCCACATCGCTTGGCCAGTCCTGCTGACTCAAGCCTTGCAACAGGCTTTCAACGGACTGCCGTGTACCGTGCATTTTCCAGTTGCCGGCGACCAGTGGACGACGCATGCCTAACCTCTCAGTTCAAGCGGGCGCCAATGTTAACCAAGTTGCCTGCATGAAACAACTGCCTTTTGCACGGCTATATCAATGAATTGCCCATGCTCCTGGCGGGGGCCGCCGATGCACCGCCTAACCCGCCTCGGCAGCGAACAAAACACGCACCTGGTTAGCCAGGATATTGGCTTCGCTCTCGACCTGAGCAGCATCCTGACCTTCGACCATGACGCGGATCAGCGGCTCGGTGCCGGACAGGCGCAACAACACCCGCCCGCTGTCACCCAGGCGGGACTCGGCTGCCGCAACCGCATGCTGCAGGGCCGGATCGGCCAGCGGTGAGTCGGCACCACGGGCATAAGCCACATTGATCAAGGTCTGCGGGCACTTGAGCATGCCGCTTCGTGCCTGCGCCAGGGTCTGGCCGTTGTGCTGCAACGCCTTGAGCACCTGCAGGGCAGCAATGATGCCGTCACCGGTACTGGTGTGATTCAGGCAGACGATATGCCCCGACGCTTCACCACCGAGAATCCAGTCATGCTCACGCAATCCGGCCATGACATAGCGGTCACCGACCTTGGCACGGACAAACTCGATACCCTTGTCGCGCAACGCCAGCTCCAGTCCCAGATTGCTCATCTGCGTGCCGACTACGCCACCGCGCAGCAGCTCACGCCGATGCAGATCCATGGCCATGATATACAGCAGCTCATCACCGTCGACCTCAACACCCTGATGGTCAACCATCAGGACCCGGTCGCCATCCCCATCCAGGGCAATGCCGAGATCGGCACCGCTGTCCAGTACCTGCTGCGTGAGCGCACGCAGATCAGTGGAGCCGACCTGATCATTGATATTCAACCCGTCCGGCTTGTCGCCGATGACAATCACCTCAGCCCCCAGCTCGCGAAACACGCTGGGCGCCACCTTGTATGTGGCGCCGTGGGCGCAGTCGAGCACCAGTTTCAGGCCCTTGAAGCTGGTACTGGTGGGTACGCTGCTTTTGCAGAATTCAATATAGCGTCCGGAGGCATCCTCCACCCGGAACACCTTGCCAAGTTGTGCCGACTCGACCACCTGCATGGGTTCATCGACCAGCCGCTCGATTTCCAGTTCGAGCTCATCAGGCAGTTTGCTACCGGTGGCCGAGAAGAACTTGATGCCGTTGTCGAAATACGGGTTGTGCGAAGCACTGATGACAATGCCGGCGTCGGCCTTGAAGGTGCGGGTCAGGTAGGCAATCGCCGGCGTGGGCATGGGGCCAAGCAGTTGTACATGGGCGCCTGCGGCTGACAGACCGGCTTCCAGGGCTGATTCAAACATGTACCCGGAAATCCGCGTGTCCTTGCCAATCATTACTCGGCAACTGCCCTGCCGGCGAAAAGCGGTACCCACAGCCCAGCCCAGCTTGAGGACAAACTCGGGGGTGATCGGGTGAGTACCGACGTGGCCACGAATGCCATCCGTGCCGAAGTAGCGTTTTTGCATATCAAGCATCCTGGGTGAAGAATCTGTTCAATGTGAGTTGCCAGCGGCCAGAACCGCTTCGGCCATGCGCACGGCGTCGACACTGGCGGCCACGTCATGCACGCGAATCAGTCGTGCGCCAAGGGTCACGGCCAGCGTCGCCAAGGCCAAACCGCCGGCCAGACGCTCATCGACCGGGCGACCGAGCAATTGGCCAATCATGCTTTTGCGCGATACGCCGACCAGTAATGGCAGGCCTCGCGGACGCAATTCGTTCATGCGCGCAAACAGCTGAAGGTTGTGTTCCAGGGTTTTGCCAAAACCAAAGCCCGGATCCAGAATCAGCCTGCCACGGTCAATACCGGCATTCTCGCAGGCAGCAACCCGCTCCGCGAGAAAGTCTGACACTTCATCGATAATCGACGCATAGCGCGGGGCCTGCTGCATGTTTTGCGGATCACCCTGCATGTGCATCAGGCAAACCGGCAGCGCCGTTGCCGCGGCCGCCTGCAGCGCACCGGGGCGCTGCAATGCACGCACATCGTTGATCAGCCCGGCACCCACCGCAGCACTGCCTGCAATGACTTCAGGGGTACTGGTATCCACCGAGACGATGGTGTCAAAGCGCGACTTGATAGCCTCGACGACCGGGACGACACGGTCGATTTCCTCGGCAATGGACACGGGCTGTGCGCCTGGACGGGTTGATTCCCCACCCACATCGATCAGCGTCGCGCCCTCGGACAGCATGCGTTCAACATGGCGCAGCGCATCATCAAGTTGCTGGAAGCGCCCGCCATCGGAGAACGAGTCAGGCGTGGTATTGAGGATACCCATGACATGGGTACGGGAAAGGTCCAACACCCGATCGCCGCAGGGCAATCGGGTGATATTGGAAGTGACCGACATCAAGGCAGACTCAGTGCTCGCTGGCTGGACCGCCGATGACACCACTGTCATCGGCCTTGTCATCCTGCACATCGCCCTGAGGCTTGTTGGCAGCTGCACCGGGGCCGGACTTGTCGTCCTGACTCCAGTCCTTGGGCTCGCGTGCCGGAACCCCATTCATGATGTCATCGATCTGATCGGCATCAATGGTTTCGTACTTCATCAGGGCTTCAGCCATCAGATCCATCTTGTCACGATTGTCGTGCAGGATCTTTTTGGCAGTGTCGTAGCACTCATCAATGATCCGACGCACTTCCTGGTCGATGACCTTGGCTGTTTCGCCGGAGACATTTGATCCACCACTTCCGCCCATGCGCCCCAGATAGCCCTGATCTTCGTCCTCGGCATAGAGCAACGGACCAAGCTTCTCGGACAGACCCCATTTGGTCACCATGTTCTTGGCCAACTGGGTGGCGCGCATGATGTCGTTCGACGCACCTGTAGTCACACCGTCAAAGCCCAGGGTCATTTCCTCGGCAATACGACCACCAAACAGCGAACAGATCTGGCTGATCAGCGCCCGCTTGGACAGACTGTAACGGTCTTCCTCCGGCAGGAACATGGTCACACCCAGGGCGCGGCCGCGGGGAATGATCGAGACCTTGTAGACCGGATCATGTTCGGGCATCAAGCGGCCAACAATGGCATGGCCGGATTCGTGATACGCGGTATTGAGCTTTTCCTTGTCGGACATGACCATGGACTTGCGCTCGGCGCCCATCATGATCTTGTCCTTGGCCATCTCGAATTCCTTCATTTCCACCAGACGCTTGTTGGCGCGGGCGGCAAACAGGGACGCTTCGTTGACCAGGTTGGCCAGATCGGCACCGGAGAAACCGGGGGTACCACGGGCAATATTGGCGGGCATGACATCATCACCCAGCGGCACCTTGCGCATGTGGACCTTGAGAATCTGTTCGCGGCCACGGATATCCGGCAGACCCACGACGACCTGGCGGTCAAAACGACCGGGGCGCAGCAAGGCAGGGTCAAGCACGTCAGGCCGGTTGGTCGCCGCTACGACGATAATGCCGTCATTGGGCTCAAAGCCGTCCATTTCAACCAGCAGCTGGTTCAGGGTCTGCTCGCGCTCATCATGACCACCACCCATTCCCGAACCACGGTGACGACCGACCGCATCGATCTCATCGATAAAGATGATGCAAGGTGCATGCTTCTTGGCTTGATCAAACATGTCGCGCACGCGACTGGCACCCACACCCACGAACATCTCGACAAAGTCGGAACCGGAAATGGTGAAGAACGGCACTTTGGCTTCGCCAGCGACGGCCTTGGCCAGCAAGGTCTTACCGGTACCCGGCTGGCCGACCATCAATACGCCGCGCGGGATGTGCCCGCCAAGACGCTGGAATTTACCCGGATCACGCAGGAACTCGACCAGCTCGCTGACTTCTTCCTTGGCCTCATCGCAACCGGCAACGTCGGCAAAGGTGGTCTTGACCTGATCTTCAGAGAGCATGCGCGCCTTGCTCTTGCCAAAGCTCATGGGGCCGCCCTTGCCGCCCGCACCGCCCTGCATCTGGCGCATGAAGAACATGAAGATGGCAATAATGATCAGAATCGGGAAACTGGCAATCAACAGCTGGGTCCAGATGCTCTGTTTTTCAGGCTGCTTGCCCTCGACAACCACATCGTTGTCCAGCAGGTCGCCGATCAGACCGCTGTCCTGAATAGCCGGACGCACCGTCTTGAACTGGCTGCCATCACGATTGACGCCGGTGATTTCAAAGCCGTCCACGGTAACCCGCTCAACCTGACGATCCTTGACCAGATCCAGAAACTGGGAATAGTTGAGGGTATTGGTTGGCTCTGCGGTACTGCTGAAGTTGTTCATCACCGTGACCAGCACGGCCGCAATGATCAACCACAGGATGAGGTTTTTCGCCATATCGTTCAAATCGCTACCCTCTTGCCCTGTTGACTCTCAACATGGGCATAACTGAGTCTGAGAAACATCCATGTCACCTTACACCAGAATTCGACCTGACTGCAGTTGAACCTGTGTAACGCACTATGTCGCCTGTGCCGGCAATCGACCGGCAACACTACTGGTCGCCGAGATAACCCCTGCCAAGCAGGTAGGTCTCGCGTGAGCGCCCGCGCGAGGCATCGGGCTTGCGCGTGACAATCTTTTCAAAGCGGCCGCGCATGTGCTTGAAATACGCATCGAAGCCTTCGCCATGAAAAACCTTGATAAGAAAGTCGCCTCCCGGCCGCAAAACGCGCTCGGCCATGTCCAGGGCCAGCTCACACAGATACATCGCGCGCGGCTGGTCCACTTCGGGGGTACCACTCATATTGGGGGCCATATCGGAAATAACAAGATCAACCTGCTGATCGCCGATAGCCGCCAGTATCTCCTCGAACACCTTGTCTTCAGTAAAGTCACCCTGAATAAAGGTCACGTCCGGGATGCTGTCCATGGCCAGAATATCGGAAGCAATGATTCTGCCCTTCTCGCCAATCAGACGGCTGGCAACCTGTGACCAACCACCGGGCGCCGCGCCAAGATCAAGCACGGTCATGCCAGGCTTCAGCAAACGATCCTTTTCCTGCACCTCGAGCAGCTTGTAGCTGGCCCGTGAGCGGTAACCGTCCTTCTGTGCCTGTTTGACAAAGGGATCGTCAAAATGTTCTTTCAGCCAGCGTTTGCTGGTCTTGCTCTGTGCCACGGAATACCTCATGCAGCGGAACGCGCCGCCTGTTAAACTGTGCCCATTCTGCTCTGACAGCAGAGGCAAACACCTAATTCATTTTTTCAATGCCGGTAACATCAGATCATTATGACCCTCAGCTCAGCACAGAAGAAAGACCTAAAACGTATTGGCCATCACCTCAAGCCGGTGGTAATTGTCAGTGACCAGGGCGCCAGCGAAGGCGTGTTGTCCGAACTTGACCGCGCACTCAATGACCATGAGTTGATCAAGATACGTATCAGCGTGGCTGACCGTGAGACCAAGCAGGCGCTGATCGAGCAGGTCTGCAAGGCCAGCGGTGCCGAGCTGGTTCAGGTGATCGGCAAGATGGCAATCCTCTTGCGCCGCAACAAGAAAGCCAACCCCAACCTGTCGAATCTGGCCCGATTCAAAGGCCTATGAGCCAACACCCGGTTACAGTCCGCGAACTGATCGCGGCTGTGACGTCGGTTCACTGGCCGCTGTAAAGCAGCAGCCGATCAGCTTGCCGGCGTTTCGTCCGGGCGCGGCTGCAGCGTCAGAATCAAACCACAGAAGGCGGCAACCAGATAGGTAAACTGCTGCATATAGTCACCATTCGGATGCCCGGCCAGAGCAAAAAAGCCGACCACGGCCAGCAAGGTCACCAAAAGCAACTGCGCGCGCATATCCTGCAGGCAGCGGCGCCCAAGGGCAAAGCCGATAACCAACAGCTGCAACACGACGCAGACAGCGGCAAAGCCCATGATCAGCGGCTGCATGAAGCCCGCAATCTCTTCAACCAGCAGCGGCGCCAGCCCAAACTGTTGCAAGGCTGGCAGCAACACGAAGAACAACACCCAGATACCGCCAACCCAAAGGGTCTGCGCCAGTTGCCAGGCAATCCGGCCTCCACGCAAACCCGCAGGCGCGGCCGGCGCTGTCACTTGTGGCTGACCTCGACAATTTCATACTCGACCACACCGGCAGGGGTCTTGACCACGGCTACGTCACCCACTTCCTTGCCGATCAGGGCGCGGGCGATGGGTGAGCTGACGGAGATCTTGCCGATCTTGATATCCGCTTCGTCGTCGCCGACGATCTGGTAGGTCACGCTCTCGTCGGTATCGACGTTGACGATCTCCACTGTGGTACCGAAGATCACCTTGCCGGTAGGCGGAATACTGGTTACATCGATAATCTGCGCATTACCCAGACGGCCTTCGATATCACGCACGCGGGCTTCAACCATGCCCTGCTGTTCGCGGGCGGCATGGTATTCGGCGTTTTCCTTCAAATCACCCAGCTCACGCGCCTCGGCGATAGCCTGGGTAATCTGTGGCCGCAGCACTGATTTAAGGTGCTTGAGCTCGGCCTCGAGGGCTTCTGCGCCCTGTTTGGTCATGGGGTATTTCATAATCAGATTCCTGCGTGCAAGTCTTGCAGACGGCGCACGGTCTTTTCCGGACCGAACTTCAGCGCCATACAAATGGCTTCGCCACCAGCCAGCGTCGTGGTCGAGTAGACCTTGTGCTGCAGCGCATTGCGGCGAATCGAATAGGAGTCGGCAATCGACTGACGCCCTTCGGTGGTGTTGATCACCAGGCGGATCTCGTCATTCTTGATCATGTCGACAATGTGCGGACGGCCTTCGGTCACCTTGTTGACACGACGCACCTTGAGACCGGCGGCCTCAATCACCTTGGCCGTGCCGCTGGTGGCGACCACTTCAAAGCCCAGGGCAATCAGATCACGGGCAACGTCAGCGACAAAGGGCTTGTCGTCACCGCGCACACTGATAAAGGCACAGCCACCGGTGGGCAGCACTTCGTTGGCACCGACCTGGGACTTGGCAAAGGCCTCGGCAAAGCTGTCACCAACACCCATCACTTCGCCGGTGGATTTCATTTCCGGCCCGAGAATCGGGTCTACGCCGGGGAACTTGGCGAACGGGAAGACCGCTTCCTTGACGCTGAAGTACGGCGGCACCACTTCCTTGGTGAAGCCCACTTCTTCCAGGGTCTTGCCCGCCATCACGCGGGCGGCGAGCTTGGCCAGCGACTGACCGATGCACTTGGAGACGAAGGGGACGGTACGCGAAGCGCGCGGGTTCACTTCGATCACGTAAATGGTCTCGCCCTGCACGGCCATCTGTACGTTCATCAGTCCGACCACGCCAAGCTCCAGCGCCATCTTCTTGACCTGATCGCGGATCTCGTCCTGAATCGCTGCGGGCAGCGAGTAAGGCGGCAGCGAGCAGGCAGAGTCACCGGAGTGCACGCCAGCCTGTTCGATATGCTGCATGATCGCGCCGATCACCACGTTCTTGCCATCACAGATGGCATCGATGTCGACTTCGATGGCGCAGTTAAGGAAGTGATCCAGCAGCACCGGGCTGTCATTCGACACCTTCACGGCATCACGCAGGTAACGCTTGAGCTCGTCTTCCTGATAGACGATCTCCATGGCGCGACCACCGAGCACGTAAGAGGGACGGACAACCAGCGGGTAACCGATCTTGGCCGCTGCGCTGATGGCTTCATCTTCGCTGCGCACCGTGGTATTCGGTGGCTGACGCAGATTCAGGCGCTCGACCATGTGCTGGAAACGCTCGCGGTCTTCGGCGCGGTCGATGGCCTCGGGGCTGGTACCAATAATAGGTACGCCAGCTTCTTCCAGGGCGCGAGCCAGTTTCAGCGGCGTCTGCCCACCGTACTGCACGATCACGCCCTTGGGCTTCTCGACGCGGACGATTTCCAGCACATCTTCCAGAGTCACCGGCTCGAAATACAGGCGGTCGGAGGTATCGTAGTCAGTGGAGACGGTTTCCGGGTTGCAGTTGACCATGATGGTCTCGTAACCGTCTTCACGCATGGCCAGCGCCGCGTGTACGCAGCAGTAGTCGAACTCGATACCCTGACCAATACGGTTCGGGCCACCGCCCAGCACCATGATCTTGTCACGGCTGCTTGGATTGGCTTCGCACTCTTCCTCATAGGTCGAGTACATGTACGCGGTATCGGTGGCAAACTCGGCGGCGCAGGTATCCACCCGCTTGTACACCGGGTGCACCTTGAGCTTGTGACGCAGGCTGCGCAGGGTCTTTTCGCTGACGCCCAGCAGGCTGGCCAGACGGATATCGGCAAAGCCCTTGCGCTTCAGGCGGTACATCAGGTCGTGGTCGATATCGGACAGACCGAGAGTCTTGACCCGTTCCTCTTCCTTGATCAGATCCTCGAGCTGAACCAGGAACCAGGGATCGATCTTGGTCAGATCGAAAATCTGCTCCAGGCTCATGCCGGAGCGGAAGGCGTCGGCCAGATACCAGATACGGTCCGCACCGGGCACGGTCAGTTCACGGGTCAGATCGGTGGCGGCATCGGCGCTGGCCAGATCCACCTTGGGATCCAGACCACTGACGCCCACTTCCAGACCACGCAGGGCTTTCTGCAGGGATTCCTGGAAGGTCCGACCAATGGCCATGACTTCGCCCACGGATTTCATCTGGGTCGTCAGGCGCGCATCGGCGTTGGGGAACTTCTCGAAGGCAAAACGCGGGATCTTGGTTACGACGTAGTCGATCGCCGGTTCAAAGGACGCCGGCGTGCGGCCGCCAGTGATGTCGTTCTGCAGCTCATCCAGGGTGTAACCCACGGCCAGCTTGGCGGCGATCTTGGCAATCGGGAAGCCGGTGGCCTTGGAGGCCAGCGCCGAGGAACGCGAGACCCGCGGGTTCATTTCGATCACCACCATGCGGCCGTCAACCGGGTTGATGCCGAACTGGACGTTCGAACCACCGGTTTCCACGCCGATCTCACGCAGTACCGCCAGCGAGGCGTTACGCATGATCTGGTATTCCTTGTCGGTCAGCGTCTGGGCTGGCGCGACAGTGATCGAGTCACCAGTGTGCACACCCATGGGATCGAAGTTCTCGATCGAGCAGACGATGATGCAGTTGTCCTTTTTGTCGCGGACCACTTCCATCTCGTATTCTTTCCAACCGATCAGCGATTCGTCGATCAGCAGTTCCTTGGTCGGCGACAGGTCCAGACCGCGGTTACAGATTTCTTCGAACTCTTCACGGTTGTACGCAATGCCGCCACCGGTGCCGCCCATGGTGAAGGACGGACGAATGATGCACGGGAAACCGACCTGATCGAGGACCTTGTAGGCTTCCTGCATGTCGTGGGCGATACCCGAGACCGGGCAGGCCAGACCGATGGACTTCATGGCCTTATCAAAGCGCGAACGGTCTTCGGCCTTGTCGATAGTGTCGGCGTTGGCACCGATCATTTCGACATTGTACTTTTCCAGTACGCCATGTTTTTCCAGGTCCAGCGCACAGTTCAGTGCGGTCTGGCCGCCCATGGTCGGCAGCACGGCATCCGGACGCTCCTTCTCGATGATCTTGGCGACTGTCTGCCATTTGATCGGTTCGATATAGGTGGCGTCGGCCATGGCCGGGTCGGTCATGATGGTCGCCGGGTTGGAATTGACCAGGATGACGCGGAAGCCTTCTTCCTTCAGCGCCTTGCAGGCCTGGGCTCCGGAATAGTCAAATTCGCAGGCCTGGCCGATCACGATAGGACCGGCGCCGAGGATCAGAATGCTTTTGATGTCTGTACGTTTTGGCATAGTCGTCTACAAATCCTTGGGGGCTCAGCGGCGCTTGGCCATGGCATCGATGAAACGATCAAACAGGGGTGCCACATCGTGCGGACCGGGACTGGCCTCAGGGTGACCCTGGAAGCTGAAGGCGGCTTTGTCCGTGCGCTCAATACCCTGCAACGTGCCGTCGAACAGCGACTTGTGGGTGGCTCGCAGGGTCGCCGGCAGACTGGTTTCATCCACGGCAAAACCGTGGTTCTGGCTGGTGATCATCACTACGCCGCTATCCAGATCCTGAACCGGGTGGTTGGCGCCGTGGTGGCCGTGACCCATTTTCAGGGTCTTGGCACCGGATGCCAGCGCCAACAGTTGATGACCCAGACAGATGCCGAAGACCGGGATATCGGTTTCCAGCACGTCCTTGATCGCCTGAATGGCATAGTCGCAGGGTTCCGGATCGCCCGGGCCGTTGGACAGGAACACGCCGTCCGGATTCAACGCCAGCACCTCGGCGGCGCTGGTCTGCGCCGGCACCACAGTGAGGCGGCAACCGCGCGCCACGAGCATGCGCAGGATGTTGTACTTGACCCCATAATCATAAGCCACGACATGGTAGGGCAGATCGGCATCGGCTAGCTCGGCATGGCTGTCGGTGGCCAGATCCCAGACCGTGGAGCGCCACTGGTAAGGCTGCTTGACGCTGACTTCCTTGGCCAGGTCCATGCCCTTGAGTCCCGGGAATCCGCGCGCCAGCTCCAGCGCACGGGCTTCACTGATGTCGTCACCGGCCATGATGCAACCGTTCTGCGAACCCTTCTCGCGCAAAATGCGCGTCAGGCGACGGGTATCGATATCGGCAATCGCAACCACATTGTTGTCACGCAGGTAGGCATCCAGTGGCTGCTTGCAGCGCCAGCTACTGGCCAGCAGCGGCAGATCACGAATGACCAGACCAGCGGCATGCACCTGAGCAGACTCGACATCCTCCGGAGTGACGCCGGTATTACCGATATGCGGATAGGTCAGGGTAACAATTTGGCGGGAGTAGGACGGATCGGTGAGGATCTCCTGATAACCGGTCATGGCCGTATTGAACACGACCTCGCCGACACTGTGGCCGTCGGCGCCGATGGCCTGGCCGCGGAAAATGCTACCGTCGGCAAGGGCGAGAATGGCTGGCTTGGACAAGAAAACCTCCGATAGACTGACGCATTTTACCAAACGCGGGCTGCACAAAAGCGGGAATGAGGTGCTGGACACTTCATCCCGCCGCAATGCACTGTCAGATGCGCGCTGAATAGATTGATTAGCCCGCAATTGTAACGACTTGCCTGAAGAATATCCACACTGATCAGCGCGCTCTGCGGCACAGTCTGCAGAATACAATCAGCGCCAATGTTTCATTGCCGCCGTCAACTGTGTTAAAACAGCACTGCTACAGCAATAACAGGCATTGCCACGGCCCACTTGGCGCAGCAAAAACTGGGCAAATGGCGTAATTTGGCTGCATTGGCTGACAACAACAAAAAAGGACTCGGGGACTACACCATGGTATTGCACCTGAAACGTTTATTAGTGCTGACATTGCTATGTTTGGCGCCCTTGGCTCAGGCCGACATACAACGCCTGCAGACGTTACATGAGCTACGCAGCGAAGGCTTCACCGCCGCCACTTACATGCTGATCGACAACAACCTGTTCGAGCGGGTTCGCGATCCCAGTCATCGCACCACCTATAACCGCTCGCTGGCCAACATGACACGCCTGATCAATCAGCTCGGCAACCCCGATGATCTGGCGGTATTGTCCAACACCTTTGTTCTTATGATTCAGGAGCTGGAAGCCCTCGGCGACGATGAAGCGCACTTCAGCCTGTCGACGGTTAACCGCATCATGCAGGCCCATGGCGACTTTGACCGTGTTGCTGCACGCCATTACGCAGAAGCCATTCCCGCCGCCAACGCGCCGGAGCGCCTGCTGACTCTGCACCAGCAGAGCCTGGAAACCAGCCAAATCCTGTTGCTGTACCAGAACAACATGTTCAGCTCGGTCGGTGTGTACTTCCTGGAGAACCAGGAGGGTCTGTTCGATATGCTCGACCAGAGTATCGTAGCTCGCGCCCTGCAATTGAAAAGCCTCTATCCTGAACAGTCTGATGCCCTGCTGCGCCTGGAAAAGCAGTACAACTTTATCCAGCCTCGCCTGCAGGACCCTCTGAACAACTGGGTGCCATCCATTGCCGCTTTCTACCTGCAGCGCAACGTGAAAACGCTGAACGATCTGGCGCGCGAACAGGTTCTCGGCGAAGCCTGATCCGGCTGGTTTAACTCAGGTATAAAAAAGGGCGGTGATCACAGGATCACCGCCCTTTTTTTGCATGCCGGCATCAATCCTTCAGTGACAGCACATCCTGCATGTCATACAAACCGGGTGCACGATCACTTAGCCACAGCGCCGATCGCACAGCGCCCTTGGCGAAGGTCATGCGACTGGAGGCCTTGTGGGTAATCTCCACCCGCTCACCTTCGGTAGCGAAGAGTACGGTGTGATCACCGACGACATCGCCCGCCCGCACAGTAGCAAAACCGATGGTCTCGCGCTCACGCGCACCGGTCTGCCCTTCACGCCCATACACAGCTACCTTGGCCAGATCCCGACCCAGCGCATCGGCCACGACTTCACCCATGCGCAGTGCGGTCCCCGAGGGCGCATCGACCTTGTGCCGGTGGTGGGCCTCGATGATTTCGATGTCGGCCTCATCACCCATGACCCGTGCGGCCATATCGAGCAACTTGAGGCAGAGATTGACTCCCACGCTGAAGTTCGGCGCAAAGACGATAGGGATATCCCGCGCGGCGTCCACCAGCAACTGCTTCTGCTCGTCACTGAAGCCAGTGGTACCAATGACCATGGCCTTGCCAGCGGCACGGCAGAATTCCAGGTTGACCAGGGTGCTGCTTGGGTGAGTAAAGTCGATCAACACATCGAAATCATCCAGCACCGCACGCAGATCTCCGGCAATGGTCACATTCAGACGACCAAGACCAGCCAGCTCACCGGCGTCAGCCCCGACCAGGGTGCTTTCCGGCCGCTCAATGGCAGCGCTGAGATGTGCCCCGTCCGCCTGCCCGACCGCTTCAATCAAGGTCTTGCCCATGCGTCCGGCCGCACCGATAACTGCTATTCGTCTCATGCCTGCTCCGCTCAGAATTTCATGTCTTCAAAGAAGTTCTTTACCCCATCGAACCAGCTCTTGGCCCGGGGAGACTGATCCGCGCCTTCGGCCTGCAGGGTTTCACGCAATTCCTGTAGCAGCTCACGCTGACGCTTGGTCAGGTTGACCGGGGTTTCGACCACCACGCGACACAACAGATCACCTGGCGCGCCACCGCGTACCGGCACCACACCCTTGCCACGCAGGCGGAACAGCTTACCGGTTTGCGCGCCCTCGGGAATCTTCAGCTTGACCCGACCATCCAGAGTTGGCACTTCCAGCTCACCACCCAGGGCCGCATCTACAAAGCTGATCGGCACTTCACAATGCAGGTTCTTGCCGTCGCGCTGGAACAGCTTGTGTTCGCGCACCGACACCACCACGTACAAATCACCGGAGGGGCCGCCATTCACACCGGCCTCACCCTCACCCGCCAGACGGATACGGTCACCGGTATCGACACCGGCTGGGATCTTGACCGACAACGTCTTCTGCTCCTCCACCCGGCCGTGGCCGTGGCAGTCATTACAGGGGTCGGTGATCATCTTGCCGGTGCCATGGCAACGCGGACAGGTCTGCTGCACCGAGAAGAAGCCCTGCTGCATGCGCACCTGACCATGCCCACCACAGGTGGTACAGGTAACCGGGCTGGTGCCCTTTTTGGCGCCGCTGCCATCGCAGGTTTTACAGCCAACCAGGGTGGGTACGCGAATCTTCTGCTCCGACCCCCTTACCGCCTCTTCCAGATCCAGCTCCAGGGTATAACGCAGATCGCTGCCGCGCTGCGCACTGGAACGACCGCGGCCGCCGCCACCACCAAAAATGTCACCGAAAACATCACCGAAGATATCGGAAAAGTTGCCGCCACCAAAGCCGGCGCCACCTCCGCCCATGCCCTGATCGACACCGGCATGACCGTACTGATCATAGGCCGCACGCTTTTGCGCGTCGGTCAGCACTTCGTAGGCCTCATTGGCCTCCTTGAATTTGTCTTCCGCTGCCTTGTCATCCGGATTGCGATCCGGGTGGTGCTTCATGGCCAGCCGGCGATAGGCTTTTTTCAGCTCTGCCTCGCTGGCACCGCGCTCCACACCCAGCACTTCATAGTAATCACGCTTGGCCATCGTTCTGATTTCCTTTGACGGGATGAATAAGGCATCCCTTGGCACAAACGGCAACGCGGGAATAGCTCCCGCGTTGCCTGGTGATAATCTGTCACCCCCGCCAGGACGGGGGTGACTGCCCTGGGGTCAGGACTTACTTGTTGTCCTTGACCTCTTCAAACTCGGCATCGACAACATCATCACCGGCGTCCTGCTGACCGCCATCCTGGGCACCACCTTCAGCGGCCTGGGCCTGCTCGGCGTACATTTTCTGTACCAGCGGACCGGAAGCCTCGGACAGGGCATTGATCTTGGCTTCAATCTCGTCCTTGCTGTCGCCCTTGATCGCCACTTCCAGATCAGCCAGGGCTGTCTCGATAGCGGTCTTCTCGGCGTCGGTTGCCTTGTCGCCGGCTTCCTTCAGGGTCTTGCGGGTCGCATGCACCAGTTGATCGCCCTGGTTGCGGGCGGTAGCCAGTTCCTCGAACTTGCGATCTTCATCGGCATTGGCCTCGGCATCGCGCACCATCTTCTCGATCTCTTCTTCGCTCAGACCGGAAGAGGCCTTGATCACGATCGACTGCTGCTTGCCAGTCGCCTTGTCCTTGGCCGATACGTTCAGAATACCGTTGGCGTCCAGATCGAAGCTGACTTCAACCTGTGGCACGCCGCGCGGCGCTGGCGGAATGTCGGCCAGATCGAAACGACCCAGTGACTTGTTCTGCCCGGCCTGCTTGCGCTCACCTTGCAGCACGTGAATGGTCACGGCAGTCTGGTTGTCGTCAGCAGTCGAGAACACCTGCGACTTCTTGGTCGGGATGGTGGTGTTTTTCTCGATCAGCGTGGTCATCACGCCACCCATGGTTTCGATACCCAGCGACAGCGGGGTCACGTCCAGCAGCAGCACGTCTTTCACGTCACCGGAGAGCACCGCGCCTTGAATCGCAGCGCCCACGGCAACCGCTTCATCCGGGTTGACGTCCTTGCGTGGTTCCTTGTTGAAGAACTCGGCAACGGCTTTCTGCACCATCGGCATGCGGGTCTGACCGCCAACCAGAATCACTTCGTTGATCTCGGATACATCCAGACCGGCATCCTTCATTGCCACTTTGCAGGGCTCAAGGCTGCGCTTGACCAGATCTTCAACCAGCGACTCCAGCTTGGCCCGGGTAACCTTGACGTTCAGGTGCTTGGGACCGGACGCATCAGCGGTAATGTACGGCAGGTTTACATCGGTCTGGCTGCTGGAAGACAGCTCGATCTTGGCCTTTTCAGCGGCTTCTTTCAGGCGCTGCAGGGCCAGCGGATCGTTGTGCAGGTCAACGCCGTTTTCCTTCTTGAATTCATCGGCCAGGTAGTCGATCAGACGCATGTCGAAATCTTCACCACCGAGGAAGGTGTCACCGTTGGTGGCCAACACTTCGAACTGGTGCTCGCCGTCCACTTCGGCAATCTCGATCACCGATACGTCGAAGGTACCGCCACCCAGGTCATAGACCACGATGGTCGAGTCGCCACGGGCCTTGTCCATGCCGTAGGCAAGGGCAGCGGCAGTCGGCTCGTTGATGATGCGCTTGACGTCCAGACCGGCGATGCGACCAGCATCCTTGGTAGCCTGACGCTGGCTGTCATTGAAATAGGCCGGAACGGTGATGACCGCCTCGGTCACAGGCTCGCCCAGGTAATCCTCGGCGGTCTTCTTCATTTTTTTCAGCACTTCGGCAGAAATCTGCGGCGGCGCCATCTTTTCGCCCTTGACCTCAACCCAGGCATCGCCGTTATCCGCCTTGACGATCTTGTAGGGGACCAGCTTGATGTCCTTCTGTACTACGTCTTCTTCAAAACGACGGCCGATCAGACGCTTGACCGCGTTCAGGGTGTTCTGCGGGTTGGTGACCGACTGGCGCTTGGCAGACTGGCCAACCAGGGTTTCGCCGTCGCCGGTGAAGGCGACAATCGACGGGGTGGTACGGCCGCCTTCGGCGTTCTCGATCACCTTGGCCACGCCGTTTTCCATGATGGCGACACAGGAGTTGGTCGTCCCCAGGTCAATACCGATAATCTTGCCCATAACTTTTTCTCCGATTCTGCATGCCGCGGTTACCGGCGGCGTGGTTTAAGTCTTGCGATGAACCCTAGATGGGGTCAGCGAAAATAATTTCAAGCCTGCTCGTCAATTGAGGTCGCATCCGGCTTGCCACTGGCAGCCTTACTGACCACCACCATGGCCGGGCGCAACAGTCGGCCGCTGATGGTGTAACCCTTCTGGAATACACGGATCACGGTATTGGGTTCGACATTGCCGCTCTCTTCCATGGCCATGGCCTGATGGAATTCCGGATTGAAGGGTTCGCCATGCGGGTCAACCGGGGCGATCTGAAAACGGCTCAGGGTCTCGGCAAACATCTTCAGGGTCAGTTCCATGCCGTCACGCATGGGCTTGATCGCTGCGTCGTTGGGATCCGACAGCTCCAGACCACGCTCCAGGCTTTCCAGCACGGGCAGCAGATCCTGGGCAAAACGCTCGAGGGCGAACTTGTGCGCCTTCTCCACATCCTGCTCGGCACGACGGCGCACGTTCTGCACGTCAGCGGCAGCGCGCAACAATTGGTCCTGCGCCGTTGCCAACTGCTCTTCAAGACTCTCGACACGTGCAGCCAGATCATCACCGGTAGTGACATCAACGCCATCGTCACTCTGCGCCTGTGCGGCCTGATCCTGTCTGTGTTCGTCTGACATCTGCTTCTCCCCTTGTACTGTCGGGCGCTCCAGCACCCATCCAACGAATAGTTGCACCCTATATGGGGACTTTGTTCGCCGCTTCAAGGGCTGCGTAACAGAGACTTGTCTGCCTCGCCCCAACTACTGTATAAATAACCAGAGTCTTTTTCGGGGAGTACTGTCATGCTGGTGCATCTGGCGGTGAATAATTATGCGATTGTCGACCATCTGGAGCTGGAGCTCGCCAGCGGCATGACCGTGATCAGCGGGGAAACCGGCGCCGGCAAGTCGATCATGCTTGACGCCCTGGCTCTGACCCTCGGCGACCGCGCCGACAGCGGTGCTGTGCGCCCCGGCACCGACAAGGCCGACATTCTCGCCACCTTTGACATCAGCCATATCCCCGAAGCCCGCGCCTGGTTGAACGAACGCGACCTGGCCAGCGACGAACCACAGGTTATTCTGCGCCGGGTAATCACCGCCGAGGGCCGCTCACGCGGCTATATCAATGGCAGCCCCTGCCCGCAGCAGGACCTCAAGGCGCTGGGTGAAATGCTGATTGATATTCATAGTCAGCACGAGCACCAATCCCTGCTCAAGGTCGACACCCACCGCCGCCTGCTCGACGATTACGCCGGCTGCAGTGAACTGGCAAGACAGGTACAATTGGCCGCCCAGCGCTGCAAACAAACCGAACAGGCGCTGACCCGAGCCAGCCAGCAGGGCGATGAGGTCAGCTCACGCCTGCAACTGCTGACCTATCAACTGGAAGAACTGGATAACCTGAGTCTGCAGGATGGCGAACTGGATGAACTCGAGCGCGAACAGCGCCAATTGGCCAATGCCGAGCAGATCATGCAGTCCTGCCAGCAGGTCATCAATCTGTGCAGCGAAAACGATTCCGGCAGCGTCCTGCAGGCCCTGACCGCCAGCCTCAGCCGTCTCAGCGGCCTGGCAGAACACAGCCGCAACCTTGACGAAGCCCACAATCTGATGGCCAGTGCGCAGATTCAGGTCGAGGAGGCGGTCGGCGAGCTGACCCGCTATCTGGATCATTTCGAGGCCGACCCCGAGCGCCAGCAAGTGGTCGAAGAACGCCTTGGCCTGATCTACGATCTGGCCCGCAAGCACCGGGTCAACCCCGAAGAACTGCCGGCCCTGCAGCAGCGCCTGATTGACGAGCTGGAAAGCCTGCAGCAGCAGAATCTGGATGCCGACCAACTGGCCGAAGAACTTGAGGCTTACCGCGAGCACTACCAGAAACTGGCTGTGGAGCTGTCGGGACTGCGCAAGATCGCTGCGGAAAAACTGGAAAATGCCGTCACCCACGAAATCCAGCAACTGGGTATGCCCGGTGGCCGCGTGCAAATTCAGCTCAGCCCGCAGGAACAGAACACCTGCCCGCCGCATGGCCTGGAAACGGTTGAACTGCTGATCAGTGCCAACCCCGGCCAGCCGGCCAAACCCCTGGCCAAAGTGGCCTCGGGTGGCGAGCTGTCACGTATCAGTCTGGGTATCCAGGTCACCACCGCGCAAACCTCACTGGTGCCGACTCTGGTCTTTGATGAAGTAGACGTGGGTATCGGCGGCCCCACCGCCGAGATTGTCGGCGGCATGCTACGCCGTCTGGGTGAACATGGTCAGGTGCTGACCGTCACCCACCTGCCCCAGGTCGCTGCCCAGGGCCATCACCATCTGTTTGTGCGCAAGGAACAAAGCAGCGACTCCACCAGCACTCGGATCGACAATCTGAATGCCGATGGCCGCATCAATGAAGTCGCGCGCATGCTGGGTGGGATCGATATGACCGAGGAATCACTGGCCCACGCGAAGAAGTTGCCTGCAAGCTGCAAGCTGCAAGCTGCAAGCTGCAAGCTGCAAGCTGCAAGCTGCAAGCTGCAAGCTGCAAGCTGCAAGCTGCAAGCTGCAAGCTGCAAGCATTCAGGATGCCGTGGCGCCCAAGCCTGTCAACCACAATTTTTTACTTTTTAACTAACTTTCCAGCAGCCCGGACTGCTTTACTCTTGAAGCTTGCGGCTTGTCGCTTGTGGCTTGCCGCTAAAGAAAAAGGCGCCTAGGCGCCCTTTTTCTTTACATAAAGAACCAGATTGTGATCAACCAGTTCGAAACCATGCTCGCGAACGATCTCGCGCTGCCGACGTTCGATCTCGGGATCAAAAAATTCCACCACTTCACCAGTGTCGACACAGACCATATGGTCGTGGTGGTCACCGTCGGCCAGTTCAAACACAGCATGACCGCCATCAAAGTTGTGGCGCACGACCAAGCCGGCGGACTCGAACTGGGTCAGAACCCGGTATACGGTGGCCAGACCGACATCTTCATCGGCTTCCATCAGTGCCTTGTAGACGTCCTCGGCGCTCATGTGACGCTCTGCAGAATTGTCCAGCATCTGCAGGATTTTCACGCGCGGCAGGGTGACCTTGAGGCCAGCTTTACGGAGTTCTTGATTCTCAACCATGTCAGTTTCTCGTTCAGCGCTTCGCAGGGCGGGATCAGTCGGGTATGATTCAGGGCTATTCAGCCATTTCACGATAGTGGATGTTACCACGCGATGCCAATTAGCTTACACCGAATCCTCTGTATCCTTATGTGTGCCTCCCTTCTGGGTCTTGCTGGCTGCAGCTTTCCGGGCGTCTACAAGATCGACATCCAGCAGGGCAATGTCGTGACGCAGGAGATGGTCAACCAACTGCGTCCGGGCATGACCACCCGTCAGGTGCGTTTCATCATGGGCACCCCGTTGATTCAGGATACATTTCATCCAAATCGCTGGGACTACCTCTACAGCATGCAGGCCGGCCACCAGGCTCGTACTCAGGAGCGCGTCAGCCTGACCTTTGAGAATGATCAGTTAGTCGGACTGGCTGGCGACTTTATTCCTGGCACCAGCCGCGATGAAGCCATCATGAGCAGAGACACCGCTGCAGACCCGGTGATTGAAACCTACCCGGTCGAGATGGGCGCGCCGCTGGGTACAGGCGAGTAATAAAAAACAGGGGCGGCCTTTCGGCAGCCCCTGTCTGTATCCGCTTTCTGGCTGCCGAGTACGGCAGGCCATCAGCTGCATCACTCTTCCTTTGCTTCCTTGGCCTTGGCCGCGCGTTGCTTGCGTACCTCCTTGGGGTCGGCCAACAGAG
This sequence comes from Gammaproteobacteria bacterium HGW-Gammaproteobacteria-11, assembly GCA_002840055.1. Taxonomy (GTDB): domain Bacteria; phylum Pseudomonadota; class Gammaproteobacteria; order Pseudomonadales; family Pseudomonadaceae; genus Halopseudomonas. Next base: position 115,769 of record PGZJ01000008.1, on the reverse strand, counting down.
GTCGATAAAGCTCCACTCGCTCACCCGATTGCAATATCCGCTCATCCGGTTTGGCTACGGCCTTGCCGAAGATACCCATGGGGCAAGCTTCGACATCCAGCTCGGGAAAGTGCGCCTGAATATTCGATAGCCTGGCAGCCTGCAACATGCTGGTACCCACCGGCACACTCAGGCTGATGATCTTTTGCTTGTGCGGCAGCGCATAGGCCACCTCAACCACCATACTTGCCTCAGCCACCGTACAACTCCTTGGCCCGTTTGCAGAAGGCCTCCACCATATTGTTGGCGGCCTGATTGAACAGCGGCCCCAGGGTCGCCTTGATCACCGGGCCAGCGTAATGAAAGTGCAGATCAAGACTGATCTTGCAGGCCTGTGCACCCAGCGCCTTGAATTCCCAGACCCCATGCAGATCGGAGAACGGCCCGTCTTCCAGCCGCAACTCGATGCGCTCACCCGGAATCAGACTATTACGCGTGGTAAAGGCCTGGGTTATCCCCGCCTTGGCCACGGTCAGCCGAGCCCGCATGGCCTCGTCGCTCTCGTGCAGAATCTCGGCGCGCGCGCACCAGGGCAGAAAGGACGGATACGCCTCAACCCGGTTGACCAGGTCAAACAGCCTTTCAGCCGGATACGGCAGCAACGCCGAGCGTTGAATATGGGTCATGGCCTCTTCACTTGAATCCCGTCAGTCACTAAAGATTACGGCGTATTTCCTGCCCAATGGCATCCAGGCGACTATATCACGTGGCTCACACGACCCTGGCAGCACTGAAAATCAGGCGCATTGTGCGGATTTTGCCCTTGAGCGACAAGGCCCGTGTAGCCGAACGCCCGGTCAGGCCCTATAATGCGCCGCCTATGAGCAAGCAAAACAAATCCCCGGCCAACAGCGGCACCATTGCGCTGAACAAGAAGGCCAAACATGAATATTTCGTCGAAGAACGCTACGAAGCCGGTGTCGCACTGACCGGCTGGGAAGTGAAGAGCCTGCGTGCCGGCAAGGTTCAGCTGGTCGACAGCTACGTGCTGCTCAAGAACAATGAAGCCTTCCTGTTCGGCGCACTCATTACGCCGCTGCAGACCGTCAGCACCCATGTGGTAGCCGACCCGACCCGTACCCGCAAGCTACTGCTCAAGGCCCGAGAGCTGGACAAGATCATTGCCGCCGTTCAGCAGAAAGGCTTCAGCTGCGTGCCCATGGCACTGTACTGGAAAGGCCACCTGGTCAAATGCGAAATTGCTCTGGTACGCGGCAAGAAAGACTTCGACAAACGTCAGGTCGAGAAAGAGCGCGACTGGGTCCGGGAAAAGGCCAGAGTCGTCCGCGATAACCATCGCTGATCTTTTTTCAGCTTTTTTCATCTTTTTTTCACTGCGGCCTGAACTTTAGTGCAATCGCTCTAGTCACAGTTACATAGCAGGACTGGTCCGCTCCACCAGCCCGGTTTATGACCAAGCAAAGCAAGCCTTGTACCCCGCCATGCGGGGTATTTTTTTGCCCCGCAAAAATTCCACGGCCTGCAACTGCGCCTATCAACCACTGAACCTTTCACGTACAATCCGGTCTGTACCATTGACCATCATGGTTTTGGGGCCGATTTGGATTCGACGACGGTTACAAAACTTGAGGGGCATGCCGAGCTGGTAGCAGAACTCGTAAATTCGCTGCTGCAAACTTATAGTTGCCAACGACGACAACTACGCCCTAGCCGCTTAAGCCGGCTAGCAGCCTCTAGGGGATGCCTGTAAACCCGAAGATCTGGCTGTCATATAGAACAGGATCGCCGCCAAGTTCGCTGTAGACGTAACGGCTAAAACTCATACAGCTCGCTCCAAACACCCTGCCACTCGGGCGGTGAGGAGTTAACTAAGTAGAGATGGCTAAGCATGTAGAACCGATAGCGGCGGACTGGCGGACGGGGGTTCAAATCCCCCCGGCTCCACCAAACTAGAAAGACCTGAAACCCTGATTATCCTAGTGATTTTCAGGGTTTTTTGTTTGTTTGCGCATCAATGTGCCCCCAAAGTGTCACAGGAGGCCAATTACCAATAATCTGGCTTCACGATTGCCTTCTTCTTGAGCAACGGAACCTTGTCAGGTAACTGGTTGGCAGACAGTTCGGTATCAGAGATATAGCTACGCATCCAGTCTGAATGTTTTCTGAGGGAACCTGGAGGGTTTCTAACGAGCTGATGGTCCTCCTGACGGTGGGGGAGGATCACACCAAGCCGGATATCAGGAAAATCTCGACGAATGGCTGCCAGTGCTGGAGCCAAGTCTGTATCGCCTGAAACAAGGACTATCTGAGAAACACCACTCTGACCCGATCTGCAGGCAGCCCTGTACATGCCAAGAGCCAAATTCACATCAGTCTCTTTCTCTTCAAGCTGCCAAATAGCAATTCGATCAAGACGAGAAGGCTTTTGTCCCTGCCGATACCGAGGAGCATAACCACGCGTCAAACGGTGATTCCCTAATGTTACGTTGACGCCCCTGGTCTCCAATGCGCGAATATAACGGTGTTGAGCATCATTTGATGCCTGGCCACGAGTTGCAAGCTTGGCGATGACAGGTGCAGTGAAGTAGTCAACTGAGTAACGGGCGGAGGCAGGGTCCTGAATAGACAGGATAGAGTCGAGCAAGGAAGGTAGATCCAACCATTTATATGGCGAACCATGCAGCACGCCATAATAGAGATTGTAACCATCAACAAAAAAAGCAGTTCGCACAGTTGATCTGTCCCTAGAAACGAAAAAACCGGCTTTCGCCGGTTTCTTCACCCAAGACTAAGGCTGAACTTAATCTGCCCGCCAAGGGTTGAGTCGTGGACGTAGTGTCCCTAAAAGCCCGGGTGCAGTCAAGCAAGTAGGGTTATATAGTGGCGCAATGACGCTTACAGAGTCTGTCCGCAATGACTGGACTCTATCAAATTAGAACGGCCTGATAAATCAAGACCAGAGAGCGGGGAAAGCTGTATTGCCTCTGCATGTAGTGGTCAACCGACACCGGCCCACCAAACAAGCAAGACGCAAAGCCCTGATTATCCAGAATAGTCAGGGCTTTTGCGTTTCCGGGAGTTCACAAGCCGGAATGATCAGGTATTGCCCTTGTTGTTATCGTGCAGTGATCGACAGAAGCACTGTCGAGGTAAAGCTCAGGGTGATGCGGTGAGGTAATCCGTAGTCAGTGCGGACAAAGCCTTGATGCCCGTGATCAGCGCCTGATCATCAACGAGAAATTCCGGCGAGTGATTGGGGGCGGCGCGGCCCATGTTCTCCATGGGCGTGACACCGAGAAAAAAGAACAGCCCCGGCACCTGCTGGGCAAAGTAGGAGAAGTCCTCGGAGCCGGTCACCAGCGGCGAGGGAAATACCCGCCCGCCGGAAGCACGCTTCAAGGTCGGCAACATCCGCTCAGTAAGTGCCGGCTCATTCACCGTCGTCGCATAGTTGTCAACGATAGTGACCTCAGCCTCCGCGCCGGTAGCGCGCGCCGTGTGCTCGACAGTCTGTCTGATCTGGTTATTGACCTGCTGCTGGACTTCATCACCATAGGTACGGATGGTGCCGCTCATCTCGACCAGATCAGGAATGATATTGTGTCGATTGCCACCCTTGATGGTGCCGATGGTGACCACTGCCGGAGCAGGCATCAGGTTGGTCTGACGGCTGACTACCGTTTGCAGACCATTGATGATCTGCGCGCTGGCTACAATCGGATCAACCCCGTTCCAGGGTTGCGCACCATGGGTTTGTCTGCCTTGAACACGGATATGCAGATCGCCACTGGCAGCCATTATCGGGCCGCCTCGGTAACCGATCACGCCGGTTGGTGCAGACGAGGTGACATGCAGTCCGAAAATCACGTCGACCCCTGGGTTCTCCAGCACACCCTGCTCGACCATAAGCCGTGCGCCAAAAAACCGCTCGCCGTCATAGACATAGTCGCTGGGGCCTTCCTCGGCAGGCTGGAAGATGAATTTGACGCTGCCGGGTAACTGCTCTCGATAGCCCGCCAGATTTTCAGCTACCGCCATCAATATAGCTACATGCGCATCGTGTCCGCAGGCATGCATGACCGGCATGTGTTCACCCTGATAGGCCTGACTGATGCCTGATGCGTAGGGCAGTCCGGTTTGCTCCTGTACCGGCAAAGCGTCCATATCTGCCCGCAATGCCACTACTGGACCAGGCTTACCCCCCTCCAGCAGAGCCACGACACCGGTCGTTCCTACATTCGTCTCAACCCGCATGCCGAGCGCCCGCAAATGCTCGGCGACCAGAGCCGCTGTACGGTACTCCTGATTACCCAGTTCCGGGTGTTGATGGATATCGTGGCGCCAGGCAATCGCCTTGTCCTCCAGTGTGCCGGCATTGCTCAGCACGTTGTCGGTCAGCGTGCTGGCACAAAGAGTGGACCAAGGCAGTCCAGCAGCTGCGCACAACAGCACGCAACCAAGTATGGATTTCTTCATGGTGATCTCTGGCTAGTGGGGTGGGTGTACAGGCTGGGTCAGATGTTGCCGGTATTCGGCAGGCGAGCACCCAAACCATTGGCGAAAGACGCGATAAAACTGCGCCGATTGCTGAAAACCAAGCAGGCAGGCGACCTGCTCAAGCGGATACGGGAGCCGCAGGTACACAGCAGCCAACTCTTTACGGGTCTGCTCAACCAGAACACGAAAGGTCAATTGCTCCTCCCCCAGGCTGCGCTGCAGGGTTCGGCGACTGGTTGCCAGCAGAGCAGCACAATGATCGATCTCGGCACTGCCGTGCCGGTACAACAGCGGCAACAGGGTTTTTATCGCATCACCCCATGCTGGCGTATCAGCCTGACGCAGCAGATAGCGCTCACGTTTACCAAGCTGCTCAGCCGGACAGCTAGCCCAACCCAAGGGCGCGTCCAGATCATGTTCAACCAGCTGAATGCAGGTTTCGCCGGGCTGGCCGGAACGCACTGCGGTAATCCCCAGGCCTTCCAGAGTACGTACAAGGGCCAGCGCGATTCCGTCACGCTGACTTTGAGCGCTGGCATAACTACCTGTACTGGCGATATCCAGACTCCACCCATCGGCATGAGCGTGCAGCGTCAAAACCACGCCTTCGGAATTGACGCGGAAGTAGCGGCACAGAAGATGTAAGGCCTCGCGCCGGGTCATGGCCCCGGCCAGATAGGTTTTACGCAACAGACTCGGCCGATAATTCAAGGTGCCGAACGCCTTGCTCAGCAGACACGGATCTCCCGTCGCATCTTCCAGCTCAACAATCAGGTCATCCAGCAGTAACAGCGGAATACGCGGCTGATTACGATAGTGTTTCAGCTTATCCAGCACCGGGGCACACACAGCTCCATGCCTGGCGGTCAGCGTATTGCCAAGCGCTTTCAGCGTGGTCGCGAAATGATCGCGTGATACCGTCAGTGCGGCGACGTGCTGAGACATCTGACTTGCCTCGCCTGGAAAAGTGAGCGGTGTGATCTGGTCAGCAAGAGACATTTTCTGTCCTGACCTTGCTTATGATTCTATGCCTCGGACCTTGGCTGACAAGTGCAATTGGTGCCAATCGACATTTTGCCGAGCAAAGTGGCTGCATTATCACATGGCAGTTCAGAGATACCCGATTCGTAATGCCGCCCTCCTGAAACTGCCGCGCATTTCAGTTAAAGTAGCGCGCAGCCAGCCTGACGGAAGAGGCTGGCTGCGATGAAAGTTCTGGCGTAGAGCAGACTTTTCCATGTTATGGAGGACAGGACAGGTGTTCCAGAGACAAAACAGGTTGGTGTGGGTACTTCTGCTGATGGTCTTGCTGGCACAAGGTTGTGCCAGCCCAAGAGTCGTCACGGGCGACTTCGGGGTTCTGAAGGCCCACTACTACGGTGGCGGGCTGAAGCTGTTCTTCAATATCAGTACAGCTCAGATTGCCGCATCAAGACAGGAAGGCGCTGTCGAGTTTGACCTCAGCCAGGTAGACCCGCAGCGTATTGAACAGTTGGCCGTCGAGATTGGCTACATGAATGATGTGCCCACGTCCCGATACCCGGTACGGCACCTCGACATCATCGATGCCGCCGTGACGGATGGCAAAATCCTTGTTCAGATACCTCGAGTAAATGATCACTCAGCCTATCTTGTCAGAGTCACGTTCTGGTCCAACAACATCATGTACAACGCCAACACCTGGCTAGTCAGACATGACGACCCCAGCTCAGGCCCAACTGAACTCTCGGGCCAACCCATAGCCCTGACAGGTCCCGGCGCAACCATGCAGATAAGCAAGAATGACGTTCACATTCTGGTCACGCCCCATTTTGCCGAGGCTCAGCACAGGGGTTACTACGCTCGCTTTCCGGAGTATCGCGCCATCAAAACCTCGGGAACCTATTAAGCAAGTGCATCGGTAACAGCAACGGCTGACTCGGCTTGGCAGTCTGGAGAATAAAACCCGTTCACACTCAATGAGCCCTGCTGATATAGTCCGCCCATGCCAATAACAAGATCACGACGCGCTCACCTTGCCCTGATGCTGTATTTCTGCGTCATGCTGAGTGCATTCCATTGCAGCATGGGCCATGGCCAGATGTCCGGCATGCAGCTCAATGGCGTCAATGTTGCCTTTTGTTCTATTGATGGCCCCGCCTTTTCCAGCATTGACCTGGCATCTGAACTCACGGCCCCAAGTGCCAGTGCCAGTTTTGATTGCTCGCTTGTTTCATCCTTTGTTGCCCTGGCCCTGGCCGCCTTCTTTGGCTTGCTGGGCTGGTTGCCGTTACGGCGTGATCAGGTCGTTTTCAGATCACTGATCGTTGCCAAGCCCCGCCGACTCCCCTGGCTACCCGCCAATCCCCGCGCACCGCCCTTTTTCGCCTGATCCACTGGCGTTGCGTGAGCTGATCTCGCGCACGCACTGCACCTTCAATTAATTGAATTTGCGCCGCAACGGCCGGGCCTGTGCACCGGCCGTTGCAGGCGATCAAGGGAATAATTATGCGCTATCTTAACCAACCGAGCCTGCTGGCTCTGTCCATATTTACTGCACTCGTTGGCACAGTTCAGGCTCAGCCAGTGACCGAACAGATCACGCTGCCTGACCAAACCGTCACGGCAACGCGTCAAGCCGACCCAACCGCACCCAGCCTGCTGGACACGCGCGAGAGCTTTGCGCGCATCCCTGGTGGCGCCACGGTGGTAGATGCCGAGACCTACAAAACCGGCCGTAGCAGCACCCTGCAGGATGCTCTGGGACTGGCGACCGGCGTCTTTGTCCAGCCCCGCTTCGGTGCCGAGGAGGCGCGCATTTCCATTCGCGGCTCAGGCCTGCAGCGCACCTTTCACGGTCGCGGTCTGTTGCTGATGCAGGATGGCGCACCGGTCAACCTGGCCGACGGCAGCTTTGACTTTCAAAGTATCGAACCGCTGGCAGCGGACCATGTTCAGGTGCTACGCGGCGCCAATGCCTGGCGCTATGGCGCGACCAACCTGGGTGGCGCGGTCAACTTCATTACCCCGACTGGCAAGACCGCCAGACCAGCCGATCTGCGCCTGGAGGGTGGCAGTTTTGGTTATCGACGCCTGCATGCGGCCTTGGCCCAGGACCTTGGCAACTGGGACGGTTTTGTCAGCCTGTCGCATTCCGAACAGGACGGCTATCGCCAGCATGCCCAGCAGGACAACCAGCGCCTGTTCGCCAATCTGGGTGGGCATCTCACTGACCGCATTGCCACCCGGTTTTACCTGACCCATGTCGATACCGACTCGGCCCTGCCGGGCAACTTGACCAAGGCGCAGTTAAGAGACGATCCACGCCAGGCAAATCCCGGCAGCGTGACCAACGACAACCGCCGCGACTTTATCCTGAATCGGCTGGGTAACATCAGCGTGCTTCAGATCAATGCGGCGCACAGTCTTGAGCTAAGCAGTTTCTACAGCGAGAAATCCCTGTTTCATCCGATATTCCAGGTACTCGATGTCGATAGCGAAGACATGGGCCTGCGCCTGACCCACCGCTGGGCCAACGACGCTGGCTGGCGCTGGAGTATGGGCGTAGAAGCACTGGAAGGACGCAATACCGATCAACGCTTTGTCAACCAGAGCGGGCAAAAGGGCCAACAGGTCAATCACCTGCGTCAGTCCGCCAGCAATCTGAATGCCTTTGCCGAACTGGAAGTGCCCGTCGCCGAACGCTGGGCCCTGTTTGCCGGGCTGGCTGCGCTGCGTCAGGAGCGGGATGTCAATGACCGCCTGCGCTGCAATGCCTTTGTCACGGCGGTCTGCGTTCCGCAGGATGAGTCCTTCAGCAAAACCTACCGGGGTGAACTGGGCCGGCTCGGTCTGCGACATGATCTGACCGATGACATCCAGCTGTTCGGCAATATCAGCCAGAGCATGGAACCACCGACCTTCAGCGAGCTGACCGGCGGCCAGGTGATCAGCGCCAATGACGCCCAGCGCGCCACCACGCTGGAAATCGGCATGCGCCTGAGTCGCGGCAATATGGAGCTGGATCTGGCGGTTTACCGCAGCCAGATCCGCGATGAATTGCTGGCCCTCAACGATGCCAGCGGTCAACCGCAGGGCACGATCAATGCCGATAAAACCCTGCATCAGGGGATCGAGCTAGGCGGTGCCTACACCCTTGGCCAAGTGGTATTGCGCGGACAATATCTGCTCAACGACTTTCGCTTTGAGGATGATCCGGTCTACGGCAACAACCGGCTGGCGGGCGTACCACGGCATTTTCTCAAGGGCGAAGCCCTGTGGCAGGACGCTGGCTGGTATGCCGGACCCACAGTTGAGTGGGTCCCCAGCCAATATGCTGTTGACCATGCCGCCAGTCTGTTTGCCGAGGGCTATGCCATATGGGGTCTGAAGGCCGGCTTTCGCCCGACGCAAGGGCTCGGCTTTTTTGTCGAGGGCCGCAACCTGTCAGACCGCAGCTATATTGCCACCACCGGCGTGATCGCCGATGCCCTGGGTGCAGACAGCGCGCAGTTCCTGCCCGGTGACGGACGCGGTCTGTTTGCCGGCCTGGAGTGGCGTCTATGAGCAAGGCGGCTGTCACAAGTACTCGCAGCTCAACCTGGCGCCAGCGGCTGATGCGGCTGATGCCCTGGCATCGCCGCCTGGCCCTGCTGGCCTGTCTGGGGATTTTCAGCTGGGCCAGCAGCGGCATGCTGCATCCGTTGATGAGCTTTCTGCAGCCGCGTCCGGCCGCCATGACACCGCCACAACTGGCGTTGCCAATGGATAACCTGCTCGCCCCTGCCAGCGTACTGGCAGGATCGGGGATTGAGCGGGTTAACGGCCTGCGCCTGATGCAACTGGCCGGTGAGCCCTACTACCAGGCACGTGTCGATGGCGACAGCCATCCACGCTACTGGCATGCGCGCTCAGGCCATGAAGTCGATTTGCTGGCGGCCCACACCGAAGCGCTGGCGCGGCATTATCTGGGGACCGACGAGAGGCTGCGCTTTGCCGGCCTGCAGACGCAGTTCAGCAACGAATACGCCTTCATCAATCGCCTGCTGCCGGTCGCCCGTGTTGATACCCAGCGCGACAACCAACTGCGCCTGTATCTGGATCCCTACCATGACCGGCTTGGCACGCTGGTAGATCAGCGCAAGGCCTGGTTCAGTGGGTTTTTCATGACCCTGCACCGCTTTGGCTGGCTGGAAGCAGCCGGACCCCTGCGGCCGCTACTGATGCTGTTACTGCTGGCCTCGATACTGGCCGCCACCCTGATGGGGCTGGGCCTGTTTGTGGCGCGTAAGCGGCATCCCGGCACGCTGCGCCGTGTGCATGGTTGGGCCGGATTGGGGCTGGCACTCGCGACCCTGAGCTTTGCCAGCAGCGGCGCTCTGCATCTGCTGCACAAGGAGCGCGCAACACCTTATCCGGCTGACTTCGTGGCTGAATTTTCCGTCAGCGACCTGGCCTCTGCACCCAATCCTGACTGGCTGCTGGCCGGTGAAAGCCTGCATCAGCTCAGCCTGATCATGCTGGATGACGAGCCGGTCTGGCGCGTGCAAGGCAATCAGTTCGGCATGATGAACAGCCTGCATTACCTGAGCGCCAGCGGACAACCCATGGCCGATGACACGCCACTGCGCTATGCCCGCGAACGTCTGGACTTTTACGCCGCACAACTGGGCCTGGCTCAAGGCAGCAGCCCGGTTATTCAACAGCGCTTTGACCATGACTATGGTTTTGTCTTCAAGCGCTTGCCGGTGTTCAAGGGTCTCTACCCGGATACGGCCAACACCGCCCTGTTCATCGACCCGCTGGATGGTGCCCTGGCCGCGCGGGTTGATGATGCCGACCGCTTCGAGGGCTGGATTTTCGGCTATCTGCACAAGTGGGACTTTTTGTCGGTATGGGGTAACAACGTCAAACACAGTGTGGTTGGCCTGGCAGCTTTTCTACACATAGTGCTGGCGGTGTTTGGCATTTACCTGGCATTTCGTCCCGCTGTGCGCCGGGTAGCCACACTGCAACCAGAGTCAGAGCATGCTGCCGATTGAGGCAGTCAGGTGCGCTGAGCGGCATAAGCCCGCTCAGCGCCTTTTCAACGGGTAAACACGTTGCAGCGGCTATTTGAACGTGAGTGCTCTGGCTCGTCCATGGCCAGGTCAACTGGCAACAGCAGCGTATCGGCAACCAGGGTAGAGGTGATGTCGATCGCCGCGTACGTCAGCGTAAATGGCAAGGTCAAGGGTGTGCCGTACACCATGAAAACCAGGATGCAATCACCATTCCCCTTCAACGCGTAAGGCACGCCCGCGTAGGGTTTGCCGAGCTGCGATCTATCACCCGTGCGCACCCCGATACTCGAACAACCGGTGATGCCTGTGCTGATTAGTGCGGCCAGCAGAATGCCTGCCACTGTCTTCTTGATCATATGTTCTTCCTTGAAAAGTCAGGGTGGCTTTCCGGCAACCCGCAGATTGGTCGGGGAGACTTACGCAGCAGGCCTCCAGGGTCAAGCGCGTAATCCCTGAACTGCGATGCAGTTCTGCAAGCTGCCGTGTGACACGCTGAAAAATGCCAACCACAAGAGCACAGCTGGCACTTATTGACCCTGTTCTGGCCTGCACGCCATCTGTGTGCAGCGCAGTTTGACTGTATGCTGGGGCACGCATCGGAAAACAAGAATTACAGGAGAACCGCGCCATGCATATCGGTTTTATCGGACTCGGCAACATGGGCGCGCCCATGGCCCTGAACCTGCTCAAGGCGGGGCATCAACTGAGTGTCTTTGATCTGTCTGCATCTTCTGTTGCGGCACTGGTTGAGGCCGGAGCACGCAGCGCTGCGAGTGTTGCCGAACTGGCCAGGCGTACGCCCGAGGTGATCATCAGCATGTTGCCGGCGGCCCAGCACGTCAAAGGCGTCTATCTGGGAGATGCCGGGCTGCTTGCCCATGTCGCCCCCGGTGTATTGCTGATCGACAGCTCGACCATCGATCCCATGAGCGCACGCGAGGTCTCTGCCCTGGCGCTCACGCAGGGTAACCGCATGCTGGATGCACCGGTCTCCGGCGGCACCGGCGGCGCGGCAGCCGGTACCCTGACCTTTATGGTCGGCGGCGCGGCAGCAGATTTCGATGCCGCCCTGCCGGTACTCCAGGCCATGGGCCGGAACATCGTGCACTGCGGCCCCAGTGGCAATGGTCAGGTGGCCAAGGTCGCCAACAACATGCTGCTGGCCATCAGCATGATCGGCACCGCCGAGGCCATGAACCTGGGTGTCTCGCTGGGCATGGATGCCAAGGTCCTGGCCGGCGTCCTCAACAGTTCCAGCGGCCGCTGCTGGAGCTCGGACACCTACAACCCCTACCCCGGCGTGATGGAGGGCGTACCGGCCGCACGCGGTTACAGCGGCGGGTTTGGCAGCAATCTGATGCTCAAGGATCTGGGGCTGGCGACAACCGCTGCACAACAGGCCGGACAACCCGTGCCCATGGGCGCGCTGGCACAGCAGCTGTATCAAACCTTCAGCCGTCAGGGTAACGGTCACCTGGACTTTTCTGCCATCATCAAACTCTGCAATGGAGAGATTGAATGACCGACCCCAGCATCATCGTTGACGTACGCAACCACATTGGCCATCTGATACTGAACCGACCGGCTGGCCTGAATGCCCTGAATATCGACATGATCCGCCAGCTGCAACAACAGCTTGATCAATGGGCCAATGACGATCAGGTGCGCGCCGTGATCCTGCGCGGTGCCGGCGAACGGGCCTTCTGCGCCGGGGGCGATATTCGCACCTTGTATGACCTGCATCTGGCCGGTGACAGCGCCAGCGTGATGGCCTTCTTTACCGAGGAATATGCCCTCGATCAGTACCTGCACACCTACCCCAAACCCGTGGTCGCGCTGATGGACGGCTTTGTACTGGGTGGCGGCATGGGGCTGGCCCAGGCCGCCAAGCTGCGCATCATCACCGAACGTTCACGCCTGGGCATGCCGGAAACCGGCATTGGTTATTTTCCCGATGTCGGCGGCAGCTACTTTCTGCCGCGTCTGCCCGGTGAACTGGGCACCTATCTGGGCCTGACCGGCAACCACCTGACCAGCGCCGACGCCCTGTATGCCGGTCTGGCCGATCACTGCCTGCCCAGTGAGCAGATCGTGCTTCTGGATCAGCAATTGGACAACCTCGACTGGGACCAACAGTCCCTCGAACAGGTGCTGCGCGACATGCCGGCCAAGGCCCTGCCCAGTGGCGAGCTGAAGGCCCTGCAAGGAGTGATTGATCAGCATTTCCAGCACAGGACACTGGCCGAGATCTGTCAGTCTCTACGCGAGGAGAGCGATCCGTCCTACCGCGACTGGGCTGCCAGCACCCTGGCGCTGCTGCAGAAACGGTCGCCATTGGCCCTGGCCGTGACCCTTGAACTGCTGCGCCGCGGTCGTCAGAGCACCCTGTCCGAGTGCTTTGCCATGGAACTGCATCTGGATCGCCAGTGGTTTGCCGAAGGCGACATCGTCGAGGGTGTTCGCGCCCTGCTGGTCGACAAGGACAAGCAGCCGCGCTGGAATCCGGCGCAGATTGATCAACTCGATCCGGCCCGCGTCGCCGGCTTTTTCGAGGGACTTTGAATGCAGGACATCGAACTCAGCGAAGACCAGCGCATGATCCGCGACATGGCCCGGCAATTCGCCCAGGCCGAACTCGCGCCACACGCCGCCGAGTGGGATCAATCCGGCTGGATTGCCGACGCCACCGTGCAACAGATGGGCGAACTGGGCCTGCTCGGCATGATAGTCCCGGAAGAACAGGGCGGCAGTTATCTGGACTATGTGGCCTATGCCCTGGCGGTGGAAGAAGTGTCCGCCGGCTGCGGCGCCACCGGCGCCTTGATGAGTGTGCACAATTCGGTGGGCTGCGGCCCGCTGCTGAAATACGGCAACGCCGCACAACAGGAGCGTTGGCTGGCCGAGCTGGCCAGCGGCCGGACCATTGGCTGCTTTTGCCTGACCGAACCCCAGGCCGGCTCCGAGGCGCATAACCTGCGCACCCGCGCGGTAATGGAGAACGGTGAATGGGTGCTCAACGGTGCCAAGCAGTTTGTCAGCAACGGCAAGCGCGCAGGCCTGGCGATTGTCTTTGCGGTGACCGATCCGGATCTGGGCAAACGTGGCCTGTCGGCCTTTCTGGTGCCCACCGACAACCCCGGCTTTCGTGTTGAACGCATGGAACACAAGCTCGGTATTCGCGGCTCGGACACCTGCGCCATCAGTCTGGATAACTGCCGCATTCCCGAGGCCAACCTGCTGGGTCCGCGTGGCAAGGGTCTGTCGATTGCCCTGTCGAATCTGGAAGGCGGGCGCATCGGCATCGCCGCCCAGGCCCTGGGTATTGCCCGCGCTGCCTTTGAAGCAGCCCTGCGCTACGCCCGCGAGCGGACCCAGTTTGGTGTCGCCCTGACCGAGCATCAGAGCATCGGCAATATGCTGGCCGACATGCACACCAGACTGAACGCTACACGTCTGCTGATCCTGCACGCGGCCCGCCTGAAAACCGCCGGCCAGCCCTGCCTGTCCGAGGCCTCACAGGCCAAGCTGTATGCCAGCGAGGTGGCGGAAAAGGTCTGCTCCCAGGCGATCCAGATCCATGGTGGCTACGGCTACCTGCAGGACTATCCGGTCGAGCGTCTGTATCGTGATGCGCGCATTACCCAGATCTACGAGGGCACCAGCGAGATCCAGCGCCTGCTGATCGCCCGTGAACTGATCAACTACAACCTGTGAGCCTGCCAATGAGCATGCACTGTCCAGTCTGCCTGCATGCCAGCCCGGCACCCTTCATGCGGGTCGAGGATCGCGATTACTGGCGCTGCCCGCAGTGCGAAGCGACCTTTCTTGATCCGGCACAGCTACCCGTTGCGGCAATCGAGCATGCCCATTACCGCACCCACCGCAACGAGGTAACCGATCCTGGCTACCGGCGTTTTCTGGCACGACTGGCAGACCCGCTCTGCGCCAAGCTAAGTCCCGGACTGGACGGACTGGATTACGGCTGCGGCCCCGGTCCGGCACTGGCCGACATGCTGACCCAGGCCGGGCACAGCATGCAGCTTTATGATCCGCTGTTCCCCTGTGATGCCGATGCACTACACAGGCAATACGACTTTATTACCTGCACCGAAGTGGTCGAGCATTTCCACCGGCCCGCCGATGAGTTTGCTCGCTTTGACCAGTTGCTGCGCCCGAATGGCTGGCTGGCGATCATGACCCTGTTCCAGACCGATGATCAGAGCTTTGCCAACTGGCACTATCGGCGCGATCCAACCCATGTGGTGTTCTATCGCCCGGTTACCTTTCATGTGCTGGCCGAGCAGTATGGCTGGCACTGCGAGATCCCAGCCAAGGATGTGGTGCTGCTGCGGCAGTGTTAAGTTTGACAACATGCATTGCTCAGTACAGCAGACCAAGGACATCATGAACGCATGACACGGAGTACAGGAACACTGAATATGAGCACCCACCGCCAGCAAATCGCGCCACGCCTCTGGTTGCTGCTGTTAAGCCTGACCCTGATGCCCACGATGTTGCTGGCCAATAATCCCCCCATACCCCACCCCGCCTGTTTTGATGGCTTTTACCAGGCGGACACCCGTGCGCCCTACAGTATCAATTTGACCCGATGCAGTCGGACCAATGCCCGCCTACCCAGCTTTGATATAGAGGGCATGATTCACTATGAGCGGCCCAGAGGACCCGCTGGCGAGCTACGTGGCATGCTTGGCTACGAACGCCTGACCGGTCCCGGCAATCAGGTACTCTACCGCCTGCACGACAATCAGGGCGGCAGTGGCAGCGATGTCAGCCTGATTCTTGGCTATGAAGTCGAGAGCAGTGGTGATCGCTTGCTGTTGGACAGTCATGCCCTGCAAACCGGTTCAGGGTGTCAGCTCGGACCAGCCTGGGCTAGCGCGAGCAGCGACAACCTGAGCATCGGCCTGAACCTGTCACCAGCCAGTCTGCTGACGGTTCTGAACAGCCCCGAAGGCGAACTGCCCAATTGGCGCAACCTGCCCTCCGACCGGTTGCCGCGCTGTGACCACTGCTGCGTGGGCGTAGCAGAATACCACCTTGAAACCGCCCCACACGGCTGGCAGCTCAAGCACCTTCAGATCGATGATCCGGCGCTACTACTGGAAACCCATATTGACGCAGCCCTGCTGGATATCCTGATGGCACTCGGCAGCAGTAACGAACAAGGTTTGCAGCTGACGGGCAGCAACCTCTCGAGTCTGCGTGCGCAATTGCCCGAGCACCTTGTATTGGCGCACAGCCCGATACATGAATCCGCGTTGTTGCAAGCGCTCGGCTTTATCAGATGGCCCCGATACAACCCGACACTGACCACGCTGCGCCATCAACGTAACGTGCAAGCGGCACGCCTGTGGTTAAACCCGGATGCCACCCTGCCCGCACCCGATACACCATTGAGTCGTGACGAACTGCAGGCACTGCGCACTGTTCTGCAGCATCTTGACAACCCTCGCCTGCACCCGGTCGACGAAAGCGACATGGACAGCAGCTTTGCCAACTTCATAGCCGATCTGAAAAAAGTTGTGACTGATACCGATGGTGAGGCGCTGGTGCGCATGAGCGCACCGGATATCATGTTGGGCTTTGGGGGCAGTGGTGGGCACGCGGATCTTCGCATGCTGCTTGAGCATCCCGACAGCGCCGCTGATCTATGGTGGTCCCTGCAGCATGCTGTGGCGCCTGGCGCAGTCCTGGAGTCACCGGAAGCCTTCTGTCTGCCTTACCCAAGCTGCCTGCCCGGTTCCATTTTTGGGCGCTTCGATCCTCAGATCACCTTGTTTGTCACCCAGCCACAGGCGCCTCTGCGCGCAGAGCCGTCGGACAGCGGCGCCATCATAAGGGTACTTGACCATGAGGTGCTGATTATTGACCCACAACGCAGTGAGCTAGAAGACGCCTATCTACCCGTCATGCTCAGAGATGGCACGCAGGGCTTCATTGCCCGCACACATGCACACTGGATGATTGATTATCGCCTCAGCGTCGTCCGCGGCCCCCAGGGCTGGCGCATTCAGAGTCTGGTGGGCGGCGACTGAGCAGACCTGGCCCGGCTTTTGGCTCGCCGGGCCAGGATCCAGGCCGAGACCAGCGTAGCAACGACGCCAAGCCCACCCACCACAACCAGATTCACCTGAAAAAGGTGGCGCAACAGCAACCAGGACGAGAACGCGCCCAAGGGCAGAGACAACAGCAATGCCCAGCGCCATCCCACAAAACTGGCCAGCAAGGCATGGCAAAAGCCGGTAACAGCGGCTGGCATACCACCAAATACGTAGCTTCCAAATAACAGCGCCAGGATAAACCACAGCTCACTGGCCTTCAGTGCCAGAATCACCGGAAACATCAGCACCCCGAAGACCAGCACAAAGGCAACAAAGGGTCCGACCAGGAAGAATATCCCCGCCCCCTGCAGCGCCTGCAAAAAAGCCCCGGGGCCGCTGCGAACTGGCGCTGCGGTGTTTTCGTCCAGTCCCTGGTTCATTGCTCGCTCCCCACCCTTGATCTGATGCGCCGAGCTTACCCTGCCAGCCGTGAAAAAGCAGGCGCGCGTTTTTCCTTGAACGCCGCAATCCCTTCCGCTGCCTCGGCCGACCCTAGCGCGATGGCCATCAGGCGTTTTTCGGCGTCCAGTTGGCGCTCAAAACTTTCCCGGTCCGGGCCATCGAGCAAGGAAAGGATCGCCGCCTGGGACTCGCGGGCGCCCTCGGCCAATTGTTGTCCCAGCTCCAGCGCCGTTTGCAGGGCACTACCCGACGGCACAATACGGTTGACCACGCCAGCAGCGGCAAAACGCTCAATCGGCAAGCGGCCACCAAACAGGGCAATTTCCGCTGCCAACTGGTGCGGCAGGGCGTGGGCCAGAAAGGCCGAACCGCCACCATCCGGTACCAGACCCGCCTTCACATAGGCCATGGAGATATAGCTGCCTTCGGCCGCCACGATCAGATCCGCGGCAAAGGCCAGTGAGGCCCCGGCACCGGCGGCACCGCCCTCTATCGCGGCAATCACCGGCTTGGATGAAAATTTCAGCCTGATCACCAGGTCATGCAACTTCTGGATCAGTGCCGCCCGTTCGGCCACCGGCAGCGCGGCACGGGTTTCCAGCGAGAGCAGATCACCGCCTGAGCAAAAGAAATTGCCGGCACCGCAGAGCACGATGTTGGCCACGCCCGGATCGGCCAGCGCCGCATCCAGATAGCGGTTCATCAGAATATAGGTAGCGGTTTCCAGCGCATTGCGCTTGTCCGGACGGTTCAGGGTCAGCACACAGGTCGGGCCGTGCTGTTCGGCCAGCACGATATCGTTAGCATTTGAGGCGGTCATGATCAGTCCTTGGCAAGATTCACAGGCAACAGCATGGGCACAGTGTGGTCTGTCGCGCCCGCGCATGTCCATGTCAGCGGCGCGTCAGAAAGCATGTGAATGATGAACAACAAGCTTGGGAAGCCTGCGCCACGCTCAGGCATAATGCGCCTTCACGCCCGTACCGAGACCGCCATGAAACGCTTTGTTCTGCTCGACACTGCCCCCATCCCCAACAACGGCGGTGCGCTCTGCCTGTTTGAGTACGGTGACGACTTTGTCATCAAGCTGGAGGGTGGCAAGGGTGGACAGTTGATGAATACCCGCATGCACGGCTCGGAAGATGCGCTGGCCGAACTGCCCTGCAAACAGATTGCCGCCCGGCCCGCTGCAAGGGTGCTGATCGGCGGGCTGGGCATGGGTTTCACCCTCGCCTCTGCGCTGAAAAACCTAGGCCCGGATGCCGAAGTGCAGGTCGCCGAACTGGTATCAGGCGTGATCGAATGGAACCGTGGCGCACTGGGCGCCAAAGCCGGACACCCGCTGGCCGATCCGCGTGCGCAGGTACTGAACCGCGATGTTGCACAAATCCTGCGCGATGAACCCCAGGGCTATGACGCCATCATTCTGGATGTCGACAACGGTCCCGAAGGCCTGACCCACAGCGCCAACTCCTGGCTCTATTCCCAGGACGGCCTGAGCACCTGTGCCAAAGCCCTGCGCCCGGGCGGGTTGCTGGCGGTCTGGTCTGCCAGCGCCGACCGGCCATTCGCCCAACGCCTGGCCAAGGCCGGATTCAAGGCCGATGAAGTCCAGGTTTACGCCCACGGTAATCGTGGCGCCAAACACACCATCTGGATTGGCCAGCTGAAATAAAGCGGTCGCGCTACACTGACGGCAAGACAACACTGGAGACGGGCATGAGCAAACACAGTACCGCGCACAGCCGCGAACAGGGCTACCGCGAAAAAGCCCTGAAGATGTACCCCTGGGTCTGTGGCCGTTGCGCCCGCGAATTCAGCGGCAAACGGGTCAGCGAACTGACCGTGCACCACCGCGATCACAACCACGACAACAACCCCGAAGACGGTTCCAACTGGGAACTGCTGTGCCTGTTCTGCCACGACAACGAACATGCCCGCTACACCGACCAGCAATACTTCAGCGACTCCTCCACCGCCACACCCAAGGTCAAGCAGGCTACACACAAGGCGTTTGAAGGTCTGGGAGCCTTGCTGGGCAAAGGCAGCGAAGAAAAAACCTGATCAAGGCCGGGTCAGAAAGGAGACCTCGAATCCGCGGGCATCCAGCTGCTTGACCTCAACCGGCCGGCCGCATTGATCCATGCGCACCAGCCCGATACCACTGCCGTTCCAGAGTCTTTCACCCGCCTTGGCCCGATCCGGATCGAGCGGGGTGACGCGCATGCGCCGCCGCTTGGTCAGCCAGTTCAGCGGTGACCAGGGGGCATAGAGCCAGCGATTCAGCCGGTCGAACAGGTTCAGCAGGGTTTCCGGAAAACTGTTTTTCAGCCCGCTGCTGGTGATCTGAACTATTCCCGGCGCCTGGTTACGGTGACGGATGGTCACGTCGTACATGAAGGAATAATGCACATCACCGGACAGCACCACGAAGTTGGTCGGGGTGCGTGAATGCCGGAAGATATTCAGCATCACACTGGCCGCGCCCCGGTGCGCCATCCAGTTCTCCGCATCGACCAGCAAAGGCTTACCCAGCAGAGTAAACAGCTTCTGGATACCCTCGATCAGCTTCACGCCGAACATGGGTGCCGGCGAGACGATAATCACCGCGTTCTTGTCCAGCAGCTTCTGCTGCATCTCACTCAGGGCTTCCCAGTCCATCAGACCTGAAGGCCGGGCCGGCCGGCTGCTGTTGCGCCATCGTTGGGTGCGGGTATCCAGCACCAGCAAATGGGGCTGTCCCGCCACCTCATAGGACCAGCCATGAAAGCCCAGTGCCGTATTGATACAGGCATCCTGGGCCGTCTTGTCCAGCCAGCCCTGTTCGCGGGCGGCATGCAGCACGTTGGCAAGCTGTTGCAGTGGCGCATCGACCTTGTGCGGCTCGTTACCCCAGCCCTGACACAGCAGATAACCGAGCAGTGCGTTACCGATAATGCGCCTGGAAAAGGGGTGACCATAGGCGGTGCTTTCCCAGTCTGCTGTCAGATTCCAGTCATCGGTCACATCATGGTCATCAAAGATCATCAGGCTGGGCAGATGGGCCATAAGGCGGGCTACCTGCGGTAAACCCGTAACAAAGCCCTCGATCGCGGTCTTTTCCCGGGCATAGCGTTGAGCATGCGCCTGACTGAGTGCGGGCGGCGTCAGGTCAAGCAGCCGCCAGGGCACCGGTGACCAGACCAGCAGATACATGGCAAACATCTCGGCCAGAGTGATCAGATGATTCTGCGCATTAGCCGAGGTAAAGACCGGCTTCTTCACCCCGCCAAAGAAGCGTTCACGCAAGGGCAGATTCACCGGGATATCAGGCAGCAGTTGCACACGTTGATAGTAGTTCTGGGCACTCTGATACAGCGCCTGGCTGTCAGCGACGGTGGCGCCTTCAAGCCGCTCATCAAACAACCCCAGGCATTCAACCAGCTGATGCACGGCGTGCAGCATCGGACCCGCAACATCGTCCACATAGACCTGATCACCGGTCATCAACAGCCAGGCCGGGCGCTGCTCAGGCCGGTCAAGCCGTTCGGCCAACCAGGCATCGGCACGCACCAGCCCATCGGCGCAAGGTGCATGGGGTTTGCGGCAGGAGCCATGCAACAACTGGCTATTGTTGCTGGCTATCATGAAAGCGGCTTTATCTCGACCGGGATAGAGCAGGTGCGGCAGCGCACTGGCAATACACTGTTGTTGGCCCGACTCGACCCAGCACAGGTCGTAATCGATCAGCGTATCCAGCGGTAACGGCTCATCGAGTGGGATATCCACCAGGTAGACATAAGCATGCCTGCCAATCGGCAGCGACTGGCATACAGGACTATCCGGCTCAATGGCAAAGGTCTGATCCCGCTCGGCTCGCTGTACATGCAACGTCAATAAAAGCGGCCGACTGACCACCAGCCAGACAAGCAGGCGTGAGGGCTCCAGTCGACGCAGAATGGGGCCTGCCAGCAGCGCAGGCAGCGAAGAGGGATCATGTGAGGGCATGAAAGTCAGACCTGCATTAAAGCTGCCGGGTTCAGCCGTGCATGCATCGAAATGTTTCGTACGGGTCAGCCTTTGCCGGGCGTCGATTCCGGCAGCAGCGTCAGTATGTTATCGGTGAACACCCAGTCCACACCTCGGTGCACCTCGCGGTTCAGCACATAACTGTTCTCGACCAGCCCGGTGCCCACCTGTCGCCCCTCTTCACGCAATTGGCGCAAGCAGCCAGCCCCCATCAGCGCAAAGGAGCCTGCCACCGCACCATGTTGCAATGCCCGATTCTGACGGAGGATTGCCGCCGTATTGGCTTCGGCCACATCAACAAAGGCCGAACGCGGAATAGTATTGAACCCCTCCAGATGATCAGGCACCAGACTGAGCAGGTGGTAGTCGTCACCGGGCGTGAGGGATTTCAGCCAGGGGCTGATGCGTTGTGGCAGGGTCGAGCGCTGACGCCAGGACTCCTTGATTTCCAGCATCAGATGCATACGCCCGGCATTCAGCTGCAAGACCTCATCCAGATGCGGAATCTGTGGCACAGCCAGGCGCAAGTCGCGAAAGTTGGTCTCGGCGATGATGATATCCGGTCGATTGAACAGCCGGCCGCAATGCGCATCATGGTGCACCACCGGTTCGCCGTCGCGGGTCAGATGGATATCCATTTCCGCTCCCCAGACACCCATTTTCAAACACAGCTCAAAGGCTTCAAGGGTGTTTTCCAGCACCCGCCCGTCGGGACCCTGGCCATGCGCACCGCGGTGCGCAACCAATCTGACCTCAGCGCAATTGGCCGGCCTTCTGCTCTGAGGCGTCAAGGCCCACAGATGATTTGCCAGCGTATTGAGTCTGTCAGCGAAACTAGCCATTGCCGATCCTGTGTCAGTACCTGTTCTCAGCATAAGCAGCAGATCTGCACCGCGCCATGGCAGGACACGGCCCGCAACAAAGCTGATCGGCTCAGAACCGACATGCAAAACTGCGTTACACTCGTTGCGGATCACAAAGTAACGCAGCACACCGCGCGTCAACAACAAGAACGGAGAAACACCATGGGAAGTCAGAAGCTGGTTGGTATCGTACTGATCGCGCTGGGCATACTGCTGCTGTATTTCGGCTACCAGTCCTCTCAGTCCCTGGGTGAACAACTGACCGAAACCTTTACCGGTCGTTTTACCGATGAAACCATGTACTTCATTATTGGCGGTGCCATTTCCCTTGTAGCGGGCGTTTTCATGGCGTTCTTGCGCAAGTAAGCCCTAGCAACAAGGGGCTGATAGCCGACACCTCGTATCAGGTCCCTTGTCAAAAACAGCACTGGTCTTGTGCGCTGAAGCGCCCATCGCAGCATGGACAGCCTATTTGAAAATGCGTTTAAAGAAGAAAATTCAAACCCTGCTACGGGGTGGCCATCGTCCAGACTTTATTATCGTTGGCGCGCAAAAGAGTGGCACCTCATCGCTTTTCAGTTATCTGAACGAATCCGCCAGCCTCTGCGGATCAACCCCCAAGGAAATCCATTTTTTTGATCGTGAAGATAACTTCAGCAAGGGTAACAGCTGGTATGAAGCGCACTTCCTGCGACGCAAAGGCAAGGGCAAGCACGTCAGCTACTTTGAAGCCTCGCCCAGTTATCTCTGCCGTGAAAAAGTCCCCGCACGGCTGAAGGCCTACAACCCCGACCTGAAGATCATCATTATCCTGCGCGAACCCATCGCCAGGGCTTATTCGGCCTGGAACATGTACCGCCAATGGAACGAGGAAGGTCGTGTTCCGGGCATCATCGCCAAGGATCAATATGGCCGGGATGACAGCCCGATAAAGCAGATATTCTTCAACGGCAGTTGCCCGTCCTTTTCCGACTACATCAAGCTTGAAATGGCCCTGATCGAATCAGGTGCCAGCGACGAGGAGCCCAGCCTGCTGCGCAGAGGCTTTTACAAGGATCAGATCGAGCGCTATGTAGCCTGTTTTGGTTGGGCCAACGTCCTGGTGCTGGGCTTCAACCAGCTTAAAAACGACAGCGCCGCCGTGATGCAACGCTGCCATGATTTTCTCGGAGTACCTTATCAGGCCCTGGCGCCTCAGCGCCTGCAGGACATCAAGAATAGCAGGGCCTACCCTGCAGAAATAACCCGGCAAGAGCTTGATTTGCTTGAACCACTGTATGCAGCGGCAAACACCGCGCTGTTCGAGTATCTGGGTTTTCAACCTGACTGGTAAGGCTGCCAGCGTTGCCTTTTTGCACTTATCAATCAGTCTGGATAGTGCGTCGTTCTTCCGCCTTTTCGCCATAAAACTGTAGCGGCTTGTTTCGGCACAGCCATTTCAGTGCGATGTGAAAAAAAGATTTGCTAAGGTTTGGTTTCAAATACGGTCATTGCATGCCCAGCCCCACACGTGCCTGCAGATAAGACAACAACCGGCTATGGAGCAGCAAATTGAAGCCTGTGCGTATCGCCCTTGCAATCATAGGTGTGTCCGTTACTGCACTTGGCTCAGCCAGCAGCCACGCCGACAGTCCGCAACTGACCCTCGCAGACGCTTGGCAAAGGGTGCTGGAGCTGGATGACAACCTCGCCGCCGGTCAGGCGGCACAACAACGCGCTGCCGCCTTGCTGTCGAACAGTACCAGCCTGCTATTGCCCCAGATCGACCTGCTGGGCTCCTATACCCGCCTGGACAGTCCGGTCGAGCTGGATGCGCTGGCCCTGAATCCGCTGAGCAGCGCCGCCGAGAGTATTCTGGGGCAGTTGCTGATTGATGCCCTCGGTGGCCGCGACGCGTTCCGCACGCCAGTGACCGGCCGGGATGTATCACGCAGCTCGCTGGCCCTGTTCTGGCCCTTGTACACCGGTGGCAAAATCACCACCGCGCGTGAGCTGTTGCAACTGGGTGACCGCGAAGCCGAACTGTTGATGGAGGATATTCGCCATGCCCGTTTTCTCGCATTGGTCGAGGTCTACTACGGCCTGGTGATGGCTGAGCGGGCGCTGATTACCCAGCAGCAGGCAGAACAGACCTTGTCCCGGCATTTTGCCTCGGCACAGGCTATGGAAGATCAGTTCCAGATTGCCCGGGTAGAACGTCTGGCGGCTCAGGCCGCCTATGACAAGGCGCGTATTACCACAGCCGCTCTGCGCGACCAGCGCGACGGCGCGCGTGATGCGTTGGCTTCCATGGTGCATTTCGCCGCCGACTCATTGTCAGATACCCAACAGGGGCCCCAGCCCGGCTCACCCTTGTTTATCCTGGACCAACTGCCGGTGCAGTCCGAGCTGCAGGCGGGCCTGAACAACCATCCAGGCCTGCAATTGCTGGCCACCAAACGCGCTCAGGCAGAGAGCGTCACCCGCGCCAGCCGCGGTCTCTATCAACCCAATGTGTTCATGTTCGGCAGCTATAACCTGTACGAGAACGACTCGCTGGCCAGTGACCTGAGTCCGGACTGGTTACTCGGCGTGGGGGTTCGCATGCCACTGGTCGACCGCGACGGTCCGCGCGGCAAAATCCAGGCAGCGCAAAGCACGGTGGATGAGATCGGCTATCTGCAACAAGCCTCCCGGCGCAAGCTGGAGCTGCTGTTCGACCAGCAATACCGACATGCCCGCCACGCCCTGATTGAATACCGTGATCTGGCCAGCACCCAGGCGCTGGCTGAAGAAACACTGCGTCTTCAGGAATTGGCCTTCAGCGAAGGCCTGGGGCGGGCGCTGGATGTCATCGATGCCCAGACCTTCCTGTCTGCCACGCGGACGCGCCGCGACGCAGCCGCCTTTCGTTTCGTCCTGTCACTGGCACAGGTACTGAGTCTCTCGGGACAATCCGAACAGCTCTTTGTCTATCTCGATCAAGGGGAAGCCATCCCGTGAGCAAACGCACGCTTATCCTGTTGCCGGTACTGGCGGCCATCATTGTCGCCATCAGTCTGGTGTTCTGGCGGTCCTACAGTTCGCCACCGATTCAGCTGCAAGGTCAGATCGAGGCACGCCAGTACATGGTGTCGTCCAAGATCCCCGGCCGCCTGGCCGAGGTGCATGTCAGGCGTGGCAGCGTGGTCACGGCCGATGAGCTGCTGTTTCGTATCGACAGTCCGGAGCTGGAGGCCAAGCTGACCCAGATCGAGGCGCTGGACACCATCAGCCGGTCGCTCGCCCAGGCCGTTGAAGGCGGCACTCGTGATGAAAAGATTGCCGCCGCCCGCAGCGAGTTTGAAAAGGCCCAGGCCGCCGAAGCGCTCGCCCGCACTACCTACGACCGGGTACGCTCCCTGGCGGAGCAGGGCGTCGTCGCCCGCCAACGACTGGATGAAGCCTATACCTTCTGGCAAATTGCGCAGAAAACCCGGGTCACCGCCGCCGAGATTCTGCAACTGGCCGAGACCGGCCCACGCGACGAGGCGCGCACCGCCAGCCGCGCCGGTGAAGCGGCGACCACCAGCCTGCGCAATGAAGTAGCCGAACTGCTGGATGACACCCTGGCCCACGCCCACCATGGCGGTGTCGTCAGCAATGTACTGCTGAGTCCCGGCGAACTGGTACCCCAGGGCTTTCCGGTGGTGATGCTGACCGACCTGAATGACGCCTGGGCACTGTTCAACGTCCGTGAAGACTTCCTTGAGCGCGTACCGGAGGGCGCAGAGTTCGATCTGCAGGTTCCCGCGCTGAATAGACAGGTGCGCTTTCGTGTCAGCCATGTCGCGGTACTGGGCGACTTTGCCACCTGGCGGGCAACCGTGCCCGGACGCGGCTTTGACATGCGCACCTTTGAGGTCGAAATGCAGCCGCTGGAGCCTGTACCCGGACTGCGAGCGGGCATGAGTGTCCTGCTGGAACTGCAGCCATGAACGGCTGAAGGGACGAGCCCATGACAGCATCAAGGCTCAGCGGTTGGCATGGCCTGCGCCAGCAGCCCTGGATACTGGCACTGACCCTGTGGCTACCGCCGCTGGTGACCCTGCTGTTTATCGCCGTGTTTGTTACCGGCTCGCCCCAGTCTCTGCCGGTGGGTGTGGTCGACCTGGATCACAGTGCCGAGGGCCGCGCCCTGCAGCGCGAACTGAACGCCCACCCAGCCCTCGACCTGCGCTACCCCTACCCCTCAGCCCATGAAGGTTCAGAGGCGCTGAAACACGGCGAGGTGCTGGCGCTGTTGATCATCCCCCCTGATTTCAGCCGGGATCTGCTCAGGGGCACCAGTCCCGAGGTGACCGCTTTCTATAACAGTCAGTACCTGCTGGCAGGCAAATTTATCGCCTCGGCACTAAGCCAGACCAGCTTCAATTTTGCCGCCGAACGCGGTGTTGCGCTGCGCCTAGGTCAAGGTCAGAGTCTGCCGCAAGCCCTGGCTGGTGCCGCGCCACTGCGTCCACAGATCACCTCGCTGTATAACCCGGGAATGAGTTATGCGCGTTTTCTGGTCACCTCGATTGCACCGGCGGCATGGCAGATCCTGATCGTCGTCAGCACCGTGTTGCTGTTGGCCTGGCGGCTGCAGCAAGCGCCCTTGCCAGCCGGTTTCAGCCAGCGCTGCCGCGCCTGCTACCAGTTGCTTGCCCCCCTGTTTCTGCTGCTCTGGCTGCAGGGGCTGGTGATGCTCGCCCTGTTTCAGTTCTGGCTCGGCTGGGTGCCAGCCGGCAATGTGCTCTGGCTGGTCTGCGGTATGGCCCTGATGGTCCTGGCCGTACAAAGCATGGCCACCCTGATTCTGGCCCTATTGCCGAACACCGTACGCGCCCTGAGCGTCTGCGCCGCCTATCTGGCGCCGGCCTTTGCCTTTATGGGCATCACCTTTCCGCGTGGGGACATGAATGCCCTGGCCTGGGTCTGGGGCGGGCTGATGCCCTCCACCCACTATATGGAGCTGCAGGTCGCGGTGGCCGATCATGCTGCCGGCCTGGCCGTGCTGCTGCCGCCCCTGCTGATACTGTTGCTGTTCCTGTTACCCCTGCCACTGGCCATTCACAGTCTGCCCACACGCATCATCGCGAATCCGGCCGAGCAGGTGACACCATGAGCCTGTGGAAAAACCTCTGGCACACCTGGCAGATTGAACTGGCGCATATCTTTACCGACCGCGCCGTGCTGCTGGTGCTGGCTGGCGGCATTCTGTTCTATGCAGTGCTCTACCCCCTGCCCTATCAACGCAATGTACCGGGCGAACAGGCCATTGCCGTGCTGGATCAGGACCGCAGCGCAATGGCTCGCCACCTGATCCGCATGACCGACGCCACCCCGCAGGTTCGAGTGGCCGCACAACCTGCCAGCATGGCGGAGGCCGAACAGCTCCTGGCCAACGGCGAGGTACACGGCCTGATGATCGTCCCCGCCGGCTTCGAGCGCGATGTGTATCTGGGTCGGCCGACCAGCCTGTCCTTTGCCGGTGATGCCAGCTATTTTCTGATCTACGGCAATGTGGTCGAAGGCCTGATGACGGCCGCCATGACCCTGTCAGCGGAAAGCCAGATCATCATGAGCCTGCTCAAGGGTGAAAACCCGGCGCGCATTCCCGGTCAGGTCATGCCCATGCGCCTGATCACCAAGCCCGCCTTCAACCCGACCGGGGGGTATATCAATTACATTGTCCCGGCGGTCTTCGTGCTGATTCTGCACCAGACATTGCTGATCGCCGCTGGCAGCATCACCATCAAGGATCGCGCTCGCCGCCGGCTGGGTCGTCCTGCACCGCCTTTGGCCCAGGCCCTGCTGCTGCGGCTAGTCAACTTTGTGCTGATCTATCTGCTGTTTGCCATGCTGTATTTCGGCTTTTTCTTCCAGCTCTATGGCGTACCGCATGTCGCCACCCCTGCAAGTCTGCTGCTGTTCAGCAGCCTGTTCTTTCTCAGCAGTACCCTGTTTGCACTCTGGCTCGGCTACCTGCTGCCGCGCCCGGAGCTACCCACTGTGATTGTCCTGCTGACTTCGCTACCGATCGTCTTTACCGCCGGCTTCGCCTGGCCGGCCAACAACCTGCCAGCCTGGCTGGACTGGATAAGCCTGCTGATCCCGGCCAAGGCCGGTATCCAGGGCTTCCTGTCGATCAACCAGATGGGTGTGCCGCTCTCGGCGATCGGACGGGAAATGGCCGTGCTGCTGGGACTTGGCCTGTTCTATGGCGGCTGGCTGGCGTACCGCGCCCGTCACGAACACAGACTAGAATCACCCAACCACCCTGCCCCCTCGGGAGTCTCACCATGATGCGCCTGACCAGCTTGTTAATGCTCTGTACCAGCCTGCTGCTGCCCCTGGCCAGCCAGGCAGCACGCCCTGTGCCGCAGGACATGCTGCTGCAGAACGTCTATGTATTCGACGGCACCTCGGCCCAGCGCAGCAACGCGCCGATGCAGGTACTGGTGCGCAACGGACTGATAGAACAGATCAGCCGCGCCGCTATCACCCCCGCAGCCGATGACAACCTGATGGTCATCGATGGCGGCGGCCGCACCCTGATGCCGGGGCTGATTGACGCCCACTGGCACTCCACCCTGTCCAGCCCAACCTCGGTCAGTGCCATGACCGCCGATATTGCCTATATCCACTTGCTCGCTGGCCGCGTTGCCGATGCCACATTGATGCGCGGCTTTACCTCGGTACGGGATATGGGCGGGCCGTCCTTCGGTTTGCGCCGCGCCATTGAAGAAGGTCTGGTAGTCGGGCCGCGGATTTTTCCCTCCGGTGCCATGGTGTCCCAGACCGGTGGGCATGGCGATTTCCGTTTACCCCATGAAGTCCCCCAGGCCGCCAACGCCCCCCTGAATTACACCGACCGGGTCGGCGTGACGGCGATTGCCGATGGCTCCGATGCGGTATTGCAACGGGTACGTGAGCAACTGATGCTCGGTGCCACGCAGATCAAACTCATGGCCGGTGGCGGGGTATCGTCGATGTATGACCCGCTGGACGTGACCCAATATACCCCTGAAGAATTGCGTGCCGCGGTGCTGGCTGCAGAAAACTGGGGCACCTACGTCGCCGTGCATGCCTACACCTCGCGGGCCGTGACCATGGCCCTGGAAGCCGGGGTACGGAGTATCGAACATGGTCAGCTGGTGGACGAGGATACCGTCCGCTTGATGGCAGAAAAGGACGCCTGGTGGAGCCTGCAACCCTTTATCGACAATGAACTGTCCAACCGCCAAACCGGTGCCGCCCGCCTCAAGCAGCAAATGGTTCAGCAGGGTACCGACCGGGCCTTTGAATTGGCGCGCAAGCACAAGATCAAGGTCGCCTTTGGCACCGACATGCTCGGCACCGGCAATCTCGGTGAGAACCAGAATGCCCTGCTGGTATCCATGCAGCGCTGGTACAGCCCCGGCGAAGTCCTGCAGATCGCCACTGGCAACAACGGCGCCCTGATGAGCCTGGCCGGGCCGCGTTACCCACTGCCTGCGCCACTGGGGGTTATTCAGCAAGGTGCCATAGCCGACCTGCTGCTGGTTGAAGGCGACCCGACCGCAGACCTGTCGCTGATCGCCAATCCGGAGGAAAACTTCCGGCTGATCATCAAACAGGGCGTGATCTACAAAAATACTCTTTAAGCGCGTCAGTAAAGCAGCAGTGGCACAGGAAGCATGAGTCCATAAGGGGGCAAACTGCCGATCTGTTAAGCTGTCTGCGTGTGCTGGCAAAGCAGATTGATACAACCACAGCAGCACGCAAACGCTAACCGGCAAAGGAACGCCACGACCATGCTGAAAAAACGTAGCCCGCTGTTGGCGGCGGCCTTGTCACTGCTCGCCCCAGGCCTTGGCCATGTGTATGCAGGCAACGCCAGAAAAGGGCTGCTCCTGTTGGGTACGCCCTACGGTATGGCCCTACTGGTTGGGTTTGCCGGGCTGTTTTCCACTTTCTACGGCCTAGTCGGCCTGCTGCTGTTTCTGATTGCCTTCTACATGTTTGCCATTGTCAGCGCCGTACGGCTCGCGCTGCGCCAGCACGAATATCAATTGAGGCCTTACAATCGCTGGTACGGCTACCTTGGCATATTTATTGTGACTACCTTGCTGGGGCACGCGTTGTTTGGCGCTCGGGGCAGCATGCTTGGCTATGAGACATACCATATCCCTGGCCAATCAATGGACACAGCGCTACAAGTTGGAGATTTCATCACGGTGAATACCCGTTATGCTCAACCGCAGGTTGGCGATGTCATCGTCTTTCTCTACCCTGAAGATCGCTCAATACCCTATGTTAAACGGGTCGCTGCACTCGGCAATGACCGGGTCTCCATAGAAGGTGGCCAGGTTCTGCGCAATGGCGAGCCTGTTTCCGCGCTGTCCGTTCCGGCACAAAGCCGACAGCGAGATTATTCAATAACCATGGCGGAGCGGCGGGTTCCCGCAGATGAGGTATTTCTACTGGGTGACTGGCGTGACAACAGCAACGATAGCCGCTTCTGGGGAACAGTACCCACTGCAGATATAGTCGGCAAGGTGACCTACGTGTGGTTCTCGACAAACCTCGAACGCATTGGCATGGCCATTAACTGACAACAATCTACTTAGGGTCTGCCGCAGGCCCCTATAACGATAGAGTGGTGCTGCTTTGACTATCAGCAACAGAACAGACCTGATCAACCATGTGAACCACGGCCACCCCGTGGACTATCTGTTTTTCTGGGGCCACCAGAAGCCGAAGTCCGGCATTGCCAGTTCGTGCTTCAGTCAGTGGTATGAATCCCCTTTCGTGGTGGAGAACCAGACCTATCCGACCGCCGAGCACTACATGATGGCCGGCAAAGCCGCGCTGTTTGGCGACCAGGCAAGCAAACAACAGATTCTTGCTGCCACCACCCCTGGCGATGCCAAGAAACTCGGCCGTCATGTGCAGGGTTTCAATGACGAACTCTGGCTTGCGCACCGATTTGATATTGTCGTTGCAGCGAACCTGGCCAAGTTCTCGCAAAATGCCGACCTGAAAGCCTTTCTGCTCAGCACCGGCGACCGCATTCTGGTTGAAGCCAGTCCGGTCGACCGGATATGGGGCATCGGCCTGGCTGCCGACGACCCGCTGGCACTGAATCCCTATACCTGGCGTGGTCTGAACCTGTTGGGCTTTGCACTGATGAGCGTGCGAGATCAGCTGCGGAGCGGGATATAACCCATCAGAACATGACTGACATCGCGCTCTGCCCCGTACCAGGCGCTCCCGCCAGCGCCCGATAGACATTGACCATCGCCAGCACCACATCGGTTTCACTCTGCACCAGCCTGTCACGCATGGCAGTGAGCTCCTGCTCGGCGGCCAGCAGTTCGAAATACCCGATAAAACCCTGCTCATAACGATCCCGTGCCTGTTCCACCGCCTGGGTGGCGGCGGCGGTGGCGCTTTGCAGCAAGACTGCACGCTGTTGCGACTGCTGATAGCGCAGCAGCCAGGTTTCAGTCTCTTCCAGGGCCAGCAGCACTGTCTGCCGGTAGTCAGCCAGCAGTTCGGCGGACTGGGCATCCGCTGCATCAATGCGCGCCTGCACCTGGGCGCGGTCGAGGAAGCTCCAGTCAATCCCCAGTGCCACACGTCCGGTGCTGGCGCCGCCGGTAAACAGGTCCGAGCCATTGCCGGCCAGCGAACCTATCAGACCGTCCAGGGTAAAACGCGGGAACAGATCAGCACTGGCCACGCCAATACGGGCGCTGGCCGCGGCCAGGCGACGCTCGGCGGCCTGAATATCCGGGCGGCGGCGCAATACGTCACCCGGGCTACCCGCCGCTATCGACGGACGGCTGTCAGGCAGCTCCGCAGGTACCTGCAACAGAGGCACCAGCGCGGTGGGCGTCTGCCCGGTCAGTACGCCGATGCGGTGCATTTCTGCGCCGATACCCGCCTTCAATTGCGGAATCACCGCCCGGGTGGCATCCAGTTGAGCACGTGCCCGCACCTGATCGAACAGCGTGCCGCGGCCGGCCTCCAGGCGCGCGCCGACAATATCCAGCGACGCCTGCTGCAGACTGACGTTCTCTTCAGCCACGCGCAGCTGTTGTTGCAACCCGCGCAGTTGGAAATAGCTGCTGGCCATCTGACCGGCCAAAGCGACCTGCAACGTCTGCCGGTCGGCGCCCGCCGCCTGCAGTTCGGCTTCGCTGGCCTCGGTGGCGCGGCGCAGTCGCCCGAACAGATCCAGTTCCCAACTCAGCGCGGCACCGGCCTGGTACAGCTCCACACTGCGCTGATCCGGCTGGGTGCGTTCCACCTCCGCCAGCCGCTGCCCGGCGGCACCGGCGCCAGCGGTGACGCTCGGCAATTGATCGCGGCGCGAACCGCGCAGCAGTGCTTCAGCTTCCTGATACCGCGCCAGCGCCGCCTGCAGGCTCTGGTTTTCCGCCAGGGTCTGCTCGATCAACACAGCCAGCAGCGGGTCTTCAAAGCCCTGCCAGAACAGCTGCTCATTGTTGGCCACAAGCGTGCCCGGCGCCTGATCGTGGACGAACTGCTGCAACTGCACCGGTTCCGGGGCCTGGTAGTCCGGGCCCACTGCACAGGCACTGAGCAGCGCTGCGATGCTAAAGAGTCCTGCCAGCTTACTCATGGGAACCTCCTTCAACGGCCGTTTCCGGCTTGTCTTCAAAACGCTTGGCCAGCGTCCGCAGGGCGACATAGAACACCGGGGTCAGCAGCAGGCCGAACAGGGTCACGCCGATCATCCCGGTAAACACCGTGATGCCCATGGCGTTACGCACCTCGGCACCCGCTCCGGTTGCCAGCACCAGCGGTACCACACCGGCAATAAAGGCCACCGAGGTCATGATGATCGGGCGCAGACGCAGACGGCTGGCTTCCAGTGCGGCGCTGACGGTATCGCGACCCTGCATTTCCAGTTCACGAGCGAACTCGACAATCAGAATCGCGTTCTTGCACGCCAGCCCCATCAACACCACCAGACCCACCTGGACGAAGATGTTGTTGTCACCACCGACCATCCACACGCCGAACAGCGCAGCCAGCAGACACATGGGCACGATCAGGATCACCGCCAGCGGCATCACCCAGCTTTCGTACAGCGCCGCAAGCACCAGGAATACCAGCAGCAAGGCCAGCGGGAACACCACCATCGCGGCATTACCCTGGGTTACCTGCTGGAAGCTCAGGTCTGTCCATTCCAGCGTCATACCGGCGGGCAATACCTCACCGGCTATGCCCATGACCGCCGCCAGGCTTTGCGCCGAGGACAGCAGGGTCGGGTCGGACTGGCCAATCAGGTCCGCCGCCGGATAGCCGTTGTAGCGGATCACCGGGTCTGGCCCGAAACTCTCGCGCAGCGTCACCATGGTATTGAGCGGCACCATCTCGTTATTCGCGTTACGCGTATACAGGTGATCGATGTCGCTCGGGTTATCGCGGAACTGCGCGTCGGCCTGGGCCATGACCCGGTAGGTGCGGCCAAACAGATTGAAGTCGTTGATGTACTGCGAGCCGAAATACAGCTGCAGGCTGCCGTACAGGTCATCCAGCTGCACGCCCTGAGCCTTGGCCTGCATGCGGTCTACATCGGCATCCAGCTGCGGCACGTTGGCCTGGTAGGAGCTGAACGGGAAGAACATGCCGGGTGTCTCGCTCAGGGCCAGCGCCAGTTCATTGGTGGCGTTCTGCAGTTCGCCGTAACCGGCGCCGCGACGGTCCTGCACGTACAGCGAATACCCGGACCCCGCGCCCAGACCGAACACCGGCGGCGGCATGAAGGTTATCGCGAAGCCTTCGTTGATGCCGCCCAGTTGCGCGTTGATGTCATCGGAAATTTCCTGGGCCGTGCGATCACGCTCGTCGAAGTCGTCAAACACCATGAACACTGTGCCCACGTTCGGCGTGTTGGTGCCCTGCAGCGCGTTGAAGCCGACAAAGGCCAGCGCGTCAGACACGCCCTCGGTTTCCAGCGCCAGCTCACTGACCCGCCGCGCGACCGCTTCGGTACGGTCCAGCGAGGCGCCTTCCGGCAAGCGGATGCTGCCGATCAGGTAGGTCTTGTCCTGGATGGGAATAAAGCCGCCGGGCACCTGGGTGAACATCAGTGCGGTACCGCCAAGCAGCAATAGATAAACGCCAAAGACCAAACCGCGCTTGGTCAGGCTGCGGCCGACCACGGCTTCATAGCGCTGGGCGTTGCGCAGGAAAAAGCGGTTGAACGGACGGAATATCCAGCCAAACAGGCGGTTGATAATACGTGCCGGCAGATCCGGCGCAGCGCCGTGCGGCTTCAGTAGCGCCGCCGCCAGAGCGGGTGACAGGGTCAGCGAGTTGATTGCCGAAATCACCGTGGCAATGGCGATGGTCATCGCAAACTGACGGTAGAACTGCCCAGTGATGCCATCCAGAAAGGCCATCGGCACGAAGACCGCACAGAGCACCAGACTGATGGCGACGATGGGCCCGCTGACCTCGCGCATTGCCTGATGCGCAGCCGCCAGCGGCGCTAGCCCTTCTTCGATATTACGTTCGACGTTCTCCACCACCACGATGGCGTCGTCGACCACGATACCGATCGCCAGCACCATGGCGAACAGGGTCAGGGTGTTGATGGAAAAGCCCATCAGCAGCAGGACCGCAAAGGTACCGACAATCGACACCGGTACCGCCAGCAGCGGAATCAAGGAGGCGCGCCAGGTCTGCAGGAACAGAATCACCACCAGCACGACCAGCGCAACGGCCTCCAGCAGGGTCATGATCACGGCCTTGATCGAGGTGCTGACAAACACGGTGGGGTCATAAGCTACCTCCCAGCGCAACCCCTCTGGAAAGCTTTCCTCCAGCTCGGCCATCTTTGCCCGTACCGCAGCGGACACCTCCAGCGAATTGGAGCCGGGTGCCTGGAAGATCGGCAGCGCCACCGCCTGACGGTTGTTCAGCAGCGCGCGCAGGGCATCCTGCGAAGCCGCCAGCTCGACCCGCGCGACGTCCTTGAGCAGTGTGACTTCGCCCTGCTCACCGGTTTTCAGCACGATGTTCTCGAACTCCTCGACCGTTTCCAGTCGGCCCTGGGCGTTGATCGAGATCAGCAGGTCCGAGCCATTCGGCATCGGCGGCGCACCGATCTGTCCGGCGGAGACCTGAATATTCTGTTCACGCACCGCGGCGCTGATATCACCGGCAGTCACACCCAATGACGCCGCACGCTGCGGATCGATCCACAGGCGCATGGCATAGTCACCGGAACCGAACAGACCGGCCTGGCCGACACCGGGTATACGTGCCAACTCGTCACGAATATGCAGCACCGCGTAGTTGCGTATATAGGTGGCATCCAGGCTGTCGTCCGGCGAGGTCAGGTGTACCGCCATCATCAGGTTGGGCGACTGCTTCTGGGTAGTCACACCCAGCTGGCGCACATCCTCGGGCAGCCGTGGCAAGGCCTGGGATACCCGATTCTGCACCTGCACCTGGGCCTGATCCGGGTCGGTGCCCAGGGCGAAGGTCACGGTCAGCGCCAGGCTGCCATCACTACCGGCCACCGATTTCATGTAGATCATGTCCTCGACGCCGTTAATGGCCTCTTCCAATGGCGTGGCCACGGTCTCGGAAATGGTCTTGGGGTTGGCGCCCGGATAGCTGGCGCTGACCAGCACGCTGGGCGGCACCACCTCGGGGTACTCGCTGACCGGCAGCAACGGAATGCTGATCAGCCCGACCACGAAGATGATGATCGACAGCACCGAGGCAAAGATCGGCCTGTCTACGAAAAAACGCGAGAAATTCACGGCAACAGCCTCCCGGAACGCGTCCGGAAGACGCGCCCGTATCAGTCAGATAGAAAGAACAAGGTTAAATGGAGCTACTGCCTCACGGCGCTGACGCGACAACCACCGTTTCAGGGGTACGGCGCATATTCACCAGCTGCGGCACCACCTCGATGCCGGGGAAGGCGATCTTCTGCAAGCCGTTGACCACCACGCGCTCGCCCGCGGCCAGACCCTCGGTGATCACCACCAGGCCATCGACCCGGCGGCCAGTTTCAACAATACGGCGCTCGGCGCGATTGTCGGCATCCAGTACATACAGATAACGGCGATCCTGATCGGTCAGCACGGCTTTCTGATCCACCAGCAAGGCGGCACTGGCCGAGGCCACCGGCATCTCTACCCGGGCAAACTGACCGGGGCGCAATGCACCGTCCGGGTTGGCCACCTGCGCGCGGTACTGCAGGGTGCCGGTGCGCGGGTTGTACTGGTTATCGACAAAGTCCAACTGACCCTCGAAGGGGAAGTCCTGCCCGCCTGCCAACCCGATACGCACCGGCACGGCCTGGCCATGGGGGTTGTCCTGCGCGGTTTGCTGATCACTCTCGAAATAGACATACAGCGGGTCGACCGAGACCAGCGTAGCCAGCAAGGTGCTGTCCGCACTGGCCAGATTGCCACGGGTCACCTGGGCACGGCCGATACGGCCGCTGACCGGCGCCTTGACCTGGGTATACTCCAGATCCAGTTGCGCGCTTTGCAGGGAGGCTGCCGCCGCATTGACTGCCGCCTGGGCCATGGTCCTGGCCGCGTTGCGCTGCTCGAATTCCTCGCGGGAAATCGCCCGGCGCTCCCACAGTTGCTCAGCACGTGCTGCTTCGCTGCTGGCCAGGGTCAACTGGCTGCGCATGCGTGCCAGTTCTGCCTGGGCCAGTTGCTCACGGGCCTGGTAGGGGCGCGGGTCGATAACGAAGAGCACATCGCCCTCGCTGACCAGCTCGCCTTCTTCAAAGCCGACCTGATCGATATAGCCGCTGACCCGTGGACGCAGTTCGACCGTCTGCGGCGCCTCGACCCGGCCGCTGAACGCACCCCATAGCGTCACCTGTTCGGCACGCACCAGGGCGACCTCTACCTCCGGCGCCGGTGGGGGCATGGCGCTGTCCTGACCTTGCGCATCGCAACCCGCCATGACGGCCAACAGGAGTACACCCAGCAGGGGCATTCTGACGTGATTGAAGGTAATTGCTTGCATGATGTTCTCACTTCCCATTGGGAGTCGTTGATCTGAATACTCCTCAGAAAGACGTCGGGCGTCTTTGTGGGATGAATACTAGAAGCCAGGGGGTTATGTCAGGTAGCGCATTACTGCGCAATGATTGCCCAATTCTATTGAAGGCTGGCATGGGGGATATAAAACAGTCAGGCTTGAAGCACTTTATACAGCCCGATATGCACGCCAAAATGCCTGCCATACATAGCTATTGCGCGATCCTGCAGGTTTCTTGCCTATTCCTGCAGTTGTCATACCCCAGTCACAATGATTGTCTGATCCTGTATATACTGCAGCAACACCACGGGAGAATCAGCCATGTCTACTGACACTCAAACCAGCTCTGTTCAGGTCCTCAAAGCCACAGTAAACGACGCGCCAAGGCCAGGCCTGGCGGACCTGGTTGCCGCCCGTGTGACCGAGGAAGGCGTGTATGAAACCGACATCCCGGGGCTGGATCTGTTTCGTGTTGACGCGCCTACGCCGTGCATGTCCACCGTCTATGAGCCGTCTCTTTGCGTGATTGCACAAGGCAGCAAGTCAGTTGAGCTGGGCGACCGTGAAATCATCTATGGCCCCCTCACTTACGTGGTCAGCAGCGTTGATCTACCCGTGAACGGTCGGGTTGTGGATGCCACCCCGGAACATCCGTTTCTGGCGGTCAAAATCGATATCAGTCCAACGGATGTTGCAGAGATCGTCATGCAACTGGGCGATATCGGCCCCGAAGAACCGAGTAACTGCCCCTATTCCGGTTGCGGCCTGTGTGTCGCGCAGGTTGACCGAGGCATTCTGGATGCCATGACACGTCTGGTTGCCCTGCTCGACTCCCCCACCGATGCGCGCATGCTGGCACCACTCATTCAACGCGAAATCGTCTACCGCGCCCTGGTGGGCGAAATGGGCGCACGGATGCGCGAGTTCGTCTCCGCAGACAGCCAGTCGCACCGTATTGCCCGGGTCATTTCAGTACTCAAGGACCGCTTTGCCGAACCCCTGCGCGTGCGTGAACTGGCAAGCGACGTGAACATGAGTGAATCCGCGCTCTATCACAGCTTCAAGCAGGTCACGCGCATGTCGCCCGTGCAGTTTCAGAAGAAGCTGCGGTTACATGAAGCGCGACGCCTGATGCTCAGCGAAGGCCTTGAAGCCGCCACGGCGAGCTACCGTGTCGGCTATGAAAGCCCCTCCCATTTCAGCCGGGAATACAGCCGCATGTTCGGCGCACCGCCGCGCGCCGACGTCTTCAAGCTGCGCGCAGAAACGCGCATGACAGTGCCGGCGTAGAGCAGTACGCTCCACTAACAAAGCACAGGTGTCCCATGCGTAATAAAAAACTCAAGAATCTGTTCGACCTACCGCGGCAATTAAGTCAGAACAGCTTCAGCGGCAGACCTGGCCTATAGCTCAAGACACCCAGAATCCCGCGCCGGCCTGGATGTTGAACAAGCGCAGACAGATATGCATGCACCCGCTGTGGATGCGCTTCTTGAACGGGATATGCGGGATATAAGGGCTGTGGATATTCGGGGTACGCCGACCTTCTTCGTCAACGGCCGTCCCTTGCAGCAGTTTGGGCCTGACCCGTTACGCCAGCTGGTCAACAATGAAGTCGCAAATTTCAGAGAGTGACGCGATGAGTGCACTTGAGAACCGTATCCCACCACCGCTAGTTGCGGTTCTGTTCGGACTGTTCATGTGGCTCGCCGCACGTCACATGCCGGGCGCTCTGGATCTGGCAATTGGGTGGCGAACTGGCGCGGCGCTGGTGGTGCTGCTGGCCGGTATGGGTATTTGCCTGGCCGGCGTACTCTCCTTCCGAAATGCTCGCACCACCGTCAACCCGTTGAAGCCGGATACGGCATCAACCTTGGTCAGCTCTGGAATCTACCGGTACACGCGCAATCCCATGTATCTTGGGTTCGCAACTGCGTTGATAGCCTGGTCGATCTTCCTTGCCTGGCCGGTATCGCTCTTGGGGGTACTGGGCTTTGTGGTCTACATGAACCGCTTCCAGATTGGACCGGAGGAGCGGGCACTCACGCGTCTTTTTGGAGCTCATTTCACACAATATTGCAGTCAGGTGAGGCGCTGGCTTTAAGGGCAATATATGGCCAGACTTGTGCGGGGTATAGCAAATTCGGACGTAGCGGAAGGACGCCAAACAAAGACTATTGGCGACTGACCATATGGCCGAGCCAATCTTAGGTCGATTGGTCCGGCCATCATAGGCTTGCTACATCACATTGCCCGTTTCAGCTCGCCATAGTTACCACGGGTACGCAGCACCAGCGTGACATCGCTGCTGTTCCGATTACGAAAAAACCAACCATGGTTACCGGTGAAAGCCGCCTCAAGCTCGCCTTCGTCTTCTGCGACGCCGCGTCCTTTCTCGTAGGAAATAGACTGGCCACTGCCGTCACCGTGAGTATCAAAGTTGATGGGGCCACCCTCGGAGATCCAGTGAAAGCTAGCAACTGCACCTTCTTCCATGGTCAGCTTGAACTCGGTGCCTTCACCAGGCGTCAGCACTACTCGTACCTCATCCTGCCATTCGGGCTGTGCAGCCAGCTCTGACGTTGCAACAACGGGTTCAACTTGTGGCTCAGGGGTAGTAGCGGCCTGCTGAACCGATGTTGCGGGCGCGGGGGCAGACGCTTCAGCAGCAGGAGGTAACGTCGTCAGCTGCGCAGCTTCATCCGCTGCGGCTTCTTCAGCAAGCTGCTGCTTTATCTGACCCATCTCGGTCAAACCCAGCAGGCGACCTACACCTGTGGGGTCCATTGCGTATTCCGCTGGCATCACCACGGTTACCAGCAGTACCAGCGCGACGATGGCAGAGATGATAGTCGAGCGCACCAGCTTTGCGGTGCTGGGTAGTTCAGCGCGTGAGGGCATGTCGGTGTTGTACATAAATGTCTCCAGAATCAAGCAATAAAGTAGCCGGTGAGCTGATAGCCAATGAGCAGAAATCCGGCACCCATCATGGCCACGTTGGCGGTATAGGCATGACGGAGGAAGCCGTCAGTCTTTCGCCAGAAGCTCATCACAATCAGAATCATGGCCAGAGCAATGAGTTGCCCAATTTCAACGCCAACATTGAATGCGAGCAGGTTGGGGACCAGACCATCCGGGGAAATGTCGTATTCGATGATTTTCGACGACAGGCCAAAACCATGGAACAGTCCGAAAATCAGGGTGGCCGCCTTGGTATTGGGCTGAAAACCGAACCAGCGCTGGTACGCACCAAGGTTATCCAGCGCCTTGTACACCACTGACAGACCGATGATCGCGTCGATGATGTAGCTGTTGATGCCAATGTTGAAATACACCCCCAGCAACATGGTGAGGGAATGACCAACGGCAAACAGGCTTACATAGATAGCAATGTGCTGCATGCGGTAGAGGAAAAAGATCACCCCCAGAAGAAACAGCAGATGATCATAACCAGTGACCATGTGCTTGGCCCCCAGATACATGAAGGCAACCAGGTTCACCCCAGTGATTTCCTGAATGTAACCTTTGTCGCCCTCGGCGACAGCGTGGGCCAGGACATCGGCGCTCATGCCAAGCAAACCGAATGTCAGAAATATCCAGAACAGACGATGTCCGCCAGCGCCGACACGCGCACGCAAACGGCCGTCAAACAAGTTTGACCACATAAAGACTCCAAACAATTGGTTTCAAGAGCTGCGTTGCAGCGAGACTCAATGCGTCAGGACGCTTTGGGCGGGCGCTCGAGGCGATAGCGAAAACGTCGGGGCGAGTCGCCGGCCTGTAAAGACAGATGCCGGACGGATATCCAGTGGCCAGCGACAGATCGGATCGTCGGATGGTCCAAGGATTCATGACTATGATTGCTGGCGTCATGATGCGCATGCTCACCTGACTTCTGATCAACACTATCGTGACTGTGGCCGTGGTCATGATGTCCGCCCGGCGCCTCACCAGCCAGTTCAGCAAGTCCATGGGAAGATGCTTCACCCACAACAGACAGCGACATGCCCGACAATGCGAGCAGCATGAGGATAATAGGGAGGAGCACTTTACGATGGGGGGCCGTGATCATGATGTAGCGTTTGTGCGACCGTATTGGGATAGTATGATGTCAAAGCATAGCATCCTCCCCAGGGGGATAGGAATCGGAAATGACAGCGCACCATCGGCACGAATCACATCCAGAGATTATCAAGCGTCTAAAGCGCGCCCAGGGTCACCTTGCCAGCGTCATCAACATGATGGAAAGCGGTAAACCCTGCCTCGAGCTAACGCAACAGCTGCACGCAGTAGAAAAAGCGATTCAACAAGCGAAGCGCGTACTGGTACAAGACCACATCGAACAATGCCTGGATGCTGCAATAGGGACGCTGGAGCCCGAGCAACAAAGCCGGATTGATGAGTTCAAAGCCATAGCCCGTTATCTTTAAACGGAGCTGAAGCATGCTTGATATCCTGAAGCACCGCACTTACCGGCATCTGTTCCTGGCGCAGGTCGTTGCCCTGCTGGGAACCGGATTGGCAACAGTTGCGCTCAGCATGGTCGCCTTTGATCTCGCCGGTGACGACGCAGGCCGGGTGCTGGGCACCGCCATGGCCATCAAGATGGTCGCCTATGTATTGATTGCGCCATTTGCATCGGCACTGGCTGACAATGTGCCGCGCCGCATCATGCTGGTTGCCCTGGATCTGGTTCGTGCTGCAACTGCCCTTGCGTTGCCCTTCGTCACCGAGATCTGGGAGGTCTATCTACTGATTGCAGTGCTTCAATCCGCGTCTGCCGCATTTACACCCATCTTTCAATCCACCATACCGGATACGCTTCCGAATGAGGCTGATTACACAAAAGCCTTATCGCTGTCGCGGCTAGCCTATGACCTGGAAAACCTTGTCAGCCCGGCTCTGGCAGCAATGCTATTGCTGTTCACCAGTTGGCCGGCGCTGTTTTCGGGAACCGTAATCGGGTTCATCGCCTCAGCGCTGCTAGTAACTTCGGTGGTTTTTCCTGCTGTGATAAAACCGCAGCAACGCAAGGGCGTATATGCGCGTGCCTGGCATGGTTTTCAAATCTTTACGGCAACGCCCCGTCTTCGCGGGGTGATGGCGCTGAATCTGGTCGTGAGCCTGGCCGGGGCAATGGTCATCATCAACACCGTGGTACTGGTTCAGGGGCAGTTCGATCTGACCGAGCAGCATACCGCAATGGCTTTTGCTGCCTTTGGCGGTGGCTCGATGCTCGCAGCCCTGGCGCTCCCGGCTCTATTGCAACGCTGGCAGGATCGTCGCGTCATGCTGACGGCGGCAGCAATGCTCATTGCCGGGCTTGTAATGGCGCTTGCCGTAACCAGCCTGGGTTGGCTATTACCGGTATGGGCCTGGCTAGGCGTTGGCTTTTCTGCCGCGCAAACGCCTATCGGACGGCTACTGACAAGATCCGCTCATGGCGAAGACCGCCCAGCTGTCTTTGCGGCACAATTTTCCTTATCCCACGCAGGATGGCTGATTGCCTACCCACTGTCCGGTTGGCTCGGGTCAGTCGCCGGCATGCATATCACTCTGCTGGTGCTGACAGCCCTCGCCCTGTTTGCATTCGTAGCGGCTATCAAACTCTGGCCAGCGCATGAACCAAACGAACTGCCGCATCAACATACTGACCTGGCGGAGGACCATACCCACATCGGTGCGACAGGGCGCGAGCATGCTCATCCTTACATCATCGATAGCCTGCACCCAAAATGGCCAAACTAGCGTTTTTGCTCCAGGTTGGCACCCCTTTCTGGCGCATACGGATTTTTTCGTTGGAAAAATCAGGGGCAGGCTAACGTTTCGAGGCGGGCCTTAACGCAGTTTCTTACCAGGCTCTGGCACAAGCTATTGCGTTCAACCTGAAAAATAAATCCGCCCCGCTTTCTCCCCGGAGATAACGAACAGATTGTCACAGCCAGAATGACAGAATATGATTTGCATACGTAACGTATACGGATCATATATATGGGCATTGTAAAAATAAGCGACGAACTGCACGAAGAAATCCGCAAATCCAGCACGGTCATGGTCCGCTCCATCAATGCGCAAGCGGAGTACTGGATCAAGATCGGCATGCTCGCCGAAGCCAACCCCAATCAGTCCTTCAGCCAGATCATCCGCGACCAGATGAAACTGGCGGACGTCGACATCAGGCATGTCGCGAGTGTCTGAGGTAAGGCTGAAAAGCCCCGACGAGCTCAAGGTCATGCGCCGGTCGGGGCAACTGCTGGCGGCGGTCTTTCGCTACCTTGACGCGCACCTGGCCCCGGGCCTGTCGACCATGGATATCAACAACCTGGCCGAGCGCTACATCATTGATGAGCTGCAAGCCCGCCCGGCCAGCAAAGGGCAGTACGGTTATCAGTATGCGCTGAATACCTCGGTCAACCATGTCGTCTGCCATGGCGTACCCTCTGACAGCCAGACGCTGAAAAATGGCGACATCGTCAATGTCGATATCACCCTGGAGCAAGGCGGCTATATTGCGGACTCGAGCAAAATGTACATGCTCGGCAGCGTCTCACCCCTGGCCAGGCGCCTGGTCGAGAAAACCTATGAAGCCATGTGGGCCGGCATAAAGGTGGTCAGGCCCGGCGCCACTCTCGGCGACGTGGGGCACGCAATTCAGCAGCATGCCACCCAGCACGGCTACTCAATAGTGCGCGACTACTGCGGCCACGGCATCGGCAGAGAGATGCATGAAGAGCCGCAGGTTTTACACTTCGGCCAGAAAGGCACAGGGCTGGTACTGCAGGAAGGCATGACCTTCACCATCGAGCCGATGGTCAACCAGGGCAAGGCAAAAGTTAAACTGAAAAAAGACGGCTGGACTGTCGTAACCAGCGACAAGAAACTGTCCGCCCAGTGGGAACACACGATAGCCGTGACCGCCTCGGGGTATGAGGTGTTGACGCTGCGAGAAGAAGAGCAGTGACCTGAGGTTACCGGGGTCGAGAACTGTTCCTCTGACCCCGGTTTGCTGTTGCCACAGAATC
Source organism: Gammaproteobacteria bacterium HGW-Gammaproteobacteria-11 (assembly GCA_002840055.1). GTDB lineage: Bacteria > Pseudomonadota > Gammaproteobacteria > Pseudomonadales > Pseudomonadaceae > Halopseudomonas. Next base: position 71,772 of record PGZJ01000008.1, on the reverse strand, counting down.
GGGTGTGCCGAGCCTGATACCGGCGGATCAAGGCTTGGGCAGATAACCAGGCAGCGCCTCCAGCCGCGCCATCCATTGCGCAATATGACTATATCCCTCAAGACTCACGCCACCTTCAGACGCCAGCGCGACATAGGGATAAACAGCGCAATCGGCAATGGTCGGCCGACCCATTGCCAGCCAGTCATTCGCTTTCAGGTGCTGGTCCAGCACGGATAGCACCTTAGGCACCTTCGCCAGCGCTGCCGCCTTATCCAGTGGCGCAGCAAACTTCTGCACCAGCCGCGCGGCACACAGGCTGTGTTCTACCTCATTACCGGCAAAGGATAGCCATTGCACAATCTCGGCCTGGCCACGGGCATGGGCAGGCCACCACGCCAGCCCGCCATAGGTTCCGGCCAGGTACACCAGAATCGCCTGCGAATCGCGCAGCACTGTCGCACCATCCTGCAGAACAGGCACCTGCTGCAAAGGGTTCAGCTCGGACAGCGGCGGCTTTTTATGCGCGCCACTCTGTAAATCCACCGGCACAAGCTCAAGCTCAATATTGGCCAGCGAGGCCAGCAGCCTAACCTTGTAGCAGTTGCCGGATACATCCAGATCATAGAGTTTCATGCTGCACCTCCGTTGACGAGTTGATTGAATTCGAGGACGTTGCCGTCCGGGTCCCGAATAAACAGCGCTATTCTTCTCGGGCCAATGTGATGCGGTCCCTCGGTGATGGTGATCCCCTGCTCGCCCAGCCAGCGCTCAAACCGCTGGAGGTCGTCGACGATAAAGGCAGGATGGGTGATGCCGGGCAGCTTGATCGGCGCGTCCAGCAGCGCGTTATGGGCGCCGGGCATGTGCGTGCCGTTGAAGATCAGGTTGATGCGTACGCCGTCCGCGCTGAGCATCTCGTTGGCCTCAAAGTTCGGAAAACTGGCGGTCTCGACAAACCCCAGCGACTGGTAAAAGGACATGGCGCGCGCCTTGTCGCTCACACGAATACCAATATGGTCATAGGCAATAATGCGAGCAGGATTGTGTGCTTGGTTCATGGGGAATCTCCGGGCAATGTCAGTCCGGTAAGTCTCAAGCCAAGAGCAGGTTTCATCTATGGTGTAAACCTGACAATACTTATGCAGTCACTGCACAAATCGGAAGGTAGCAATGGACAGGCTCAAGGCCATGGCCAATTTTGTTCGCATAGTCGACAGCGGCAGCCTGAGTTCGGCAGCCGAATCCACAGGTCAATCAACCGCCTCACTGGTGCGCTCGCTCGCCGCGCTGGAACGCCACCTGGGCGTGCGGCTGCTCAACCGCACCACACGACGCATGGCCCTGACGGATGAAGGCGAAGCCTATCTGGCCTGGAGCCGACGCATGCTCGCCGACGTCGACGATATGGAGCAGCAGCTGCAAGCGCGGGACGGCAACATTCGCGGCCTGCTGCGCCTTACCGCACCGGTCGAGTTCGGCCAGCGTTACTTCGCACCGCTGGTATACGAATTTATGAAACAGCACGCCGAACTCAGGGTAGAACTGACACTGAGTGACCAGTTGATGCCCCTGATCGATCAGCGCCTGGATCTGGCGCTGCGCATCGGCCACCTGCCTGACTCAAGCATGGTCGCCAGGCACGTCGGCGCAACCCGGCTGCTGACCTGCGCGAGCCCTGCGTATCTCCAGACTGCCCCACCTATAGACACGCCCGCAGCGCTGAGCACCCACCCCTGCATCACCCTGGCCGCACAGGGACGTCACTGGTATTACCAGCAGAACGGCAAGGAGCTGGTGCAGGAAGTTGCGCCGCGGCTGATATGCAATCAGATACGCGCCGCCAGCCTGGCTTGCGTGCAAGGCCTGGGCGTTACCCGGTTGATGCATTATCAGATAGCGGATGAGCTGGCCGACGGTCGACTGGTCAGAGTGCTAAAGCACTTTGAGCCAAAGACCTTACCCATTCACCTTATTTACCCGCACGCCTTGCAGCTGTCACCGCGGGTTGCAGCGTTCGTCGAGTGGGCCGTGCCCAGATTGCAGGAGTTGGTGCCAGGGATTGAGGGCGAAAATCGATAGCTGCTTGGTAACGTCAGAGCAACTTAGTATGGGGTTGGAGATAAATTCGTCACCGTTTCCAAGAGTATCCAGGGGCCATGAGAGTACCGAACAGGTCTTGACAGCAGTGGGATACTAAAAGCGTACTGCCACCAGCGCAGTGCGCCTCACTAACCAAGCACAGGTGCCCCATGCGCAACGACGAACTCAAGGCCTTGTTTGACCAACAGGCCGCCGGCTATGACGAACAGTGGGCGGGTATGGCGCCAATTCGCGACGGCCTTTACTTTCAGCTTGACCCCCTCTTCTCCGACTTGCCGGACAATGCCCGGATACTCTGCGTGGGCGCCGGAACCGGCGTGGAAATGGCCTACCTTGCGAACCGCTTTCCCAGCTGGCAATTCACTGCCCTGGACCCATCCGGGGCCATGCTTGAAGTCTGCCGCCAGCGCGCCACGCAGGAAGGCTTTCTCTCGCGCTGTCAGTTCCATCAGGGTTATCTCGACAGCCTGCCCGCTGAGCCAAGTTACGATGGCGCCACCTGTTTTCTGGTCTCCCAGTTTCTGGTCGACCCGCTCGAACGCACCGTCTTTTTCCATGACATAGCCCGCCGACTCAAGCCCGGCGGCCTATTGGCAAACGCCGACCTTGCCTCCGATACCCATTCCCCGGCTTATCAGGCTCTGTTACGCAACTGGCTAAAGCTCATGTCCTCCGCCGAGGTACAGCCCGAGATGATAGAGCGGGTACGCAGCGCCTACGCCAAGGATGTGGCCATACTGCCCGCACAGCAGGTGGCAGAGCTGATCGAACAGGCCGGATTCGAAGCGCCGGTGCAGTTCTTTCAGGCCGGGTTGATGCATGGGTGGTTTAGTCGGCGGAAAATTGATGAGGGTAGTTGAGATGGAGTGTCCGTTTTCGGTCAAAAGCGGCCACTCAGCCCGATAAATAAATCTGTCACCATTTCGTCATCCATCCATCCGAGCGCATAGTTCGTCGATGAGCGCCGCGAATGCACTCAGTGCGATCAGTGCTTTTTTATATTCAGCAAGATTAGCTGCATGTGACGTATCGAGAGGCAATGGCTGCAAGACCCCCATTTCATATCGCACGCACTTCTTAGTAGGGTGATCCACGAGCAAGTAGTCGCCCTCCGGTTGAGCGACAACCTCTTGTAGCGGAGCAACCGAACGGATGGCGCGACTCACTTGCCCCATCATAAGTCGAGGAGCAAATGAGTGTGCACTCAGGTCACGGAAGTTTCCAGTTACTCTCTGATAATCCGCGCCGTCCATTGCCCACAGAGCATTACGGAATGCATTGAAGTTCGACCAACGCTTGCCGAGTCGGTTGAGCTGTCTGCGTCTGTCTGAACGTCGAAGTGTTTTCCCCGGCCTTAAGCTATCTTGGTCCAGCCGATCAGGCTCACCAGAGAAGACCTTGCAGTTCGCCTGATGTAAAAGCGCCTCTGAAGCGATCATAAGTCGGTCGGCAAGGCTACTGGGTTGGAACATGCAGAAGAACGCTATCGGTTCGACAAAGTGGTAGAGCAACTCCCACTTGTCTTCATCCAGCTCGTATGAGTCTACGACTTGCCTCCATGCCCCCCATTCATGCAGGCGCATGCCCCATGCATTTGCTGAGTTTATAGCTTCCTGTATCTCTGCCGCTGCACCCCACGCCCAGGCAAAAGTACCTGCCGTTTCCCTCGCACGCTCCACTGAGGAGTAGTCCGATAGACCGGGAAACTGTAGGCGACTTGCCAAGAGCTTTTCGTGAAAACACTCATATGCCTCTGCCGTAAACGATCGCCATCTCTCCCAATCGCTGTCTGTAACATTCTCTACTGCAGTGCGGGTGTCTGCTTCGAGTTCGTTCGAAGCTTCAGGCGTTGATTTACTCATGGATTACCCAATGGACTAACGCACAGATTCTGATTAATTCCTTTTATGGTACAAACAATCGTAGCGGCCATAACCCAAGAGCCTCCACCGAGGGCCTACAAAACAGCGGCGATTCACCCCAAATGTCGCAAACAATTGGGGATGGAGTTGTTGGTTATTGCAGCTACCGGCCAAGAGCTGCATTGTCGAAGATAAAATTAAACGTCTGCTATTGACTACTTTCCATTTATTTTTGGCGAGCCTCTTGATCAATTGCTTCTGCGTTGGCTTGCAGTTTCAACGGAAGGTGATGTGTATAAATACGGACCTGCAGCCACAAGATCGGCACGGGAAGCCGAACATATGTGAGCCTCGACTTCTTTTGAAGCTTCTTTAATTGCAGCTTTCACGTAAGCAATTGATGCTAAAGAAAGTAGCCGTAAATTATTGATGTGCCCGTCATCGAGCGTTGATGCTATAAAGAGAGTCACAACTGGTGGACCCATTTGTGCCACTGGCCCATCGGGGTTTGCAATCGGCACCAACACGGCCCCTTGCGTGTACGCATTTTCATCATGCACAACGGTCTTATCCCTTAACGCCTCAAGAACAGAAAACTGTGCACGGCCTTCCTCTGGCTCGTTCGCCAAGACTTCTTCTGGAACAAGCCTGTTCCGACTTCTGCTGTGTTTAAAGCACTTGAAAAACATTGTGAGCGCTGCTGTCCACAAGGCATCTGCTTCTGGTGTTGGCTGAGTATGCTTGTCAGTGAGCAGTTCAAGCCAACGGAGAGTGACCTCGAGATCGGAAAGGTGAAGGCTAAGGTCTACCCAGCGCTGTGCGCTTTCGTGACGGACAGCGTACATAGAAGCTTCGCCATCCAGCATGGTTCCTGCTGTTTGGCGCGGTTCGACCCTTTGAAGATTGATGGTCATTCTTTCATCGGATGGCATCTTGCTCCCTTCATCGCGAATTGCGGTAAAACAGATATTCATGAAATCAGTGCTCCAAGATAACTGCACATCGCACGCCTGTACAAATCAAAAATGAGTCTCTTTGGCCCAAAGCGGCTTTCAAAAATTGCCTCGCAACGCAGGAGAAATAGGGGCCGATTGAACTGGCCTCAATTAACCCTCAATTAAACAATATTGTTTCCCCCAAACAAGGTGTTTGTAATGAGAGGTGATTCAAAAATAAATTTTGCGTCAGTTAACATCTTTCTGAATAGGCCATTGAGAGAGGCACACGCGGCAGATAGCATCTGAGTTTTCAAGGAGGATTCAAACATGGCAGAAAGCCAGGGACCGGGACCAATGCCTCAGCCTTGTAGGCGGGCGGTACCGAATTTTCAATCGGAACCCATTTCGGTTATACGGCCCTATATCCGTGACTTCGAAAGTCAGCCGCCTCGATCACTTGTGCAAAACAGTAAAGCACTCGGCCTGCCCGAAAGCCCATTGATGGTCAAAGGTCGTGTATTCGCAAAGCCTTGTACGCTGCCTGATGGTCAAATAGATTATCCGCATGCTGTGCCTGCTGAACTTATCAGCTCTTACGGCAGTACGGCAGTATTAGGAGCACGCCATCCTAATGCAGCGGGTGATTTCCCCCTAAGTCAATTATCTGGTGAATCTGTTGCTGGAGTCTCGGCATTATCGCTTCGTGGCATAGTCGCTGCAGGTAGTACTGGTGGTGCCGTCAGCAGCACTAGCGCGGTTGGCGGAGGGTCAATTGTAACGGGTGGCGTTGTCGCGGGAGCGCTTGTAGGAATTGTGGCGCTTTTCTGGCCCAGCACCATGGGTAAATCGGATATTTACTCCGCGGACCAGCTACGTGACATGCCTAGCGCAAGGACAAGGTTACGTTTTCATATAGAGCAAGCAGCCGACGGCACAATTCGAGCTTATGGTTTTCACGCCGGTGCTAATACCAGTTGGGAAATGATTGACGTAGTTCAGTTTGAAACGCATGGCAATGAGCAAGTAGCCGACTTTGGCGATGGCATCACTTTGGTCTGGACGCCAGCAGTTGACCCCACAGACGATCAAGGGATCCCCCCTTTGACCGCTGCGCCGAACATCCCTCCTATTTGGATTTTTCCGGCAACTGATGTAGCAGCACAAACCATCGGCAATCCAGTTTTCCCGCCGGAATACAAGGACTTCATCTTGGTCTTTCCGGCAGACTCGGGAATACAGCCGTTGCATGTGGTAATGAGTACTCCTCGAGACGGTTTGCCACAGTTGGGGCATGGCTATCATCCAGCACCCTTGACGGAAGAAATTACTGGGATTTCAGACTTGCAAGAATCTAGGGGCAAGACCCCAAAACAAGGCAATGCGGGAACACGGAAGCGCTGGATTGACGGCAAGGGTCGAACTGTTTACGAATGGGACTCCCAGCACGGAGAGTTGGAAGGATATCGAGCGAGTGATGGCAGTCATCTTGGCTCCTTCAATCATGTAACTGGTGAGCAAATCAAGCCGCCAGTTAAGAACCGAAATATTAGACGATATTTGTGAGGCAAGAATGGGACTCAGAATTCGGTTGAATTGGTATGACAAAAGTAACGATCTTGGCGTTGGTCGTGAACACTCTGATGATTTGGGAGATGACGCTGCTGTTATTGAGCTGTTAGGCCTACCTATTGACGGAACAGTTAATAATGGTGAATTCGATACTCTCGAGGAGTGGATTCCCATCTTGCAGCCGTATTTCAAACAGCGAATAAATTTGGCAGAGTACGAGTATCAGGTTGCATTCGATTACCGTGATACGTGGTGATTGCGTAAAATCCTATGGGGTTCAGTTACCCATAAAACATATCGTTATGGGCAAGTAAAAAATCGGGATAATCAGCGACAAAATCCGGGTCAGATAAAAGTTTCGAGGCAAACGGGTTCAGTTCAGATTTACTTATTAAGTATTAATCCTTTTCTACACACCCAGCCCAGCCAGCGCAGCACCCCAACACGCTCAAACAAACCCGGCTCCGCCAGCCAACCTGACGAGCCGGGCGTCGGTGTGTTTACCGGCGTTTCTTGCCAATATCCGATTGTGCTGCGGTGCGGATATCGTTCTGCGCGTCGCCGCGCAACAGGTATCCCGCCGCCACATTGGCTGAGGTCACCTGGGATACGCGTGACACATACTGGCCGTGATTGCGATACAAGCTGGCCAGTGTGGCGCTATCCATGGGGGCGTAGCTACCGAACAGGAAGCAGAACGTTTCACCGGTATTCGAGCCGGTATTGATGGCCGTTGGCACCTGAACCTGTGACAGCTGAATACCGCCCTGGGCAAGCCCCAGTTCATTCCGTACCTTGGTCAAACCATCAAACTCCAGGTAGGGCGCAGTGGGCGGCTGGATGCCATCAAGCCAGGCGGACAGATGGCCATAGGCGGCCGCAATCACGTAATGCTGGGGTACCCGACTGAAGGGCTCGAGGGTGCAGTTGTACTGCGGTTGTCCACCGGGCAGATCGCGCTCCGAGAGCGGACGGCGATAAACCTGACCCTCGTAGCCGGAATGGGCTGCACCGGCAACCTCCCAGCGTCTAAAGACCTCGCTATCAGCGCGGCGGCCAAGCGGGGTTCTGACGTCGGTTTCAGACAGAACCTGGAACACCGGCTCGCTGCCTACCCGGCTCGGGGCGGTGCCGACAATAAAGGCATAAGCATCAAATACCGGGTTGCTGACCTGCGGCAGGATGTTGTCATAGTAGGTGGTCATGCGGCCGGCCGACTGCGATGCACCGATGGCCAGCCACTTCTCCGGGTCAAGTCCTGCCAGCGGGCCGGTGTTGCCGGCATTGCGCAGGGCTTCGGCGGCCTGGGCATAGATGTCATACGACAGCTGGTCGGTGATATAAGCCCCCTCGGCGGTGACATCAAGGCTGCCGTAACGTGCCGGACTCCAGCCTTTCAAATGATCCACACCGACACGCTGCGCCGACACCCCGACCCAGACATAGCCTTCACGCATCAACTGATTGGGTGTCCATAACGCATCCAGATCATAGCCGGCCGTCACATTCTGCCATTCCAGCAATACCGAGCCGTTGAACTTTGACTGCGACACCGGCCGCCGAATGATGATCCGGGTGCGGTAAGGCACGTCTTCAGCCAGCAGGCTGCCATCTGTGGCATAGGCATCGGCCTCACCGGACAGGTAGTACTCCTCTTCCATATAACCCGACCGATGCAGACCCAGCGCACTGAAGAAGGGATAGGTCTCTTCCACGGCAGCCGCGTTACGGTCCCCCGGCGGACTACCCGGGATCGGGCCTTCGAGCCCGGGCGCCGCCAGACTGGCAGCCGACCAGCTCAGCGCCAGACCGCAGGCAAGTCGGGCCCAGAGCTGGCTTTGGCTGCGGCCGGGTGGGGTTGATGTCAGAGGCAAACCGCTTGGGTAGGACGTCATGATCAATCTCCAATAAGTTGTTTTTATGAGACAGAAAGACAATACGTGCGCATAAAGGACTAGTTTGGCTTATGGACAGCGTCAAGGCAGTTGGTCGGGCTGAGGTTGAGGGGTGCGGGAACGCCTGAAGCTGAAAGACCGCAGGTGGTGGCGGGAGCTTTCTGTTCCGGTGGCTGCAACGCTTTATCAGGTATTTGATGGTCGCCTATTCATCCTCTTTATGGCGGGATGAGTGGCATGCTGGCCTCTGAGCGATGACGGTCTGTTAAGCTGCTTACGGCAATTGGCAACGCAGCCAGGTGCATACAACCGCCTGCAACAGTAGACAGAGATGGCCATGATCGAGATTAAACGCCCACAGGAGCTGCTGCGCTTGCGGCGCCTTGCCCTGGCTGCACAGGGTCTGTTGCACACTCAGTCCTTTGGCCGGGGTTTGCCTGGGGCGCGCGACGCCATCAATCACCTGGGCTACGTACAGATTGATAGCATCTCGGTGGTCCAGCGTGCGCACCACCATGTTCTGCACGCAAGGGTGCCGGGCTTCCAGCCCAGCATGACCAATCAGATGCTGCGCAACGGCGACATTTTCGAGTACTGGGCCCACGCTGCAGCGTTCCTGCCGATGGCAGACTTTCGCTTTTCCCTGCCCTACAAATACGCTATCAAAGGCGGCCAGACCCACTGGTTCAGACACCCTGACCGGAAGCTGATGGGCGAGCTTCTGGCGCGCATCCGTTCAGACGGACCGCTGCGATCCCGAGACCTGGAAACCACCGACTCCAAACGGGCAGGCTGGTGGGACTGGAAGCCAGCCAAGAAAGCACTCGAGCAGTTGTATATGCAGGGCGACCTGATGGTCAGCGACCGCGAAGGCTTTCAGAAGACCTATGATCTGACCGAGCGGGTATTGCCCTGTCATATCGATACACGTCTGCCTAGCGTCGAAGAGGTTGCTTCTCACACGCTGGATCAGCAGTTGCGTTGCCATGGCCTTGTTTCACTCAAGGGGCTGACCTATCTGCGCCGCAATCCGGCGCTGCGCAAGGCAGTAAAGGATCTGGTAAACGCAAGGTTGGCGCAGGGCGAACTGGAGCAGGTAGCGCTGCCAGGTGGCGAGATATACATGTTGGAAAGCGGCGCACTCGACCGCCCTCTTCCGCGAGTCAGCAACCGCATGCAGATACTCTCGCCATTCGACAACAGCGTCATTCAACGCGACCGGCTTCAGGCCTTGTTTCAATACGACTATCAGTTGGAATGCTACGTACCGGAAGCCAGGCGCCAGCACGGCTATTTTTGCTTACCGCTGCTGTACCGCGATGCCTTTGTCGGCCGGATGGACTGCAAAGCCCATCGAAAGACACGCCATCTGGAGATTAAATGGCTGCACCTTGAATCACATGGGTTTGATGAAGAACCCTTCACCAAGGCATTCCTGGATGCCGTCTCGGTTTTTAGTCGTTTCCAGGCATGTGATTCAGTGTCTTTGAGCAAATGCGCACCAGCCCACCTGACCCAACGTTTGGGTACGGCGCTGAGTGCGCTGGACTGCTGAGAGAAAGGCTGAAGGATCTATTTTTCCGACTCCAGCAACCCCGGGTCCAGCGTCAGGTTGACGCCGGGGCCAACCTGACTATTGAACCACTGCGCCGCGTCGCCAGTGCTTTTGAACACGCCACCCGGCACGCCAAATACGGCTTCAACGCTTTTATCCTGCATAGCGTCATAGGCGCTTTCAGGCACCACATTGATCATGGCCAGCACCTGATTCTTGATCGATTCACTGGCGCCCGCTCTGAGCCATGCCTTGGTCGCCTTTGCTGCACCCTCCGGGTGCAGCAGTGCGTCTTCATCATGAAAGATCCGCAGTGCGAGGATTTTTTCACCCCGTGCAAACAGGTCATCCCATAACGTCAGTGATAACCTGTGCTGCTCCAGACTCTGCAGGCCCTGAAATTCAAATACAACGACCGGCCAGAGTGCTTCTCTATAACTAAACATATCAGTCCTTAATCTGCTCAGAAGCCCAGTTCCAGTCCCACCAGATAGGTCCGGGGCTGCAGCATCACCGCCGCTGGCGTGGCACTCGGGTAGCGGGCTACGCGCTTGTCCGTATCAAACAGGTTCTTGACGCTGGCAAACACCGTGCCCCGACCGATGTCGTAGGAGAGCTGTGCATCCGCCACCACATAAGCATCGGTTTTGCCGCCGGGCCGGTTGTTTATATCGGTAAAGTAACTGTCCGAATAACGTGAACTCATGCCCAGCAGCCAGTTGTCTTGCTGCCAGGTGAACCCCAGGCTGGCGGTGAATTCTGGCGCGGTGAAGAGTTCGTTGCCTTCAACCCCCGAGCCCGGGTAGGAGGCTATATCGGTCTTCAAAACCCCCAGACCTGCGCGCAGATCAAGGTTGTGTGTAACGGCCGCTTCAAGACCCAGCTCCAGACCGGAGGTCTCAACTTTCTCTGCATTACGCACGACGAAGGCCTCGTCGCTCGAATCATTCGGGGTCAGGTCAAAGGGCAGTTGCATATCCTTGTAACGCGAATAGAACAGGTTTTGTGTGGTACGGATGCGGCCGCCAAGAAATTGCTGGCGCCCGTAGAGTTCATAGTTCCACACGGTTTCTTCATCGTATTGGTAGTTCACAATGGGCACACCGAAAGCCACCCCGGCACCTCCGGCGTTGTAGCCTTTGGAAATCTGCACGCCCCAGCTGAGGCCCTCGGAGGGATGCCAGTTCAGTCCTATCTTGGGCATAGCGGCCTGATAGGTTTCATCAGACGAAATCCGGACTACCGCTCCAGCGGGGTCACCCCCTTCCCGGCGGCGGTCTTCCTGGTCATAGCGTATGCCAAGTGACAGATCGAGCACCTCGGACAAGGGCACGATGCCCTCTGCATAGGCAGCCAGGGTATCGGTCCTGTCCTTGAAGTTCTGGCCACCCAGAAATTCGATAAATTCATCCTGCCTGGCTTGATAGGCATAGATACCCACAATGGCCGACACGCCGTCGTCCCGGTAGTGCAATTGCGGCTCGATGACATACTCCCGAGTGTCAATGGTGGCGCTGCTGGTTCCGGGAACGGCTGTGCGGGTGAATTCAAAGTCTGTTGTCGACAGGTTAAGCTGCAGGCGCCATTTGTCGTCCAGGGCTTGTGAGTAGTCCAGCGCTACCGTGGTGGTGCTTGGCTCGTGCCGAGGCTGTTGCGGAAAATTGGAGCGCCGCTCATCAGCGGGTTCCACCACAATCTCACCATTGGGACCGGAATACGCCATGTGCGAGATATTCAGCATCACCCGTGTGTCACGCTCCGTCAGCGGCGTGAACAGCAGTTTGCTGCGCAATGACAGTCCCTCGATATCACCGGGGCTGCTTACCCCAGGGAACGAATCATAGGACACGGCCGACTCCTGACGCAGTGTATCGGCGACGATGCGCAACGCCAGGGTATCTTGCGTAAGCGGCATGTTCACCATCCCTGATACCTGCCGCTGACCATGATTCCCGGCAGCCACCCGTACGGCAACCTCTTCCTCGAACTGCGGATCATGGGTTTTGACTGCCACGGTTCCAGCAATCGCATTGCGTCCAACCAGGGTGCTTTGCGGCCCACGCAACACCTCAATGCGCTCCACATCAAACAGGCCGATATCGCCAAATACCACTTCGTTGTAGCTGGCGGGTCTTCCGTCGATTTGCCAGCTCAGACGTGGCCGACTACCGGCAAAGAAGGCATTGGCGTTCTCGGCAGGCCCGGTACCATCAACACCTCGCACTGTGGGTGCCTTGCCGGTACCGGTTACCACCGATATGTTGGGAACCGTACCCAGCACATCTCTCAGCGTGACCAGCCCAGCCTGGCTGTTCAGCCGCTCTTCATCAAACAGCTCTACGCTGGCGCCGCTGTCCTGAACCGAGCGTTCAAGCAGTTCGACAGTAACAATCATGGGTTCGAGTCTGACCGCTGCGTCTGGCTGCTGTTTCTCTTCCAGGTCCTGCTCTGCCCAGGCCGAGGATGCAAGCAGCAAACACGCAGCAAGGGTGCCGACCTGATTCTTAACCGTACCTTTCATCAAAGACTGCCTCTTATGCAATTGATAAGTATTCTCATGTAAATTAATATGCATTGCATCAGGAGGCCACTCCGTAACAGACAGGCTTACTCCAAAAGCGGGAATACTTTCACAGGGCTAGCGCCACCAAAGGCCGGGTGCAGAATCAAAATGCGCACCTGATTTTTGGTGCTGGGGGATAGGTTGGAAAACCACGTTTGGCAAAAGGAACAGGACAGTTTCAACTCTCGCATGTCCGAGCTGGGCATCACTCCGTCGATTTCCCTGGCGGACAAACGGGGCATCTGCATGCTCGCGCATGCCAGCTTTGATGCCTTTGAAGGTGAGTTCTCACCGGCTCCCTTCCTGATGCTGAATCTGTGTACGGCCCATGTCGGCAGAATAAAACGCGTAGGCGAAGGCCCGAAACTGGAAGGCGTGTTGCGCCCCGGCACAGTTGCCATAGCGCTACCCGGCACAGCCGCCACCGGTCACTCAAGCAAAACCCAGCTACTTGGCATCGCGATCAATCTGGAGGCACTGAGTGCATCCGATGACAACGCCATTGCTGTGGAGGCACTCATTCCCGCGGCTTCGCAACTACACAACGACCCATTCCTGTCAGCCGTCATGTCCGCACTATGGCGCGACGCAGAGCTCCATGGTTTATCCAGCGCCTTTTTCGAAGAGGGTATCAACGTCCTGCTCAGGCGACTCAGCCAATGCCCTCAATCTTCACACAGGCAACAGTCCACACACCCGCTGAAGGGGCCGCGCCTGCAGAACGTACTGGACCTGATCGAAAGCCGTTTGGCAGAGGATATTCGCGTATCGGAACTCGCAGCGCTGGCCGGACAGGACAGCCGCTCATTTACACGTTCTTTTTCGGCGGCAACCGGCTTTACCCCCTTTGCCTACATTACCCAGCGCAGGATGAGAAGCGCAAAGGAGTCACTGCGAAACCAGAGCCTGAGCATTACTGATATCGCACTGAGTGTGGGCTACAGCAATCCAAGCAAGTTTTCTGAGGCGTTTCGCCGTATCAGTGGCATAACACCTGGTCAGTGGAGAAAAGTGAACGACCCATGACCAGCAGACGGTGACCGATTTGTTGTCCACCACTGCCCTGCCGACGTTCCAACAATCCTCATGATCGCGAGGTTTTTAAGGTCGAACGTCTAGCCACACTCAAAATCCTTTCGTTCGTGCGGATTTAGTGTGGTCTGCAACCAGTAAAGCCACAAAGACAACCATCGCACCCAAACACAAAGCCCCGCAGGGCGGGGCTTTGGTCAGTTGGCTTAAAACCGCCGTATCAGTGACTGATCATCCAGGGTCTGGCGGAAGGAAACATCTTCTCGCCGTTGGCGGTCCAGAACAGTTTTGATTTGCCGATTTTCTGATGTGCGCAACCACACCCCTTGCCGTGCTTGTGCTCATGCCGAGCCTGCTCCTCGGCCCGGTAGTCCGGGGTAGACATGATCGGGCTGTGAATGGCCTTTTCATTGCGGGCATGGGCTTTGCGCTCGGTGTCATCGACCTTGAACACGGTGGTTGGCAAGAGAATCACCTTGGCCGAGAGATCGCCGCACTCCGGGCAGGGTTGCGGCTGATCAAATTCGTCCAGGGTTGCCAGGGCATAAAACAGGCCGTGGTCGCGGCATTTGTAGTCATACACTGGCATGGCGCTTACTCCTTATCCTTGGACAATGGGACATCCATGCTGCCGCCCGGAATCTTGGTCGGGCCGTTGGCATTCGGGTTGATGTCAAAGTCAAAGATGCCGGTGGGCAGCCACAGGGTGGCGCAGGCGTTGGGTACATCGACCACGCCGCTGATATGCCCTTCTACCGGCGCGCAACCGAGAATGGCGTAGGCCTGGGCCTTGCTGTAGCCGAACTTGGTCATGTATTCGATGGCGTTCAGGCAGGCCTGACGGTAGGCAATGTGCACGTCCAGGTAGTGCTGCTCGCCCTGCTCGTCCACCGAGATGCCTTCGAAGATCACATAGTCATCGTAACGCGGCTTGATCACGCTAGGCTTGAAGATCGGGTTCTTGATGCCGTACTTGCTCATGCCGTCCTTGATCAGGTTGACGCGGATATGAATCCAGCCAGCCATTTCAATCGCGCCGCAGAAGGTGATTTCGCCGTCGCCCTGGCTGAAGTGCAGGTCGCCGACCGACAGGCCGCCGCCGTTGACATAGACCGGGAAGTACACCTTGGCACCACGGGACAGATCCTTGATGTCGCAGTTACCGCCGTGTTCGCGTGGCGGTACGGTACGGGCACCTTCGGCAGCGGCTGCCTTGGCTGCATCACCGGTCATGCGGCCCATGTGTGCGGTATCGGCATAGGGCAGATTGACCAGGCCGGGTACGCGCTCGGGGTTGGTGTTGAACAGTTCGGTCTCGCGCTTGTTCCACTCGTCGAGCATTTCCTTGGAGGGCAGGCAGCCGATCAGGCCGGGGTGGATCAGGCCGGCGAATTCAACATTGGGAATATGCCGCGACTTGGTGAACATGCCGTTGAAATCCCAGATCGACTTTTGCGCCTCGGGGAAGTGTTCGGTCAGAAAGCCGCCGCCGTTCTGCTTGGAGAAGAAGCCGTTGAAGCCCCACTGACTTTCGGCGAAGGTGCCGATGTCGAGGATGTCCACTTCCAGCAGGTCGCCGGGCTCGCAGCCTTCGACGCCAATCGGGCCGGAGAGAAAGTGCACCTGGGACAGATCGACATCGCGCACGTCGTCGGCGCAGTCGTCGTTCTTGATCTGGCCACCGGTCCAGTCGTAGCACTCGATGATGAAATCATCGCCGGGTTTGACCGTGGCAACCATGGGGATGTCTGGGTGCCAGCGGTTGTGAATCTTGTCGTTTTCGTAGGGCGACTTGGTCAGGTCAATCTTGATAATGGTGTCAGCCATGGTCACAACTCCTCGGGGGGCCGGTTGGGTCGGTTAAAACAACAGCCCCACTATCGGTGATGCACCCCGGGTCGACCATTCGTGAAATGACACCCCTGCCTACGTCATTTGACGTAGTCGGCGGGCACCACCTGCACCTGTATCCGGCCGGATTGCAGCTCGGCGTAAAAGGCTGTGGCATCCGGTTCGGCCAGCAGGGCGGTAGCCACGGCCGGCGCCAGCTCCTGACGTACCCGGCGGGCCAGATCACGGGCGCCATAGCGCTGGTCGTAATCGCGACACAGATGATCCTTGGCGGCGCCACTGATACTCAGACTGGCCTGTTGCCCGGCCAGACGCCGACGCAGCTTGTTCAGCTCCAGATCCAGCAGTTGCTCGGCCTCGCCTGCCGGCAGGCGCTGGTAATGCAGGATATGGTCGATGCGATTGATAAACTCGGGGTCGAAGCGCTTGCTCAGCGCGGCCTCGAGAATCCGTGATTCGGCTTTCTGACTGGGTTGCATGAGCGCGCGCCAGCCGCGTTGAAAGCGGCCCTGGTACTGGGCCAACTCGGCCGCACCCAAGTTGCTGGTGAGGAAGATCAGGCTGTTGCGGAAGTCGATGGTCTTGTTACCGGCGGGCAAGGTCAGCAGGCCGCTGTCGAGGACGTTGAGCAGGCTACGAATAACCTCGGTGCTGGCCTTTTCCAGTTCGTCGAACAGCACGATGCCGGGCTTGCTGTAGCTGCCGCGAATCTTGTCAGCGTCAAACAGGGTATGGCCCTCTTTGCTGCCGACATAGCCCGGTGGTGCGCCGGTCAGGGCCGAGGCGTAGTGCTCCTGGCTCAGGGTATTCATGTCGATACGGCACAGGGCATCGCTGTTGCCGTGCAGCAGTTCAGCCAGAACCCGCACGGTTTCGGTCTTGCCGACGCCGGTGGGGCCCATCAGCAGGCAGACGCCGAGCGGACGGTTGTCCGGACTGATGTCGGCGCGCACCACCTGCAGCAGGTTGCCAATGGATTGCAATGCCGCTTGCTGGCCGACGATGCGGTTCTGCAGTTGCTGCAGGACCTGATCCGGGTCGAAGGTAAAACGCGTCTGACGCAGGCCGGTTTTCACCGGTCGCTGCGCCAGCAGCTCCTTGTTGGCCGCGAGGCGTTCGTTGGCGAAGGGCATGGGGCTAGATCAGGCGCCGGCGCCCTTCTCCTTGCCGTCCACCGGCAGATCACCGACCGGGCATTCGGCCACGCCGATGGTGCTGCGGGTAATAGCTTCGACCTGATCGCGGGCTTTCTCGGCATCCAGGACCCAGGTGCGGTAGAAGTCGAAGGGGCAGTCGGCTACACCTCGGTCGCCATCGCCGGAGTTGTGCATGCCGGTGTAGCCGCGGTGCAGCAGTTTGAACAGGTGGTTCTGCGATTGGTCGTTGGCCCGCGCATCGCGGATCTGGCTGACCGACAATTGAGCGTACTGGATGCCCATGTCCTCCTCACCGCATTCACCCAGAGTACGGCCATCAAAACCGATAATCGCCGAGTGGCCGAAGTAGGAATACACGCCGTCGAAGCCACTGGCATTGGCCACCGCCACATAACAGTTGTTGGCCCAGGCCATGCTCTTGGCCATCATCACCTGCTGCTCCTTGGCCGGGTACATATAACCCTGGCAACGCACGATCAGCTCGGCACCCTTCATCGCGCAGTCACGCCAGATTTCCGGATAGTTGCCGTCATCACAGATGATCAGGCTGATCTTCAGGCCCTTGGGGCCTTCGGTCACATAGGTGCGGTCGCCGGGGTACCAGCCTTCAATCGGGCACCAGGGAATGCACTTGCGGTATTTCTGGACGATCTCGCCTTCGTTGTTGATCAGCACCAGGGTGTTGTAGGGCGCCTTGTGCGGGTGCTCCTCGTGCCGTTCGCCGGTCAGCGAGAACACGCCCCAGGTATTGGCCGCCTTGCAGGCGGCGCTGAAAATCGCGGTTTCATCACCGGGGATGCTGGCAGCGGTGGCCATCATTTCATCGTGGTCGTACATGATGCCCATGGTGCTGTATTCGGGGAACACCACCAGGTCCATGCCCGGCAGGCCCTGCTTCATACCCTTGATCATTTCACCGATGGCGCGGGCATTATCGAGCACCTGCTCGCGGGTGTGCAGGCGCGGCATCTTGTAGTTGACGACGGCCACACCGACCGTGTCCTTGCTGCTTGAAATATCGCCGTGACGCATGTTGATGTCCTCGTGTTGATGAGTTGTCAGACCGCGAGGTAGGAGGCCACCTTGGCCTCGTCGACGGTGGCGCGCAGTTCCTCATGCACGATTTCGCCCTTTTCGATCACCAGAATGCGATCGGCAATGTCCAGGGCAAATTTGAGTACCTGTTCAGATACGATGATCGACAGTCCGCGCTGGTCGCGGATCATCTTCAGGGTGCGGGCCATGTCGCTGATGATCGATGGCTGGATACCCTCGGTCGGCTCATCCAGCAGCAGCATCTTCGGATTGCTGGCCAGCGCCCGGGCGATGGCCAGCTGTTGCTGCTGACCACCGGACAGGTTGCCGCCGCGCCGTGAGCGCATTTCCAGCAGCACCGGGAACAGGTCATACAGATCCGGCGGTACGCTGCGTTGGCCGGTGACGGTCAGGCCGGTCTCGATATTCTCGCGGACCGTCATGGTCGAGAAGATCATCCGTCCCTGGGGCACGTAGCCCATACCGGCCTTGACCCGCTCATGGCTTTTCATGCCAGCCACCTGCTGGCCATCCAGACTGACGCTGCCGGATTTGCTGGGAATCACCCCCATCAGCGACTTCATCAGCGTGGTCTTGCCCATGCCGTTACGGCCCATAATCGCGACAATCTCGTTCTTGCCGACGCTGAAATTCATCTTGCGCAGAATTTCGCTCTGCCCGTAGGCCACTGAATAGTCCGTTACGTCCAACATAGGTATGTCCTCTCAATGTCCCAGGTAGACTTCGATGACCTTGGGGTCGGCTTTGACTTTTTCCGGCGAGCCCTCGGCGAGGATCTTGCCCTGGTGCAGTACCGTCACCTTGTGCGCGATCTCGGCAACAAACTGCATGTCGTGTTCGATCACGATCATGGTGTGCTCCTTGGCGATCTCGCGTAGCAGAATGGCGGTCTGCTGGCGTTCGGTGACCGACATGCCGGCCACCGGCTCATCCAGCATCAGCAGGTCCGGTTTCTGGATCAGCAACATGCCGATCTCCAGCCACTGCTTCTGGCCGTGACTGAGCAGGTCGGCCTGGGTCTCGAGCATGTCACCAAGGAAAATCCTCCCGGCCACTTCCTTGATCCGGGCCACCACCTCGGGACTGCGTTTGAAGGCCAGGCTGCCGAATACGCCACGGCCGCTGGGGTAGGAAATTTCCAGGTTCTCGAACACCGTCAGATCGGTGTAGATCGAGGGGTTCTGGAACTTGCGCCCGACCCCGGCCTTGACGATCTGGTGCTCCTTGAGTCTGGTCAGCTCGCGGTTACGGAAGCGGATCGAGCCGTCGGTGGATTTGGTCCGGCCACAGATCAGATCCAGCACCGTGGTCTTGCCGGCGCCGTTGGGGCCGATAATCACGCGGATTTCGTTCTTGTCGACATAGAAGCTCAGGTCATCGACTGCCTTGAAGCCATCAAAGGACACCGTCAGACCTTCCACGGCGAGGATAAAGTCGGTATTGGATCCAGTGCTCATGATGTGGCTCCCTGGCTGCTGTTATCGAAGTCCTCTGTTTTGGCTTCTTCCTGTTTGCCGAATACCTTGTCCATCAGGCGCTCGACGTGCGGACCCACCCAGTTGTTGTAGAGACCGGCAATGCCATTGGGCAGGCCGAGTACCACACCGATAAAGATCAAGCCCATGGCAAACAGCCAGAGTTCCGGGAAGGTTTCACCAAACAGGGTCTTGGCTACGTTGACCAGCAGCACGCCGTACACCGCGCCGACAATCGACAGGCGGCCACCAACGGCGCAGAAGATCACCATTTCAATCGACGGCACCACACCGACAAAGCTCGGCGACATGAAGCCTTCCTGCAGGGTGAACATGGCACCGCCGATCCCGGCGAAGGCCGCGCCCACGACGAACACGAAGATCTTGAAGTTGGCGATGTCGTACCCCGAGAAGCGCACCCGGTCCTCCTGACCGCGCATGGCCACCAGAATCCGGCCGGTCTTGCAGCGGCGGATGTACTGGGCCAGGAACAGGCAGACGAACAGCAGCAACACACAGACGAAGTACAGCAGGTAGCTGGCCGAATCGGTGTGAATGTCCCAGCCCTTGAGCGTGCGCAGATCGGTGATGCCGTTGACCCCGCCGGTCAGACCCTGCTGACCAATGATCAGGATGGTCAGGATGGCGGCAATCGACTGGGTAATGATGGCGAAGTACACACCACCGACCCGCCGCTTGAACATCGCCACGCCAATAAAGTAGGCAACGATCGACGGCACCAGAATCACGGCAAACACGGTAAAGGTCAGGCTGTAGAAGGGTTCCCAGAACCATGGCAAGGCGGTGATCTGGTTCCAGTCCATGAAGTCCGGGATACCTGGGGTGGTCTGAATGCTGGTGTTCTCCGGGCTGGAGGCCTCCAGCTTCAGAAACATGGCCAGGGCATAGCCACCCAGACCGTAGAACACCCCCTGCCCCAGGCTGAGAATGCCGCCGTAACCCCAGCACAGCACCAGACCCACAGCCACAAAGGCGAAGCTCAGGTATTTGCCGACCTGATTCAGACGCATCACGTCCAGACTCAGCGGCAGTACTACCAGCAGCAGCAGGGCCAGCACCGCAAAGGCGAGCAGATCCTGGCGCGGCATGTATTCCTTGAAGTTAGTAAAGGGCATGACCAATTCCTCCTAGCGGCGCACTTTCAGGGTGAACAGGCCCTGGGGTCTGAACATCAGGATCATCACCACAATCAGCAGCGTCAGTACCTTGGCCATGGACCCGCCCATGAAGAACTCAAGGATCGATTGCGATTGCGAGATGCTGAAGGCCGAGGCCACGGTGCCCGCCAGACTGCCTGCACCACCAAATACCACCACCAGAAAGGTATCGACGATGTACAGCTGGCCTGAGCTGGGACCGGTGGAGCCGATCATGGTGAAGGCGCTACCGGCGATCCCGGCAATACCGCAGCCCAAGGCAAAGGTCATGCGGTCGACCTTGGCGGTATTGATGCCCACGGCGCCGGCCATCGGACGGTTCTGCACCACGGCCCGTACCTGTTTGCCCCAGCGCGAGCGGTACATCAGGATGGCCACGGTCAGGGTGGTGATCAGCGCCAGCGCCATGACGAACATGCCGTTGATCGGCACCTCGATCATGTCGGTAATCTTGTAGGAACCCATCAGCCAGTCAGGAATCACCACGCCGACTTCACGGGCACCGAAGATCGAACGGTAAGCCTGTTGCAGGATCAGACTCAGACCCCAGGTGGCCAGCAGGGTGTCCAGCGGACGGTGGTAGAGAAAGCGGATCATGCTCCACTCGACCAGTGCCCCGAGCAAGGCGGCGGCACAGAAGGCAAAGATGATCGCGAAAATGAAATAGGAGCCGAAGAAATCCGGCAGGTGGGTAGCAAACAGATTGGACGTCATGTAGGTCACGTAGGCACCGAGGATCATGAACTCCCCGTGCGCCATGTTGATTACGCCCATCTGTCCAAAAATGATTGCGAGGCCGAGGGCCATCAAAACGAATACCGCAAACAGAATCAGACCGGCAAACCCCTGCATGGCAAAGATCGCGGTCAGCTCGGCGGCAGAGAATTCTGAGAACATGGTCCTTCCTCCAGCGGATAGACAGGGCGTTCCGGCACCTTGGTGCCAGGCCCGCTCCCCGGACTGGAGAGCGGGCCGGTCAGACTGTTACTGGTAACCTGCAGGGAAGGGGTTGGGCTCCATCAGCTCTTCGGTCTCGTAGACCACCTGGAACTGGCCATCAGCCTGGGCCAGACCGATACGGGTCTTGGACCAGAGGTGATGGTTCGGATGGATGCGCACGTAGCCTTCTGGCGCGGTGGTCAGCTCGATATCCGCCGAGGCTTCACGAACCCGGTCGACATCAAAGGAACCGGCCGCTTCAACCGCTGCCTTCCACAACCAGGGGCCAAGGTAGGCGGCTTGGGTCACGTCACCGATCACGGCATCAGCACCCCAGCGCTCACGGAAGGCGGCAACGAAGGCTTCGTTGTTCGGATTCTCGAGGCTCTGGAAGTACTTCATTGAGGCATAGGCGCCCTCGATGTTCTCACCGCCAATACCGAGGATTTCGTCTTCGGTTACGGAGATGGTCAACAGCGTGAAGTCGCCGCTGGTCATATCCAGACCGGCGGCTTTCATCTGCCGGTAGAAGGCCACGTTGGAACCGCCGACCACCGAGGCAAAGATCACGTCAGGCTTGCGCAGGCGGATACGGTTGATGGTCGAGTTGAAGCTGGTGTGACCCAGCGGGAAGTAATCCTCACCGACCACTTCGCCACCCAGGTGCTGCTCGATATGGATGCGGGCGATCTTGTTCGAGGTGCGCGGCCAGATGTAATCCGAACCGATCAGGTAGTAGGTTTTTGCCTCTTTCTCTTCTTTCACCCAGTCCAGACCAGCGAGAATCTGCTGAGTCGCTTCCTGGCCGGTGTAAATGACGTTGGGCGACTGCTCAAGGCCTTCATAGAAAGTCGGGTAGTAGAGCATGCCGTTGTTGCGTTCGAAGATCGGCAGCACGGCCTTGCGCGAGGCTGAGGTCCAGCAACCGAATACCGCTGCCACATTGTCCTGGCGCAGCAGCTTGTTGGAACGGTCGGCAAAGGTCGGCCAGTCACTGGCGCCGTCTTCCTGGATATATTCGATCTGGCGGCCCAATACCCCGCCCATGGCGTTGATCTGTTCAATGGCGAGAATTTCCGCCTGAACCGACCCTTCCTCACTGATGGCCATGGTGCCGGTCACCGAGTGCAGGATGCCAACCTTGACCGTTGAGTCGGTTACCGCCAGGCCAGTGGTATTGACCTCGGCAGTGGGTGGATTGGCCGAAGCGGCCATTGGAAAGGTACTCAGTACAACAGCTGCGCTAAGCGCCGCCACGGTGCTGGACAGGAAGCCCCGTCGGTTGAGTTTGAAGCCCTTGTCGTCGTTCGAGTGATCCATGGTAGTTCCTCGTGTCGGTTGAACCCGGTATCGATGCGCCACAGCCCTGCAGCGCCTTGCCCACGCTTTGCATTCTGCTGAGGCCCGGACACCTTGCCCATTCGACAAATACCCCAGCCGACTACGTCATTTGACGCATTGGCAGCCACTGCAAGGGGGAGTAGAACGGGCGTTCGCGTTATTTACATACAAGCTGGCATGGCAATTGAAGGGTTCTGTACAGCCGGGCCTGACAGGCACAGCAGAGGCCTGCCTGAGCGGCAACCGCACCATCGGGGTGCGCGAATCCAACCCGTCGCCTTGTGAACAGGCAGTCAAGAGGACATCGATGAGCGCCAGGCAGCAGATCTTCCGGGTCAGGCGTAATTACAACCAGTGGGTCGCCAATGAAACACTGGAAGATTACGCCCTGCGCTTTACCGCGAAGAAGGCACGACGCTGGTCGCCAGCGCGGGTCGCCAGTACCGCCCTGGGCGCCATTTCGTTTCTGGCGCTGGAGGCCATTGGCGGCGCCATTACCCTGCATTACGGTTTTATCAATGCGCTGTACGCCATCCTCGCCGTCAGCCTGGTCATCCTGCTGACCGCCATTCCGATCAGTTACTACGCCGCCCGCTATGGCGTGGACAGCGACCTGCTGACCCGTGGTGCCGGCTTTGGCTACATCGGCTCGACCATCACCTCACTGATCTACGCCACCTTCACCTTTATCTTTTTTGCCCTCGAAGCGGTGATCATGGCCATGGCGCTGGAGCTGCTGTTCGGCATTCCATTGGCCTTCGGCTATGTCATCTGTGCGCTGGTGGTGATCCCGCTGGTGACCCACGGCATCACCCTGATCAGCCGCTTCCAGCTCTGGACCCAGCCGTTCTGGGTGGTGCTGCAGCTGCTGCCCTTTGGTTTCATCATCTGGATGGATGCCCGCTCGGTAGACAACTGGACCAGCTTTGCCGGGGTCGAACCGGGCGCCAGCGGCGAGTTCAGCCTGTTGATGTTTGGCGGGGCGGCGGCGGTGATGTTTGCCCTGATCGCACAGATTGGCGAACAGGTGGACTTTCTGCGCTTTGTGCCAGACCAGCGCAAGCAGAGCCGCTTTGCCTGGTGGTCGGCGGTCATGGCCGGCGGCCCTGGCTGGATTCTGATCGGCGCGCTGAAACTGCTGGCCGGTTCCTTTCTGGCGGTACTGGCCCTGAGTCATGGCGTGCCCGAGGACGAAGCCGCCGACCCGACCCGCATGTACATGATTGCCTTTGGTTACCTGACCAGTTCGCCGCAGGTGGCCCTGGCGGCGGCGGGCATCTTTGTCATTCTCTGCCAGCTGAAGATCAACGTGACCAACGCCTATGCCGGCTCCATTGCCTGGTCCAACTTCTTTTCGCGGCTGACCCACAGCCATCCGGGCCGGGTGGTCTGGCTGGTATTCAATGTCAGCATCGCCCTGCTGGTGATGGAGCTGGGGGTTTACCGCGCGCTGGAGGAAACCCTCGGCTACTACGGCATCATCGCCATTGCCTGGGCCGGGGCGCTGGTGGCCGATCTGGTGATCAACAAGCCGCTGGGCCTGTCGCCGCCGCATATCGAGTTCAAGCGCGCGCACTTGTACGACATCAACCCGGTCGGCGTGGGTGCCATGCTGGCTGCCACGCTGGTCGGTATGCTCTGCTTTGCCGGCGTACTCGGTGACGTTCCCCAGGCGCTGGCGCACTTTATCGCGCTGGCTACCGCCCTGCTGGTCGCGCCGATCATTGCCTGGCTGACCAAGGGTCGTTACTACCTGGCGCGGCCGGTCAACCTGATTGCCGCTGACAGCGATGCACAACTGGAATGCTGCATCTGCGAGAATCGCTTCGAGGTCGAGGACATCACCGGTTGCCCGGCTTACGGCGGGCACATCTGCTCGCTGTGCTGCTCACTGGATGCCCGCTGCGGCAATTTATGCAAGCCCGGCGCCGGCTATTCGGAGCAGATCGGCCAGCTGTTCAGCCGTTTTGTGCCGGAGCGCTGGCGGCCCCACAGCGGCTCACGGGTCGGGCACTTTCTGGCCCTGCTGATCATGATCAACGGGCTGACCGCGCTGCTGCTGACGCTGGTCTTTCTGCAGAGTCCGGATACGGATCTGGTCATGCGCGAGATGTTGGGCGCCACCCTGCTCAAGGTGTTCTTTATTCTGCTGATCGTCACAGGGGTGATCAGTTGGCTGTTTGTGCTGGCACACGAAAGCCGCCGCGTGGCGCAGGAAGAATCGAACCGCCAGAACCGTCTGTTGATGGAAGAAATCGAAGCCCACGAACAGACCGATCGCGCCCTGCAACTGGCCAAGGAACAGGCCGAGGCCGCCAACCTGGCCAAGAGTCGGTATCTGACCGGTATCAGCCATGAGCTGCGTTCACCGCTGAATGCGGTGATGGGCTATGCCCAGTTACTGCAACAGGACCCTAACATGCCGGCTGAACGGCAGAGCGCGCTGACGGTGATCCGTCGCAGCAGTGAATACCTGGCTGACCTGATCGAGGGCTTGCTGGATATCTCCAAGATCGAGGCCGGACGCCTCGACCTGCATCAGGAAGAAGTACGCATTGATCTGCTGCTTGATCAACTGGTCAACATGTTCCGCCTGCAGGCCGAGGAAAAGGGCCTGAGTTTCCGTTTCATCTGTCCGCAGCCGCTGCCGGAACGGGTCAAGGCCGATGAAAAGCGCCTGCGGCAAATTCTGATCAACCTGCTGTCCAACGCCATCAAGTACACCCGTCAGGGCAGCGTGACGCTGACCGTGCGCTACCGCAGCGGCGTCGCCGAGTTCAAGATAGAAGACAGTGGAGAAGGCATTGCCGAGGCTGATCTGGAACGCATCTTCATGCCCTTCGAGCGGGTTCGCAATCCCGGCTCGACCGCCACCGGCACCGGCCTGGGGCTGACCATCAGCAAGTTGCTGTGCGACATCATGGGCGGCGATATCAGTATTCAGAGCACCCCCGGCAAGGGCAGCATCTTCCGTGTTGCCCTGCTGCTGTCGAGCGTGCAGCGCCCGGCGGGTATCAATCACAGTGTCGACATCCAGCATCACCTCGAGGGCTACAGCGGACCGACCCGGCGGGTGATGATAATTGATGACGACGTGACCCAACGGCAGTTGATGCGCAGCCTGCTGACGCCATTGGGCTTCGAGCTGGTGGAACTGGATAATCCGACACTGGCCATCGAGCGCCTGTCCGAGCGGCCGGTCGACCTGATCCTGCTGGATCTGTCCATGCCCGGACTGAGCGGCTGGCACCTGTTGCAGCAGATTCGCCAGGCGGATATCCAGACGCCGGTGATCATTGTTTCGGCCAATGCCGGTGACGGCCATGACCCTGATCTGCCCGGGCAGCCGGTGCAGCATCAGGCTTATCTGACCAAACCGGTGCAACTGGCCAGCCTGCTGGAGCAGATTGGCGATCTGCTGAACCTCGACTGGCAGCACCAGGCCGCGCCCCTGCGCGCCGAGCACAATCCGGAGGCCTTGCTGCAGGATGGCCGTCCGGACCCGGCGATTCTCACCAACCTGCACGAATTGGCGAGTATCGGCCACCGCAAGGGACTGCTTGAACAACTCTACAGCCTGAAGCAGGCAGACAGCCCCTATCTGACTTTCTATACCGAGCTGATCCGTCTGACCGAAGACTTCCAGTTCGAGGCAGTCAAACAGCAACTCAAGGTAACTGATGATGAATGCCCCTGAGACCCGGAGAGATACCGTGCTGGTGGTCGATGACTCCCTCGACAGCATCCGCATGCTCAATGATGTTCTGGAAACAGCCGGTATGACGGTACTGGTCGCCCTCGAAGGCGCACAGGCCCTGAACATCACCCGCAACATAGTCCCGGATATCATTCTGCTCGACGCGCTGATGCCGAACATGGATGGCTTTGAAACCTGCCGGCGCCTCAAGCGCAATCCGGCTCTGACCGATGTGCCGATCATCTTCATGACCGGCCTGAGCGATACCGAGCACGTGGTCATGGGTCTGAACTCGGGCGGCGTGGACTACGTCACCAAACCGATCAAGGCTGACGAACTGATCGCCCGCATGCAGGTGCATCTGGCCAATGCGCGCATGGCACAGAGCGCCCGTCTGGCCCTGGACCAGACCGGCCAGTACCTGTTTGCCGTTGACGCCCAGGGCCATCTGCTCTGGGCCACACCGCACGCCCAGCAGCGCCTGGCGCAGAGTGGCCTGCAGCAGCCGGACAACCTGCAAGCGCTGGAGCAGCAACTGGCGCACTGGCTCAGCCACGGGCCACAGGCCGGTCATCACATGACCCCGGAGGGATTGGGTGAAAGTCCCGGCGTCGAGTTTCTCGCCGCCATTTCAGCCCAGGAGTTTCTGCTGCGACTGGTTGAGGTGAGCAGTACCAGTGACGCTACCGAACGCCTGCGCGAGACCTTTGCCGTGACCGGGCGGGAAGCCGATGTCCTGCTGTGGATCGCCAATGGCAAGACCAACCGTGAAATCGGCCAGATCCTCGACATGAGTCCGCGCACGGTGAATAAGCATCTGGAACAGGTGTTCCGCAAGCTCGGGGTGGAAAACCGCACCGCCGCCGCTGCCACGGCGATTCGCTGTCTGGCGCGGGTCTAGTCTTGTCCGCGCATCAGTCTGGCGGCCCAGCCGGAGCATCCAGCCCCCCGGTAGCCTGAAGGAATGCCGCACCGGTACACAGCATGACGATCTGATCCACCGCTGATCTGTGCAGTTGCGGGTATTGCTCTGGTGCGCCAATCAGGTCCAGGGCCTGATAGAACAGGTTACGACTGATCATGCTCGCCAGTGACAGCAATACCGCGGCGGGTAGCTCCTTGGGCAGCAGGCCCAGACTGGCCATGTCTTCGGCCAATTCACGGGACTGGCGCTGCATGATTGTCTGCACTGCCGCCCGCAAACGCGGTGACGGGCCGTGCAGCTCGCGCAGACCGACCATCAGTACCTGCTGATTGGCCAGCGCATGATCGAAATACATCTTTACCGTGGCCTCGCTGACCTGCCGGCCACGCTCCGCCTGCTGCGGCCCCCACTCCCCCGGCTGCAGCGGCAATGAGGCCGCAACGGATTGCCGCAAAGCTCGCAACGGGCCGTGCATCTGCTCGGCACACTCCTCGATCATCACCAGACCCATTTCTTCCATGCTGGTGAAATGGCGGTAAAAGGTGTTGGGGTTCAGGCCCGCTTCACGGGCCAGCTCGCGCAGACCCAGGCTGTTGATACAACGACCATTGGCGGCCAATCGGATGGCCGCCTCCAGCAGAGCACGGCGACCGGGTGCTTCAGTGTGCATTTTTGGCATCGGTTTCTCATTCAGGGATATTGCTTAAAAGTATACAGATGTTTACTCTTTAGAAAGCATACAGTTGTATACCTATCAATTTGCATGAGATTGACAATGATGCCGCCCGCCCTTGGAATGCATTTATTACGCCGCTGCAAAATTGCCATTATCGGCACCGGCTTTGCCGGACTGGGCATGGCGATCCGTCTGCAGCAAAACGCTGAGCATGACTTCCAGCTGTTCGAGCGCGAGGCCGGCATCGGCGGCACCTGGTATCTCAACCGCTACCCCGGCTGCGCCTGTGATGTGCCGTCACACCTGTACAGCTTTTCCTTTGCGCCCAATAGCCAGTGGAGCCAGCTGTTTGCCCCGCGCGAAGAGATTCTGGCCTATCTGCAAGGCCTCTGGCGTGACCATGGCCTGGCAGCAAAAACCCAGTTGAATACCGAGGTCAATAACCTGCGCTGGGATGAACGCGAACAGCTCTGGACTTTCCGTGACCAGCACGGCCAGGCCTGGGCAGCGCAACATGTGATTGCCGCCATGGGCGGTCTGTCCACCCCCAAGCCACCGGATATCCCCGGCCTCAATAGTTTTACCGGTCGGGTCATGCATACCCAGCTGTGGGACAGCCAGCAGGATCTGCGCGGCCAGCGCGTCGCGGTGATTGGCACCGGGGCGTCGGCAATTCAGCTGGTGCCGCAACTGCAGCCGCTGGTGGCACAGCTGGATATCTATCAGCGCACGCCGGCCTGGATCATGCCCAAACCCCAGCACCAGTACAGCCTGGAGCAACGCGCACTGTTTGAGCGCAAACCGGGGCGCATGCGCGTGGTCCGCGGCATTATCTACAGCCTGATGGAAAGCCGCGCACTGGCCTACAACCACCTGCCGGTGCTGTTGCACCTGATGGAAGAAAAAGCCCTGGCCCATCTGCACCAGCAGGTCAGCGATCCGGCACTGCGCCAGCGCCTGACCCCGGATTATCGGATTGGCTGCAAACGCGTGCTGCTGTCGAATGACTTTTATCCGGCTTTGAGTCAGCCCAATGTGCAGTTACTCGACCAGCCCATCAGCAGCATCAACAGTGACGGCGTGATTGACACACTGGGGCAGCACAGGCCGGTTGATACGCTGATTCTGGCCAGCGGTTTTGATGCCGGCGGCGTACCGCCACGCGGCAGCATTGTTGGTCGTAACGGGCAGGATCTGGCCGATGCCTGGCAGCAGGGACCACAGGCCTACAAAGGCACCCTGACCAGCGGTTTCCCCAACCTGTTCCTGCTCAGCGGACCAAACACCGGCCTGGGACATAACTCGGTGGTGTACATGATCGAGGCGCAGATCAACTATGTGCTGTCAGCCCTGAAGACCTTGCAGCAGACCGGCATGCACAGCCTTGAAGTCAAACCTGAGGTCGAACAGGCCTACAACGACAGGTTGCAGGCGCGGCTAGCTAAAACCGTCTGGCAACAGGGCGGTTGTGCAAGCTGGTACAAGCATCCAGTCAGCGGGCGCAACGTCACCCTGTGGCCAGGATTTTCATGGCGCTTCAGGCGCATTACCCGCGAGTTCGACCTGGCAGCCTGCGTACTGCAGCCGCGCAGCACGCCGACTCAGGCCGCGCGTTTGCAGGGGCAAACTGCCTGAGCCTTTACTGACCCGACTGCAAAATGGCCAATACCTTGCGTGCTGAGTATCCGTACTCGCTCATCAACGCCTTGAGGGCGTCATTGAACGCCAGCTCATTTTGCAGCTGGGCGTTCTGTTTCATTTTTTCCAGCTTGGCCAACTGATCGGCGAGCTGACGCTCGGCCGCACGGAATTCAGCAAGATTGGTCATGGATCGTCTTTGCCATCAAAGAAAGGAATGAATTGTCGAGTCTACATCAAAGTCATTGTCATTAGACCTGTGATCGCCATCCAGTTAGCCTAGGGGCATGATCAGATTGTGCTTGTCCCTGACTACCGTGCTGCTGACCTGGCAGTTGGCTGCTTGCAGCGGCAGCGACCCGGCTACTCCACGGCCTGATTCACAGCCGCCGTCTGCTCGGCAGGCCTCTGAATATATGGTCTCGGCAGCCCACCCCCTGGCGGTGCAGGCCGGGCTTGATGTGTTGGGGCGCGGCGGCCATGCCGTGGATGCGGCGGTTGCCGTGCAAATGGTGCTGGGCCTGGTTGAAGCGCCGGAAAGCGGCATCGGCGGTGGTGGTTTTCTATTGCTGCATACCTCTGCCAGCGGCACTACAACCGTATTTGATGGCCGCGAAACCGCGCCCGCCAGTGCCACGCCGGAGCGCTTCCGCAGCCTGGGTATGGACTGGCCCCTGGCGCTGGCGATTCCCTCAGGCAAGTCGGTAGGCATACCGGGCTTGCCCGCCATGCTCTATCAGGCGCACCAGCAATATGGCCGCCTGCCCTGGGCTGAACTGCTGCAGCCGGCCATTGCGCTGGCAGAGCAGTCGCTACCTATGCCTGAACGTTTACAGCGGCAAATCGCCAATGACCACTCGCTCTGGCTGTTTCGTGATACGCGCCGCTATTTTCGTCAACAGGCCGCGCAAACCCCGCCCAGACTGCATAACCCGGCGCTGGCCAAGACCCTGAGGCTGCTGGCTGATCAGGGCATGCAGGGTTTTTATCAAGGACCGGTGGCCGAACAACTGCTTGAACGGGTCAAGGATGCGCCCTGGGGTGATGCCGGTTGGCAGGCGGCCGACCTTGCACATTATCGGGCCATCGAGCGTGATCCGGTTTGTGCGCCCTACCGTGAATGGACGCTGTGTAGCGCTGGCCCGCCCTCCTCCGGCGGCATAGCGGTACTGCAGATTCTGGGCATGCTCGCGCAGTTCCCGCTCGGTGAGATGGGCGCCGATGATCCACAGGCGCTGCACCTGCTTGCCGAAGCCAGTCGGCTGGCCTTTGCCGACCGCAACCAGTATGTCGGCGACCCGGACTTTGTCACTGTGCCGGTAGCCGGGCTGCTGGACCCGGACTACCTGCGCCAGCGGGCAGCGTTGATCAACCCGGAGCGGGCCATGCCGGTGGCGCACCCCGGTCTGCCGGGCCAGCAGGTCAGTCTGACCGAGGCACCGCAGCGCAGTGAGAGCCGTGAACGCGGTACCTCACACTTCACTGTGCTGGACGGCGAAGGCAATCTACTGGCCTTGACCAGCTCCAATGAAGCGCCCTTTGGCAGCCGTATGCTCAGCCAGGGCTTTGTGCTCAACAACCAGTTGACCGACTTCAGCTTCAACCCCGGCAGCAGCGACTGGCCGCACCCGAATGCCCCGGCTGGCGGCAAGCGCCCGCGTAGCTCCATGGCACCGATACTGGTGCTCGACGCCGCGGGTCAGCCGCGTTTGATGTTAGGCTCGCGTGGCGGTAGTCGAATTATCGGGCATGTGGTCAAAACCCTGATTGCCGTGCTCGACTGGAACATGGATATTCAGGATGCCATAGCGCTGCCCAACCGCCTTGAACGTGGTCGCGGCCTGGAAATCGAGGCAGGAACGCCGCTTGAAGCCTTGGCACCGGCCATGCGGGCCTACGGCCACAGAGTACGTATCGAGCCCATGACCAGTGGCGTACACGGCATAGAGCGCATCAACGGCGTCTGGCGCGGTGGCGCCGATCCACGGCTGGACGGTGAGGCACGTGGCCATTGAGTTTTCCGACAGGTCCCTACTACAGCGGGAGTTACAGCAGATGAGCCAGAGTAGCAGCGACTTTCCCATGCCTCCGAGGCTGAACACAGCCGAGGGCAACGAGCGACGTGTGGGCGTCGAGCTGGAAATGAACGGACTGGATATCGATCAGATTGCCCGTCTCAGCGCCGACTTTCTGGATTGCAAGGTGGAGAACAGCAGCCGCTATGAACGCACCCTGACCGGTGATGCGGCGGGCGACTGGCTGGTTGAGCTGGATTTCAGTCTGCTGAAGAAACTCGGCCGTGAGCAGCGCATCAAGGATGACCTGGGCGATGATCTGAAAACCTCCGCCGAGGAGGTGATCAAGTGGCTGGCCGACGGCCTGGTGCCGCATGAGCTGGTCAGCCCGCCCTTGCCGTTGTCACGATTACATGAAGTCGATGGGCTGATCGCGCATCTGCGACAGGCTGGCGCCAAGGGCACCGGTGACCGCCTGACCAACGCCTTTGGCATGCAGTTCAATCCGGAAGTACCGGATACCACGGCACAGACCCTGTGCGCCTACCTCAAGGCCTTTCTCTGCCTGTTCGACTGGATAGTGCAGCGTGCCGACATAGACTTTACCCGACGCCTGACCAGTTATGTCGACCCCTTTCCTCCTGCCTATGTGCGACGGCTGCTGAGCGCCGAGTACTGGCCTGACCTGCCCGGTCTGATCGATGACTATCTGGAAGCCAATCCAACCCGCAATCGCGCCCTCGACATGCTGCCGCTGTTCCGTCATCTGGACGAGGAAAGGGTGCTGAAAAAGGCCCCCGATGAGCTGATCAAGGCGCGTCCGACCTTTCATTACCGTCTGCCCGACTGCCTGATTGATCAACCCGGCTGGGGGTTGCACCTGGCCTGGTGCGACTGGCTTGAGGTGGAGCGGCTGGCCAACGACCCGGAGCGACTGGAGGCCTGCTGCGCCGCCTACCGCACGCACCTGGATCGCGGTCTCGGTCGGCTGCTGCACGACTGGGTCGCCGAGGTCAAACAGCACTGGCTCGCAGCCAAGGCATGAACAAACCCGTTATCGCCATTACCGGTCCGCAGCGCGGGGCGTTCGGCCCACGCTTTCTGGTCGCCTGTGCGGTACGCCTGTACGGCGGCAGACCCTTGCAGATCAGACCTGAGGATGCCTGGCAGCAACATCAGTACCAGGGCGTCATAGTAACGGGCGGACATGATATTGATCCGGTGCTGTATGCCGCCGAGCCGGAGGTCAAACCACAATACGACAGTGCGCGGGACGCCCTCGAGTCTGCGGTCATCGACGATGCGCTGGCCAGACGCCTGCCGCTGCTGGGCATCTGTCGCGGCGCACAGATGCTCAATGCCCGGCGGGGTGGCAGCCTGCTGCAGGAGCTCAAGTCACACCGGCGCATGACCTCGAACCGCTGGACCGTATTACCGCTCAAGACCCTGTCGATCTGCGCCGGCAGCCGCCTGGCTCACTGGCTTGGCACTCCGCGCTGCCGCATCAACAGCCTGCACAACCAGGCGATAGACCGCGTTGGGACCAACCTGCAGGTGGTCGGGCGGGATCTGGATGGTATAGTTCAGGCCGTTGAAGACCCGAATCAACCGTTTTTGCTCGGCGTACAATGGCACCCCGAGTTTCTGTTGTTCAGCGCGCGCCAGCGCCGGCTGTTTGCCCACCTGGTGCAGACTGCGCGACTATCTGCAGAACAGAACAACCATACTTGATGATTTTTTATCGCACAGGGATAGAGCATGTCTGATTTCAGCCAGGATGACTTCCAGCAGCAACTCAATAGCCGTTTTACCGTCGCCGCCTATCCGGAGTATGCCCTGACATTGCATCAGGTCTGTCCGGGGCAGGCACCCAGGTCCGGCTTTGAAGCCTTTTCCCTGCAGTTCCATGGCCCCAACCCGCATTTAGCCCAGGCCACCTATGTACTTCGGCATGAGGCATTGGGTGAACTGGCCATTTTCATCACGCCGATCAGCGCCCAGCCAAGCCATGTCGAATACGAGGCGGTGTTCGTCCGCGAACTGCAATAAGACGTCAGGAGCTGCACTGCAGCATGAGGTAAACGCCCTTGTCCTCGACCAGGGTAAAACCCAGGCGCTGATACAGACGCAGCGCCGGGTTATGTCGCTCGACATGAATACGCACGACCTGACCCGCCGTACTGGCCTGCCCCAACAGTTGGCGCAGCAACTGACTGCCAATGCCCCGCCCACACCAATCGGGTAGCAGAGCAATGTCGACAATGCGCAACATGGCGGGATCCTGATCCAGATACAGCCGGCCGATGGGCTGATCCTCAAAAACAATCAGCTCGTGACTCGCCTCTGGATAGAAGCGGCTGTAATGCTGCTGCTGGGCCTGGAACTGCTGACCAAGAAAGACATCAATCTGCGCCTGCGGCCAACCAGTACCCGCCAGCTCGTGCTGGCGGGTACTGGCATAAAGCGCACGGACAAAATCCAGATCAGCAGCCGTCACCGGCTTGAGGCTGATAGTCAGCATCGTTATTGCCGCGGCGGGAATACCCCCTGCAGGGCGATACAGAAGTTCATGGTCAGGTAAGGCTGCATATTGTTATGCGGCAAGCTGTCACCACTGGCCGACAGTGCATTGGGCGCCATGGTGGCGTTCGGCTGACTGTCGTTCATGATGAACTGGCTTTCCGATGCTGGCCCCACATAGACCGCATCAGAGGGTGTGCCGTTATTGGATGGCCGTTGCGAGGTCTGCCAGGCATGGCTGTGAGTCGGTATCTCGGAGGCCAGCAAGGTTACCGCTTCCGAGCCCCCTTGCTCGCCCTGAACACGCGCGGTCAGGCCTGGGCCCTGACCTTTATTCAGTGGCGCCGAGCCAATAAGGTCAGGCAGTGCGAAGGTCGACTTGCCATCGCCGCCATACATGGTGCCCAACAGGGAAAACAGCGCGGTATTCTGCGATATGGGCATCAGCTGTCCGTTGCATTGTGCCCAGCCCTTGGGCGCAAAGTTGAAACCGAAAATACGAATCTCGCCTACAAAAGGATCCATGACATGCCCTCAGGTCTGGGACGGGAAAATCCCGAACAGTGAAATGATGAAGTTGATCGACAGGAAGGGCATCATGTTTTCATGCGGCTGACTTCCACCTACCTGCGTCACTGCTGTCGGAGCAAGGGACTGAAAAGGACCCGAGGACTGATAAATATCGATATTCGCCGCCGTCCGCGCCAGCACCTTGTCGGCCGGATTGGTACTGTCGGCAAGATTGGCGGTGGCCAGCATGGCATGGCTATGGGCTGGCATCTGCTGAACCATCAAGGTCACGCTTTCAGTGCCGGTCATCTCACCCATGACCATCCCCGAACCCTGGTGGACCGGAATCCGACCGCGCAGGTCAGGCAGGGCAAATGTGTTCTGACCGTCACCACCGTAGGTAGTCCCAATCAGGGTAAAAAGGATGTCATTCTCACTGATGCTCAATAATGAACCATCACAAAAGTGCCATCCGGCAGGCGCAAAGTTCCCGCCAAACATGCGGATTTCACCAACATAGGGGATCGACATGGTGGCTCCTTAATTCTGACTGGGGAAGATGCCCTGCAGAGCAATACAGAAGCTCAATACAGTGCTGGGTTGCATATTGTTGTGCGCCTGTGAGCCGCCGCTGTTGCCTAACGCACCTGGATTCAAGGCCACTGGATTACCGGCAGTGCCATAGATATTGGCACCGGTAACCGCCATGACCGAGTTCCCTGACTGGCTGGCTGCTGAGGCAGTAGCGGCACTGCCCGATGCCATGGCGAGATGCATATGCTGGGGCATCTGTTGGCTTGTCAGGGTGACAGTGGCCTCTCCGCCGCGCTCGCCCTGAGTATGCCCGTTACCGACATGAATCGGCGTTCGGCCACGCAAATCCGGCAAGGCAAAATTGACACGCCCATCACCGCCGTACTGGGTACCCAGGAGGGCAAACAGGGCCTGGTTCTGATTGATAGGCAGCAACTGTCCGTTGCACAGCGCCCAGCCCTTGGGGGCAAAGTTGAAGCTGCATAGCTTCACTTCGCCCAGAAAAGGTTCACTCATGGTGCTACTCCTTCCTTGTTGTTATGCACTGCCTCACTGCGGGGTCTGGCAGACGACGTTGTAGGTAATATTGCCCTCGGTGTACACGCTTGCCCCGCCGTTGGCGGTTGATATGGCCGCCGGGCTGGCCTGGGTTACCAGAATGGTGCTGCCCAGCTGCGGGAGGATGCCAATGTCATCAGCCGGACCACCATGTGTAATGCTGTTGCCCTGCACGTTGACGCACATCTGCGCGGTCGCGGTGACGGTATTCAGCAGAATCGATTCCTGGAATACCACGCTGTTGGTATTGATGGTGTTATTCAGAATATTGACGTCCATACGACCCGCGTTGGTGTTGCGGGACAGCGCCAGTATGCCGTTTTCCAGGCCCGTGACGGTGTTGCCACTGATCAGGAAGCGACCGGTAAAGTTGGCATTGCCAACCCCCCCATCACCCACCAGGCGCATGGCCAGACTCGGTGTATTGTTAACACCGTTGAACAGGTTATTGGTCAGGGTGGCATTGACCTCCGAGCCGTCGAAGGCACCGATGGCAATGCTGCTGGCATCGATATCAGTAAACTGATTATTGTTGATCAGCACCGTCATATCGGCCGTCTGTGTCGCCGTGGCAACGATGCCTGAGCCCGAGTTGGCGCGGCTGACGTTCTGGAACAGGCTGTCTGCCACATCAAGATTGAAAGTGCCGGAACCTTCGGCATTGAGCGTGATGCCCGAGCAACAGATGCTGGCTATGCCGGAACCGAAAGCAGAGCCAAAGGTCGAGTCGCGTACCGTTATGTTAAAGCCGGCAGTGCCGTTCAGAGCTGCAACAAAAAGCGCTGCCTGGTCATTGGTTAGCGCGTTGGCATTGCGGAAGGTCACGCCATTCATATTCACAATGGTATTGAGGGTCTGATTCGAGACCCACAGACCGTTACGGGCATAACCATCAAAGAGCACGTTGGTCAGTGTCAGGCCGCCACTGATATTGGTTGTGGTGCGCGTCATATTGATGCCGTCGCCAGCAGCATTGAGGATCTGACCATTGCTGAAGGTAAAGGCATTGGCGCCCGCAGTCAGCCCGCTTAAAGCGGCTGCGTCCACCCCATGACTGCCGGCACCGGTGATGATCATGCCGTTGAAGCGGGCGTTGACCGCATTGGTCATAACGATGCCTGACCCAGTGGTCGCACTGATGGTCCCGCCGCTACCGACCGTGGTGCCGACACCCGTGACGTTGAGACCACCCACGGCGCCGGTATTGGTCAGGACTATACCGTTGACGCCACCGCTTGAGCTGATGGAACGGAAATTCAGTCCGCCGGCACCAATGGTGGTGTTGGCAACATTCAGTGCGCTCGAGTTGGCATTGGTCGTAATGGTGTTGGTGCTGCCCAGAACTTCCAGAGTGCCAGCATTACTGACGCTGAAGACGGTGCCGCTGCCGTTGACATTCACCCCGTTCAAGCGGGTTGTACCGGTATTGTTGGTCAGTACGACGGCTGATCCAGCCGCTATGCCGGAACGGGTAATCTGACTGAAACCCGAACCCGATACGGCAGTACCAATGATGCGTAATGCCTGGCCCGACGTCGAATTGATCCCGGCTCCGGCATTGTTGACGATCAGATTGCCGGTATTGGTCGCATCAAAGGCTATGCCCGTGCCACTGTAGGTCAGATCCAGCGAATCAAAGCGGTAGGTCCCGGTATTGGTAGACAGGTCAACCATGTCGGTGCCGGCGGAGCTGCCGCTGACACTGCCAAGGGTCACATTGCCACTGCTGGTACTGATCTGTACGACACTGCGAACACCGTCATTGATCACGGCACTGACCAGATCAAGATTGACCCCGTCAACCCCCACATCGACGCCCACCAAGCGCAACCCCAGACCAGACAGGGTTTGCAGGCTGCCGTCCAGTATGGTCAGCCCGCTGTTGGCGGCAGAAAAGGCATCACCCTGGATAGCGCTGACATCCAGGTTGGCAAAGCGGGTTGTCCCCAGGTTGCCACTGGTGCTGAACAAATCCACTGCCCGACCATTGGCAATATTGAAATTGCTGATGCTGACATTACCAAAGTTCAGCGCCCCGGCACTTTGCCCCTGGGTAAAGATTGAACGGACGGTTGCACTGGTTTGCCCTGTGCTGGTGATGTCGCCAAAACTGATGGTGCCGCCACTCTGATCCCGGATATCGATCAGCACATTGCTTTGATCACCGGCGACAATATCAAAGCCGCTGGCATCAATAGTACGCGCACCCGCACCAATGTAGGCTGCGCCACCGGAGAAGCTGCCCAGCGTGCTGTTGCCCAGGTTGATGGTGCCGGTACTGGCTGTAGTGCGGTCGATATCAAACAGGTAATGCGCGGTGGTCGCAGCCAGACTGACATCGGTCAGGGTGACCGGGGCGACGTTACCATTCAGGGTCAGTGCGGCAGCGCCATTGGCATTCAGGCTAGCGCCGGTGATGGCAAGACTGCCACCTGTGGTATTGCGCATATCAACCCCGTAACCCGACAAGGTGCCGGTCCCAGCCTGCAGCGTCAGGTTGGCGTTGCCGCCATTGAGGCTGAGCAACTGGCCGGTGACGTTGTTGATCGCATTATCGCGAATCAGAATGGTGCCCGCGGCATTATTGAGGTTGAACAGGTAGTTGGCGGCGGCGGTGAAGCTGGTATTTTGTACTGTCAGCCCGCTGAAACCGTCACCGTACAGGCTGTTCAGGCCGCCGGACAGACTGAGGTTGCTGATGAAGTTGTTATCGCTCAGAGTCAGCACATTGCCCGTGGTACTGGTCAGCACAGCGGCGCCATTACCGGTGGGATCATTGATACTCACATCACCAAAATCACCCAACAGGTTTGCCGGGACCAGCAAGCCAAATGCATTCCCGTTGCCAAACCCACTGACGGCCTGCCCGGCACTCAGTTTGAAGCTGCCGTCAGCCAGGCTGCTGAAGTCAATCGGGCTGCCATCATTGATAAACACAAAGGTGGTCAGCAGGCCGCTATCAGCACGGGCCTGGGCGTCGGCCAAGCCTGCGGCGCTGCCAGTCGTACTGCCATCACCGGTGCCAGCGCTACTGACAAAATACAGATCGCCAACCTGTCCGCTGCCACTGGCAGGCAGCCGCGCGTTACCGGTAAAGCTGACACCGGTAAAGTCATAGAGGCCCTTGGTTGCATCCAGGCCGATGCCGTCAATAAAGAAGGCACCCACACCCGCATTGATATTGCCTCCACCAAAGGTGAAGTCGGCATCGGCACTGTCGGCAATATCATCGGTGCTGCTCAATTGCACACCGGTTCCACTGAAGTTCTGCAACAGGCCGCCGTCTGTAAAGACGATCACACCACCGGCATTGGTCAGATCAATCGCCGTGACCGCGCCATCCAGATCCAGGCTCTGGGCGGTAAAGTCACCGCTGAACTCACCGAAGTTGACCCCGGTACGGGTAATATCCTCCAGCGTCATGGCGCCAAACAGGATCACCCCTGAGCTGCCTGCAAGGCGCACACCATCGTTTCCAGCCTGATCAATCAGGGTATCGCCAAAGCTGAAATCGCCTTCTGAATCAATGATCGCGATGCCGTCTGTCGCTGCATTGATGATGCTGGTTTCACCGATCTCGATGCTGCCGGAAATGGTGTCGATAAGAATACCGGCACCCGCTGAGTCGACCGAACGGACGCTGGCAAAGGTCGAGGCCATGGTCACCGGATCGATGTCGATGGCGGCACCGGTCTGGGTATTGATGGCGCCACCGGTGTTGCCGAAGTTGAAGGTGCCGACCTTGCCCTCGGCATCGCGAATAAACAGACCGGTACCGGTGTTGTTGCTGATATTCAGGGTGCCGAAGGCGATATCGCCCAGCACATTGTTCAGGCGCAGACCATCGCCGGTGATATTGCCGGTCGCCAGCAAATCCCCTATCTGAGTATTGCCCCCGACGACCGACTGGAAGCCCGCTGTCAGCGGATCGGCATCAAAGACGGCTGTCTCGATCAGAATGCCGCCAGCACCCGCCTGGCTGACACTGTTTCCGTCAAAGCTGGTGATCAACAGATCGCCTGTTGCCGCACTGCCATCCAGCGAAATACCCGCGCCACCGGCGTCGACCTCGGTACCGTCGAGCGCCAGCTGAACATCGCCACTACCGGTGTGGGTCAGGACCAGGCCGCTGCCGAGCGCGGTGAGCTGGTTATCGGTCAATTGATAACGGCGGTTAATGGCGTCGTTGCTGATCAGCACAATGGCGCCGTTGTTGACCGGGTCGTTGCCACCGACGCGCAGGGCATTCAGCGTCAGTGCGGTATTGATTGCATAGATGCCATAGTCGGCGCTGTCGATGGTGCCGGCTGCAATGCTGATCTCACCGCTGTTGGCGGTGCTGCCACCAAAGCTGGCGCCGTGACCGGCGACCTGGTCAACCTGCAGGTCGGTAATATCCAGACTGCCGCTCAGGCCGTCGACCACCAGGCCATGCAAGCCTGCGCCACTGATACTGGTGATGCCCGCCAGCAGCAGATCACCGGCAATGTTGTCGATAATCACCCCGGATGTGCCGGCATTGAGGATATCGACATCCTCCAACCGGATGCTGTTGCCCGCCTGCAGATTCTCGATGCGCACCGCCTCGTTGGCCGCATCAGCAGAACTCAGGGTCAGATCCAGGTCGCCCTTGACGTCATCCAGAATCAGCGCCACGCCCTGATTGCTTTCGATGCTGATTTGCGCAGTGCTTTGCAGCGTGACACCGCTGGCCAGCAAACCGCCACCGGTGGCGTTATTGAGCTCCAGACTGTCGAAGG
Source organism: Gammaproteobacteria bacterium HGW-Gammaproteobacteria-11 (assembly GCA_002840055.1). Classification (GTDB taxonomy): domain Bacteria; phylum Pseudomonadota; class Gammaproteobacteria; order Pseudomonadales; family Pseudomonadaceae; genus Halopseudomonas. The sequence goes on along the minus strand of PGZJ01000008.1, from coordinate 31,446 downwards.
CAACGGTACCGTCACCGGCCAGCTCGACAGCCGTGCCAGTCGGCTGATTGAAGTCGTTGATCGTGACATCGCCAAAGCGCAGGGTGCCAGCTGTTTGCGCGGTGCTGATAATCACGTTATCGGCGGTCGAGCCGGTGCTCAGGATGTCACCAAAATCAAGCAATCCACCGCTCTGTCCGGACACAATGATCAGGCTGTTATCTGCGTCTGTACTGGTCAGGTTCAGCTGGCTGGCATCCATATTGCGCGCGCCAGCACCTATGACAAAGGCACTGCCGGTGTTGTCATCCAGTGTGCTAGTGCCAGCAAGGGTAATGTCACCGGTGCTGCCGCCGCTAAGGGTATCAATCGCAAAGGCGGTATCACCGGCTGCACGCTCGATAGCCAGATCGGTCAGGGTGATGGTCGCGGCATTATTGTCCAATACCACAGCGGTATTGCCGTCACTGGTCAGTGCCGCACCCGTCAGACTGAGACTGCCACCTGTGGTATCCACCACCTGGATGCCCGTGCCCTGCAATACGCCAGTACCGGCGTCAATCTGGATAGTCGCATCACCGCCTTCAACCAGCAGTAACTGGCCAGTGCCGCTGATCTGGTTGTCCACCAGGCTCACGCTGCCGGTGACCCCGGACAGACTCAGGGCGTGATTGTAGATGCCGCTGATCAATGTGCTGTACATCAGCAGGCTGTCGGTGCCGCTGGCGTGCACCGCACTGTCACCACCGACAATGGCGACATGGCTGATACGCGTATCATCGCCGGCGGTAATCACATTGCCGGTGCTGCTGGTCAGCTGGGCCGCGCCATTACCGGTGGGATCGGTGATATCCAGGTCGCTTGGCAGACCGATGATGTTGGCGGGGATATCCAGGCTCAGGCTGTTGCCGTTGGCAAAACCGGTGATCGCCTGACCGGCAGACAGCCGGAAGGTCCCGTCAGTCAGGGCGCTGAAGTCGATGACATCGCCATCATTGACGAATACAAAGGTGGTCGCCAGGCCGCCATCGGCCCGGGCCTGGGCATCAGCGGCGCTGGCCAGGTCATTGATACTGCTGCCGTCGCCCGCACCAGTAGCCGTGGCCGCGACAAAATACAGATCCCCGACCTGCCCAGCACCTGGGCTGAAACGGAAGTCGCCGGTCAGGGTGGTGCCGGTAAAATCGTACAGACCGGAATTCGGGTCCAGCCCGACCCCGTCCATGACAAAGCCACCAGCCCCCGCGACGATAGAGCCGCCGGCAAAGGTAAAGAGTGCATCGGCGGTGTCAGCCAGGTCATCGGTGTTGCTGAACTGCACACCGGTATCACTGAAATTGCTCAGATTACCGCCCTGGGTAACCGTGATGACACCTTGGGCACGGGTCAGATCAATGGCGGTTACAGCGCCATCGATATCCAGTCGATCAGCGGTGAAATCGACCTCGCTATCCTCAAAGTTGACACCCACATCACCGGCATCGGTGATGCTGATATCGGCAAAGGTCAATTCGCCGCTGCTGCCTGCCAAACGAATACCATCGCTACCGACCTGATCAATGACCACGTCGCCAAAGCTGACATCAGCACTGCTATCGAGAATGGCAATACCATCGGTAGTGGCCTGCTCGATCTGTACATCACCCAGATCCAGGCTTCCGGAGACGCCATCCAGTAGAACCCCTTCAGCAGCTGCGTTGGTGCTGCTCAGGCTGTCCAGAGCAAAGCCATCCGTACCGATCTGCATGTCTTCCAGATGCAATGCCGAGCCCGCACCGTTGCTGCTGATGCTGTTGCTACCCGTCAGCGACAGTGTGCCGCCCCCGGAAGCATGAAAGCCGCTGCCGCCGCTGGTCTGGATGTCCAGACTGTCGCCACTGAAGCGAATCTCGGCGCCACTGTTGTCAATCAAGCGCACCGCATCGTTACTGCCCGTGCTGAGACTTTGCTGGGCACCGCTGAAAATGATCTCGCCGCCGCTGTTGTTCTCCAGTAACAGGCCCGACGCCGCGCCACTGGCACTCATGTCCACGCCCACTTCTACCCGGCCGCCGCTGATATTGCTGACCGTCACCAGTTGTCCGGCCGTGGTGCGCGCCAGGCTGCCACTCTCGAACAGCAGATCTGCATCACCACCATCAACGCTTAAACCGCCGGCGGTCAGATTACGCAAACGAATCTCACCACTGTTACCCGTGAAATCCAGGCTGCTGGCTGACCCGCCATCCAGGGTCAGGTCGGTTATGCCGGAGGCAGAGAAACCGCCATCCATCTGAAGATTACGCACAGTCACGTTGTCACCGCTGACCGCCAACTGGCCGGCCAGACGCGCATTACCCGCCGGCGCGCTGAACACACCGGTCAGACCGGGGGTAACGGCACCAATCACATTCACCGAGGCGCCGCCGGAAAGCACTTGCACACTGGCCGCAGAGAGGTTGCCGCCGCCAGCAAAGTCACCACCGGCATTACTCATGACCAGCACACTGCCGGTTTCCAGTTGCCCCAGCGCATCACCCAAGGCAGCGGGGTCGGCCTGCGTGCCGCTACCGGCTGCACCGGCTTCGGCAAAGACTACACGACCGATGCTCTCACCGGTGTCATAGAGGGCCAGCTCGTTGACCGCGGGCAGATTGGTCGAGCTGATCTGCTTCTGCACATCAGCTACCACCACGTCGACATCACGTACCGGCGCCGCCATCATGCGGTCGCGACGCCAGTCGGTACCGGAACGGGCGCTGCTCTTGCTGCTGTTACCCAGCGGGATAGTGATACCCAGGCTCAGATAACTGTTGGTGCCACGCACGTCGTCATGCTGCCACTCGGCGCCAAGACTCAGACTACTGCCCGCCTTGAGGCTGTCTATCGGCATGTTCCACTGCGCACGCACTCTGGGCCCGCTGATACGCTCGGCACCGGAACCGTCGAATTCGTAGTAACCGGCAAACAGGGCGATATCCTGATCGGCAACCGGCAGGTAGTAGCCCAGTTCGAGATCGTGCCCCTTGAGCGACAGCTCCTGGCCCTGCAGTTGCACAATCTCGCTGCCCTCGCTGACAAAGGTCAGGTAGGCATCGACAATCTGCAACTGGGGCTGGCCATCGCCATTACTGGCCTGCTCGGTGACACCGCCTACATTCGCGGCGCGGCGGCCGGTCGGCTGGTAGCGGTTGATGCGCGCACTGTAACTGGCGCTCTGCACTTCGAGGCCCAGGGTGGTCTGGCGAAAGGTGTTGCCGCGACTGCTGCGCAGGGTGTCGTAATAGCCGTAGGTACCCAGCAGCAGGTCATCGCCGGCACTCCAGCGGAAACCCAGACCGAGGTTGTATTCACGGGACTGGTCATCATCGGAACGCCCGCGGACATCGGCAAAGAGCAGGCTGTCGGCGCGCTGAGTCAGCGGCAGCATGGCGCCAATCGTGCCTATATTGCGTTGATTACCGAGTTTGATTTCGCTGTAGAGATGCGGGGACCAGAAGGCCAGACTCTCGTCTATGCCGGGGAGATTGAGCGATCCATCGGCGGCCTGGGCAGCGGCGCTGGACCCGACCAAAGCCAACAACCAATAGGGCTTGAGTGAACTTCCATGCAGCGCTTTGCCAGCCATAACTATTCCTTCTTGTATGTATGAGTCAGACGCAGAACTCTTCAGTCGATGAAAAGAGCAAGTCGCGGCTGACGCTAAATTCCATTTAATGGATGAATACTAGACTACTGCGTCACAAAAACCCAAGTCCGTTACATTAATTTTCCGAGAAGGACAGGTGGTGCTGCGCTCAGGCTGGTGGCAGACTCTGGCGAGAATCGGATACAGAGCTCAAAACATGCTGTTCAAGGAAAAAGTGGTACTGGCCAATTGTGATTCGGTGCGCGCGCTGGCAACTGCTGGGCGGCGTACTGGAAAACAGTTTTAACTTGACGGCATTAGCGTATTACTGCGCAGCCAAAGGATAGCCACCTCCCGGCAGACCGCGCATGGGTTACCAGCTGTCGAAGGGGATACCGTGGGTATCGATATAACGCTGGGCATGCTCGCTGGGCGGACGATAATGCTCACCGTTTGATAAACCATCGTAAGGTCCGTTCGGGTTAATCATGCCTTCGAAGCGGCCAACTTCGATGGGCTCGACACAATCGCCCGACAACCAAACCTTGGCTATGCCACCGGGTGCTAAGCCGATGGTGACCACGCGTCGGTAGTCCTCAATATCAGCGCCGTCAAAACGACAGTAGGCCGCGCGAGATACAAGCATTTCCTCCCTGACCCAATTCTCAATAGGGATACGCACCCGGTAGGTTTGCGGTTCGGCCAACGACTGCCAGCGGACAAAAATGATTTTCGGTAGATCAATGTCTGTCATTGGTCTTGTGGCACCAGATCCAGGACGAGCCGGCCATCCACGAGGATTGCCTCGATTATTCGGAGGGGTTTGAATAGCGGTGAGACCACCATGCACTCTGTAAAAACCCTGACCCCGCCGATCCAGCACATCCACACTTTCAACCCAAGCTTCCATATAACTTGGTGCGAGCAGTCCAATTTCCCAGGTGCGATATGGCAACGTGGGCGGCGGCGGGCGTAGCGGATACGACGCAGGACTGGCACACGCGCTGAGCACCAGCACCAAGATCAAAGGTAAGAGGCGCACGGCTTACCAGCTATCATAGGGGATACCGTGGGTTTCGATATAGCGCTGGGCATGCTCACTGGGCAGACGATAATGTTCTCCATTGGACATGCCATCGTATGGGCCATCGGGGTTGATCATGCCCTCAAAGCGACCAATTTCAATGGGCTCAATACAAGGACCAATTAGCCATAGCTTGGCTATACCGCCGGGAGCAAGACCTATAGATATGATATTCCGGTAACCCTGAATGTGCGTGTCATTGAGGCGGCAATAGCCAGGATGCGGAGTGAGCATTTCATTCCTTACCCAGTCATCGATAGGGATACGCACCCGATAAGTCTGCTGCTCGGCCAGCGACTGCCAGCGTACAAAAATGATTTTCGGTAGGTCGATGCCGGTCATTGGCCGTGAAGCGCCAGCACCTGGACGACGCGGCCATCCGCGTGGATCTCCTCGATTATTTGGCGGATTTTGAACAGATACAACCCCACCGTGAACCCGATAATAACCATGACCTCTTTGATCAAGTACATCCACACTTTCAACCCAAGCTTCCATGTAACTTGGTGCTAGCAGGCCAATCTCCCAGGTGCGATAAGGCAATGTGGGCGGCGGCGGAAGCAGCGGATCGGTCGCAGTACTGGAACACGCACCGAGCACCAGCAACAAAATCAGCGGAATGAGAGGCATGGGTTACCAGCTGTCGAAGGGGATTTCATGGCTCTCGACATAAGCTTTGGATGCGGGCGAGAGAGGCCGGTGCCGGCCTTCTGACGTGCCGTCGTAAGGCCCATTTGGGTTAATCATGCCTTCAAAGCGACCAATTTCAATGGGTTCGAGACAAGGACCAATTAGCCATAGCTTGGCTATACCGCCGGGAGCAAGACCGATAGTGATGATATTCCGATAACCTTGAATGTGCGTGTCATTCAGACGGCAATAGCCAGGATATGGAGTGAGCATTTCTGCTCTTACCCAATCCTCAATAGGAATACGCACCCGGTAGGTTTGTGGTTCTGCGAGTGACTGCCAGCGGACAAAAATGTTTTTCGGCAGATCGATACCGGTCATGGGCATGGCTTTACCCGCACCAGGCCGATCAGGCCAGCCTCGAGGATCTCCGCGATTGTTCGGAGGTTTCTGAATTGAAGCGAGACCACCATGCACGTCAAAGTAACCCTCTCCGCGCTGATCCAGCACATCCACACTTTCAACCCAGACTTCCATATAGTCTGGGGCAAAGAGGCCCACCTCCCAAGTGCGATAAGGCAATGTGGGCGGCGGCAAGCGGAACGGGTCGGATGGGTGACTGGTACAAGCGCTGAGTAGCAGCAACAGGATCAGAGCGAAGAGGCGCATGGGTTACCAGCTGTCGAAGGGGATTTCATGGCTCTCGACATAGGCTTTGGATACGGGCGAGAGAGGCCGGTGCCGACCTTCTGACGTACCATCATAAGGCCCTTTGGGGTTGATCATCCCTTCGAAACGGCCGACTTCGATAGGATCGACACAATTTCCAACCAGCCACACCTTGGCTATACCACCGGGGGCCAATCCGATGGCAAGAAAACGCCGGTAATCACGCATATGAGAATTGGTGATATAACAGTGCAATTCATAGGGCTTGAGCATCTCATCTCTTACCCAATCGTCAATAGGGATACGCACCCGGTAGGTTTGCGGCTCTGCCAGTGACTGCCATCGAACAAAAATGACTTTTGGCAGATCGATACCTGTCATGGGTCTTGTGGCACCAGCTCCAGGGCGAGTCGGCCATCCACGAGGATTTCCACGATTATTCGGGGGGCTTTGAATAGCTGCAAGCCCACCATGCACTCGATAATAGCCCTGACCACGCTGGTCCAGCACATCCACACTTTCTACCCAGGTCTCCATATAGTCAGGAGCAAACAGGCCCACATCCCAGGTGCGATAAGGCAAAGAGGGCGGCGGCGGGCGGAACGAGTCGGATGAGTGGCTGGTACAAGCGCTAACCAACAACAGACAACCTAGGATCAGCAGGCGCATAGTCATGCCGGATAGCCTCGCTGGGGTATATCGTCGTAAATAGCACGAACATAGTTGGCACGGGGCTTGTTGACCATAAAACCAAAGGTGGGCACCCAGTTGGCTGACGTATGAATATAGCGGCTATGCAGAAAACGCTTTTCCACTTCATCCAGCATCGCGTTCTGACCGGCCAAGGCTGCATCCATTACCTTGGCAGCGATGGGTTGCAAATCGCTGGGTACTTTAAATCGTTGATCATCGTCATCAATAGCTCCAAAAGGCACGCCGTGTTGTACCCCTTTGGCATGCATAACGCGTAGAGCCACACGCGACAACTCACCACGCACTTCGCGATCAAGCCCCAGCGTCAAAAGCATATCGGGCGCAGCCAGCGACCCAGAGCTGTAATAACGATTTACCGGATGCACCTCGGCGATAAACTCACCCGCCCCCGGCAGGCCAAGCTGTCTCAGGCGCTGTTCATCCTCTGCGCGGGCGCGCCAGGCCATGGAGGTCTGCAGTTTTTGCCGGTCAATACTATCCAGCGGGTAATAGCCTGCACGAAACACTCGCGGCCTTGAAACCAGCAAGCGCTCACGCACCCGGACAGGATAACCACCCCCAAGATTGGAGTGTACACCGGGCAAGACCAGTTCCTCGTGGGCCGGATCTACCCGATTCAGGCTAAAGTTGTGGCGGTGCTCATCCGCCGCGGTCAAATGCACCACCTTGCGCGCACAACCGGGTGGCAAGTACAGGTTCACACCAGGGTTGCGACTATCGCCAACCCTGATATCGCCTCGAAATAGGTCACCCACAGCGGCCACGGTATCGAACAGGCCGACAAAGTTGATGCTGACGCTTGCCTCCCAATCAAAGTCTGGGGCTAGTGCGGTAAAACCTTGACCAAGATGGTCAGCAAGAACGCCACCGCCTGACTTCAGCACTTCATTGGCAAAGTGGCGCGCCGCCGCAGCTCCTCGGCTAAATCCAAAAATATCAAATTGAATTTTGTCGATCACCACCTGAGGGTTATTACCGATCAGTTGAATCAGCTTGTCCATAAGCAAATGCGGACTTTGCTGAACTCGCTGGACAACTCCCGTATCGCCCTGGCCTTGCGCCAAACCCCATTTGGAGTCTTCGCTACCACTCTGAGTACCTATGCCATCGATATAAACTTTAATGCTGGCCTGGGCAGTTTCACTATCGATATTTCTACCAGACTGATCTTTGAAAAGATCATAAAGCAAAGCCACATTACTCAGCTCATTACCAAAACTGGTACCCGGCATCTGATCAAAGAAGCCATCACCATTGGTATCCCGATAACCATGGGCCTCACAAAATGCAGCTACGCCCCCCAGCATTTCTTCACCAAAGTCCTGCACATCTTCACTACGGCAGGCAGCGGTAAGGGCGGCGTTGGGCGCGTTGTTGCCGGTACCATCAAAGAACATACCGACCCGCAGGGTAATACGCTGCTGCAGTGGCAGTTCGGTTTCGTCCTCTTCCTCCTCTTCTTCAATGCTGTAAGCCATGTCCCGGGGTTGCAGGGTTTGTTGGTCAATGCCGGCGGGGTGGGCTCCGTCTGAACGCAGCAGACGGCCGGCACCAGCCAGAGCCGCTGAAGTGGCACCGGTTAAAGAGCTGGCCGCGCTAGTGTAGGCGCCAATACTGACGCCACCCCCGATGAAAATGTCGCCGGAACCACCTATCACCACGTCACCATGACTGCCGGTACTGCCCATGACCACCGCTGGACGACCATTGATCAGCACATTGGGGATCACCTGGCCACTCAGCGTACTGCCGCAGGACGTGGGGTCGCCTAGCCGTGCAGCCGGAAGGCCGTTGAAGAGGACATCCGCCGAGCCGGCGGTGATGCTGTGACTGCCGTGCCCGTCTTTTGGGCACTGGGTTGGGTCGCCCTGACGGGCAGCAGGTTTTCCAGACATAGCCATATCCTTTGGCAAGATGTGCAACGCGGCACTGAGTAACAGATGCTAGGGCGCCGCTGACCTGAGAGCAAAGCCTGCCGCCCGCAGGTGTGAACCGTTTGGCAGAACTTGCCGCCCTGCGGCACGGGTTAACCTGATGACGCGGCCTGCCCCAGATCCAAACCGCTGATCCGCCGCACCGGCGTCTGCACCGCCTGCTCAAAGACGCCGTCCCGTGCTTCCACCAGGGTGAAGTGCTGGCTGGCACGGGTGATGGCGGTGTACACCAGTTCCTTGGTCAGTACCGGGCTGCGGGCATCCGGCAGCATCAGGGCCGCATGCTGGAATTCCGAGCCCTGGGACTTGTGTACGGTCATGGCAAACACCGACTCGACCTCGGTCAGGCGGCTGGGTAATACAAAACGCACACCGCCCTTGCCGTCATTGCGCGGAAAGGCCACCCGCAGCTCTTCACGCTCTGATGCGCCGGGTTGCAGGGGCTTTTCGCGCACGCGCAGGGCAATGCCGATATCGCCATTCATCAGCCCCAGGCTGTAGTCGTTGCGGGTGACCAGCACCGGCCGCCCTTCGTACCAGCCCTGGTCGGCACTCAGCAGACCGCGCCGGTGCAGCAGATTGGCCACCCGCAGATTAAGCGCATCGACACCCCAGTTGCCCTTGCGCACGGCGCACAGCAGCTGGAACTGATCAAAGGCCTGCAGCACCTGCTGGGCCCATGCTTCCCAGACCGGGTCTCCAGCCGGCACCTCCGGTTTTGGCCGGGCATCCGCGAGAAGCTGAAGGTACAAGGCATAACCCGGCAACGCTGCACCCAGCGCCAAGCTTTCAAAGGCCATATCGGTAACTGCACTGACCCGCTGCCGATGGATATCGGCAAAGCCGCCCGTCTGCAGCAATTGCCTGGCCGCAGCGGCATCACCGCGATTGACCGCACGCGCCAGCTCGCCAATACCGCTATTCGAATCAAAGCGGTGGGAGTGGCGCAACATGGCGGTCTGCTGTTCCAGTTGATGGCCGGTCGCATCACCCTCCTGCAGTCCAGCTTGCGCCAGGGACTGGCCGCTGTTGTGTTCCAGCCAGTCGCGGGTGGCCGCCGTATAAAATCCGCCTTCGGCATGGCGGCAGAGATCACCCAGTACCGCGCCGGCCTCGACCGAGGCCAATTGATCCTTGTCACCCAGCAGTATCAGTCGCGCGCCGGGTGGCAAGGCATTGAGTACGCAGGCCATCATTTCCAGGTCGATCATCGAGGCTTCGTCGATCACCAGCACGTCCAGCGCCAGCGGGTTACCCGCGTGATGGCGGAAATGCCGACTGTCAGGCAGGCTGCCGAGCAGCCGGTGCAGGGTGCTGACTTCACTGGGGATCTGCTCGCGCACGGCCTCCGCCACCGGCAAGCGGCCGACCTGCTGGCCAATCGACTCGGTCAGTCTTGCGGCGGCCTTGCCGGTTGGCGCGGCCAGACGAATACGTAGCGCCTGCCCCGCCTCCACTGCGGGCGCCTGCAACAGCGCCAGCAGTCTGACCACAGTGGTGGTTTTGCCGGTACCCGGACCGCCGGTGATGATGCTGAAGGCGCCGCGCGCGGCCAGAGCGCAGGCGATGCGTTGCCAGTCCGGTGTTTGTTGGCTGTCGGCAAACAGCACCGCCAGACGCTGGGGCAGCGCCTCGGGCATCGTCAAGGGTTGCGCCAGTCGGCGTTGCAGGCCCTGCACCACCTGCTGCTCATACCGAAAATAACGCCGTAAATACAGGCGCTGCCCGACCAGTACCAAGGGCCGCAGGGCATGCTCGTACTGCCCGCTGTCGACCACCCGGCTAGCATTCAGTGCCGCTTGCCAGCCGGCCAGTGTCAGGCTGCGCAGCAGCTGTGAGGGCAACAGCACATCAAGGCTGCCTTCACCTTCGGGGGGCAACGACAGGGCAAAATCCGGTTCGTCCAGGGTCATACCCAGGTCCAGGCACACATGCCCGTGACCCAGTTGATGACTGACCAGTGCCGCCGCCAGCAGCACCCGCGCATCGGTGCTCGGCTCACGTTCCAGCAGAAACCCGGCCAGCGCCCGGTCCAGTGCGCGCAGCCAACCGCAGGCCAGCCAGTCATCCAGCAGCGCCAGCAATGCCTGGGCATCCTGCAGGGGGTCCGGTTGCTGCTTGCTCTGTTCCAGCCAATCGATCTGGGCGTCTTTCATAGAGCGCTCTCCACGGCGGGTTGGCCCATAAACAGCCGGTCCAGATCTTCGATCAGACGCTTTGGTGGGCGGTCATGCCAGAGGCCGGCCTGGGGCGAATCCACGCCGCGCACAAACCAGTACAGCGCGCCGCCCATGTGTGTCTCGTAGTCATAATCCGGCAGACGCGCCTTGAGCTGACGGTGCAGCGCCAGCACGTAGAATACATATTGCAGATCGTAGCGCTGTTCCAGAATCACCCGCTGCATGGCCTCGTCGACATAATCACTGGCGCTGGCGCCAAGCCAGTTGGATTTGTAATCGACCACGTAATAGCGCCCCTGGTGCTCGAACACCAGATCGATAAAACCCTTGAACAGACCATTGAGGCGATCGCGCAGCAGCGCCGGGCGCGGCTGGCCATCCAGAGTCGCAGCACAGACCAGATGATCAAGCTGCTGCACATCGACCCGCCGGGCACTGAACATGAACTCCATCTCCGGCTGGTATTGGCCGGGCGACAGATCAGCCAGGCACAGCTCAGTCGTTGAATCGACCCGCCGCAGCAACGCGGGTTGCCGCAACAGACTGATCAGCCAGTCCGCCAGACACTCGGTCCAGACGCCCCAACCGCGGCGAATACAGCGCGGGCGCAGCCAGTCGATACACTGCTGCCGGTCCGCCAGCACGGCAAAGCCTTCGCGACCGGCCAGCTCGAGCAGCCCGTGCAGGAACGTACCCGGCTGCGGGCCACGCGGAAAACGGTGAATGGTCGGCAGTTCACCGGCGCGCAGCGGTATAAAGCGCGCAGCGCGTTCATCATCGGCCATTTTCTCGGCAGCCGGATTGTCCGGCGCATTGCCGATACCTCTGCCCAGCCCGCCCAGCTCTTCGCTGCCAATCGCCAGGGCGCTGTAGGAGGCAATCCACCAGGATTCAAAGCTGGCATGTTGCGGCTGCCGCGCCAGGATCTGCGGCGGTAAGGCTTGCAGGGGTTGATAGACCTGCTCCTGCACTTCCGGCGCCGGACTGACGGCGATCACCTCTGCGGGGACATCACGCCACGGCTGCAACCACTCCGCCAGCGCCGGACTGGCCGACAACGCCTGACCACCGGCGAGCAGATGGCCCACGGCGCTGTGGTGCAGTACCGAGCTCTTGCTCTGCCCGCTTTTCAGGTCGGCCATGCCCAGCCAGCAGGCGTGGCGTGCGCGGGTCAGGGCCACGTAGAGCAGGCGCAGGTCTTCACCCAGGCGCTCGGCATCGGCCAGTCGGCGTTCCGCTTCGCTGGGTTCCAGCACCAGGGTGCGGCGCTCGCCATCGTGGAAGCGCGCCGGTTCACCACTCTTGAGCGGGCGGCTGTGACAGATGAAGGGCAGAAACACCAGTGGGTATTCCAGGCCCTTGGACTTGTGGATGGTCACCACCTTGACCAGTTCGGCATCGCTTTCCAGCCGCAGTATCTGCTCCTCCCCTGCACCCTCCCCGGCCAGCGGAATCAGCTCGGCCAAGTGCCGTACCAGGGCCTGTTCGCCATCCAGCTCGCGGGCGGCACGTTGCAGCATCTCGGCCAGGTGCAGCAGATTGGTCAGTTGCCGCTGGCCATGGGCGCGCTGCAGCAGACGGGCAGGCAGATCAAAATCATGCAGCAGGCGGTGCAGCATCGGCAGCACACCCTGGCGTTGCCACAGGCGGCGGTACTCGGTGAACTGGAATACCCGGTGTTCCCACAGGCGCTCGTCTTCATTCAGGCGCTCGAGCGTGGCCCAGGACTGATCCAGGGTCGGGCTGGCCAGGGCGGCGCGCAGCAGACGGTCATTACCCGGCTCGGCGCAGGCGCGCAGCCAGCGTAATACATCCACCGCCTCCTGCGAGTCGAGCACCGAATCCTTGTCCGACAGATAGACGCTGCGCACGCCTCGTTCGGCCAGCGCATTGCGAATCATCTCGGCCTCACGCCCGGTGCGCACCAGCACCGCCATATCCGCCGGACGCACCCCTTGCCAACCGTCTTTGGGATGTTCGAAGCCGGCCTGTCCGGACTGGCCAGCTTGCAGTAGTTCGACCATGGCCGAGGCGCAGCGCGCGGCCATCTGCTGACGATAGGCTTCGCCCGTAAGCGGCTCGTCGCTGTGCAGGTGCCAGGCGGTCAATGCGGGAGCAATCTGGCCATGCAGCATCCAGCGCTCCTTGCGGCCCTGGGCGGCGACCGGCTGGAACGGCAGGAGCGCCTCAGCCCCGGCGCCGAAGCGGAAGGCGCCCTGCTGGTCCGCACGTTGCTCGGCCAGATCGAATACATGGTTGACTGCCGCGACCATCGGCTGGCTGGAACGGAAGTTGGTGTCCAGGTGTTCGTGACGGCCCTGGGTCGCTCGGCGTGCATACAGATAGGTAAAGATGTCGGCCCCGCGGAACGAATAGATGGCCTGCTTGGGGTCGCCGATCAACAGCAGCGCGGTGTCCTCCGGGCTGTGCTCGAGGGGATAGATGCGATCGAAGATGCGGTACTGCAGCGGGTCGGTGTCCTGAAATTCATCGATCATGGCCACCGGAAACTGTGTGCGGATGACCTCTGACAAGCGCTCGCCGTTGTCGCCCTGCAGCGCATCGTCGAGCCGCGTAAGCATGTCGTCAAAGCCCATCTGTGCGCGACGACGCTTTTCTGCATCAAAGCGCTCGGCCATCCAGCCAGCGGCATGGCGCAGGGCCGGTTGTGCCGGACTGGCCAGCGCGGCAAGCCGGGTCTTGAGCTCGGCTATGGCCTCCAGTGCCGGATGCTCCGGCGGCGAGCCCTGTTTCCAGATCTCGGCCAGCCCCTGGTGGGTAAGCCGCTCGAAACCCTTGCCGATTTCCAGGGTCTGCGCCTGGGCATCCGTCGCCCACTCGCGCAGCTTGTCCAGCCAGTTAGCCAGGTTCTTGCGGTTCAGGCTGGTGCCGTTAAAGGCCTTGGCATCACGGGCTTTTTCCAGGATGCCCTCCAATTCATTGGCCCAATCGAACCAGGGCGCCTTGAGCGCCTCCAGCTCGGCGGCGGCCGACGCCAGGGACTCCTCGATCAGGCTTTGCAGCTCAATGGTCGATACCGGCAGTTTCTGATCAAGCAGAACCCGCGTCCTGGCCAGTAGCGCATCCGGCTGTTGCCAATGTTCATCAACCCAGGCCAGCGCCCTGCCGTGCAGCCGGTAACAGTGCAGGCGCCAGTAATCACGGGCGACCTCGGCCAGTAGTTCGCGCTGGTCGGTCTCCAGTGTCTGGGTAAACAGGCTGCCGCTGTCGAAGGCGTGCTCGCGCAGCATGCGCTGGCACCAGCTGTGGATGGTCGATACTGCGGCCTGGTCCATCCACTGCGCGGCGATATCCAGTTTGCGGGCGCAGGATGCCCAGTCCGCCTCGGGGTAGTCGGCGCGCAGGCCCTGCAGAATCGGATCCAGTTCATCCAGCTCATCGCGGAAGGCCTGGGCGGCCTGGACCAGACGTGCGCGGATGCGGTCACGCAGTTCCTGGGTGGCCGCCTCGGTAAAGGTCACCACCAGAATGTCCGGTGGCAGCAGTTCGCGGCCAAAGCCTGCGTCGCCGCCATGCCCCAGCACCAGCCGCAGATACAGGGCCGAGATGGTGAAAGTTTTGCCGGTACCGGCGCTGGCCTCGATCAACCGACTGCCGCGCAGCACGCAGCGCAGCGCCAGGGGTATTTGTGCGCTGGTTGTGGTCATGCCTGCGCCTCCCCGGCCGGGCTGATCATCAGCCACTGCTCGGCCTCGGCGCGTATCAGCGGCTGATACAACAGGCTGGCAAAAGCCTCGAACTCGCCACTGGCGGTCAGGCTGGCAAAGTCCGGGTAGGTGCGTAGCAATGCTGCGCTGTCCAGCCGCTCCCCGCGGGCATAGTCATTGCCGTCGTAGCACTGCCGCGCCTGGGCCAGGGCCTTGTCTTCATCCTCGGCATCGAGCCAGGCCAGGGCGGTTTTCGGTGCCACTGGCAGCGGCCGACTCAGACCCTGGTGCCAGGCCTGCAACCAGTCCTGCAGGATCGCTGCGGCCTGGGGCTGCTCGAGGGGCAGCAACTGGATATCGGCATCGGCGCTGATAATGCAGCTGCTCATCCGGTGGCCACTGGCGGCAGCGCAGACATGCAGCACCGCCTCGTTGAGCAGTTTTTTCCAGTTCAGCGTCTTCTTGCCCATCACCCGGCCGGGTAGCAGGGTCAGGCGCAGCAGGCCATCCAGACGCGCGCTGCAACGCACGTCCGCCAGCCAGCTACTCAATTGCAACGCCGCGCTGCGGCCTTCGATTGGCAAGGGATGATCCAGACGCTGATCCCAGAGTTGCGCCTGCTGACGGTAGCGCTCCAACTGGTCGGCCAGCGGCGCCAGCAATTGCTCACTGGCCAGCCCGGCAAATCCGGCCAGGGGCAGTTGCCCGCATTGCTGCAGGCGCAAGGCGCCCTGTTGCAGCAAGGCCATCAGGTCAGCCTCGGGTTCGGCGTCCTTGATGCTGTCGAGCAGGGTCTGGCTGAGCTGGTAGCGCTGCAGGCCGTCGAGGCTGAAATGCTCGTCGTCCTCGGCGCTCTGGTCGCGCTCGTCGAGCCAGACCTTGAGCCGCTGGCTGTAGAAGTGCCCAACCGGATTGCGCAGAAAACGCTGCAGCGCGGACAGCTCGATGGGCGCCTCCAGCACGGCCGGCGACAACGCCTGATTGGCCTGCTCTGCCGTCACTTCAGCATGCAGCGGCAGCCATTCGCGACCGTAACTGAACAGGCCGCGCTGACCGGTAAAGTAATCCAGGCTGAAGGGCTGAAGGGGGTGATCAGTGGTCAGGGTCGCAAGCAAGTCGCGCTCATCTGCCGACTGCCAACCGGCCTGCAAGTGATCACGCAACTGGCCAATCAGCACCGAGGGTGGCCGCTCGCTGTTGTCGCGGATGCTGCGTCCGAGCCAACTGATGTACAAGGTCTGGCGTGCCGAAAGCATGGCTTCGAGCAGCAGATAACGGTCGTCCTCGCGGCGTGAACGGTCACCGGGGCGGTAGTCGCGGCCCATCAAATCAAAATCCAGTGGTTGCTGGGCGCGCGGGTAATCGCCGTCGTTCATGCCCAGCAGGCAGATGCGTTTGAACGGGATGGCGCGCATCGGCATCAGGGTGCAGACGTTGACCGCGCCAGCCAGAAAGCGCTGGCTCAACTGATCCTGACCAATGCCCTGCAGCCAGGCCTCGGCTACCACATTCAGCGGCAAGGCTTCGTGCAGCTCTACCGCGTCGCAGAGTTCCAGCCAGTGCTCCAGGCTCTCCTGCAGTTGTACCAACAGGAACTGGTCACGCTCGCTGTCGGCCTGAAAGAAGTCCTCCAGCAGAGCGCGCAGCCGCTCTCCCCACTGCAACGGCGTGGCCGGCGTGCCGAGTGCCTGCTCGTGCCGATCCAGGGCATCCAGCAGCGCGCTGAGCGGGCCGAGCAGTGCAGCATCCAGCCCGCCAATTTCATCGTAGGGTTCGATCTCGTCCCAGGCATCACCCTGGCCCACGGCGTAACCGAGCAACATGCGCCGCAGGCCAAAGCGCCAGGTATTGGCCTCCAGGCCGTCGGGCATGCCAAGCTGGCTGCGGCGCTGTTGATCCAGTCCCCAGCGCACCCCGGCGCCTTCGATCCAGCGCCGCAGGGTTGGCAGATCCTGCTCACTCAGCGCGAAACGACCACGCAGCGCTGGAACATCCAGCAGATCCAGTACTTCACTGACCGGCAGGCGACTATCGGGCAAGCCGAGCAGGTGTTCCAGTGCAATCAGCAGCGGCTCCTGACCACGCTGGCCCTGGTCGGCCAGGGTAAAGGGAATATGCCGCGGATCAGTCAGCGCGTACTGGCCGAAGACCGCCTGGATATGCGGGGCGTAGGTATTCACGTCCGGGACCATGACGATGATATCCCGCGGCCTGAGTTGCGGGTCACGGTCAAAGGCATCCAGCAACTGGTCGTGCAGAATCTCGACTTCGCGCTGCGGGCTATGGGCCAGGTGGAACTGGATTGAGCGATCATTCTCACCATCCACGGCGGGCCAGCGTTCGCGGGTTTCCGCCAGCGGGCTGAGCTCCAGCACATCCTGCTGCAGTTGCTGCAACAGCGAGCCACCGCCGGGTTCCTCAAACAGATCGACGCGACCGCCATTGATTGCGGCAAAGCGTGCCTCGTAACTGGCGCGCTCGTCATGGCTGTCGAGCAGGTTGATATAGTCGCGACCCTGCTTGCCCCAGGCTGCCAGCAAGGGATGCGCATGCTGGTGCAGGGTGCTGTCATCCAGTTGCACCGGACTATTGGGACGCCGTTGCTGGCGCCGGTACTGATGGCGCAGCAGGTCCTGGTCGGCAACGATATCGCCCCAGTGGTACTGGCAGGGATTCAGCACACAGAGCAGTACCTGGCTGAAGCGGCCGATGGCGGCCAGGGCTTCCAGGGTCTGGGCCGGCAACGAGGAAATGCCGAACACGATAACCCGGCGCGGCAGCCCCTGCGGACGCGTCTCGACGGCCAGCAATTGATCGACAAAGCGCGGGTGAATACCGGCGCGGCTGTCACTCAGACGCTCATTACCCACATCGGTAATCACCGCGCGCCAGAGTGCTGGCTGCCACACCTCCTCCACCCCAAGATCGCGATAGCCGTCGCGCGCCAGACCAACCCGATCGCGGCCCTGGGCCCAGTCATTCAGCCAGTCAGCGCGGTAGACCTGGTATTGATCGAACAGGTCGGCCAGACGTTCGGCCAGTTGGTAGCGCTTGCGGCAATCGGTATCGTCGGCCAGAAAACGCCGCAAGGGCGCAAACTCGGCCTGGTCCAGCAGCCCCGGCAACAGGCGCATCAGCCGCCAGGTCAGGGGTTGCTTGTCCAGCGGCGACTGCTCGGGCACCGCCTCACGACCGAGCACGGCGCGGTAGGTTTGCCAGAGAAAGCGCGCGGGCAATTGCACATCCAGTGCCGCGGCAATACCACAACCTCCGCCTTCGCCACCCTCCCCGCTGGGGTCAGCGGCCAGCGCCAGCTTCAGCCACTGGGCGATGCCGTTGCTCTGCACCAGCACCACCTCGTTCTCCAGCGGGTGCAGCGGATGTTGCCGGGTCCAGCCGACCACCAGCTCACGCAGCGCCTCCAGGCGGTTGCCATGAATGATCATCAAGCCGGGTTCCAACGGGCGGGGGTCCTGCATCAAGGCTCCGGGGTAAAGATCCAATGGCAATGCGTGCAGGTTAGGCAAATGTGCCGCTGGCGTCCATGACCAGTTGCCTTACCCTTGTCTAAACCTGACTACCCAGATAGCGCCTTTCCCAGGGCGTTATCTCAGCCAGGAAGGACTCCAGCTCCAGGGTCTTGGTCGCGATATAGCCTTCAATAAACTCTGCTGGAAACAGCTCAGTGGCCAGGTTGCTGTTGCGCAGCCGATCAATGGCCGCCGGCAGGCTGCTGGGCAGGCGCAGTTCTGCTGGCGGCTGAAACTCGCCCTGCATCGCCGCAGCCGGATCGATCTCATTGGCCAGGCCATGAAAACCCGCAGCCAAGCCAGCGGCAATTGCCAGATAGGGATTGGCATCAGCGCCCGGCAAACGGTTCTCTATGCGCCGGTTGGCCGCATCACTGGCCGGCACCCGTAAGCCCGCACTGCGATTATCCACCGACCAGCACAAGCTGTTGGGCGAGGCATAGGTACTGTTGAAGCGCTGATAGGAGTTGATATTCGGCGCCATCATCAGGGTCAAATCCGCCAGGCAATGCTGCAAGCCACCAATAAAATGGTAAAAGCTGAAGGTCGGCTGCTCATTGCTCGGGTCGGTAAAGATATTCCGGCCGTGGCGTTTTTCAATCACGCTCTGGTGCACATGCATGGAGCTACCGGGCACCTGACCGAGCGGCTTGGCCATGCACACGGCAATCAGGCCATGCTTGAGTGCGACCTCATGCAGTAGATGCTTGAACAGAAAGGTTTGATCGGCAATCAGCAGCGGATCGCCATGCACGAAGTTGATCTCGAACTGGCTGACACCCATCTCGTGCATGAAGGTATCGGCGGGGATACCCAGCGCCTCCATGGCTGAGCGCACCTCGGCAAAAAAACCGCGCAGGCCATTATTTGAACCGACACTGAACGCCGCCTGGCCCACCTCGCGGCGCCCATCCAGGCCAATGGGTGGCTGGAACGGCTGAGCGCCATCTGCGTGCGGTTCAAAGATAAAAAACTCCAGTTCAGTTGCCACCACAGGCTGCCAGTTGCGCTCGGTATAGCGCTCCAACACGCTTTGCAGCAGGGCGCGACTGGACAGGTTCGACAAACTGCCATCCAGTTCTACGGCATCGCACACTGCCAGCGCCCGGGGTGTCTCGGCCCAGGGCAATACATGTACCTGCTCAGGTACAGCTCGCAGGATCAGGTCACCGTCCTCACTGCCGTAAAAGCGTGGAGCTGGGTACCCACCCATGACGGCTTGCAGCATGACCCCGCGCGCCATTTGCAAACGCCGCTCAGCCAGAAAGCCGGACACGGTCATCACCTTGCCGCGCGGAATACCGTTCAGATCCGGCGTGACACACTCAATCTCGGTGACCCCGGCCAAACGCATGGATAGAGGAATGGCGGCAAGTGGCGACGGCATGGGCTAAGACCTTGATGACTGAGGCACGGGACGGGATTGCCCAACATCATACCTTGACGCCCAGGGTACGTCATCGCCAGGTATTCGTGACAAGGAGGGCTGGCGCACCTCGAGGGGATACGCTAAAGTGCACATGAATGAACGTTCATTCTGTTGCATCCGATAACAATAAAGGAGCTTGTATGCGACTCCCACACGCTTTGCTCAAGGGCATTATGCTCAGCCTGTCCACCCTGTTACTGAGCGCCTGCCTAAGTAGTGGCGGGGGTGGCGGCGGTTCTGCAACACCGGGCCCGGAAGAACCTGCACCGCCTAGCATTCAACCCCTTGTCTATTTAGGCGCAGCAGCCATTGGCGTCAGTGACCTTGACGCCTCGGTAGCGCTGTACACCGACGGCATGGGCATGCGCGAGATCAGCCGCATAACCCGTGACAACCGCATTGAAGTCACGCTGGAGTCCGCTGATAAACGGGGCTCCTACGTTACCCTGATGAGCTTCACTGACAACATTGGCCGGATCTACAACCAGAATCCGGGCAAGCTGGTGTTCTACGCCAGGGATGCTGTCGCATTCGCCCAGGCCTTTGCCAATGCAGGCGGGACCGTGACTGTGCCTCCGCAACCGCAACCGGCCTTCGGCAACGTGGTGGTCGGCTTTGGTCGCGACCTGGACAACAACCTGATCGAGATGGTCGGCGACAGTGCTGCGACAGCATCCTACTTTGGCGCCATGGGTATAGGTGTCAGCAACCTTGAAGAAGCACGCGATTTTTATGTCGAGGTCATCGGCTTTGAAGAGAGCCAGTTTCTGGCTATTCCCGGACAATACGACGAGTACATTCTCACCTCACCGGTGCCCGGCAGCTCCGCCCTGGTCTTGATGAACTGGACCAATGGCAGCCAGAGGAACTACCTCGACAACCCGGTCAAACTGGAACTGCGTGTTGCTGATCCAACTGCGCTGGCAGAGGACATCGAAGCCGCGGGTGAAACTGTACTGCGCCAGCCGGCGCCCTCCGACGAAGCCGATTTGCTCGATCAGATTGTCGGTTATGCCGAGGATGCCGATGGCACCCTGCTGGAAATTCGTCAGGGTGTCCGCGCCTATCTGGGTGCGGCCGGTATCGGTGTCGAGGATCTGGCTGAAGCCGAATTCTTCTACACCTCGGGCCTGGGCATGCAGGTTGTGGAACGCCGCAGCCGTGACGACCGCAACGAGGTGGTATTGGAGTCGGCCGATGCACGCGGTTCATTGCTTGTGCTGATGGAGTTCACCGATGTCCCTGCACCCAATACGCGGCAAAACTACGGCAAGCTGGTGTTCTACGTGAATGATCCAGCCGCCTTCGCCCAAGGCATTGTTACTGGCGGAGGTATTGTCACCGTCGCTCCGGTAGTACAACCACCCTTTAATCTGGTGATCGGTTTCGGCCGCGACCCTGACAATAATCTGATCGAATTTGTTGGCATCCCCGGCACGGCCGATTCCTACCTGAGTGCCTTTGGCATTGGTGTCAGCAACCTTGAGGCCTCAAAAGATTTTTATGTCGAGCAATTGGGCTTCAAGGTAGACCAATATTTGTCGATTCCCGGGCTCTACAACGAGTACATTCTGACCGGTCAGGGTGGCTCTGCACTGGTCTTGATGCGCTGGCTGGACGGCTATGGTTATAACTACCGCGACAAGCCGGTCAAGCTGGAAATGCGCAGCATGTCGCCTGAAGGCTTTGCCGAGGCGGTCGAGACTGGTGGTGGCGAAATAACCCAGGCCCCCGCGCCTTCGACCGAGGCTGACCGGGAGGGTGATACCGTGGGCTACGGAGCCGATCTGGACGGCACCGTGCTGGAAATCCTGCGCGCCCCCTGGACCCTCTGAGGGCCGAACTGCAGGCGTAAAAAAGCCAACCTCATAAGGTTGGCTTTTTTATTTCAGCACTCAGAAGCTCAGTGCGCGGTCACCCTGCTCGTCCTTGATCCGTGTCGGCAGACCCATCTGGTTGAGCAGATTGATAAAGGGCTTGGGTGGCAGCTCCTCGACATTGACCATCTTCTGCGCATCCCACTCACCGGTAGCCACCAGAATGGCGGCAGCCACCGGAGGCACCCCGGCGGTATAGGAAATGCCCTGACTGCCGACTTCGGCATAGGCCTCGGCATGGTCTGCGACGTTATAGATGAACACTTCCTTGTCCTGTCCATCCTTGGTGCCCTTGACCAGATCACCGATGCAGGTCTTGCCGCTGTAATCCGGAGCCAGGGATGAAGGATCAGGCAATACCGCCTTGACTACCTTGAGCGGCACAACCTCAAGGCCTTCCGCCGTGGTGACCGGCTGTTCAGACAAGAGCCCGAGATTGTTCAACACGGTAAAGACATTGATGTAGTGCTCACCAAAACCCATCCAGAAGCGCACATTAGGCACCTTGAGGATCTGCGACAGCGAATGCACTTCATCGTGACCGGTCATGTAGCTGGTATGCGTACCGACAACTGGCAGATCATCCGTACGCTTGACTTCAAACATGCGATTACTGACCCACTGACTGTTCTGCCAGGACCATACGGTGCCGGTGAACTCACGGAAATTGATTTCCGGGTCGAAGTTGGTGGCAAAGTAACGACCATGGCTACCCGCGTTGATATCAATGATGTCGATATCAGTGACTGTGTCGAAATAGTCATTCACAGCCAGTGCTGCATAGGCATTGACCACACCTGGATCAAAGCCAATGCCCAGAATGGCAGTCACACCCTTGGCCTGACACTGCTCACGACGCTTCCACTCATAGTTGGCATACCAGGGCGGGGTTTCACAAATCTTCGCCGGGTCTTCATGGATGGCCGTGTCGAGGTAGGCTGCACCGGTTTCGATACAGGCCTGTAGTACCGACATATTGACGAAAGCCGAGCCGACATTGATGACGATTTGCGATTCTGTCCGGGTGATCAGCGCCTTGGTTGCCTCTATGTCCAGAGCATCCAGCGCATGCGCCTGCAGATCACCGGCAACCTTCAGGCTGCCCTTTTCACGCACGCTGTCGACCAGTGCCTGACACTTGTCCAGGGTACGTGACGCAATATGAATGTTCCCCAGAATATCGTTATGTTGCGCGCACTTGTGCGCAACAACCTGGGCAACACCACCGGCACCAATAATCAGAACGTTTTTCTTCATGTCTCTTCCTCGAAACGCCTCCTTGGAAAAGGCTTGGTTGATGGCCTCAGGAGAGGCCGTTTACAAAGTCGTCAAAGCCGAATTCGCGCTTCACGTCCAGACTGCCATCCAACTGTTTGACCACAATGGACGGCATCTTCACGCCATTGAACCAGTTTTTCTTGACCATGGTGTAACCCGCTGCATCTATAAATGATAGGCGATCACCTATCTGCACCGGCTGGTCGAACTGGAACTCGCCAAAGATATCGCCGGCCAGACAGGACTTGCCGCACACCATGTACTGATGCGGACCAGTGCAGGGCTCCATCTTTGCCGCCTGGCGGTAGATCAACAGATCCAGCATGTGCGCTTCGATAGAGCTATCAACAATCGCCAGCTGCTTGCCGTTGAACAGGGTATCCAGCACCGTCACTTCCAACGATGTACTCATGGTAATCGCCGCCTCACCCGGCTCCAGGTAGACCTGCACGCCAAAGCGCTCGGAGAAGGCTCGAAGTCGTGCGCAGAAGGCGTCCAGTGGATAACCCTCACCGGTAAAGTGAATGCCGCCGCCGAGGCTGACCCACTCAACCTGTTCCAGCAAGGTACCAAAGCGTTCCTCGATCTGACTCAGCATCTGATCGAACAGACCAAAGTCGCTGTTCTCGCAGTTGTTGTGAATCATGAAACCGGACACCTGATCAATCACTTTGGCCACCCGCTCGGCATCCCACTCGCCCAGACGGCTGAACGGCCGTGACGGATCAGCAATCAGGAACTCGGAGCTGCTGACACCCGGATTCAGACGCAAGCCACGCACATGATTGGCTGAGGCATCGGCGAAGCGTTGCAGCTGGCTGATCGAGTTGAAAATGATCTTGTCGGAATGAGCCAGCACCTCGTCGATCTCATCATCGGCATAGGCCACGCTGTAGGCATGGGTTTCACCGGCAAACTTGAGGTGACCGAGCTTGACTTCATACAGCGAGGAGGAGGTTGTACCGTCCATGTACTCCTGCATCAGGTCAAAGACCGACCAGGTGGCAAAGCACTTGAGTGCGAGCAAGGCCTTGGCGCCGGACTGCTCGCGGACATAGGCAATCTTCTCCAGATTGCGCAACAACTTGCTCTTGTCGATCAGGTAGTAAGGCGTCTTGATCACAGTGGTCATACCCCCTAGGTCATTACCGGCAAGCGGAATCAGTCCGGCGACAGCAAAGCGCGCGATTATAATTTAAAGGGACCGGCGCTTCGAGGAAAAATGCACTGCCCGCTTGCCGTTACTTCCCGGCGCAGATTACCCGCGCTGTGTGGCGCTTTGATGACTTGCACGGGGCTTTCACGGCACGGCCATGCGTAAAGCGCATTGTTTGTTGAAAAAAAATGCATTGGATATATCAGCAAATTCCCTTCTATAGTGAATTCAGAGCACCTGAGTGCCAGCCACCCACTTCCGGAGAC
This sequence comes from Gammaproteobacteria bacterium HGW-Gammaproteobacteria-11, assembly GCA_002840055.1. GTDB lineage: Bacteria > Pseudomonadota > Gammaproteobacteria > Pseudomonadales > Pseudomonadaceae > Halopseudomonas. The sequence continues at coordinate 7,445 of PGZJ01000008.1, read as the reverse complement.
ATCCATGCGACTTCACACCCTGATCGGCCTGCTTGCCGCCAGCATCAGCTTCAGCAGTCTGGCCGCACCCAAGGCCGCCGAACCTGCCACAGTCGATGCCAACCAGGCAGTACTGGGCAGTCTACCCTTTCACAACACCAAGGCCTTTGAGGATGCCCGACGCGGCTTTATCGCAGCACTGCCCGATGGCCAGGTCACCGATAGCGACGGCCACCTGGCCTGGAATATGGCCGCCTATGCCTTTCTTGATTCGGAAGCCGCACCCGACACGGTGAACCCGAGTCTATGGCGCCAGGCACGCCTGAATGCCATCCATGGCTTATTTGAGGTGGTCGAAGGCATGTACCAGATTCGCGGCATGGATCTGGCCAACATGACCATCATCGAAGGCCAGACGGGTTTGATCATTATCGACCCACTGCTGACGCCGGCTACCGCCCGCGCAGGCCTCGAACTCTTCTACCAGAATCGCCCGCACAAGCCTGTGGTCGCCGTGCTGTACACCCATAACCATGCTGATCACTTCGGCGGCGTCAAGGGGGTAATCGATGAAGCCGATGTTCGCAGTGGCAAGGTCAAGGTCTATGCGCCCTATGGCTTTATGCAGCATGCCGTATCTGAGAATGTAATCGCCGGCAATGCCATGGCTCGCCGCGCCACCTACCAGTTTGGCGCCCTGTTGCCGCCCGGCGAACGCGGCCATGTGGATACCGGCTTGGGCAAGGCGCTGGCCAGCGGCCCACTGTCGCTGATCGCACCGACCGACACCGTACCCGACAATGCCAGCCTGACCATTGACGGTATCGAGATCGAATTCCAGATGGCACACGGCACCGAGGCTGAGTCGGAAATGATGATGTATTTTCCGCAGTTCAAGGTGCTCAATACCGCGGAAATCACCAGCCAGCACTTGCACAACATCTATACCATTCGTGGCGCGGCCGTGCGCGATGCCAGCGCCTGGTCGCATTACATAGATCGGGTACTTGAGCGCTTTGGTGACCAGGCCGAGATTCTGGTTGCCCAACACCACTGGCCGATCTGGACCCGCGACGAAGCCAAGCACTTTCTTGCGGTCCAACGTGATCTATACAAGTTCATCCATGATCAATCAGTGCGCATGATGAACAAGGGCATGTTGCCCGGCGATATCGCCGAACAGATCCAACTGCCCGCCAGTCTTGACCAGGAATGGTATGCCCGTGGCTACTACGGCACGCTGCGGCACAACGCCCGGGCGATTTATCAGCGCTATATGGGCTGGTATGACGCCAATCCGGCCAACCTGAATCCACTCCCACCACAACAGAATGCCAGCCGCATGCTGGAGTACATGGGCGGCATGGACAAGGTTATTGCCCAAGCCCGCGAGGACTTCGCCCAAGGCGAGTATCGCTGGGTCGCCTGGGTCATGAGCCAGGCCGTGTTTGCCGACCCCGACAACACCGAAGCCAAAGCGCTTGCCGCCGATGCCCTGGAGCAACTCGGCTACCAGGCCGAAGCCGGTACCTGGCGCGGTGCCTACCTGATGGGCGCCCAGGAGTTGCGCAATGGCAGCGCCGCATCCCACCGCGCCACGGGGTTGTCACCAGACGTGCTCAAAGCCCTGGAAACCGGCATGTTCTTTGACCTGATGGCCGTGCGCCTGAATGCGCAACAAGCCGAAGGCAAGCATCTGGTCATCAACTGGCGCTTGACCGACACCAACGAGCAGTACCGTCTGAACCTGCAAAACGCCACCCTGACCTATCGTGAAAACGCCCAGGCCGACAACGCCGATGCCAGCATCAGCATGACCCGGGAGACACTGGATACCATCCTGTTGCGCCAAAGCAGCTTTCCCGCTGAGGTAGCCGCTGGGCGAATAACGATCGAGGGTGAGCCCATGGCCTTTTTCGGCCTGCTGCAAATGATCGAAGAACCACCCAGCAGCTTCCCGATTGTCGAACCTGTGCGCTGAATCCCGAGCACAAAAAAGGCCTGCATCAGCAGGCCTTTTTCAGTTCTTTCGCTTAGAAATTGTAGCGCAGACCAGCAGACAGGTAGTCGACATCGTAATCGTCGGCAACATCGTTATAGCGCTCGTACTCTGCGACCAATTCAAAGGACTCGGTCACAGCAAAAGACGCGCCTACTCCGTAAGACACAATCCACTCCTTCTCGCTGTCACTCAGCACATCAAAACCATCAAAGCTGAAGTCAACATCGGTTTCTAGCTGATGGTAACCAACCTTACCAAAAAGACTCAGGCGGTCCAGCGGCAAGGTACCCACGGCATTCAAGCCAAAACCCGAGGTCTCGGCAACTGTTCGCGCTACTTGAGCGCCATCGGTAGCCTTGTAGCTTGCTTGCCCCAAGTCCAAATACTGCAGTTCAACCCCAATAAAAGTGTTGAGCTGAATACCTGCACCAACCTTCCAAGCAGTATCCTTGCTGTCAAGTGACGAAGTGATACCGGGGCCCACACCCCAAAAAGTATCTAGCTCACTTTTTGATAGATCAGCATCAGACTGGCCCAGACTCGCAAACAAATAGCCGTTGGACTGTGCAGCATTTACAGCGGTAGACAGGGTGGCAACGCTGGCAAGGGTAATAGCCAACAATGACTTCTTGAACATTATTGATTCTCCATAAATCTTTTATTGCAGGCTTCATGCCTGCACGTCTCGCGGGATATGTGTCCCGCAAGAAAGACTAATATCAAAATAGTAACAAGTCATCTTTTAAATAACTGCCTCGATGAGTCCCCTGACGTTCAATGATAATGATTAAAAGTACAACGTCATCAAACAATAAAAATACTCTCAATCCTGCTGCAGCAACGCATGCATGCGCCCAACAAAGAACTCCCGCTCTTTTTTCAGACTGAAAAGCTTTGGCGCAAACAACCAGCTTTGGGTAATGCCCATCAGCAAGGTATATAGCATCAGGCCCAGTTGCTCGGGGGACTGTGTTGCAGGAATAAGGCCTTTGTCACGGGCGGCGGCCAGCAGTTGACTGAGGGTATCAATGATGCGCCTGGTCAGCTTGCGCTCACGTTTCAGGGTAGGTGCCAGCGCCTCTGTCAGTTCGGTTTTGTTCAACAATATCTCGAATGATTGCCGAAACCAGCTGTCCTCGACCAGAAGGTCAAGCCAACGCCTTACAAAGGTATCGATGGCCTGCAGCGGCTGAACCTGTTGTTCCGCGGCTTCACTGATCAGGCTTTCCAACGGCTGCTGGGAATAGGAGAGTACCGCCTGGTACAGATCGTCCTTGTTCTTGAAGTGCCAGTAGATTGGCCCTCGGCTGTAGCCTGCCTCGGTAGCAATCATGGCCAGTGTGGTGTTTGAATACCCGTTGCGACTGAACAGTGTCAGTGCCGCTTCGATAATTTTCAGACGGGTTTTTTCCGCCTCTTCCTTGGTCCGACGCATGGATGTCCCGGAAAAGAAGCAGCACGCTCAGCCATCTGAGCGCGCTGCATCAGCTGTTGATCAGAGAGCGTCGTCAGCCGCCATCTGCATGTAGGTTGTATCAAAACGCAGCCTGATATTAGACGTATCACCCAGGGTTGTGCCACCGGGGAAGCTGATACCTACAAAATCGGCAGAAGCAGCACCGTCACCCAACAGGCCTTTCTCGAAGGAGAACTGACGTACGCTATCCATCGCCTCCACGGCCTCTTCACTGGAAATAAAGCTAACGGCATCTGCGGCTTCCCAGAACATCTTCATACCGGCGAGCTGCGCTTCGTATCCAGCCTGATCAGTACCTGAGGCTTCACCCAGAAAGGCTCTGGCTTCCTGACCAGCTTCACTGTCAGTGGCCATTTCTGCCATCAGCTCAAACCAGGCTCCCACCAGCGCCTTGCCCAGGTTGGGGTTGGCTGCCAGCGTTTCGGTATTGACGATTGTAAGATCCTTGATATGGCCCGGGATCTGGCTGGAGTCGAATACTCGGTTAGCACCAGGGACCGCGGCAACATCATCCAGCAGAGGATTCCAGGTCACCACGTTGCTGACGCCGGGTGTATTGAAGGCCGCGACAATGTCCGCATCGCCGGTATTGACGACGGTAACATCACGCTCACTCAGACCTACTGTATCCAAGGCACGGGCCAGCAAGTAATGGGATACAGACAGCTCAACCAGATTGACCTGCTGCCCCTTCAATGACATCAGGTCGCTGCTACCCTTCATCACCAAGCCATCATTGCCGTTGGAGTAGTCGCCGACTATCAATGCCGTGGTATCTACACCACCGGCGGAGGGAATCGACAGCGCATCCATGCTGGTCGCGACCACACCGTCAAACTCACCTGCGGTGTATTGATTGATCGATTCGATGTAGTCGTTGATTTGCACAATCTCGACTTCAATTCCGTACTTGTCAGCCCACTTTTTCATGATCCCGGACTCATCAATGTACTTCCATGGAATCCAGCCGGCATAAATGCTCCAGGCAATCTTGAAACTGTCACGCTCCTGGGCAGAAACGCTAGGAACCATAATCGCAGAGGCGGCAATGGCCAGTACAGTGCCTTTGAGTACAGTGCTGAGACGACGGGTAAAGGTTAGTGGCTTTTGCATGTTTCAACTCCTGATGGATTCGGCTGAAGCCGGAAAATGGGTAAAGCACAGCAAAAGACGCGCCAGCTTCTGCCAGCGCAGCCGTTTTAAAAGAATTTAAGGTACCGGTTCAGCTCCCAGTCAGAGACATGGGTGTGATAGCTGGTCCATTCATCGCGCTTGAATTGCACATAACTATCGAACATGGTCTTGCCGAAGACCTCCTTTGACAGTGGGTCAGCAGCAAAGGCCTCGATCGCCTCACCAAGCGTCTGCGGCAGCATTTCAATGCCCATATCACGGACATCCTGATCGCTGTAGTTGTACATGTTTTCCCGGTGCGGCTGGCCCGGATCCATGGCCTCGCGAATGCCTTCGAGGCCTGCGGCCAGAATCATTGCCGCTCCCAGATAAGGGTTACAGGCAATATCGGCAGCACGACATTCCACCCGCCCACCCTGGGAAGGAATGCGCAACATATTGGTGCGGTTGTTATTGCCGTAGCAGACAAACACCGGCGCCCAGGTTGAACCCGACATGGCACCCTTGCGCACCAGACGCTTGTAACTGTTTACCGTCGGCGCAATCACCGCACTGATGGCCTTGGCATGCTTCATGATCCCAGCAATAAAGTGATAGGCCATCTCGGTGACGCCACAGCCGTGAATGTCTTCGCCATTTGCGGGGTCAAACAGGTTCTTGCCGGTTTCTCGATCGGCCAGCGACATATTGTAGTGTGCGCCGCTGCCGGTGCGGTTGGCGGATGGCTTGGGCATAAAGCTGGCGAAAGCACCGTGCTTGCGGGCTATCTCACCGGCCATCAAACGGAAGAACACCAGTCGATCAGCCATATTCAGGGCATTGGTATAGGTGAAGTCAGTCTCGAACTGGCCATTGGCATCTTCATGGTCAAAGGAATAGACGTCCCAGCCCATGCTGTTCATGGCTTCCACCAGCTCACCGACAATGTGCATGTTGTCGCCCAGGGTGCGGGGGTCATAGCAGGGCTTTGCCAGCAAGTCGCGGCCACTGATTGGCTCAAAGCCGCCATCCGCCGCGTCCTTGAACAGGAAGAATTCAGTCTCGATCCCCAGGTTGAAGGTAAAGCCCATGTCTGCGGCGGCAGCGACCTGGCGCTTGAGGATATTTCTCGAGCAGGCTTCAAAGGGCGCGCCGTCCAGGCACAGGTCGCTGGCAAACCAGGCCAGATCCTTGTTCCAAGGACACACCGTCATGGTTGCCACATCGGGCATCGCCGCTACTTCATTGTCGGCAATGTCCTGCGGTACGCCATCCAGCGCGGCCCCGGTAAACAGCTCTGATCCCTTAAGCATGCGACCGATATGATCAATAGGCACAAACTTGCCTTTGATAATGCCGTGTATATCCACGTAGCCCGCCAGCGCGTATTTGACACCGTTATCCATCAGGGTCTGTTTGAGGTTGCTGCTTGATGTCTGCACCGTCATGACTGCTCTCCGGAAAAGTAAACCGCTGGCTATGCCAGTCTTGGTACGAATCTTTCATTCAATATACATGCCAGCATGCATGTATATTGAATAAGCGAAAGCGATTCAACGGCATATTTGCCATTCAAGCCATGTCAAAGAGAGTTCTTAAATGCAACAAAATCAGGGTATTGAAAAACGATTCGAGCTGGAGGACCTGCCACTTCAATCAGGCAGTACCTTGCGTGGAGCCTGGTTGAGTTACCTGCAATACGGTGAGCTGAACAACAGTTCCGATAACCTGATTGTCCTGCCGACGTACTATGGTGGAACACACCACGGCGTGACGCCCCTTATTGGTGCACATGGCCCGCTGAATCCCATCAAATACTGCATCATCGTTCCCAACCTTATAGGCAATGGCTGCTCGGTTTCTCCCAGCAACGCAGGCCACCAACAGGCCGCAGGCAACTTTCCACAGGTAACCCTGCATGACAATGTCGTTGCGCAAAAGAAACTTATTGAGTGCATGTTTAACGATGCGGATATCAAACTGATCATTGGTTGGTCGATGGGGGGGATGCAGGCTCTTCAGTGGGGCTGCCTGTTCCCGCACAAGGTCCATCGTATTATGAGCGTGTGCGCTACAGCGCGATGCTGGCCACACAATCAGGTGTTTCTTGAGGGTGTTAAAGCAGCACTGACCTGCGACCCGACTTGGAATAACGGATTTTACCGGCAACAACCCACCGCCGGGCTCAAGGCATTTGCCAGGGTTTATGCCGGCTGGGCTTATAGTCAGGCGTTCTTCCGCGATGGTCTTTATAAAAAACTGGGCTTTAACTCAATCGAGGCATTGTTGCAGTTCTGGGAGGAAGACCACCTTGGCCAAGACGCTAATAATTTGCTCACGGTTCTCGAAACATGGAAGTCTGCTGACATCAGCAACAACCCGGTGTTCAAGGGTAATCTGACAGCTGCACTGAATGCCATAACAGCCAGAACCCTGATCATGCCGGCAACCACCGATCTGTATTTCACCGAGCATGACGCAGCCTGGGAAGCAGAGCAGATACCGCATGCCGAGTTCCGCCCACTGGTATCTGACTGGGGGCACTGTGCCGGCGCACCAGGGCGAAGCCTGCGTGATACAGCTCGTATTCTGGCAGCCTGTGCCGAACTGCTTGATAGCTAGATATTGAGCTGGAAGCTGGAAGCTGGAAGCTGGAAGCTGGAAGCTGGAAGAGGATTGGGTTGAGTGTGTGGGGCGTCAAGCACGTTGTCGCATTAATGCGCCTTTAGCTGGATCTGCACGGTCTGGGTTTCACTTCAAGCTTCAAGCTTCAAGCTTCAAGCTTCAAGCGAGTTTCACCGAGTTAATTCCACACGCTTCAAGCCAAGCATATTGAGCCAAATAAAAAACCCCCGCCATAGGCGGGGTTCTTTA
>PGZJ01000039.1 GCA_002840055.1 Gammaproteobacteria bacterium HGW-Gammaproteobacteria-11 | reverse complement strand
TTAAGCGTGGCGTCGTTGCCCGTCGCCGTCACAAGAAAATTCTGAAACTCGCCAAAGGCTACTACGGAGCGCGTTCGCGTGTATTCCGCGTCGCCAAGCAGGCGGTAATCAAGGCTGGCCAGTACGCCTACCGCGACCGCCGTCAGCGCAAGCGTCAGTTCCGCGCTCTGTGGATCGCTCGTATCAATGCTGGTGCTCGTGTTAACGGTCTGTCTTACAGCCGTCTGATCGCCGGTCTGAAAAAGGCGGCCATCGAGATCGATCGCAAGGTTCTGGCCGATCTGGCAGTGAACGAAAAAGCGGCGTTTGCTGCGATTGTCGAGAAAGCCAAAGCTTCTCTGGCTTAAGCCCCGACAATCCGGACTCTCGGGTTCGTTGCAACGTCATCAATAGGGGAAGAGCCTTGTGCTCTTCCCCTATTTCGTATCTGGAAGGGGCTTTTGCAAAAATGCGTATGGCGGCGACCAATAAGGGCGTCTGACCGGCGCGGTTCTGCAAGAACCTCTGGAGGTTGTGTACATGGAAAATTTGGATGCACTGGTCTCCCAAGCGCTAGAGGCCGTGCAGCAAAGCGAGGATATCGGTGCTCTCGAGCAGGTACGCGTTCAGTACTTGGGAAAGAAGGGCGAACTCACTCAGCTGATGCAAACGCTGGGCAAGCTTTCTGCTGAGGAGCGTCCGCAAGCCGGTGCGCTGATCAACGCGGCCAAGAGCAGTGTTCAGGATGTGCTGAATGCTCGCAAGGCTGATCTGGAAAAGGCTGCCTTGGATGCTAAATTGTCAGCCGAGCGAATCGACGTGACACTGCCTGGACGCGGCGAGGCGTCCGGCGGACTGCACCCGGTAACTCGTACCTTGGAGCGCGTTGAGCAGTTCTTCAGCCACATTGGTTACAGCGTGGCAGAGGGTCCCGAAGTCGAAGATGATTACCACAACTTCGAGGCGCTGAATATTCCGGGGCATCACCCGGCGAGGGCGATGCACGATACCTTCTACTTCAATGCCAACATGTTGCTGCGCACGCATACCTCGCCGGTTCAGGTGCGCACCATGGAATCACGTCAACCTCCCATTCGTATCGTCTGCCCTGGCCGCGTCTATCGTTGCGATTCCGATATCACTCACTCCCCCATGTTCCATCAGGTCGAAGGGCTGCTGATCGACGAGGGCGTTAGCTTTGCCGATCTGAAAGGCACTATTGAGGAGTTCCTGCGGGTGTTCTTTGAGAAGCCGCTAGGTGTTCGCTTCCGGCCTTCCTTCTTTCCGTTCACCGAGCCCTCTGCAGAAGTCGACATGCAGTGCGTGATGTGTAGCGGCAAGGGTTGCCGAGTGTGCAAGCAGACCGGCTGGCTTGAGGTAATGGGCTGCGGCATGGTGCATCCGAATGTATTGAGGATGTCTGGAATCGATCCGGAGCGTTATTCCGGGTTCGCCTTCGGTATGGGGGTCGAGCGTCTCGCTATGCTGCGTTACGGTGTCAATGACTTGCGCCTGTTCTTCGATAACGATCTGCGGTTTCTTGCGCAATTTCGCTAGTACCGCCGCCCGTCAACGAACTATTAGGAGAACAGGATGAAATTCAGTGAACAATGGCTGCGGAGCTGGGTAAATCCGCAGGTCTCCCGCGAGGAGCTGGTCGCTCGGCTGTCCATGGTCGGGCTTGAGGTGGATGCTGTTACCCCCGTTGCTGGCAGCTTCAGCGGTGTGGTTGTTGGTGAGGTCCTCGAAACCGTGCAGCATCCTGATGCCGACAAGCTTCGGGTCTGTCAGGTCAGTAATGGAAGTGAAACCTTTCAGGTCGTCTGCGGAGCCCCGAACGTGCGGCCTGGCTTGAAGATTCCGTTTGCAATGATCGGTGCTCAATTGCCGGGCGACTTCAAGATCAAGAAGGCCAAGCTCCGCGGTATCGAATCCAATGGCATGCTTTGCTCGGAAACCGAGCTGCAGGTGGGGAGTGACGATAGCGGACTGATGGAGCTGGCCGGCGATGCGCCGGTCGGTACTGATTTTCGTGAGTATCTCGGTCTCGACGATGCAAGTATCGAAATCGGTTTGACCCCAAACCGTGGTGACTGCCTCTCCATCGCTGGCTTGGCTCGTGAAGTTGGTGCGATTTATGGCTCACTGGTCAGTCCGGTGCAATTCACCGTGGCGCCTTTGCATCATGACGACACACGCCCAGTCGAGGTCCTGGCTCCCAAGGCATGCCCGCGTTATCTCGGGCGTGTTGTCCGTAATGTTGATCTGTCGCGCCCGGCGCCGCTTTGGATGGTTGAGCGTCTGCGCCGCTCCGATATCCGTAGCATTGATGCCATCGTCGATGTAACCAACTACGTAATGCTCGAACTGGGTCAGCCCCTGCATGCCTTCGACCTTGCCGAGATCAAGGGCGGTATCCGGGTTCGGATGGCTGAAGAGGGCGAAAAGCTCGTCTTGCTTGACGGTCAGGAGATCGCCCTGCGTGCGGATACGCTCGTTATTGCAGACCATCAGCGCGCTCTTGCCATCGCGGGTGTCATGGGTGGAGAGCACAGCGGCGTAAGCACCGCTACTCAGAACATCTTTCTCGAAAGTGCCTTTTTCGACACCATTGCGCTGGCCGGCAAGGCTCGTTCCTACGGTTTGCACACCGATGCGTCCCATCGCTACGAGCGGGGCGTCGACTCGCAGCTCGCCCGTCAGGCAATGGAGCGTGCAACGAGTCTGTTACTGGATATCGTCGGCGGCGAAGCGGGGCCGATCATCGAGGTGGTCAGCGAAGACGACTTGCCGAAAATCGCTCCAGTAACGTTGCGCGCTGAGCGCATCAACCAGATGCTGGGGCTGGAAATGGATGGCGCCGAAGTGGTGCGCCTGCTGACATCCCTGGGCTTGGTGGTTATCGAAGAGGCTAAAGGTCGCTGGCAAGTCGGTGTTCCGAGTCACCGCTTCGATATCAGTCTTGAGGTCGATCTGATCGAAGAGCTGGGTCGGCTGTATGGTTATGACCGCTTGCCCGTGCGTTATCCGCAGGCCCGGCTTGCACCTGAGGCAAAACCCGAGGCTCGTGCCGAGCTACCTTTGCTTCGGCGTTTACTGGTCGCCCGCGGATATCAGGAGGCGATCACTTACAGCTTCATCGATCCCAAGCTGTTCGAGCTGTTCAGTCCTGGCATAAAGCCGTTGCAGCTTGCCAACCCGATCTCCGCTGATATGGCGGCCATGCGCGCGTCGCTTTGGCCAGGGCTGGTCAAGGCGCTGCAGTACAACCTCAACCGGCAGCAACCACGCGTTCGCCTGTTCGAGGCGGGGTTGCGCTTTGTTGGTCAGTTAAAAGAGCTTGAGCAGGAAAGCATGCTGGCTGGCGTGTTAACCGGGAGCCGTCAGCCCGAGGGTTGGACGAACTCGCGCGAGGCGGTGGACTTTTACGACATCAAGGCAGATGTCGAGGCGCTGCTTGCTTTTGCCGGAAATGCTGGCGTCTATCGTTTCGTTGCGGGAGAGCATCCGGCACTGCACCCGGGGCAGACCGCGCGTATCGAGCGCGACGGCCGATTGGTCGGATTCGTTGGGAGTCTCCATCCTGAGCTGGCAAGCACCTTGGGTATCGATCAGCCGGTCTACATGTTCGAGTTGAAGCTTAGCGAGATTGCCGAGGGGCGGATGCCTTCCTTCACGGAGCTGTCGCGATTCCCGGAAGTTCGGCGTGACCTTGCTGTGCTGGTCGGGCGGGAGATCGCGGCCGAAGATATCCTGAGTTGCATTCGTGATGCTGCGGGCGAGAACCTGACAGACCTCAAGCTATTTGATGTCTATCAGGGGAAAGGTATTGATCCTCTTAGCAAAAGTATGGCAGTCGGCTTGACCTGGCAGCACCCATCGCGCACTCTAAACGACGATGAGGTGAACGGTGCGATGCAGAAAATCCTCACCTCCCTGGAAGAAAGGTTCAACGCCACGTTAAGGAAATAGCGTATGGGGGCTCTGACGAAAGCTGAAATGGCGGAACGTCTATATGAAGAGCTGGGCTTGAATAAGCGCGAGGCCAAGGAGTTGGTGGAGCTGTTTTTCGAGGAGATCCGTCAGGCGCTCGAGCATAACGAGCAGGTCAAGTTGTCCGGGTTCGGCAACTTCGACCTGCGCGACAAGCGTCAGCGGCCGGGTCGCAATCCGAAAACAGGTGAGGAGATACCTATCACGGCGCGTCGCGTGGTGACGTTCCGTCCAGGGCAGAAACTCAAAGCGAGAGTCGAGGCCTATGCTGGAACCAAGTCATAACGACGAGCTTCCGTCGATCCCCGGCAAGCGCTATTTCACCATTGGTGA
>PGZJ01000007.1 GCA_002840055.1 Gammaproteobacteria bacterium HGW-Gammaproteobacteria-11 | reverse complement strand
GAATTCGGTATCTGAAGCCAGGTCGGAGCCCGCAACATCCACTGTCCAGTTACCGTCAGCATCAACAGTAGTGTCATATTCAGTGCCGTTGATGATCATGGTGACTACGTCACCTTCGGAAATGTCACCACCGGTGGCGGTGCCGGTTACTGCGATGGTTTGGCCCGCTTCAGTCGCATTGATCACGTCATCAGCGGTGATGTTGTCCACGATGACCGTGCCAGCCTGAGCCGCTAGATCCACTGTGTGAGTCGACGTACCGGTGCTCTCAACGGTGTTGCCTGCAGCATCGCTGGAGCTGACCACTACATCGAACTCGGTATCAGCCGCGAGATCGCTTCCGGCCACGTCAACAGTCCAGTTACCGGCAGCATCCACTGTGGTGTCGTATTCAGTGCCGTTGATGATCATGGTGACCACATCACCTTCGGCAATATCACCACCGGTAGCGGTGCCCGTTACTGCAATGGTTTGAGTGGCTTCGGCGGCATTGATGATGTCGTCAGCGGTGATGTTGTCCACAGTAACTGTGCCAGCTTGAGCGACCAGATCAACGGTGTGAGTCGAAGTGCCGGTACTTTCAACAGTGTTACCTGCGGCATCACTGGACGGAATTCGGTATCTGAAGCCAGGTCGGAGCCCGCAACATCCACTGTCCAGTTACCGTCAGCATCAACAGTAGTGTCATATTCAGTGCCGTTGATGATCATAGTGACCACATCACCTTCAGCAATGTCACCACCTGTTGCGGCACCAGTAACGGTAATGGTATCTGCTGCCTCGACGGCATTGAGGATGTCGTCAGCCGTGATGTTGTCCACAGTAACTGTGCCAGCTTGAGCGACCAGATCAACGGTATGCGTTGAAGTGCCTGTGCTTTCTACAGTGTTGCCGGCGGCATCACTGGAGCTCACAACTACATCGAACTCGGTGTCCGCAGCGAGATCGCTTCCGGCAACATCCACTGTCCAAGTGCCGTCGGCATTCACAGTGGTGTCGTATTCAGTGCCGTTGATCAGCATGGTGACAGTGTCACCTTCACTGATATCGCCACCCGTGGCGGTACCCGTCACTGCGATGGTTTGAGCTGATTCAGAGGCATTGAGGATGTCGTCAGCCGTGATGTTGCCCACAGTAACTGTGCCGGCCTGGGCAACCAGGTCCACGGTATGGGTTGAAGTGCCGGTGCTTTCTACAGTGTTGCCCGCAGCATCGCTTGAGCCAACTACCACATCGAATTCAGTGTCAGCAGCAAGATCGCTACCAGCAACATCGACGGACCAGCCACCATCCGCGCCTACAGTGGTAGTGTACTCAGTGCCGTTGATGACCATGGTGACCGCGTCACCTTCGCTGATATCACCACCAACAGCAGAGCCAGTCACGGTAATGACCTGACCTGCTTCAACAGCATTGATCACATCATCGGCTGTAATGTTGTTTACAGTGACGGTGCCAGCGTCAGCCTCAAGGTCGACGCTGTGTGTTGAAGTACCAACGCTTTCAACCGTACTGCCGGTAGCATTACTGGACACGACTATGATGTCGAACTCAGTGTCGGCCGCGAGATCGCTGCCTGCGACATCAACACTCCAGTTGCCGTCGCCATCGACACTGGTGGTGTACTCGGTCCCGTTGACAACCAGGCTGACAACATCACCTTCACTGATATCACCACCGGTTGCGGTGCCCGTTACGGCAATAACCTGTGCAGACTCGGCAGCATTGATCACATCATCAGCGGTGATATTGCCCACTGTAACCGTGCCTGCCTGGGCTGGCTCGCCTACCTCAGCCTCTTCCACATCTACAGCACCGCCGTTGAAGGCGAAGGTGTCCTGCTGGCCCTCATCAAGACGCGAAAAGGCCACGTCCAGCTCGTTAAGCCCTTCACTTATACGTAACAAGCGCACGGAGGACGACCCACCACCCGAGCCACCCTCAAGACCGGCGGCAGGCGCTTCAAGGCTGTCAAACGGATCCGCATCCTCGTTCAGCGCAGTAAGCAGGGCTTCAAGTGACTGATCAACGGAGACGTCAAGTACCGCCGAATCCTGTACACTCGCCGTGCTATCAAAGGCCATGGACTCACTGATAAGCAGACTTTGCAGCCCGGCAATCGACAGCATGTCGCCACCGCCAAAGTCCAGCACAACCTCAGCACCCTCAGCCGTCAGCAGCGTCTCGCCGGCACGCAAACCGTCACCTTGATTAAGCGGTCTGCGTGTGCCGTCAGCCGATTGTGCCCAGGCTTGTCCGACCAGTTTGACGACGATGGCGATGATTGCATCCATGAATAGGTCTCTCCGCTGCAATGAAGGTCCTGCTAAATAGCAGGAATAAAATAGGATCAGAGTGACATCATAGTGATTCTATCGTCATTGCATACCGTACCAATGGACAGGTCTTGGCAATCTTCAAATGCCACTTGTTTGCCATCACGTCAATTTTCAAATAGGATGACCGCCACATATTCGTCAGCGCCACTGAAAGGCTTAATTTTGGCGCCATTTTTATGACGGATTGCGCTGTGCAACAGCTCGCATGGATAAGAAGTATCGGCTCTCAGGGGTTTCAACACGGACTCATGATGCAAGGAACGCACTATCTATGATGGGGTTGCGTGGATTCAGCACTTTCTACTCACCTGAGAAGCGGTTTTCAAAATGCTAACAAATCGAATCAATGGTCACTTTGCCCGCAGTCTGCTCAAATTACGCCACAAACCTCTCTATGCTGCCCTGCTGGCTGCTTCCATGTGCCTCGCACCTCAGGTACAGGCGCAAGACAGTCTGCCCGAGAGTTTGAGCCAAAGCATTCGCCAAGCCATAGAAAACAATCCTGAAGTCCAGGCCCGCTGGCATGAGTTTCAGGCTCTGGATGACGGCCTCAGCGCCAGTCGCTCAGGCTATCTGCCGCGCATCGACATCACCGCACGCACCGGCCGCAATGATCGCAACTACGGCAATAACGACGCGTTCAGCAGTAGCGATGCGGAAATCTCTCTGATCCAGAACCTGTTCAACGGCTTCCGTACTCGCGGCGAGGTCTCGCAGGCCTCAGAGCAGAAACTGGTCGGCTACTACACCTTCATGGAGCAGCTCGAGAGCACCGCGCTTGAGGCCATAGCCGCCTACCAGGATGTTCTGCGCCAACGTGAGCTGGTCCAACTGGCCGAAGACAACCTGCGCCAACATGAGCGCGTTTTTGAGCAGATCAGTGACAGTGCGGCAGCCGGCGTCGCGCGCTCAGTCGATCTGGAGCAGATCAGCGGTCGCCTGTCCCTGGCTGAAGCCAACCTGATTACCGAGCAGTCAAACCTGCATGATGTATCGGCACGCTATCAGCGCATTACCGGCGACGTGCCGCCCGGCAGTCTGCCAGCAGCGCCCCTGCAAGCCGAGCAGTTGCCTCAAACGCTGGAACAGGCCTTGTCAAACGCGCTGGTGCACAACCCAGGTTACCTGGCAGCAAGCCGTAACATCGCCGTCGCCGATGCAGAAATCAGTATTCGCAAGGCCAACCTGAGCCCATCACTGGATCTGGCTCTGCGTCAGAACTACCAGAGCCATGACGAACTGGGTAACCGCGACAACCGCAATGAAGCCCAGATTGGCCTTGAATTTCGCTACAACCTTTATAGCGGCGGCCGCGACATGGCCAACATTCGTGGCGCCCACGACGAAGCCAATGCAGCCCGCGACCTGCGCAACAAAGCCTGTACTGACCTGCGTCAGACACTGCAGATTGCCTTCAATGACGTCAACAAGATCGACCTGCAGCTGACTGCACTTAATCAGCACCGCCTGTCCTCCTCCCGCGTCAGAACCGCCTATAAACAGCAGTTCGACATTGGCCAGCGCACATTGCTGGATGTACTGGATGCCGAGAACGAGTACTTCCAGGCCAGCCGGGCTTATGCCAATGCTGTTTATGATCGTGAAATCGCCATCGCTCGCACCCTGGAAGCCCAGGGTCAATTGCTCAGTACACTTGGCATAGTTCGCACTGGCTTGCCTGATCTGGGCAGCGAAACTGAAGCCCAGCAAAATCAGCCTGGCAGCTGCCTGAGCAACTCACAGAGCCTCGCTCAGCGCTGAAAGCGCAGGTCCCTGATTGGCATCCGCTGCGTCGCTCGATACAGCGGATGACATCCCGTAGCAGCTTTCGGGTATGCTTACCAAAAGATCCGGGCTGGGCAGGTTAGCGCTATAGCGAGAGGACGATTTATTGGTGGCTGAACACGCTGAAGTTGGTGGTGGTTCCCTGGTTGAGTGCCTGCGCATATTGGCACGACTGCACGGCCACGACATGTCGGTACAAACGCTGATTGCAGGCCTACCCCTGACCTCAGGTGACCTGAGCCCGTCGGTGTTTGATCGCGCCGCCCGGCGCTGCAACCTCACTAGCCGCATTGCCAGCCACTCACTTGGCCAGATCAACAGCCATCTGCTGCCCGCCATTCTGATTCTGGACGATAACCGCGCCTGCGTAATCAGTGGCATTGACCGGGAGAACGGTAGCGCCAGCCTGATCCACGCCGACCTGCCAGACGCCCAGACCAGCATCACACTCGACACCCTTGAAACCTCCTACAGTGGCAAAGTGATTTACTGTCGCCCGGAGTTCAAGCTCGACAGTCGCGCTCTGGGGAATGACAGCCCGATACAAGGGCATTGGTTCTGGGATGTGATACGCGACAACCGTCGCCTCTATCGTGATGTCATGCTGGCTGCCGTTCTGGTCAACCTGTTTGCCTTGAGCAGCCCGCTGTTCATCATGAATGTCTACGATCGGGTCGTCCCCAACCACGCCACAGATACCCTGTGGGTGTTGTCCGCTGGGCTCTTTATCGTACTGACCGCCGACCTGTTGATTCGCCTGATGCGCAACTGGTTTGTTGATCTGGCCGCCAGCCGAACCGATATACGCCTGTCTTCGCGCATCATGAGCCAGGTGCTTGGACTCAAGCTCAGCCACAGACCAGAGAGTGCCGGTGCCTTTGCCAGCAATCTGCAGGCCTATGAATCGATCCGCAGCTTTATCAGCTCCTTTGTCATAGTCGCACTGATCGATCTACCCTTTGTGCTGTTGTTCACACTGGTGATCGGCCTGATTCATCCGCCGCTGATGATCCCGATTATCGTTGGCTCCCTCGCGGTACTGGGATACGCCGTGCTGGCCCAGAGAAAACTGCATGAACTCTCCGAAAGCAGCCAAAAGGCCAGCGCACAACGCAACGCCACGCTGGTAGAAAGTGTCAGTAATCTGGAGACCATCAAGAGCTTTTCAGCCGAGAGCCGGGTACAGACCATCTATGAGCGCGCCACCCTGTTCCTTGCCAGCATCACCACCAAGCTCCGACTGATCTCGGCTACGGTCACCAACGGTGCGGTCTGGACACAACACAGTGTGGCACTGGCAATCATTCTGATCGGCGTCTACGCCATTATTGCTGGCGACTTGTCACAGGGTGGTCTGATCGCTGCCTACCTGCTGTCGTCCAGGGCCATGGCGCCGATCAGCCAGGCCGCTGGCCTGCTGGCGCAATACCACCAAGCGGCGACGGCGCTGGGCTCACTGGAGGAAGTCATGGCCAGGCCGGTTGAACGCCCGGTCGGCAAGGACTGGGTGCACCGTCCGGCCCTGCACGGCGAGATCGAATTCCGTAACGTCAGTTTCAGTTATCCCGGTGACGAGCAGCAAACGCTGAATGGCGTCAGCTTCAAAGTAAAAGCCGGAGAGAAAATCGCCATTCTCGGGCGCAACGGCTCCGGCAAGTCGACACTGGAAAAGCTCCTGATGGGGCTATACCACCCTGACTCAGGGTCCATCCTGATTGACGGTATTGATCTGCGCCAACTCGACCCGGCTGATCTGCGCCGCAACATTGGCTACATTCCCCAGGATATTCATCTGTTCTATGGCACGTTGCGCGAAAATATTCTGATCGCCGCGCCCCATGCCACTGACCAGCAATTGATCGACTGTGCCCGCCTGAGCGGCCTGACCAGCCTGACCGACCGGCATCCGGACGGCTTTGATCTGATGGTGGGCGAAAACGGCCAGCGCCTGTCTGGTGGCCAGCGTCAATCCGTGGCCATTGCCAGAGCCATCATCAGCGAACCGCCGATTCTGCTGCTCGACGAACCTACCGGCGCCCTCGACCATGCCAGCGAAGAACTGGTCAAACGCAGCTTGACCGAGCTGGGTCAGGGCAAGACCGCGCTGATCATCACCCACCGCACCGCCATGCTGGAACTGACGCAACGTATTCTGGTGATCGACGGCGGCAAGATTGTGGCCGACGGTCCGAAGAAGGATGTGGTTGAGGCTCTGCGTCAAGGCCGTATCTGGAGCGCCCAGACATGAGCCAGAAGAACCCTGACAAGCCGCTGGAGCAACGCGGTTTTGAGGCCCTCGGCAAGGCCAGCAACTTACCCGGTCTGCGCAACTCCAAGCTACTCGACCGATTGCTCAAGCGCTGGCTGGGGCATGACCTGAGCGACAACTGGTCAATGGATGCAGAGTGGGCACGCCTGCATCAGGAGCCGGCCAGAGCGCGACCACTGCTGCACGCTCTGTTTGCTGCGGTGATCCTGTTACTGATCTGGGCCGGCTTCGCGCCACTGGATGAAGTGGCCAAGGGTGAAGGCCGGGTGATCCCCTCGCAGCAGTTGCAGATCATCCAGTCACTGGACGGCGGCATTGTCGAAAGCATCCATGTGCGTGAAGGGCAGGTTATCGAAGAGGGGCAGTTACTCCTGAGCATCGACAGTACCCGCTTCATGTCCGACCTGGCCGAACGCCAGGCACAGTCCATGGCACTGCGCGCAGAGATTGCCCGCCTGCGCGCGCTGGTTTCAGACGAGCCCCTGAGCTTTGATCAGGCGTTACAAGCACAAGCACCCGAGCTGATCGAAGACGAAACCCAGCTCCATGCCAGCAGTCTGGCGGAATTGGAACAACAGCAATCCATATTCAGAAATCAGTTGATTCAGCGCCAGCAGGATCTGCGTGAAGCGCGCGCGGCCAGCGAGCAGTACCGCACCACCCTGGATCTGACCTCACGCGAATTGGAGCGCACCCGTCCCTTGCTGGCCTCCGGCGCCGTCTCGGAAGTGGATCTGTTGCGCCTCGAGCGCGACGTAGCCAACCTACGCGGTGAGCTCAACCGCGCCAACGCTGCCATCACGCGCAGCAGCGCGGCCATTGAAGAAGCCGAGAACAAGATTCTCGAGTCACGCTTGAACTCGATCAACCGTTGGCGCGGTGAACTAAGCCTGGCCACCACCAAGCTCGAAGCACTTGAACAGGCAGAAACCGGTCTGCGTGACAGGGTCAGTAAAACCGATATCACCGCACCCGTTCGCGGTACCGTACAGCGCCTGTTTGCCAACACCGTGGGCGGCATTATTTCCCCTGGCAGGGACATCATGGAGATTGTTCCATTGGATGACCAATTGCTGATTGAGGCGCGCATCCAACCCAAGGACATTGCCTTCGTCAGACCCGGACAAAACGCCATCATCAAGTTCACAGCCTACGATTTTGCCGTGTTCGGCGGGCTGGAAGCAGTGGTCGAGCATATCAGCGCCGACACCATTACCGATGACCGTGACAACACCTTTTACCTGGCCCGGCTGCGTACCGAATCCGCTGGCTTTGGCCAGGATCTGTCGATCATCCCGGGCATGATTACCCAGGTTGACATCATTACCGGCAAGAAAACCGTTCTTGAATACCTGCTCAAGCCGGTCCTGCGGGCAACCTCTGAAGCCATGCGTGAACGTTGAACATGACTCAAGACTTTTTCATCACCGACGCCCAAACCCTGTCACCACGTTGGCAGCAGTGCTTCCCGCTGGCGCGCATAGTGAACTCAGTTGCCGATCTGCCTGCCGCGGGCAGCAACTGCCGCGCCTGGTATCTGGCCGACAAGGTGCCGGACTGGACCGTCCAGGTGACCGAACTCTGCAGGCTGCAGTTCACCGTCATTGTCATGACCCGTGCGGCGAGCTTCAACCAGCTTACTGATAGCCTGGGTGCGGGTGCACGCGGTTACGTCGATGCCTTCGCCAACCGCGAGATACTCGGCCAGGTTGCCCAGAGCGTGTCCGCCGGCGCACTCTGGCTACCGGCTGAAGTGGTCTCTTCGGTGGTTGGCGCACTCAACCGCCACACGCGCTCAGAGACATCCCAACAACAGCATGATATTGCCCTGGCCCGCCTGACCGGACGCGAGCGCGAGGTGGTCGAAGCACTGCGCCAGGGCCTGACCAACAAGCAGATTGCCATCCAGCTGGATATCAGCCCGCGTACAGTAAAGGAACATCTCGGCTCAGTCTTTGCCAAACTGGGCGTCAGCGACCGCCTGCAACTGGCGCTGCTGTTCAACAGCCATCAACAGACCGATCGCACGCCGTCCTGAACGGCATTCGATCCGGAGGAACTGCCATGTTTGTCAAACGCGATTCGCTGGGACAGATCATCACCATCAGCCTTGAGCAGACGCCGGATTGCAATGAGCCCATTGATGACAGCGACCCCATGCTGGTGAACTTTGTCCAGAACAACCGCACTACCGCGCTGCAACAGTACGAACTGAAAGAGACCGACCTGCCCTTGATCCGGGTGATCGAGGATCTGGTCGACCTGCTCTCGGAAACCGGGGTAATCCGCTTCACCGACCTGCCCCAGGAGGCTCAGAGCAAGCTGTTGAAACGCAAGTCCATGCGCCGTCGCAGTTCCAGCCTGAATCTGCTCGACTACGACAACGATGTGATTTGACCCCCGCTTGTTATACGGGGCTCTGGACGCCGGGCCCGGTCACTGCATCCAGCCCGCAATCCCAGGCACGCTCAACCACCTGAGCGTTCTGCACGCCTTCAAGCACCAGAGTCAAACCGATCGAATGGCCCAAACTGCAGAGCCGCTGCAAATAGTTCGCCGCCCCGCTGTCATCCTGTAGGCGCTGCGCATACACGGCATCCACCTTCAGGTAATTCAGTCCCACGTCATGCAGCGCGGCCGACTGCATGAAAGCCGCACCGGCGCTATCCAGACCAATACGACAACCGGTGCTGCGCATGCGCTCGACAAACAGCGCAATCGCCTCGGGGTGTTGCAGTGCAACACGTTCCTGGCACTCCAGCCAGACATGCGTTGCCTGCTGCGCATGTCGCCTGAGCAACTGCTCCATACGCTGCAATCTGGGGGCATCGAGAATGATTTCGGGTGACAGGTTGATGGCAATATCGCCCTGTAGCCGAGCATCGGCCAGGCCCGTCAACACATGCTCAAGCAGGGCCAGATCGAGGTCGGGCTGCAGGCCCAGGCGTCGGGCCCAGGGAATGAAATAACCAGCACTGCGCAGGCTGCCAGCCAGTTTCAGACGCATCATGGCCTCGTGATGCAAGACTTCACCCTTGTTCGACATGACCGGGTAAGCCTGGATCGCTACGCCATCCTGCAGAGCGGCCAATAAAGCCTCACGCCAGTCCTCGGCGGTGACAAAGGTCAGCGCCTCAATCTCGCTACGGGTTTCCAGTTCGGCATGGGTCTGGCCTTGCTGCTCGGCACGTGCCAACACACTGTCTGCGCGCATCATCACGCTGGCCCGCGACTCGCCCGAGTAGAAGCTGCAGCCGGCCTGCAACAATACCGGTTTGGCCTGATCGGTTGCCGCGGCTAGCTGCTCAAGGCGTTGCAACAGCTGCTCACTGAGCATCGGCAGATCGCTCACCTCCGTCAGCACCAGGGCGAAGTCCGAGCCATTCAGGCGACCGAAATAGCGCTCGCGATAATGCCCTGCAAGCCCGGCGATCCTGTCTTGAACAGCGTCAGCCAAGGCACAGATCAAGCGGTCGCAGCCGGCATGCCCAAGCTGGCTGTTCAGTCCGCCCAGATCCTCGATGCGGAACAGGAATAATCCATGCTGAGCCTGCCTGTCCGCACCTGACAACACCGCATCAAACTGGCTGAGAAAGAAACTGCGGTTGGACAAGCCCGTGAGGCTGTCATGCTCCAGCTCATAACGCAGCTTTTCCAGACGCCGCGCCTCGATATCCAGAATGTTCTTGACCTTCAGCGACAGGCTGTTCATGGCCCGCACCAGCAAGCCAAACTCCCGGGTACGGGGCTCTCCGGCGGTCAGAAAGCGCTGTTCACCAATGGCCTCGGCCTGCAATATCACCGTGTCCAGCGGGCGGATTATGCGCTTGAGCAGCAGGGAGCCAACCAGACTGCTTAGCAGCGCCAGCGCTAACATCCACACACAGAGCTGCCAGGCGCTACGCCATAGCGCTTCATAGGCGTAACCCTGATGGCTTTCAACACTCAGGCGCCCAAAGGATTGCCAGCCGCTGGAAACCAGGGCCGCGCCGGGCTGCACATCCAGCGCAAACAGATGCACAAACCAGTCGGGCACGCCCTGAACCTGTTCAGCCTGCGACTCGCGCAGCACCAGCGGCTCACCGTCAGTGGCATGCAGGGTGATGCGCAAATAGTGCCCCATATCAAACTGCGCCGAGACAAAGGTCTCGAGCAGAGCCGGGTCCTTTTCGATCTGGCTCAGGGTCAGGGCCAGGGAGCTGGCGTTGTCCATGTTCTTGAGGCTCAGCTGCTCTTCAAAGTACTGTTTGGCCGCCATAAAGCTCAAGCCAAAGCTGCTGACAAACATCAGACAGACCAGCAGGGCAATGGCAATCCAAAGCTGTTTAATCAACGACACGGCATACCTCTCTTTGCAGACTGACAGACAGGGGAATCACCACGACATACCCTCACTTTCCATGCGTTCGATAACATTACGCCAGCGCGACAGCCGCGCGGTGGAGCTGCCCAACGGGGTAGCTGAACCGGCTGCCCACATGCCCTGATAATTGAAACTGAAGACCGGATCCAGATCGGTGCGCATGCTTGCCGGCAGCAGATCCTCGATCAGGCTGTCGAGAATCAGCGGCTCCGCGCTCGGAGTGGCCTGGTAGCTCAGCACCATGTGGGCACGACTGGTGGAGCTGCGCGGCCCACCCAGGCGGGCCCGTACATACACCAGTCGCAGTTTGCTGTCGTCAACGCCAGCCTGCAGCAAGCTGATGTACTTGGCGATCACATAGTCCTCGCAATCGCCCAGGCCGTGGCCCAGCGTCTCCAGTGGCGTGGCCCAGTAGTCCTCGGCCCCGTACAAATCACTATCGAGCCGGTAACGTAAATGCTCATGGAAAAAGGCATTGATCTGACGCACCTGGTCGAGCTCCGCTTGTCCCTGCAGCGAATACAGCAGGCTCTGCCAAAGGGCCGATACCGCCAGTCGGTCCTCACCAAAACGCGTCTTGAGCTGAGCATCAAAACGGCTGAAGTCGATACTCACCCCGCGACTGACCGGTTCGGCAAACAACGCCAGACTCCCCGCGAGCAATACCATCAGCGACAGTCGCGCACGCTGCAGCCAGCGGCGCAAGACCGATCCGTAAGCAGGCGAGACTGAAGCGGGGTAGGGCAAGATGTATCCTGTCGCAAGAAGGCCGATATATGTGCCACAAACGGCTGACTATCACCTTGCCAGCATAGCGCAGCCGCTGGGGAAAATCCCCCTGCAGTGGACAGGCTAATACCCTGTCATTTCCAGATAGCCCACTCCACTATGACTACCCTGAGCGCGAACCGGGCCTTCCCAATAGCTGATACCGGTATCCATCCAGGCCTGCTCGTTCAGCGCGCGGGTTCTGATATCCAGACCCTGCGAGGGAACCTGCAGATGCCAGCGCGTTGGCAGGTTGCGGCCGGCCACGCGCGTGTTACCTTCCGGAGTCATACGTATCTGCTCCGGGGACAGCGGCGTCGTCTGGCCATTGGCCTCGATCCAGGTACCCGAGTAATAGTGCGCACCCGTCGCGCTGCGCAAACGGAACAGCATCAGCTTGTTGCCATCATCCAGATGCAGTGAGAACCAGTCCCAGCCCTGCTGATCCGCTGCCAGGGGTTGGCTGCTCCATTCCCGATCCAGCCAGGCCTGCCCCTCAACCTGATGCTGTTGCCCCTGCCAGGTTATCTCGCCAGTGACCCGATAGAAGGGCTGACTGTAATACCAGGAAGCCTGCCCGGCCGCCGATTTGCGACTGAAACCGCGCTCACCCTGGAGCACCAAGGGTTGATCGCTGTCCAGCTGCAAACGATAGGAGAAGTCCTCGCCCTTGGCTTCAACCTGCAACGGACTCAATCGCTGATTGGCCTGCCCCTGCAGTTGCCAGTCATCAATCCAGGCGGCGAAGGGTTGCAGACGAACACCGGCATGTCCAACCCCGCCGCGCGCAAGACGATCGGCATGCCGATGCCCGCCAGCATGGGTGAGTGCCGCGTGACCGAGCCAGACCTGCGCGCTGTTCCAACCCGCCTCGGCCTGCTCCGCTGTTTGCGGCTGCAGGGCCTGACGGAAAAGAGTCCATTGCACACCCCAGTCCTTGCCCTGCTGGTCGACCAGATTGGCGGTGACATACCACCATTCAATACGGTAATCGGGATGGGCTGCGTGGTCCTCGGGGAAGCGCAGTTCGCGGCCTGATACGACGGCGGCAAAACCCTCTGATGCCTCGCCCAGTCCGGCGAAACCGCGCATCTCGGGCGCAGGAGTCGGTTCACAGGCGACCAGCAACAAGCTGGCCAGCAGGCACAGCAGATGTCCTTTACACTTCATTGGTAAACCCCTTGAGCAGCGCCTGCGGCCCGGTTCTGGCCAAGCGCCAAAGCGGTACCAGACTGGCCAGTAACACGGCGAGCAACGCCATCAGCACCAGGGTCAGCCATTGCATGGGGAACCAGTGCCAGGGTAGTCGCCAGCCAAAGGCCTGCACATTGACCACATCCACCAGACACCAGGCCAGCAGCAAACCCAGAGGAATCGCCAGTAGCGCCGTCAAGGTCGCCAATACCAGCATCTGCAACAAGCTCAGCCAGGCCAATTGCCGGGGTCGCAAGCCCATGGCCCATAGCGGTGCCAACTGATTCAGTCGACTGTCAGACAGACTCAGCAAACTGGTCAACAGCGCCACGGCCGCCACCCCCAGGGTAAGGGTATTGAGCGCGGCCGTGGCCGCAAAGGTCTGCTCAAATACCTGACGCGAGTAGCGTTTGAGTGAGGCCTGATCGATCACCCGGTTGCTGGCCAGGTCGAATTGACTCTGCAGCGCCTGAGCCAGACTGGCGGCGCTCCCCGCCTGCGTCAGCACACCCAGGCTGGAGAGCGGTTGCTCGGGCCAGAGCTGGGCCAGCAGGTTGGCCGAAAGCAGAATCTGACCGCGCGGATTACCGTAATCGGCATAACTGCCCAGCACTCGGGTGGTCCAGGGCCCCTGGGGGCTATCCAGTGTCAGTGCATCATTGACCTGCAGGTTCAGACGGTAGGCCAGTTGCTCACTGAGTAGCACACCTTCACCCGCAGCCAACTGCGGCCAGGCATCCGCCCGTGCATCCAGTAGCGGCCAGGTATCGGCATACAAGGGATGGTCGACTATGCCGCTCAACTCGGAAGGCCAACCACCAACACGGGTTTGCACCTGCCAGCTGGGCAGCTGATCCAGCACCTCGGGCCGCGCATCAAGCCAGTTGACAATCTCTCGTGCCTGCTGATTCGAAGCCGGCCGCACATACACATCGGCAGCCAAGCGCTGATCCAGCCAGCCGCTGAAGGTCAGGCGGAAGCCTTCGGTCATGCTGCCAACCCCGACATTCGCCGCCAGCGCCAGCATCAGTGCCATCAACGCCATACCCAGACCGGATAGCTGTTGCTGGCTATCAGCCCAGAACCACTGCGCCACAGGGCCCTTCGCGAGTCGACCGGCGCCGCGTAACAGCAGGCTCAGGCTCAGCGGTAACAGCCAGGCAACGCCCAGCAATAATGCCGCCAACAGGGCAAAGCCGGCCAACAATCCATCACCCAGTCGCACCAGCAGCAGCGCACCAATCAACAGCCCAGTGCCAAGTAAAGCAAGCCTGATCAGGCTGCGATTCTGTGCCTCACGCCAGGCTTGCGGCCGCGCCCACGCCAACAACGGCAAACGCAGGGCGGTCAGCACCCGACTGCCACCGGCCAGCAGGGTGCCGCAGAGTGCCATCCCAAGTCCGGCCAACCACCAACCGGCATCCAGATTCAACTGCGCCCCGAGCTGAGCGCCATACAGCCCGCGCAAACTGGCCGCCAGATCACCAATCAATGCCGCAGCCACAGCAAAGCCACTGAGCACGCCAAGGCTGCCGCCCAGCAGCGCCAACAGCAGCAACTCGAGGAGCAATACCGCGGCCAGCATGGGCAGACTGACGCCGCTGGCCCGTAGGCTTTGCAACAAGCCACGGCGTTGCTCCAGAGCCAACCCGAAGGCCGCATGCACGATAAACAGACCGACCGCAAAGGCCAGTAGCCCGAGTGCAGACAGATTGAGATGGAAGCTGTCCGTCAGGCGACCGAGATCGGCCTCCTCCCGCAGCTCATGCACCAATGGAAAATCCGTCGGCAATACGCGCTCAACACCCTTCGGCTCCGCCGCCACCAGCAACTGTGTGAGCTGATCGGTACCAAGTAGCCGTTGGGCCTGACCGATATCCACGAACAGTTGTCCGGGCGGCAAGCCCTCTATGACCTGCAACGCTGGCAAGGTCTGGCCGTCAGTCAAATCCAGCCTGTCGCCAGGCTGCACACCCAGTTCTGCCATTGTCTCGGCCGCCAGCCAGGTGCGCCCCGGCGCCACCAGGAAATCTCGCAGAGCATCAGCATCGGTGTTCTGGCCGGTCAGCGGACTGTCGCCAGGCAGACTCAGCGGATCAAAGCCGGTCAGTTGAACGCGCCGCTCAGTGCCGGCAATCGACAGATTCAGGCTGCCCTGCACAATCGGTGACACGGCCCAGCCCTGGCGGCGCAGCTGCACAAACAAAGCCTGATCAAAGGGCTGCCCGGTGGGACTGACCAACAGCGCGTTCTGTCCACTGCCGAACACCGCTGCGGCACGGTCATAACTGTCACGCGCCTGACTGTTGAGGGCTTGTACTCCGGTCCACAGGGCCGTTGCCAACCACAAACCGATCAACAGACAGCCGGCCTGCAGCGGATGGCGGCGCCAATGACTGATCAGGCTGTGCAGCACCCACAGAAAGCGGCTGATCATGGCTGTGCTGCAGGTTGAACGCGGCCCATGGACAAGCTGACCTGCTGCTGCAAACGGCCAGCCAGGCCAGCACTGTGGGTGACCATCAGCAGCGCAGCTCCGCTGTCTTTCACCAGTGACAGCAACAGTGTCAGCACCTCATCGGCGGTCTGCTCATCCAGATTGCCGGTGGGCTCGTCAGCCAGAATCAAAGGTGGCCTGACGGCCAGCGCGCGGCCGACCGCCACCCGTTGCTGTTGGCCACCGGAGAGCTGTTCGGGATAGCGCTTGAGCAGCTCAGAAAGACCCAACTGCGCGGCCAGATAGGCTTGCCATTCGACGTCCAGACGCCCGGCCAGGCGCGCCTGAAACGCCAGGTTGTCAGCCACATTAAGGGACGGAATCAGATTGAACTGCTGAAAGATCACTGCCACCTGCTCGCGTCGATAGGCCGCACGGGCTCTTTCGCCCAGGCTGTCGAGTGCCAGGCCATCGAAGCTGATCCGCCCCTGATCAGCGGTATCAAGGCCGCCAATCAGGTGCAGCAAGGTACTCTTGCCGCTGCCGGACTCACCCATCAGCGCCATGGTCTGGCCCCGTTGCAGGCTCAGATCGATGCCATTCAACACCTGCACCCGACCCTGCGGGCTGCTGTAGCCCTTGTACAAACCCCGTACTTCAAGCATGACCTGCATACTCCCGACTGAATGCATCCAAGGGGTAATCCAGCGCAGCCGCTGCCAGCTTGTGCTGGGCATGCCGCCATTGATCGGGGGACAAGCCGGTCCAGCGCTTGAAGGCCCGGGAAAAACTGGCCGCCTCGGCATAGCCCAACTGCTGGGCAATGCTTTCCAGCCCCAGGGCGCTGTCGCGTAATAGCCGCTCGGCCAGGGTGCGGCGCACACGCTGATCCAGTGCGCGATAGGGCTGGCCCTCAGCAGCCAGTCGACGGTGCAAGGTTCGCTCCGACAATCCCAGCCATCCGGCTACCTCACCGGCCGTATACAAATGTCCGGAGCGGCTCATCAGCGCCTGCAGCACCTGCCGAGCCAACGGTGTCTGCACATCATCGAGCTGCTCACACAGGCGCTGGCACAGACTGGCACAGTTACGCTGGGTAACCGGATTGGCCTGCGGCAAGGCTTGATTCAGGTCATCCCAACTGATCAGCATGGCGTTCTGACCCGTATCGCACACAATCGGGCAGTCAAAGTAAGCGGCGTAGTCGGCCTGCGGAGCGGCTGCCGGCATATCCAGATATACCGCCAGGGGCCTGAAGCGCCGTTGCAGCAGTTCACCGTAAACCGCTTGCCAGGCAGCCAGCCCGCGCTCGATCACCAGGCAGCGGGCATCTTCGGGCAAGACACTGGCGTCCAGTGACATCAACAGCCCAGCGCTTTCGACCTGCAGGGACACCGGGCAAATCGACAGGGCCAGGGGCCGGAACTGCTGGGTGATATCGATGGCCTCACGCAGGGTGCGGCTGGCCAACATGGTGTAGCCGAGCAGACCGAGACTGGTAAGATGGTAGCGCTGTCCCAATAGCAGTCCGCTGCCGGGCGCCGGGTGGTGCGCCACCAGGTTGCGTATCACCGCCAGTTCCTGCCAGAGTTCAAGACTCTGGACTTGCTCGATCGGCTGATCCTGCAGGCCGGTTTGCTGCAAACAGGCCTGCACAGACACACCAAGCTCCTCGGCCAGGGCCAGCAATAGCCTTACATTGGTGTTGTCGCGCCGCTGACGCCAGTTCATGGAGTCAATCCCGAGTCAATTGAGTGGCAGTAAATATCATGCCGTGGCGGCAATGATCATGGAGTGAGTATAGGGGCTGCGGCATGATCAAGCAGCAGCCAACCTATAACAAGAGGTAACCGCCATGCCCGAATTCTTCTACACCACTGCAAAAAACAACCAGGCCCGGCCCAGCGAGCACTTCCGTGTCAAACCGGTGGCCGGCTCATTGGGTGCGGATATCCATGACATTGACCTGAACAACCTGTCCGAGGCCGGTCAGGCCGCTCTCCGCCAGGCGCTGATGGATCATCAGGTTCTCTACATACGCGACCAGTCTCTGAGTGTGTCCCAGCTGGAGGCGGTATCGCAGCGCTTTGGCGAATTCGGCGTCGAGCCCTATGTCACGCCCATGGCCGACCACCCGCATGTGGTGCATGTTTTGAAGGAAGCCGGTGAAGGTACGCCCTTTGTGTTTGGTGGCGCCTGGCATTCGGACTGGTCCTTCCAGGCCAGACCGCCAGCCTTTACCCTGCTCTATGGGCACGATGTGCCTGAGGTGGGCGGCGACACCCTGTTCAACTCCATGTACCTGGCGCTGGAATGGCTGTCTCCGGCCATGCGTCAGATGCTGCATGGTTTGAACGGTGTTCACAGTCCGGAATTTGGTTATGGCCCCAATGCCAAGCACAACGCCGGACTGGAAAGCATGCAGATTCGCTACGGCGAGAATGTCGATCATGATGTGCGCTGCCATCCGCTGATTACCCGCCATCCGGAAACCGGTCGCAACGTGCTGTTTGCCAACCCGGCCTACACCCTGGGTATCGAAGGCATGAAACCGGAAGAGTCGCGCCCGCTGCTGGATTACCTGTTCTCGGTGGCCACGGCACCGGCCTTTTGTGTGCGTATGCGCTGGACGCCGGGCACCCTGGCGATCTGGGATAACCGCTGCGTCTGGCACCAGCCGGTCTCGGACTATTTTGGCACGCGTCGGGAAATGTTCCGCACCACGGTCGTGGGTGAGCCACCCGTGCGGGGCAGTCTATGATGACGTCCGCAAGCGCCGCCGCACAGCGACTGTTGACGGCACGGCAGTCAGGACAGGGCTGCGAATCACTTGGCCTGCAGACCCTGGACCAGGGTTATGCGGTGCAAACCGAACTGACCACTCTGTGGCGCAGCGCTGGCCTGCAGCCCTGTGGCTACAAACTGGGCCTGACCGATCAGCGCATGCAGCAGGCTACCGATTTCTCACACCCGCTGTACGGACCATTGATGCGTCAGTGGCAACATGCGAGCCCGGCCAGACTGACAGAGGCAGGCCTGCTGTCGCCGCGCGTGGAAGGCGAAGTCGCGTTCGTGTTCAAACAGGGTCTGGACGATGCGAACGCCAGCGAAGCTCAACTCAAGGCAGCACTCAGCCATGTGCTACCGGCGCTGGAGGTCTGTGATTCAGCCTTCCTCGGCTGGCCTACCAGCTTGCCAGATGCCCTGGCGGATAATCTGTCCTGCGGCCTGTATGTGCTCGGCGAGCAGCCGGTTGCCGTTGACGGCCTGGACTTCGCCAGCCTGGAGATGAACCTGTTATGTAACGGTGAACTGGCCGCCAGCGGGCATGCCAGCCAATGCATGGGCAGTCCGCTACTGGCCTGTCTGTGGCTGGTGCGCGAGCTGGCCGCCCAGGGTACGCCGATACAGGCAGGCGAGATCGTCCTGTCCGGTGCGCTGGGGCCGATGCTGCGTATCAATCAAGGGGATAGGCTGCAAATGTCGCTGGGGGTGCTGGGGCAGGTCAGCTGCCAGTTTTGAACGCAAATGACGGGCAAAGAAAAACCCCGCCGAGGCGAGGCTTTGCAGAACGTTATTCCTGATCATCCGTAATGGCGGTGTCTCCAGACACTGTCCCTGATCCCTGTTGGTATGGTCGCTTCCTGCGCTTGCTCCAAGCACGAGCAATAATACGCAGGCAGTGCGGCTGCGCCCATAGCCAATGACCGTCAATCGCTGTAAGCCATTGCTTACAATTGGTAACATTTGGCTCCGACCGAGACAGTCGAGACCACCTGACGGCCGAGGCCGTCAGGTGTAACCGGGGTCAGAACTGGGCTGCATCCAGCTCGTACAGTGGCTCACTACCGGCACGAACCGACTCGCTGAGCGAGTGGATACGCGGCAGCATGCGCTTGACGAAGAAACGACCGGTGCCGATCTTGGACTGGTAGAAGCCGTCAGCGTCATCAGCCAGGCGTGCTACGGCCGACTTGGCCATCATCGCCCACATGTAGGCATAGGCGGTGTAGCCAAACACATGCAGATACTCCACCGAGGCCGCACCAATTTCGTTCGGGTTGGTCTTGCTGCGGTCGATCACCAGCGAGGTCAGCTCATCCAGATTGTCGATGGCCTTGGCCAGCGGCTGGATAAACTCGGCGAGTTCCTTGTCCTGATTGGCGGCGATGAAGCCCCGTACTTCATCAAGGAACACCTTGACGAAGGCACCATTGTTGGCGACTGTCTTACGGCCCATCAGGTCGAGCGCCTGAATGCCGTTGGTGCCTTCGTAGATCTGTGCAATGCGTACGTCACGCACCAGTTGCTCCTGGCCCCATTCGCGTACGTAGCCATGACCACCAAATACCTGCTGACCATGCACGCAGTTTTCCAGACCCACGTCGGTGAAAAAGGCCTTGGCCACCGGCGTCAGCAGGGCGACCAGATCTTCTGCCTTTTTCTTGATGTCGGCATCATCGGCGTACTTGCTGATATCCAGCTGCGAACCCACATAGGTAGAAAAGGCCCGACTGCCCTCGGTCATGGACTTGATGGTCAGCAGCATGCGACGTACATCGGGGTGCACGATGATCGGATCAGCGGCCTTGTCCGGCTGCTGGGCACCGGTCGGGGCACGGCTCTGAATGCGGTCACGGGCATAGGCCACGGCACTCTGGTAGGAGGCTTCGGAGCAACCGATACCCTGAATACCAATGGACAGGCGCTCATAGTTCATCATGGTGAACATGGCATTCAGGCCCTTGTTCACTTCACCGATCAGGTATCCCTTGGCACCGTCGAAGTTCATCACGCAAGTAGCCGAGGCCTTGATGCCCATCTTGTGTTCGATCGAGCCACAGTTCACCGGGTTGCGCTCGCCCAGGCTGCCATCGGCATTGACCATGAACTTGGGCACCAGGAACAGCGAGATACCCTTGGGACCCGCCGGCGCATCGGGCAGTTTGGCCAGCACCAGGTGAATGATGTTCTCGGTCAGATCATGCTCACCACCGGTAATAAAGATCTTGGTACCGGTCACCGCGTAGCTGCCATCGGCCTGCGGCACCGCCTTGGTACGAATGATCCCCAGATCGGTACCACAGTGCGGCTCGGTCAGACACATGGTGCCCGCCCAGGTACCGGCATACAGGTTCGGCAGGTAAGCCTGCTTGAGTTCTTCACTGCCGTGGGCGTCCAGCGCCAGACAGCAACCAGCGGTCAGCGCCGGGTACAGGGCGAAGCTGTTGTTGGC
This sequence comes from Gammaproteobacteria bacterium HGW-Gammaproteobacteria-11, assembly GCA_002840055.1. Classification (GTDB taxonomy): domain Bacteria; phylum Pseudomonadota; class Gammaproteobacteria; order Pseudomonadales; family Pseudomonadaceae; genus Halopseudomonas. The sequence continues at coordinate 104,946 of PGZJ01000007.1, read as the reverse complement.
GCCGTAAACCATCTCCTCGACTTGTACACCCAGGGTCTTGGGCATACCCAGCCCACCAAAATCAGGGTTGCCGCCCAGCCCTACCCAGCCACCTTCGGCGTAGGTGCTATAGGCCTGCTTGAAACCGGCGGGTGTAGTAACCACACCGTTGTCCCACTTGGCGCCTTCTTCATCACCGCTGCGGTTCAAGGGCGCAATGGTCTGCGAGGTAATCTTGCCGGCTTCCTCAAGCATCGCATCAGCGGTTTCCCAATCAATGGCGCCGTTCAGCCCAGGCAGGCTTTGCCACAGCTTGTCAGCCTCGAACACTTCATTCAGAACGAAACGAATATCACGCAGGGGGGCTTTATAGTCGGCCATGAAAAGATCCTCTCGCAGTCATTGCATCCGGGGCAGTCCGGAACATGAGACGATTGTAGCGCGGCAACGTTTCAGGTCATAGCGTCTTTAAATGACTAAATTGTAATTTTCGGTCACATCTCTTCACGATTGCTGCGAGACTTTCCCGTTGATTCTTTCAGTTTGCACCAAAGCATGCTGTTGCAGCGCGATCTAGCCTAAAGCTGACCCAGAGCACAGGGATGTGCGATGGCGAGCCCCATGGATGGCTTGTAGCGTGTCAGCTGTAGGCTAGATCGCGCTGCAAAATACCCCGCCCACTGAAAAGCACATATTAAAAAGCCCCGAACCAGTCGGGGCTTGTTGCTTTTCACTTGCAGCTTTCGGCTTGAAGCTTGCCGCTGATCTTAAAACTGATCAGCGGTCATCTGCATCAGCGTATCAGCACCCGCCTCAAGCGCTTCAACGTGAGCACGGGCGCGTGGCAGAAGGCGCTTGAAGTAGAACTCCTGGGTGGCCAGCTTGGCCTTGTAGAAGTCTTCTTCAGTGGTACCTGCGTCCAGTGTTGCCTGGGCCGCAACAGCCATCTTCAACCAGAAGAACCCGAGAATCACGTAGCCAGAGTACATCAGGAAGTCCATGGCCGCCGCACCCACTTCCTCACGGTTCTGCATGGAACGCATGGCGATCTTCTGCGTCAGCTCGCCCCACTCGGCGTTCAGCTTGTTCAGCTTGGCCACGTACTCGCCCAGCGTCGCATGACCTTCATTGGCCTGACAGAACTTGTGCACTTCCTTGGTGAAGGCACGTTGCATCTTGCCCTGGCTCATCAGCACCTTGCGGCCCAGCAGATCAAGCGCCTGAATACCGTTGGTACCCTCGTAGATCAGACCGATGCGGCAATCACGTACCTGCTGCTCCTGGCCCCACTCGCGGATATAACCATGACCACCAAAAATCTGCATACCGTGGTTGGTTACTTCCAGACCGGTCTCGGTCATAAATGCCTTGCAGATCGGCGTCAGGAACGCCAACTGGTCCTCGGCGTTGGCACGCACTGCCTCGTCCTTCGAGTAGTGAGCCTTGTCCAGCAGCTGAGCGGTGTAATAGGACAGCGCACGGTTGCCTTCGTTGAAGGCCTTCATGGTCAGCAGCATGCGACGTACATCAGGGTGCACGATGATCGGATCAGCGGGCTTCTCGGGTGCAGCCGGGCCGGACAAGGCGCGCATCTGCAGGCGGTCCTTGGCATAGGCGATGGCGCTCTGATAAGACGCTTCACCGTGACACAAACCCTGCATACCCGTACCCAGGCGCGCGTGGTTCATCATGGTGAACATGCAGTTCAGGCCCTTGTTGATCTCGCCGATCAGGAAGCCGGTGGCACCATCAAAGTTCAGTACGCAAGTGGCCGAACCCTTGATGCCCATCTTGTGCTCGAGTGAGCCACACTTGACGCCGTTACGCTCACCGACCTCGCCATTGGCGTCAGGCAGGAACTTGGGCACGATGAACAGCGAGATACCCTTGGTACCAGCCGGCGCATCGGGCAGCTTGGCCAGCACCAGGTGCACGATGTTCTCGGCAAAGTCATGCTCGCCGCAGGAAATGAAGATCTTGGTCCCGGTGATTTCGTAGGTGCCGTCTTCGCGTGGTACGGCGCGGGTCTTGATCAGACCGAGATCGGTACCGCAGTGGGGCTCGGTCAGGCACATGGAACCCGTCCAGGTACCGGGCACCAGCTTGTTCAGATACAGGTGTTTCTGCTCCGGGCTGCCGTGAGCACGAATCGCTGCGGAACAGCCATGGCTCAAACCGGGGTACATGCTCCAGGCATAGTTGGCGGAAGCGGTCATCTCGGCAACAACCAGACCCAATGAAGCTGGCAGGCCCTGACCACCGTACTCGACCGGACCGGTCATGGAGCCCCAACCGTTATCCACGTACTGCTGGTAGGCTTCCTTGAAACCCTTGGGTGTGGTGACAACGCCGTCATCGATATGACAGCCTTCTTCATCACCGGAGCGATTCAGCGGGGCCAGTACTTCACCGGCGAACTTGGCACTTTCTTCAAGCACAGCGCTGACCAGATCAGGGGTTGCATCCGTCAGACCGTGAGCCTCGTAACCGGCGGCAAAATCGAATACTTCATCCATCACAAAGCGCATGTCGCGCAGGGGAGCTGTATAGGTAGGCATGGTATTGTCTCCAAAACATGGCAGGACCATACCTGCCATGACGTATTCATACGATCGTTTGAACACTACGACCAGGTCGCCACAGGGTCAAGACGTAGGCCTCTGCATTACACTGCTTGATACAAAGCCATAAGGCAGCATACAGGCCAGCAGAAAGACAGTCTGTATCCTTGTCGAAACACTTGCCGAACACCATGAGCCAAGCCATTGAAAGCACTGACCGAGCTGACATTCGATAACCGTTTTGCCCAACTGGGAGACACCTTCTCCAGCGCCGTGATACCCCAGCCACTGCACAACCCCCGCCTGGTCGTTGTCAGCCAGTCGGCCATGGCACTACTGGATCTGCACCCGGACCAGGCCGAAACCAACCTGTTCACCGAGCTGTTTGCCGGACAGAAGATCTGGAGCGATGCCGAACCAAGGGCCATGGTCTATTCCGGTCACCAGTTCGGCCACTACAATCCGCAACTGGGCGATGGCCGCGGACTGCTGCTTGGCGAAGTAGTAAATAGCCGTGGCGAACACTGGGACCTGCACCTCAAGGGCGCCGGCAGCACACCCTATTCACGCATGGGCGATGGCCGTGCGGTATTGCGCTCGTCGATCAGGGAGTTTCTTGCCTCCGAGGCGCTGCATGCGCTGGGCATTCCCAGTAGCCGCGCACTCTGTGTCACCCTGGGTGACAATCCGGTCTACCGTGAGACCGAGGAACGCGCAGCCATGCTGCTGCGCCTGGCGCCCTCGCATATTCGCTTCGGACACTTTGAGTTTTTCTACTACACCAATCAGAGCGACGCGTTGCGCCAACTGGTCGACTTCACCCTGGACAACTGCTACCCCGAATGCCGCAGTGAGCCGGAACCGGAGCACGCGTTATTTCGTAACGTACTGGAGCGCACGGCAGAGCTGATTGCCGGCTGGCAAGCTTATGGTTTCTGTCACGGGGTGATGAACACCGACAACATGTCGATCCTTGGCATCACCTTCGACTTTGGCCCCTACGCCTTTCTCGATGACTATGATGCACGACATGTCTGCAACCACTCCGACCATGAAGGCCGCTACGCCTTCCACCGTCAACCGGCGATCGCCCACTGGAACCTTGCCTGCCTGGCCCAGGCATTGACCCCCTTCGTGTCAGTCGACAACCTGAAACAGGAGCTGGCGCAATTCATGCCACGGTTTCAGTCCCACTACCTGAAACTGATGCGCGCACGCCTGGGTTGGGCCGGGACCCAGCCTGAGGATGAAGGCCTGCTGGAGCAACTGCTGCAAGCCATGCAAACCAGCGCTTGTGACTATAACCAGACGTTGCGCGCCCTGGCTGAGGACGACCCCGGTGTACGCGACCGTTTTATTGATCGGCAGGCGATGGATAACTGGCTGATATTGCACCGGCAACGGCAAACCCTTGATCCGAGCGCGCTGGCGCAACGGCAGTCATGCAATCCGCTCTACATTCTGCGCAACTACCTCGCTCAGCAAGCCATCAGCGCTGCCGAGCAGGGTGACTTTGGCCCTGTCCAACGTCTGCATGAGGTGCTGCAGCGGCCCTGCCAAGAGCAAGCCGACGCCAGCCAATTTGCAGCGCCACCTCCGGATTGGGGAAAGCATCTGGAGATCAGTTGTTCATCCTGAGCAGTACCCGTTTGATATATCTTTACGGAATATCAAAATCAGTTTTGGTGCTTGGACAAGTCTAATATTCCACTTTACTGTGGCGGCCTGATGGTCTCCGGTGAACGGGGCCGATACCTCATACGAGATTCAGGTTGCCGATGAACTGGGATTCCCTGCCAATGATTGGCGTAGCTGCCCTGCTGTGCTGGGTGTTCTACGCCTTTGCCCGCGAAAAATTCAGCCCGGATGTGGTCGTCGGCATTGCCGTGGCCGTGCTGCTGGTCAGCACCCTGCTGACGCCCAGTGATGTGCTCGGCGTGCTGTCCAACAGCGCACCCATCACCATTGCCTGCATGTTCGTCATGTCTGCGGCACTGGAGCGCACCGGCTGCGTCGAGGCCCTGGGCAAATGGTTGTCACGGCTTGGCGGCGGCAGTCCGATGCGCACGCTGTTCAGCCTGATGATCACCGCCATGCTGCTATCGACCTTTATCAACAATACGCCGGTCGTCGCCATCCTGACGCCGGTGGCGGTGGCGCTGGCGGCACAGGTCGGTAGCAAGGCGTCAAAGATGCTGATCCCGCTGTCCTATGCAACCATCCTCGGCGGCACCATGACCATGATTGGTACCTCGACCAATATTCTGGTTGATGGTGTTGCGCGGCAGAACGGCATGGAGCCGTTCGGCATGTTCGACATTTTCCTGCCCGGACTGATCATGGCCGGCATTGGTCTGGCCTATATCATGCTGGTTGGGCACCGGCTGCTACCGGACCGTGAAAGCCTGTCCAAAACCCTGCGGCCGGACCAGTCCCGACCGTTTATGACCGAACTGCTGGTGCCGCACGATTCGCCGGTGATCAACCAGACCATCAGTGACGCCAGGCTCAATGGCAGTAGCGGAATCCAGGTATTGAAAATCTTTCGCGGCGACGAGGAGCTGTCGACGCCATTGAACAGCACGGTGCTGAGTGCCGGCGATCGTCTGGTGCTGCACGCCAATATGCGCGATTTCATGGAGCTGCGGCAGAACGGGTTGCTGACCTTCAACCGCGAACAGGCGGCCAACTTCGAGACCATTTCCACCCGCGACGTGGTCCTGGCCGAGGCGATAGTAGGACGCAACTCACGCTACAGCCACCGGCCGATGCGCGACCTGAACCTGACTGCGCGCTATGGCATTCACGTGCTGGCCATCCACCGACACAACGAGAACATCCAGGACAACCTGGATGAGTTCCAGCTGCAGTTCGGTGATGTGATGCTGGTGGAGGGCACACCGACGCAGATCAAGAAGTTTGCCGACAATGGCGACCTGATCAGCCTGAACACCGTGCAGGAGCGCGCCTACCGCCGTAACAAGGCACCTATTGCGATCGCCGCCATCCTTGCGGTCATGGTACTGGCAGCCTTCAAGGTGATGCCCATCGAGGGCCTGGCGATGATTGGCGCGGCCATCGTTATTGCCAGCGGCTGCCTGGATACCGAAGACGCCTACAAGGCCATTGACTGGCGCATCCTGACCATCATATTCGGCATGCTTGCAATCAGCATCGCCATGAACAAGGTCGGACTGGTGGACACGGTGGTCGGCCAGGTAATGAGCCTGTCGCCGCTACTCGGCCCGCTGTTCATGCTGTCATTCGTCTATTTGCTGACGTCGATTCTTACCGAGATCGTCAGCAACAACGCCGTGGCGGTATTACTGACACCCATTGCCATCGGTGTTGCCCAGCAACTGGGCGCCGACCCACGGCCTTTTGTCGTCGCTGTGATGTTCGCCGCCAGCGCCAGCTTTGCCACCCCTATCGGCTATCAGACCAACACCTTCGTCTACAGCGCCGGCGGCTACCGCTTCACCGACTTCATGCGCATTGGCATCCCCATGAATCTGATCATGTGGGCTACGGCGACGCTGATCATTCCATTGATCTGGCCATTGTTCCCCGTCTAACGGCAGCTGGAGGCTGGAGGCTGGAGGCTGATCAGTGTGTGCTGAACCATGGAGACCAGCTGAAATTGCATAGCCGGCTGCAAGCAGATTACTTGCAGCCGGCTCGGATGGCTTCAAGCCTCCAGCGTTCAGCTTCCAGCCCGTACTTAAACCAATATGCTTTTTTCCAGCGCCTGAGTCAGATCAGCAAGAATATCGTCAATATGCTCAATCCCGATCGACAACCGCACCATATCCCGCGGCACGCCGGCCTTGGCCAGTTCCTCGTCGTTCAATTGCCGGTGCGTGGTTGTGGCCGGATGGCAGGCGAGTGATTTGGCATCGCCAATATTGACCAGCCGTACGATCAACTGCAGTGCATCAATAAAGTGCGCTCCTGCCTCCTGGCCACCCTTGATCCCGAAGGACAGAATCGACGCGGGTACGCCGCCCATATAGCGCTGAGCCAATGTGTGCTCGGGATGATCAGGCAAACCGGCAAACTGCACCCAGCTGACCTGGGGATGCTGCTGCAGGTAGTGCGCGACCTTCAGCGCGTTTTCGCAATGCCGCTCCATACGCAACGCCAGGGTTTCCAGGCCCATCAGAATCTGAAAGGCATTCATCGGTGACAGAGCGGCACCCATGTTACGCAGCGGCACGACCCGGCAACGGCCAATAAAAGCTGCCGGACCAAAGGCTTCGGTATAGACCACGCCGTGATAGGAGGGATCAGGGGTATTCAACAGCGGAAAGCGCTCGGCATTATCCGCCCAGGGGAAACGCCCACCATCAATCACAATGCCGCCCACCGTCGTGCCATGGCCGCCGATGTACTTGGTCAGCGAATGCACGACGATATCCGCACCGTGCTCGATCGGCCGACAAAGAGCGGGCGTGGCGACGGTGTTGTCGACGATCAGGGGCACACCATGGCGGTGTGCGGCGGCAGCCAGCGCGGCGATATCAATGATGTTGCCCGAGGGATTGCCAATCGATTCGCAGAACACTGCCTTGGTGCGTTTATCTATCAGGCTTTCCAGCGCAGCAATATCATCATGCGCCGCAAAGCGTACTTCGATGCCCTGGCGCGGCAGGGTATGGGCAAACAGGTTGTAGGTGCCGCCATAGAGTTTGGCCACCGAAACAATATTGTCGCCGACCTCGGCCAGGGTCTGAATCGCATAGGTGATGGCCGCCATGCCCGAGGCCACAGCCAGACCACCCACCCCGCCTTCCAGCGCAGCCACACGCTGTTCGAGCACGTCATTGGTCGGGTTCATGATCCGCGTATAGATATTACCCGGCACCTTGAGGTCAAACAGATCGGCCCCATGCTGGGTGCTGTCAAAGGCATAGGAGGTGGTCTGATAAATCGGTACCGCGACGGCTTTGGTAGTGGGGTCAGGGGAGTATCCGGCGTGTATCGCAAGGGTTTCGAGCTTCATGTTCATACCTTGTCTATCATGGGGTGTAACGCTCAGCATGCCCACGCCGCCACCGACAGGTCAATGCCTGACATGCAGCAAGGCCGCGCATCTTGTCTCAAGTCAAATATTTCGCTGACTACGCCGGGCATACTGTTGAAAACCACATCCAGGGAGTACCTGCCGTGTCACCGATTATTGCTGCCAGCGACCTCAGCCCGGAATCCGATCTGGCCGTCAGCAGAGCCTGCATGCTCGCCAGCCGACTCAAGGCCCCCCTGATTGTGCTGCATACCGTGGATGATCAACTGCCACTGATGGCCCAGGACAAGGTCTGCGAAGAAGCCAGGCATCTGCTTGAAAAACAGCTTGGTCGCTGCCCGAAAAGCGTCGGCACTGGTGTGCAATTGATTGTCGAGCCGGGGAGGGTAGCTGAAAGCATATTGCGCACAGTCAGTGAGCAAAATGCCCAGTTGCTGATCATGGGCCGGCATCATCAGGGCAATCCCGAACTTTTTGTCGGTACTACGCTGGAGCGGGTCAGCCGTCTGTCATCGGTGCCTGTGCTGATGGTGGCAACACCTGATGGCGACTACAGCAGCGCGCTGCTGGCACTGGATTTTTCTACCTGCGCCAGTGAAGCACTGCGCTGCGCTGCCCTGATTCTGAACGGTGGACAGCTGCATGCACTGCACCTGTGCAACCCACCACTGGGTACCCGCTTGGCCGGGCCGGCAGCGCGCGAGACCTTTATGGCCGAGCAGCAGGAAACCCTGTCCTATCTGCTGGAGGATGAGCTGGAAACCCTGGATATGATTGGTACGCCGCGCCCAAGGGCCGAGCTGCAAATCCAAAGCGGTGAAGTAAGGGCACAACTGGAAGAGGCAATTAAGCGCCTGCAACCAAGCTTTATTGCCCTTGGCAGCCACAGCCGCAGCAGCATGGGTGAGTCGCTGCTCGGAAGCCTGGCCCAGGCTTTGCTGCGCGAGCCACCCTGTGATGTGCTGGTGGCTCGCTGAGCGAATCAGCTGGCTTCGATATGGTCGTGCAGGGCAATAAACTGCTGAGTCAGCTTGTGCCTGCCATCAAGGAAGATCAATGGCGTGCTGACCTGGTGTGATTCGCGCATGCGCACTGAACTGGGCAAATAGACCGGCAGCACCGGCAAGCCCTCGGCAATCAGTTCATCAAGAATCTGTTGCGGCAAACTGGCTCGCGACTGGAACTGGTTAACAACGATGCCCTCAACCTGCAGGTCCTCGTTGTGCTCTTCACGGATATCTTCCAGCTCTCCGAGCAGGCCATACAGGGCCTGACGGGAAAAGCTGTCGCAATCAAAGGGGATCAGGCAGCGATCAGCAGCAATCAACGCAGACATGGTGTAAAAGTTGAAACTCGGTGCGGTATCGATGTAGATCCGCTCGTAATTGTCATTCAGATCGTTCAGCAACTTGCGCAGCTTCTGGATCTTGTAACGCGACTCCAGCTTGTGCTGCAGTTCGGCCAGCTCGGGACTGGCGGGCATCAACCAGAGGTTTTCAAACGGCGTCTCAGTGACAAACTGCTCGGCTTTCTTGTTGAACAGGCTGCTCGACAGGGTCTGCGAGAAAAAGTCGGCAATGGTCAGATCCACATCCGCCAGCCCCTCACCGAGCAGATAATGACTTGAGTTGGCCTGGGGATCGAGATCCACCACCAGGGTCTTGTAACCCGCTGCCGCGCTGACGGCGGCCAGATTGCAGGCGATACTGGACTTACCCACACCACCCTTCTGATTGAAAATGACCCGCCGCATGTCCCTCTCCCTGCCGTCTATCGGCTAAGCTGCTCTGGTTCAGACCACAATGGCTGACGGATCATGGTAGATGGCCGACAGCTCGTGCACTGCTTCAATAAAGGCCCCGGCATGCGCCGGATCCACTTCGGGGGTAATACCATGACCGAGATTGAAGACATGGCCGTTACCCTTGCCATAACTCTTCAGGATTCGTGCCACTTCCTGACGAATGGCCACCGGCTTGGCATATAACACCGTGGGATCCATATTGCCCTGCAGGGCAACGCGCGAGCCGACCCGCGAACGCGCAACGCCGATATCCATGGTCCAGTCCAGTCCCAGCGCATCGGCACCGGCATCGGCAATGCTCTCCAGCCACAGGCCACCGTTCTTGGTGAACAGGATCACCGGCACACGACGGCCTTCATGCTCGCGGATCAACCCGGAGACAATCTTGCGCATGTAGGCCAGCGAGAAGTGCTGATAGGCATCAGCAGACAGGTTACCGCCCCAGGTATCGAAAATCTGCACCGCCTGGGCGCCAGCGAGAATCTGCCCATTCAGGTAGCTAGTGACCGAGTCGGCCAGCTTGTCGAGCAACTGATGCATCGCTTCGGGCTGATCGTAGAGCATGGCCTTGGTCTTGCGGAAATCCTTTGAAGAGCCGCCTTCAACCATGTAGGTGGCCAGCGTCCAGGGGCTGCCGGAAAAGCCAATCAGCGGTACGCGGCCGTTCAGTTCGCTACGGATGGTGCGCACGGCATTCATGACATAACCCAGGTCCTGCTCCGGATCCGGAATCGGCAGCGCGGCGATATCCGCAGCCGTGTCTATGCGCTTGCGAAAGCGCGGGCCTTCGCCGGTTTCAAAGTACAGACCCAAACCCATGGCGTCGGGAATAGTCAGGATGTCCGAGAACAGAATGGCCGCGTCGAGCGGATAGCGCTCCAGCGGCTGCAAGGTCACCTCGCAGGCCAGTTCCGGATTGGTGCACAACGCCATGAAGTCCCCTGCCCGGCTGCGTGACTCGCGGTATTCGGGCAAATAGCGTCCAGCCTGACGCATCATCCACACCGGGGTGACGTCCACCGGCTGACGCATCAGGGCACGCAGGAAACGGTCGTTTTTCAATTCGGACATGAGGGGGTATCCAATAGCGGGTTCAGGGCGCCATTGTACCGGTTATTGCCGGGAAAGATCAGGGGCAGAAGGTCGCAACAGGTGAACAGATGAGTCAATGGACCCCACACGGGGCCCATTGATTCGAGTGGAATCAGACGCCGAGGTAGCCGAGGATGCCTTCAGCAGCCTGACGGCCTTCCCAGATGGCGGTCACCACCAGGTCGGAGCCACGCACCATGTCGCCTCCGGCAAAGACTTTCGGGTTGCTGGTCTGGAACGGATAGGTCGCCTGCTCCTTGGCCACCACCAGACCCTGATTGTCGGTCTCGATGCTGCTCTGCGGGAACCAGTCAGCGGGACTCGGACGGAAGCCGAAGGCAATGATCACCGCGTCGGCCGGCAATATCTGCTCTGAACCAGGAATCGGCTCGGGACTGCGACGACCGCGGGCATCCGGCTCACCCAGGCGAGTCTCGACGACCTTGACGCCTTCAACCTTGTCCTCACCGACGATAGCAATAGGCTGGCGATTGAACAGGAAGGTGACGCCCTCATCCTTGGCATTTTTCACTTCCTTGCGCGAACCCGGCATGTTTTCCTGATCCCGCCGATAGGCGCAGGTCACCGAGTCAGCGCCCTGGCGAATTGAAGTGCGGTTGCAGTCCATCGCCGTATCGCCACCACCCAGGACCACCACGCGCTTGCCTTTCATGTCGATAAAGTCAGCCGCCGACTTTTCAAAGCCGAGGTTGCGGTTGACGTTGGCTACCAGAAAATCCAGCGCATCGTGCACGCCGGGCAGGTCTTCACCGGGGAAGCCGCCCTTCATGTAGGTATAGGTGCCCATACCCATGAACACCGCATCGAACTCGCTCAGCAGACTGTCCATACTGACGTCCTTGCCGATCTCGGTATTCAGGCGGAACTCGATACCCATGCCCTGAAATATCTCGCGACGGCGCGACATGACGATCTTTTCCAGCTTGAACTCGGGAATACCGAAGGTCAGCAGGCCACCAATCTCCGGATTGCGATCAAATACCACCGGGGCAACACCGGCACGGGCCAGGATATCGGCACAACCCAGACCAGCCGGACCCGCACCGATGATGGCAACGCGTTTGCCAGTGGGCACCACGTGGGACAGATCAGGGCGCCAGCCCATGGCAAAGGCGGTATCGGTAATGTACTTCTCTACCGAGCCGATGGTGACCGCACCAAAACCATCATTCAGGGTACAGGCGCCTTCGCACAGACGATCCTGCGGGCAGACTCGACCACAGACCTCTGGCAGGGTGTTGGTTTGATGCGCCAGCTCGGCAGCCTCAAGGATATTGCCCTCGGACACCAGCTTCAGCCAGTTGGGAATGTAGTTGTGTACCGGACACTTCCACTCGCAATAGGGGTTGCCACACTCCAGGCAGCGATGCGATTGCTCGCTGGCCTCCTCAGGGCGAAACTGCTCGTGGATCTCCACGAACTGGGTTTTGCGCGCACGCAGCGGACGCTTCTTCGGATCCTGACGACCCACATCGATAAACTGGAAGTCGTTACTCAAACGGTCTGCCATCATTCCACCTCGTTACCGCAGCCCGACCTTAAGGGTCAGTGCCGCATCATCTCTGTCGCTGACCGGCCGCCTGAGGCGAGCCGGTCACTGTATGCCCGTGCTTACTGCGGATTCGCCAGCGTGGTCTTGAGCAGGGCTCGCAAACTCGCAGCCTTGGGCTTGACCAGCCAAAAGCGACGGATGTAGTTGTCCAGATTTTCGAGCACTTCGGCACCCCAGGCACTGCCGGTTTCGCTGACATACTCGGTCAGCACCTGGGTCAGGTGACTGCGATAGGCCTCCATCGACTCATTGCTGATGCGGTGCAACTCGACCAGCTCATGATTGAGCTTGTCAAAGAAGCTGTTGTCACGATCCAGTACATAGGCAAAGCCACCGGTCATGCCCGCACCGAAGTTGGCGCCGGTATTGCCCAGCACGCAGACCATACCACCGGTCATGTACTCACAGCAGTGATCACCGGCACCCTCAATCACGGCATGCGCCCCGGAGTTGCGCACAGCAAAGCGCTCGCCGGCCGTACCGGCTGCAAACAGCTTGCCACCGGTTGCGCCATACAGACAGGTGTTACCGATGATCGCCGTCTGTTCTGAGCGGAACGGGCTGGCCTTGGGCGGCACAATCACCAACTTGCCGCCGGTCATGCCCTTGCCGACGTAGTCGTTGGCGTCACCCTCGAGGTACATGTGCAGACCGCCGGCGTTCCACACACCAAAGCTCTGACCGGCAGTACCCGTGAAGCGGAAGGTGACTGGCGCATTGACCATGCCCTGGTTGCCATGGACCTTGGCAATCTCACCCGAGACCCGTGCACCAATGGAGCGGTCACAGTTGGTCAGGGTCATCTGGTACTCACCACCGGTCATGCCATCAATCGCAGCACGGGCCTGCTTGACCATCTGCTCGGCAGTCAGCCCCTTGTCAAAGGGTTCATTACGCGGGGCCTGGCAGAACTGCGGCTTGTCTGCCGGCACGTCCTTGCTGAACAGCAGCGGCTCAAGATTGAGACCCTGCTGCTTGCTGGTGGTACCCGGCAGAATCTCCAGCAGATCGGTACGACCAATCAGCTCCTGCAAGCTGCTGACACCCAGCTTGGCCAGCCACTCACGGGTTTCCGTGGCAACATAGGTGAAGAAGTTCATCACCATTTCCACGGTACCGATGTAGTGATTGTCACGCAGGTGTTTGTTCTGTGTTGCGACACCGGTAGCACAGTTGTTCAGGTGACAGATGCGCAGGTACTTGCAGCCCAGGGCGATCATCGGGGCGGTACCAAAGCCAAAGCTTTCGGCACCCAGAATGGCGGCCTTGATCACATCCAGGCCGGTTTTCAGACCACCATCGGTCTGCACCCGAACCTTGCCACGCAGGTCATTGCCACGCAGGGTCTGATGCGCCTCGGACAGGCCCAGCTCCCAGGGCGAACCGGCATACTTGATCGAGGTCAGCGGCGATGCACCGGTACCACCGTCATAACCGGAGATGGTAATCAGGTCGGCATAGGCCTTGGCCACACCGGCAGCGATGGTGCCGACGCCAGGCTCAGCGACCAGCTTGACCGAGACCAGCGCCTGCGGATTGACCTGCTTGAGGTCAAAGATCAGCTGCGACAGGTCCTCAATCGAATAAATGTCATGGTGCGGCGGCGGCGAAATCAGCGTCACACCTGGGACTGCATAACGCAGACGGGCAATCAGTTCATTGACCTTGCCACCCGGCAACTGGCCACCCTCACCGGGCTTGGCGCCCTGGGCCACCTTGATCTGCAGAACTTCAGCATTGACCAGGTACTCGGGGGTCACGCCAAAGCGTCCGGAGGCGATCTGCTTGATCTTCGAGCTGCGCGCGGTGCCGTAGCGGGCGGGGTCTTCACCACCCTCACCGGAGTTGGAGCGCGCGCCCAGACGGTTCATGGCCTCCGCGATAGCCTCGTGGGCCTCGGGCGACAGCGCGCCAAGGGAGATGCCCGCCGAGTCAAAGCGCTTGAAGATCGATTCCAACGGCTCGACCTGATCCAGCGCGATGGGTGTCTGGCTATCACTGATCTTGAGCAGGTCACGCAGCGATGCAACCGGGCGGTTATTCACCACCGCAGCATATTCCAGGTACTTGTCGTAGCTGTCACCCTGCACCGCGTCCTGCAACAGCCGCACGACGTCCGGGTTGTAGGCATGGTATTCGCCACCGAAGACAAACTTAAGCAGGCCACCCTGTTGGATCGCCTTGCGCTGATTCCAGGCCTCGGCCGCCAGCAGTTTCTGCTCGGCTTGCAGGTCGGCGAAGCTCGCCCCCTGAATACGGCTCGGCACACCCCTGAAACAGGTATTGACGATCTCGTCAGACAAACCGACCGCCTCAAATAGCTGGGCCCCGCGGTAGGATGCCACGGTGGAAATACCCATTTTCGAGAGGATCTTCAGCAGACCCTTGGAGATGCCCTTGCGGTAGCTCTTGAAGACCTCATACAGATCGCCGATGACTTCGCCGGTGCGCAGCAAATCACCCAGCACTTCATAGGCCAGGTAAGGATAGACGGCGGAAGCACCGAAGCCGATCAGGACAGCGTAATGGTGCGGGTCGCGGGCAGTGGCCGTCTCGACCAGGATGTTGCAGTCACAACGCAGACCCTGGTCGACCAGGTAGTGATGTACCGCGCCGACAGCCATGGCCGCATGCACCGGCAAACGACCGGGGCTGATGCCGCGGTCACTGAGCACAATCAGCGTCTTGCCTTCACGTACAGCGGCGGCTGCCTGCTCGGCTATCGCGCGTACGGCATCGCCCAACGGCATGTCTTCCGGCATGTTCAGATCAATCTTCTGACTGGCAAAGCCGGGACGATCCATGTTCATCAGCGTCCGCCACTTGGCAGGCGAGATCACCGGACTGCTGAGAATGGCGCGATTGGCGTGCTCAGGCGTCTCTTCAAAAACGTTGCGCTCGGCCCCCAGACAGGTTTCCAGCGACATCACGATGGCTTCACGCAGCGGATCGATGGCCGGGTTGGTGACCTGGGCGAACTGCTGGCGGAAGTAATCGTAAACAGAGCGCACACGACTTGACAGCACGGCCATGGGCGTATCGTCACCCATGGAACCGACCGCTTCCTGACCGTTTTCGGCCAGCGGGCGCAGCACCTGATCACGCTCTTCAAAGGTGACCTGGAACATCTTCATGTGCTGCTTGAGCTGTTCCTGATTGAGAAACTCGTTGCCGTGATCACGGTCATCCATGGTCGCCTGAATGCGCAGGGCATTTTCCTTCAGCCACTTGCGGTAAGGGTGACGCGACTTGAGCCGATCTTCGATATCACTGGTGTGCAGCACTTCGCCGGTCTGGGTATCGACCGCCAGAATCTGGCCGGGGCCGACACGGCCTTTGCTGATCACGTCCTCGGGCTGGTAGTCCCACACACCGATTTCCGACGCCAGGGTGATATAGCCGTTCTTGGTCACCACATAGCGGGCCGGACGCAGGCCATTGCGGTCCAACAGACAGACCGCGTAGCGACCCTCGGTCATGACGATACCGGCAGGACCGTCCCAGGCCTCCATATGCATGGAGTTGAATTCGTAGAATGCCTTGAGATCGGCGTCCATGGTTTCAACGTTCTGCCAGGCTGGCGGCACCACCATGCGAATGGCACGGAACAGATCCATACCACCGGCAATCAGCAATTCGAGCATGTTATCCATACTGGACGAGTCGGAGCCGGTTACATTGACCAGTGGCGCCAGGCTATCCAGATCCGGCAACAGATCGTTGCTGAACTTGTTGCGACGGGCATGTGCCCAATTGCGGTTGGCGGTAATGGTGTTGATTTCACCATTGTGCGCCACCAGCCGGAATGGCTGAGCCAACGGCCACTTGGGCAGGGTATTGGTGGAGAAGCGCTGGTGGAATACGCTGATCGCGGTTTCCATGCGTGCGTCAGCCAGATCCGGATAGAACTGTTCCAGATCGGCCGGCATCATCAGGCCCTTATAGGAGATGACCTTGTTCGACAGGCTGCAGACGTAGAAATTCTCGTCTCCCTGCATGGCGATCTCGGCCTTGCGACGGGCATAAAACAGCTTGATGGCAAACTGCTGCTCATCCAGGCCTTCGCCCGAGACAAAAATCTGTTCGATACGCGGCATACGACTCAAGGCCAACGGCCCAAGCACGCTCTCGTCTACGGGCACGGGCCGCCAGCCGAGCAGGGTCAGGCCCTGATCCTGCAGTGCAACATCAAAGGCCGCATAGGCCGCCTTGGTTTCGGCTGCGCCGGCGCCCATGAAGATCATGCCCACGGCATACTGCTCAGGCAGCGTGACGTCCAGACTTTCCTTGGCAATGGCGCGCAGGAACTGATCAGGTTTCTGAATCAGCAAACCACAACCGTCACCGGTTTTGCCGTCGGCATTGATGCCGCCGCGGTGGGTCATGCAGGTCAGTGCCTCAATAGCTGTCTTCAGCAAGTGATGGCTGGGCTGGCCTTCCATATGGGCAATCAAACCGAAGCCACAGTTATCCTTGAACTGATCAGGCTGATATAGACCTGCTTTCATAGGCACGCTCTCATTAAAAAGCTTAAAGATCAGACACCTGTCAGCGGGCTAGGGAAAAGGCCTGCACCGGCGTCGAAGAAAAAGGGGAGTTGATTGTACACAGCAGCCAAAACCACCACAATTTTTTTTGCCGCAAAAGCGTATGCAAATGTCGTAAAAAGGAAAGCTTTTACAATTTCAGCCCTTCGCGCAGGCTTTTTCATGCAAAAGCCTGGGATAAACTGGTCGGCTACGCCGATGAACGGCAACGTGAATAGTGGCTTGAGCGAACTCGATATGGACTGATGCTTGCTGCCCCACTGGGATCAGCAAGCATCAACAGCTTACTGCATCGCTGACTGAATGTTGCCCACGCTTCTTGGCCAAGGCTTGAGCTGCTTTACCGGCTCTGGCAAAGCGGCAATGGCGGCCTGGGCCTGTTGCCGCGTCGCATAGCGACCCTGGGTTACAACAAACCAGGGCTGCCCCTCGTGACGTGTCTCAAAGAAATCCAGATCCGCGAGCGCGCTATTGCGGCTGATAAAGCTCTTGGCTGCATCCTGGCTTCGACTGCCAAGCAATTGCAGCACATACTCGCTAGCAGCTGCCTCTCTGTACCAGGCACCATTGTCAGACTGACTCGGCACCGGCGCTGGCACCGCTGTTGAAGCCGTCGTCGAGCTCTCAGTGGCCCGGGATGCGGCTGGTGTGGCAGCAACAGGGGCTTGTGCCTCAGCAACAGGGCTAGGCGTAATACTCGGTGCTGCCGGGGAACCCGCTACTACCACCGGCGGCGTACCGGCATCGGGTACTGGCGGCGTATCGATTACCACAGGGTCCTGAAGCGGCTGAGGCTCCTGGCTGTCCGTCTGTGTAACAGGGGTCTCTGAAGCCGCAGGACTGATCGCCAGCGAATCCATTTCGGTTAATCCGGCCAGCTCAGGATCGGCATTGACCACCGCTGGGGTAGTCGCTTCAGGTAACTGCAATACTGTTTCTACCGGTGCCTGCTGCTCTTGATCACCCATCCACCAGGCAAAGGCCACACCAGCCCCCACCAGCACCAGAGCCGCAATGGTTTTCAGCGGCAAACCTGGCTTGGGGCCCTCGACCGCGCGCTCCTGCTCATCCATCGCGTCCTGCATAGCCTTCATTGCAGCACTGTTGATCAACCCAGGCCAGCCACCGCTGTGGTCATGAACCCACTCCAACTGTGCATCATCAACCAGCTCAATACCCTGCCCAGCCGCATCCAGTCGCTGGGCAATGTAATCGCGCGTTTCTTCCAGACTGTAGGGCTGCAGTACAATCCTGTGTACCCAGGTATCGGCAAGATCACTATCTTCATCATCGCTGGCATCAATTTCTATCTTGTCCAGCGCCTGATCTATGTGCGGATCTGCAAACAGGAACAGACGCAGGGCCGAGTCCTCACCGTCAACCAGACACAGGTCGACAATATCCTGCAAGGCTTGCTGCTCAAGCAACTCGGCATCATCAATGATCAAATAGAGCTGCACACCGGTCTCGTGCAACTGTTCTGCGCGATCAAGTAACGCCTCAACATTGCGTCCACTGGCATTCACTGCCTGGCACAAATAGCCCATTAACCCGCCAGACTCCGGAAATTCCTTCGCCGTCGTCACTACACACTGGGTGGTGTCCTTGTTGGTACTCGCTACCAGGGCCTGGCGCAGCAGTGTCTTGCCGCTGCCATGCGGCCCCGTCACCAACAGCGCACGATTGCCGAAGCGGGCGAGATGATGCAATTCGGCCAACACATTCTTGCGCTGCGGGGTAAAGAACTTGAAACCCGGTGTACGGGCAGCAAAGGGGTCGTGCGTCAATTGATAGTGATCGAGAAAGGCTTCAATGCCACCCGGAACTGTCATGTCTTTTACCCTGCAACTGTTATTGGCGCCACGCATTCAGCGTGGCATTAAGTGATTCCAACGGAAAATCCGCTGTGACATCCGCCTGACCCATCTGCCTGAGCAACACCAGGCGCAACTTGCCATCCAGCACCTTCTTGTCCACGGACATCAGTTCCGTGAAGTCTTCAACTGTCATTTCGGCGGGTGGCGAGACCGGTAGCCCTGCTGCAGCTATCAGACTGCGTCCACGCTCAAAGTCAGTGTCATTCAATCGACCAAGGCGGCGCGACAGATCCAGCGCCATTACCATTCCCGCGCCAACTGCTTCACCGTGCAACCATTGTCCATAGCCCTGGTGCGCCTCGATAGCATGACCAAAGGTATGTCCCAGGTTGAGAATGGCCCGAACCCCGCCTTCACGCTCATCGGCGGCAACCACCTCGGCCTTGATGGAGCAAGAACGATTGATGGCTTCCGTTATCAAGGCTGCATCCAGGCAGCGCAATGCAGCCATATTGACTTCGAGCCAGGACAGAAAGTCCGCATCACGGATCAAACCGTATTTGATGATTTCCGCCAGACCCGCACTGATCTCCCTGGCTGGCAAGGTTTTCAGGCTGTCGGTATCAATGATCACTGCCTGCGGCTGGTAGAAGGCACCGAGCATATTTTTCCCGGCCGGATGATTGATGCCGGTCTTGCCGCCCACGGAAGAGTCAACCTGCGACAACAGCGTTGTCGGTACCTGAATAAAATCGACACCACGCTGATAGCAAGCCGCCGCAAATCCGGTCATATCACCAATAACGCCGCCACCGAGGGCGATCAATGTGGTCTTGCGGTCATGCCGGTTAAGCAGCAGTGCATCAAACACCTGTTGCAGTGTGGCCCAGTTCTTGAAGGCTTCGCCCGTAGGCAATACGACCTTGAGCAGTTGATAATCTTTGAGTGTCGCACAGAGACGCTCCAGATACAGAGGCGCGACAGTATCGTCTGTCACGATGCAGACCTGACGACCATGGATATGATCGGTGAACAGCGCTGGCTGGCCGAGCAAACCACTCCCAATATAAATAGGATAACTGCGCTCACCCAACTCAACGTTTAATTGCTGCATCTCGTTCTCTCCATCAGAATGCGACAAGAATACAACACCCGGCAGGGCATTGCATAAGCTGAACACGTGCTTGGGAGGAGCTATGCAGCCTGTCAGTCGGCGCCATCTTGAAGGCGATTGAGAATGGTATTGACCACAATCTTCGGGCCACGCTGATCAGTATCGATGATGAGGTCGGCAATTTCGCGGTACAGCGGGTCACGCCTGGCCATTAACTCGCGCAAGACCTTTTCCGGGTCTGCCGTCTGTAACAATGGGCGTTGACGATCCTTGGCGGTGCGTTGCAGTTGTTGATCGACGCTGGTGCGCAAATACACAACAAGACCATGGGCAGCCAGCGCACGTCGATTGGCTTCACGCATGACTACCCCACCCCCGGTGGCAAGAACGATACCCTGCTCAAGTACCAGCTCGGCAATCATGGCCTCCTCGCGCTCGCGGAAGCCTTCCTCACCCTCAACGTCAAAAATCCAGGGGATATCAGCGCCAGTTCGCGCCTCTATCTCCCGGTCTGAATCCTTGAAGGGGTATTTGAGTTCCTTTGCAAGCAGTCGCCCGATGGTGCTTTTCCCAGCACCCATCGGGCCTACCAGAAACACGTTACGCAACGGGCTTACCTGGCAACGCTGATAGCTCCGTTGTTGATAATGCGCGGGGTCAGGAAAATCAGCAGTTCAGATTTGGTTTCCGAGGTAATGTCACGGCGGAAGGCACGACCCAAGATCGGCAGATCACCAAGGAAAGGCACCTTTTCAACACCGTTCTGCGTTTCACTGGAGAACACACCACCAATCACGATGGTCTCACCGTCACCAACCAGAATAGTAGCGTTGACTTCATTCTTGCGAATGGTCGGCACACCGTTCACTTCGTTGGTGAAGTCAGGCTCATCCTTGGTGACAATTACCTCCATGATGACCTGGTTATCCGGAGTGATTTGCGGGGTTACTTCCAGCGACAGCACTGCCTCAGCAAAGGCGGTAGTAGTCGCACCACTGGAACTGGCTTCCTGGTAGGGTATCTCGGAACCCTTGAGGATCTTGGCTGTTTCCTTGTCCGAGGTAACAACCTTGGGCTGGGAAATGATTTCACCGTTACCGGTACTCTCCATGGCGGACAGTTGCAGATCCAGAATGGTGTTATCGGTTATGAAACCAATACCAATGCCTGAGGTAGACATTCCGGCAGCCAGACCCATGTCAACAAAGGGGGTATTGAATGGTCGGGTAGGACGACCCTGGAAGCCAGCAGTGCTCTGATCTTCAGCACTGTCGTCAACGCCGGTCTGGCCATCCTGGCCGAACAGACTGAAGCGATCGCCCATACGCACATTACCGCCCCAACGCACACCCAAGGCACGGTCAAAACCAACGTTGGCTTCAACAATACGGGCCTCAATCATGACCTGACGGACCGGGATATCCAGCTGGGTAACGATACGACGCAGTTCGTCGATACGCTCCTGAGTCAAGGTAACCAGCAAGGTATTGGTGCGGTCATCAAAGATTACCGAGCCACGCATATCATCGGCGAGCGTACCTTCGTTCTCGTTATCCTCATACAGGCTGGCAATGTCAGACGCCTTGGCATAGTTCAGCTGGATGATTTCCTTGCGCAGGGGCGCAAGCTCAGCAACCTGACGAAGAGCCTCAAGCTCCTGACGCTCTCGAGCAGCAATTTCCTCGGCCGGCGCGACCAGCAGTACGTTGCCTATCTTGCGCTGATCAAGGCCTTTGGTCTTGAGCACCAGATCCAGTGCCTGATCCCATGGCACATTCTGCAGGCGAAGGGTAATGCTACCCTGAACGGTATCACTGGCAACCAGATTCAGGTCGGTAAAATCAGCAATCAGCTGCAGAACAGAACGCACTTCAATGTTCTGGAAGTTAAGAGACAACTTCTCGCCAGTGTAAGCAAATGCATCCGCACGGCGCTGTTCGACTTCGGTGCGAGTCAGCGGCTTGAAGCTTACAATCAACCTGTTGTCCGCCTGGTATACCAGATGCTCGTAAAAACCCGTGGGCTCAATGTTTACGACTGCGTTGCGGCCACTGGTGCTGGCATTAACAAAGTTGACCGGCGTAGCGAAGTCCTTCACGTCCAGACGCACGCGCAGTTGATCAGGCAACTGGGTATCAGGGAAGGTCAGACGCACACGGCCGCCCTGCTCTTCAACATCAACGCGAATTGACGGGTCAGACAGGTCAATGACGACGTTACCTTCACCCTGATCGCCACGCTGGAAGTCAAGACCACGAATAGCAGGGGCACCGGTGGCTGCAGACGCACTCACGGCAGGCTGCGACGCATCTCGCCACTGTGAAGGAGCTGCGGTTGCCGGCGCTACAGCTGTTGGCGTGTCGGCTGCGGTATAGCCTGGCGCACTGGCAGCACCCACCATGATATACAGATCATTGCCATCTACACGGGTAGCGTAGGGGACCAGGTCTGTCAGGTTGATAATGAGGCGCGTACGGTCATTCGCTTCAACCACGGTCAGGCTACGAGCATTACCCAGACCCAACTCACGGTTGCGTTGACCAAGCTGGTTTTTTACCCCAGGCAAGTCAATCGCGATACGGGCTGGCTGATCTATGGTGTAGCCCTTGGGCGTGGAAACAACCGGTTCGTCAAAGCTAAGCTTCAACTCAACCCGCTCGCCCGGCAGGGAGGCCACATCCAGATTCTGCAGATTGGCCGCCAGGGCCAGCGGACTCAACAGCGCAAGAACCGCTGCTAGTGAAAACTTTCTGGTTAAAGGCATGTGATTGCGTTCCACGCGTGACTGTTTGCAGTTCATTTTTTATCTCCCTGGTTGACTTATCCGCGCTCAGGCAAGCTGAGCGTTCGCGGGCGCTCCAACCAACCACCTTCACCGTCCGGGACGATTTCTACTACGTCGACACGGCCTTCTTCGATACTGGCAATACGGCCGTGATTTCGACCCAGATAGTCACCAATTCTTACCCTGTGGACACTGCCGGCACCTCGTATAAGTGCCTGCATGCCCTGGTCGTTACTGAGAATGCCAACCATCTCAAAGGACTCGATGTTGAAGCCCTCAAGAAACTGTCGAACCCGGTCTTCATCGGGCTTGATATCCTGCGACCCGCGTGGCTGCGTCAGATCAATCTTGATCGGCGGCTGGAACGGGCTACGCAAGGATGTTGCACTGTACGTGAATGCCTCGTAGGGCTGAAATCTTGGCAGAGGCTCGATGGCACCGGCAGGTCGAGCCCGGGTCTGCTCCATAAACTCTTGCAGATCGCTGAAATTACCGCCACCACAGCCAGACAAAAGCAAACCGGAGGCAAGTGCGACGCTCAACATGGAATGACGCATGATCATTGCTCGCCTCCTGCTTCGTTGTATCGATAGGTCTTGGCCAGAATGTCCATCTTGAGAAGGTCTGGATTACCACCCTCCTCTACTGGCTCAATCTTGAAGTCATGAAGGGTAACGATACGGGGCAAGCCTGACACGCTGCTGACGAAAGTGGCGATGTCATGGTAGCTACCCATCACTACTATCTGAATTGGAAGCTCGATATAAAATTGCTGCGCAACCTCAGGCTGCAAAGTAATGGATTCGAACTCAAGACCGCTGTTAAGACCCATCTGCGTAATATCTTCCAACAGACCAGGCACTTCAGTGTCACTGGGAAGTTGTTTTAGCAAGGTCCCAAAACGCTCCTCAATTTCTGCCAACTGCTCTTTGTAAGCCTCAAGATTGGCTGCGCGGAATGACTTGTCGGTAAATTCTGCACGCAAGGTTACTTCAGTGGCTTGCTCACGCTCCAAGGAAACCTGCAGATCCTTGAGGTGAAAGTGATAGCCTGCAACCAACAGGGCGATAAGAAGAATAAGCCCAGTGATAAATTTCAGCGCACCTGGCCATGATCCCACGTTGTTAAAGTCGATGTTGTTAACATCAATCTTTTTAAAGCTTTCAACTGCCTGATTAATGCTCATTGCTGGCCCTCTCCCTCAGCCGCGCTACGCGGGTCGGTCTGGCGCACAGACAGCTCGAACTCGTTAGCTTGATCCACACCACCCGAGGTAATAGCACGAACGGCCGTCAGGTTTGGCGAAGTAAGCCAATCAGACGCATCCATTTGCCTCATCAGATTGGAAACCCGGCTATTCGATTCTGCACCGCCCTTGATACTGACTACGCTGGCTTTCATTTCCACCAAGCTGAAGAAAACACCGTCTGGCAAGGTCCGAGCCATTTCATCAAACACCCGAACAATAATCGGACGATTACCCTGCAAATCCTGGATAACCTTCATACGATCCAGCAATTGGGAACGGCGGGCTTGTAGCTCTTCGATTTCCTGAATTCGGGTATCGAGAAGCGCGATTTCTTTCTGCAAAAACGCATTCCGGGCATTTTGATGATCGATTTTGCCGTTAAGCACGCGATCACCCAAAAAGATCAGGGCGGCGGCAAATACAACAATCAGCACAAGAATGGTCAGAAACTCCTTCTTGCGCTCTTCCCTGAGCTGCTCGCGCCAGGGTAGTAGGTTAATGCGAGCCATTAGTCGAAACTCCTCATTGCCAGACCACATGCAATCATCAAGGCCGGCGCATCGTTGCTCAGTGCCACGGCATTAACCTTGTTGGACAGGGTCATGTTTGCAAAGGGGTTAGCTACCAGCGTGGTGGTGCCGATTTTCTGCTGAATCAGTTGATCCAGGCCGGGAATCGAGGCTGTACCACCAGCGAGGAGAATGTAGTCCACGTCGTTGTACTGGCCACCGGCAAAGAAGAACTGCAGTGAACGCGACACTTGCTGAACCACGGCGTCCTTGAAGGGGCTGAGCACTTCCGACTCGTAGTCGTCAGGCAAGCCGCCTTGCTTCTTCGCCAAGCCGGCTTCTTCCTGGGACAAACCGTAGCGCCGCTGAATTTCATCAGTCAGCTGCTTGCCACCAAAGAGCTGCTCGCGGGTATAAATGATTCGACCCTTGCTGAGGACACTGAGCGTCATCATGGTGGCGCCGATATCGATCACTGCCACAGTCAGCTCATCGCGGTTGCCATCCAACTGATCGATTACCAGATCACAGGCCCGCTCCATCGCGTAGGCCTCAACCTCGACCACCTTGGCGTCAAGACCAGCCAAGGCCAGAGCGGCTTCACGAATATCGACGTTTTCACGACGGCAGGCTGCCAGCAGCACTTCGACACGATCAGGGTTGCGCGGGGAAGGCCCCTGAACCTCGAAGTCGATAGCCACCTCATCGAGTGGGTAAGGAATGTATTGATCAGCTTCCAGCTTGATCTGCTCTTCCATCTCGTCATCATCCAGACCGGCATCCATCTCGATGGTCTTGGTTATGACGGCGGAGCCGGCAACAGCCACAGCGGACTGCTTGAGCGAGGTGCGCGAGCGTGCAAGGACTTTTTCCAAAGCCTGGCCGACACCCTCAAGCTCGACGATGTTTTTCTCGACCACCGCACTGGGTGGCAAAGGTTCAACCGCGTAGGCCTCAACCTTGTAGCGGTTCCCGGAGCGACTGAGTTCAAGCAGCTTCACAGTAGTGGAGCTGATGTCGATGCCCAGCAGCGTGTTCGCTTTTTTCTTTATGAGCCCTAGCACGGCCAATTTCCTATCAGCATCCGACACTTACGGACGGTTTATGTTTTCCTACATTAAATAACAGTCCGTCTACAAGCGCAAATAGCTAAATCAAAAAAAATACGCTTATAATGCAGACTGTTAACCCGTTCTCACCTGACCTTTACTCTAACCAATTCATTTGACAGGGAATTTGCCCGTCCCTTATGCGCTTTCTAAAACTTGCTTTCTGGTCCCTCATTGCCCTGATTTGCGCCCCGATAATGGCGCTAAGCGGCATTGCACTGTATCTGAGCCCTGCTTTGCCGGACGTTGAGACCCTGCGCGACCTGCAATTACAAACCCCTCTGCGGATATATAGCACAGATAACAAATTGATAGCTGAATTCGGTGAAATGCGCCGAATTCCAATTCGTTATGAGGATGTGCCAAACGACTTTATTAACGCCATATTGGCTGCCGAAGATGATAATTTCCTGAATCATCACGGCGTCGATCCCAAAGGCCTGCTCCGCGCAATCACCGAATTGGTGCAAACCGGTCAGATACAGACGGGTGGCAGCACCATCACGATGCAGGTGGCCAAGAACTACTTTCTCACCAGCGATCGGGTCTTTTCGCGCAAATTCAATGAAATTCTGCTGGCGCTGCAGATTGAACGCAGTCTCAGCAAAACAGAGATTTTTGAACTCTACGTCAACAAGATCTATCTCGGCAACAGAGCCTACGGCATAGAAGCTGCGGCCCAGGTCTACTATGGCAAGTCGATCAACGAGCTGCCGCTGGCTGATCTGGCGATGATTGCCGGGCTACCCAAAGCCCCCTCGCGCTTCAATCCCGTCGCCAACCCGGAGCGCACGAAGATCCGTCGCGACTGGATTCTTGGCCGCATGCTGAGCCTGGGCTATATCGACCAGGCCGCCCATGATGAAGCCGTTGCCAGCCCAATCAATGCACGCAATCACGGCGCCAATCCGGAAATGGAGGCGCCCTATGTTGCCGAAATGGCCCGACTGGAAATGCTTGAACGCTTCGGCGACGCGGCCTACACCAGCGGCCTGCATGTCTACACCACCGTCGACAGCCAGTTGCAAAGCCTGGCGAACAGAGCCCTGCGCGAGGGCCTGATGGAGTATGACCGTCGTCACGGCTACCGCGGTCCGGAAGCCCATCATCCGGACAGCGACCTGGAGAACGTTGAAGCGCTGCTGAGGCCCTACACCACCATTGGCGGATTGCGGCCTGCGATCGTACTCTCTGTTGAAGCTGACAAGGTAGACATTGCCCTGCGTGGCGGCATAACCGGCAGCATTCCCTGGGAGGCCATGCGCTGGGCGCGCCCGCATTTGAATGCCAACAGCATGGGACCGGTGCCCCGCAAGCCGGAAGACGTTCTCAAGGTAGGCGATATTATTCGAGTTATCCCCGCAGATGATAATCTGTTCAAGCTGGCTCAAATCCCCGAAGCGCAAAGTGCTGTGGTGGTATTGTCACCCCAGGATGGCAGCATCCAGGCACTCACGGGGGGATTCTCTTTCCAGCAAAGCAATTACAACCGCGCTACCCAGGCCCGACGCCAGCCCGGCTCAAGCTTCAAGCCCTTTCTCTACAGCGCCGCGCTCGACAGCGGCTATACCCCGGCCAGCCTGGTCAACGATGCGCCACTGGTATTTGTTGATGACGGTATCGATTCCGCCTGGCGACCGCAAAACTCCGGTGGCGACTTCCTCGGACCCATCCGGCTGCGGGAAGCCCTGTATCGCTCGCGCAATCTGGTCTCGATTCGCCTGATGCAGGATCTGGGCGTTGATAACGCGCTCAGCTATATCGAAAAGTTCGGTTTCAGCCGCGAGGAGCTGCCACGCAACCTGTCAGCATCACTGGGAACGCCGGAGCTGACACCGCTGCAGATTGCCCAGGGCTACACCATCATTGCCAATGGCGGCTATGGCGTGCGTGCCTACCTGATTGATCGCATTGAAGATCATAACGGACAGATCATTGATTTCAGCGTGCCAGCCATCGCCCCATCGGCCCGCGCAAAGCATGAGGAACGCCTGCAACGTTACGCCGAGCTCACCGAGTCGCCGGTTACCGACGTCGTTATCGCGCCACAGGTAGTTGACGCCCGTACCACCTACCAGCTCAGCAGCATGCTCAAGGATGTCATCACCCGCGGCACAGCGGTGCGTGCAAGGGCCCTGCAACGCGGTGATCTGGCTGGCAAGACCGGTACAACCAATGACCAGAAGGACGCCTGGTTTGCCGGCTACAACGGCGACTTTGCCACCACTGTCTGGGTTGGCTTTGACCAGCCAAGCACCCTCGGCCGACGTGAGTACGGAGGCACCGCGGCACTGCCAATCTGGATGACCTTCATGGCCGGTGCACTTGAGGGCAGACCGGAAAACAGCCAGCCCATGCCCCGCGGCCTGGTCAATGTGCGTATTGATCCTGCCACCGGACGCAGTGCGCGCCCCGGCTCCGGCGAGGGTTTCTTCGAGGTGTTCAAGGAAGAAGACGCACCACCTCCCTTCAGCGAGCTGGATGCCGGCGGTTACAGCAGCGACGGCGCCGTAACGCCACTGGAACTGTTCTGAGCCAACGCCAGCACCTGCTGGCGTAGCCACTGGTTGGCCGGATCGTGCTCGGACTCCTCGTGCCAGTACAGCGTCAAACCGATCGCCGGCAACGGCAAGGGCATCGGCAGCAGTCTGTTGCCGAGCGAGCGACTGACCAACTCGGCCTGGCGGCGTGACAGGGTCAGCAGCAAATCACTTTGCGCCACCACCAGACTCGCCGCCTGGTAGCTCTGGCAGCGCTGCACCACCTTACGCGCAAGCCCCAGATGCCCAAGCGCCAGATCCTCGAAGGACAAGCCGCGGCGCCAGGACGCCACGGCAATATGCTCGACTGCCAGATAACGTTCGGTCGTCAAATCTCCCTGGAAGCCTTTGCCCGCCACCACACAAAGCGGCTCACTGACCAATTGCATCTGGCGTAGCGGCGCTTCGGCAGGCCGGGCAATCTGAATCGCCAGATCAACCCGCCCGGCTGACAATTCCAGTGGCAGCTCACGCCAGCGCACTCCGGCAGTATGCACACGACAGAAAGGGGCCTGCTCGCGCAAATGCACCAGCAGGGCAGGCAGCATCACCGGCTCCAGTTGCTCAGGCAGGCTCAAGGTAAAGACGCGCTGATCCCGTAGCGGGTCGAATTGGCGCAGACGACCCACACCCTGCTGCAGACGTTCCAGGCTATCGAGAATCGCCGGCGCCAAGCGCAAGGCCATGACAGTCGGTGCGACGCCACGCCCCTCGCGCACGAACAGTGGGTCAGCCAAATGCTCGCGCAGGCGGCCCAGTGCATGACTGACCGCCGACTGACTGACATGCAGCACGGCGGCGGCCCGGGTCAGACTGCGCTCACGGTAGATCACCTCAAACACCCTGAACAGATTGAGGTCGATACGCGCCAGTGATTGCCATGCATGCCTGTCATTCATAATGACCACCTTATAAAGCCTGGATTAACCTGAAAAATAAGGCATCTAGCCGATCTCATGAAGCATATTCATGATCTTGAATGAATAATCATCGCTTCCTGCTGGCGCAACATGCGCCTAGTCTGAGCTCAAGCCAAAACAAGACGCAGTCCGCGCGGAGCCTCGACCATGAACGAAAAAAGCTATCTCGAGCAGCTGGAACAACTGCAGGAGGCCGTCTGGCCCGTCGGCCACGCCCGCGAACCTGAATACCCGCTGGGCCAACAGCCGCTTACCGAATACCTGCGCCAGCGTGCCGAGACCACGCCAAGCAAGATCGCCATCGCCTTCTACGGTCAGCACACCAGCTATGCCGAACTGGATCAGCTATCCGAGCGCTTTGCCAGCCTGTTGCTGAATCAGGGGGTACAACCCGGTGACCGGATCGCGGTGTTCATGCCCAACTGCCCGCAATTTCACATCGCCTTCTATGGCATCCTCAAAGCTGGCGCCATCCATTGCCCGGTCAGCCCGATGGCACTGGGCATGGAGCTGGAATACCAACTCAAGGACTGTGGCGCCAGCGTCATGGTCTGCTTCGACCAGTTGCTGCCGGCGGTACGCCAGGTACGCGCAAATACCGAGCTACGGCTACTGATCAGCACCAGTCTTTCAGAACTCTGCCCTGCCGAGCCGCCGGTCAAGGTTCCGGATCTGCTGCGCGTACCCAAACTCGAGAGCGGCGATAGCCTCGACCTGCTGCCCGAACTAGCCAGGATCACGCCCCGGACTGATCTGCCAAGACCGGCGCTGGATGATATCGCCGCGCTGAATTACACCGGCGGCACCACCGGCCTGCCCAAGGGCTGCATTCACACCCACGGCGACATGCTCTACACCTGCGCCAGCTTCCTGCCGGCGGCACTGGGCCTGGATAGCCAGCAGGTCAGTCTGAACTTCATGCCCGAATTCTGGATTGCCGGTGAAAATGCCGGACTGTTGTTCCCGGTGTTTTCCGGCACCACCCTGGTGCTACTGGCACGCTGGGATGCGCTAAGCTTCATGCAGGCGATACAGCATTATCAAGTCAATCACACCGGCCTGCTGGTCGACAGCGCGGCTGAAATCCTCGATCACCCGCAGGTCGGCGACTTCGATTTCAGCTCACTGCAGATCACCAGTTGCGTGTCCTTTATCAAGAAACTGACCCCCGAGTACCGCCAGCGCTGGCGCGCTCTGACTGGTTGCACCCTGTTCGAAACCAGTTTTGGCATGACCGAAACGCACACCTGCGACACCTTCACCGCCGGCCTGCAGACAGACAATTTCGACCTCAAGTCGGCACCGACCTTCGTTGGTCTGCCGGTCCCCGGCACGCAGTTCAAGGTCTGTGATTTTGACACTGGTGAGCTGTTGCCTTTGGGTGCCGAGGGAGAACTGTGCGTGCGTAGTCCGTCTCTGCTCAAGGGCTACTGGAACAAGCCCGAGGCCAGCGCTGAGGCGCTACGTGACGGCTGGCTGCACACTGGAGATAGCGGGGTAATCACTGACCAGGGTTTTATCCGCTATCTGGGCCGTCGCAAGGAAATGCTCAAGGTCAACGGTATGAGTGTATTTCCCAGCGAACTGGAAGCCATGCTCGGCCAACATCCGCTGTTGCTGGCCTCGGCGGTCATAGGCCGCCCGGATGACCGCAAGGGCGAAGTCCCGGTGGCCTTCGTGGTCGCCAAACCCGGTGCTGAACTCACCGCTGCAACGCTGAGCGACTGGTGTCGACAGGCCATGGCGGTGTACAAGATACCCGAGTTTCGCATCGTCGACGCGCTGCCGATGACGGCGACCGGAAAAGTGAAAAAGAATGAATTGAAGGAATTACTGATCCCGCAGCCGACGTGACAATGCGCCCTTGCCGGCTACCTGTGCCGGACCGTCGATGCCCTTGACGGGCATCGCCGAGCCCCCAGGGATGGGTTCACGGCGTGTCCGGCACAGGTAGCCGGCAAGAGCGCTAACACCGATACTTGAAGGATCAGTAATTCCCGGCAGATTCCAAGCCAGCCCAGTACGATCAAGGATTAATGCATGCCCATCACCAAACTGCTGATCGCCAACCGTGGCGAAATCGCCATCCGCCTGGCCCGCGCCGCTGCCGAGCTGGATATCACCAGCGTCGCCGTGTATTCCGAGGACGATGCGGCGTCCTTGCATCGGCACAAGGCCGATCAGGCCGTGGCGCTCAAGGGGCGCGGCGCCAGCGCTTATCTGGACGCCAACCAATTGCTGCGCATTGCCTATGAACAGGGCTGCGATGCCATTCACCCCGGCTATGGCTTTCTCAGTGAAAATGCTGCCTTTGCTGCCCAATGCGACGATGCCGGCATTCGTTTTGTCGGGCCCGATGCCAAGGTATTGGCCTGCCTGGGCGACAAGGCCAGTGCCCGACGTCTGGCCCTGCAGCATGGCGTGCCGCTGGTGCAAGGCACCAACCAGCCGACCACGCTGGAGCAGGCACGAGCCTTTATGACCGACCTGGGACCCCAGGCTGCGGTAATGCTCAAGGCCCTGGCCGGCGGCGGCGGGCGTGGCATGCGCGCGGTACTCGATCCTGACGAACTGGACCAGGCCTTTGCCCGCTGCCAGTCCGAAGCCAAGGCCGCCTTCGGCAATGGTGAGCTGTATATCGAACGGCTTATCCGCCGCGCCCGGCATATCGAAGTCCAGATCATCGGTGATGGTCGTGAGGTAGCCCATGTCTGGGAGCGCGATTGCAGTCTGCAACGACGCAACCAGAAACTGCTGGAGATTGCTCCGGCACCCGGTCTTGATTCAGCCCTGCGCGAGCAATTGCTGAATGCCGCCCTGAAGCTCACCGGTGCGCTCGGCTACCGTGGCCTGTGTACGGTCGAATTCCTGCTCGACGAAGACAACGGGGACTTCGTATTCATGGAGGCCAACCCGCGGATTCAGGTCGAGCACACGGTCACCGAAGCGGTCACCGGGCTGGATCTGGCACAGATCCAGCTGCGGCTGTCAGGGGGTGCGACGCTCGCCGAACTGGGGCTAAGCCAGGCACAGATCCCCGCTCCGCGCGGCTATGCCGTGCAACTGCGAATCAACCTGGAAAGCATGGCCAGCGATGGCAGCGCACGTCCGGCCGGCGGCACCCTGAGCGCCTATGAGCCCCCAAGCGGCGCCGGCATCCGCGTGGATGGCTATGGCTACAGTGGCTACACCAGCAGCCCAAGCTTTGACTCCCTGCTGGCCAAATTGATTGTTCAGGCCGATGCCGATTACCCCCAGGTCCTCAAACGCGCCTACCGCGCACTCTGCGAGTTCCGCCTGGAGGGCGTGGCCAGCAATCTGCATTTTCTGCAGAACCTGCTGCTGCACCCGGATGTACGGGCCAACCGGGTTACCACCGGCTTTATCGAAGCCGAAGCGGCGGCACTGGTCGGCGCCGGCGCACAGGCCCATCCGCACCTCTACGCCAAAATCGCTGGTGCAGGCAGTGCGCAACGCCATGCCGAAGCCGATGCGCCGGCGGGTACCCAGCCACTGAACACCCCGGTTCAGGGCGTACTGGTCAGCCTCGATGTGCAAGACGGCGATGCTGTCGCCATCGGCCAGCAGGTCGCGGTACTGGAAGCAATGAAAATGGAATTCGTAGTCAAGGCCAGCCACAGCGGTATCGTCCGTGCCCTTGCCGCAGCCCCTGGGGACACCCTGTTCGAAGGCAGTGCCCTGCTGTTTCTTGAGCCGGCCGAGGTCAGCGCCGACGGCCTTGTGACCGAGGAAAGCATTGATCTGGAACTCATTCGCAACGACCTGCGCGACGTGCTTGAGCGCCAGGCCGACCTGACCGATGCGCGCCGCCCGGACGCCGTGGCCAAACGGCGCAAGACCGGCCAGCGCACCGCCCGCGAGAATCTCGCGGACCTGCTGGATGAGGGCAGCTTCATGGAATACGGCGGTTTTGCCCTGGCCGCCCAGCGTACCCGCCGCAGCCATGAGGAGCTGCTCAAACTGAGCCCGGCCGACGGCCTGATTACCGGCATAGGTACAGTCAATGCAGCGCAGTTCGGTGCTGAAAAGGCTCGCTGCATGGCCATGAGTTACGACTACACGGTATTTGCCGGTACCCAGGGCGTGACCAATCACAAGAAGACCGACCGCATGCTCGAGCTGGCCGAGCAGTGGCGTCTGCCGCTGGTGTTCTTCACCGAAGGCGGTGGTGGTCGACCCGGCGATATCGACAAGGTCGGCGTGGCCGGACTCGACTGCACCACATTCATGCGCATGGCCCGCCTCAGCGGTCAGGTGCCGCTGGTGGGGGTGGTGTCCGGCCGCTGCTTTGCCGGTAACGCCGCCCTGCTCGGTTGCTGTGACGTGATCATTGCCACCGAGAACGCGACCATTGGCATGGCCGGCCCGGCCATGATCGAAGGCGGCGGCCTGGGTCGCTTCACCCCGGAACAGGTCGGCCCGACCAGCATGCAGGGACCCAACGGTGTGATCGATGTGCTGGTCAAGGATGAAGCGGAAGCGACCCGGGTGGCCAAGCAATATCTGAGTTATTTCCAAGGCGATCTGCCCGGCGGCGAGTGTGCGGACCAGCGCCTGCTGCGTCACCTGATTCCGGAAAACCGCCTACGCGTCTACGACATTCGCGAGGTGATCGAGACCCTGGCCGATACCGGTTCGGTACTGGAGCTACGCCGTCAGTTTGCTCCCGGCCTGATTACCGCGCTGATTCGTATCAACGGCAAGGCCTTCGGCCTGATGGCCAACAACCCCATGCATCTGGGCGGCGCCATCGACGCGGTATCCGGCGACAAGGCCGCGCGCTTTATGCAGCTGTGCCAGGCCCATGGCCTGCCGATGGTTTCCCTGTGCGACACCCCCGGCTTCATGGTCGGTCCGGATGCCGAGCAGCAAGCTACCGTGCGGCATGTCTCACGCATGTTCGTCACCGCCGCCAGCCTGAAGATTCCGTTCTTTACCGTGGTGCTGCGCAAGGGCTATGGTCTTGGCGCCCAGGCGATGGCCGCTGGCAGTTTCCATGCGCCCATGTTCACCATCGGCTGGCCGAGCAGCGAGTTCGGTGCCATGGGCCTGGAGGGTGCTGTGCGCCTGGGTTATGCCAAGGAGCTGGCGGCACTTGAGGACCCCGCCGAACAGCAGGCGCTGTTCGACAAACTGGTGGCCGAGTTGTACCAGCGCGGCAAGGGTTTGAGCATGGCCAGCTTTCTGGAAATTGACTCGGTGATTGACCCACTGGAAACCCGCGACTGGTTGCTCCGTGGCCTCAGCTCGGCGCCACCCGAGTCCTTGCAACGCGGTCTGCGGCCCTTCGTCGATACCTGGTAGGCCAGCATGCGGCGCTGCCCTGCAGCGCCGTGCTCAACCAAGCCAGAGCCACCAGAGCGTCATTCCCAAGGGCAGCAGAATGGCCGTGGCAATGCCCATCAGGCTCATGCCCAGGGCCGCAAAGGCGCCCGCCTCTTCGCTTTCTTCCAGCGCCCGCGCCGTGCCCACGGCATGGGCACAGATACCCATGGCCAGGCCCCAGGCCGCCTGCGAGCGAATGCCACTGATCTTCAACAACCAGGGACCGAACAATGCACCTATGATCGCCGTGATCATCACGAACACCGCCGCCAGTGCCGCTACACCGCCAATCTGCTCAGCCACCAGCATGGCAATCGGCGACGTCACTGATTTCGGAGCCATGGTCATCAGGAGCATATGATCGACCTGTAGCGCCCAGCCAATCAGCAGCGTACTGATGGTCGCAAAAAGCCCACCCAGCAGCAGGGTCAGCATCACCGGCCAGAAAAAGTCGCGAATCTTGCGCAGGTTGACATACAGCGGTACCGCCAGGGCAACCGTGGCCGGCCCCAGCAGTACCAGCAGCGGCGCCACCGCCTCACGGTAAGTGGGGAAATCCACTCCGATCAACAACAGTACCGTGATCATGATGACAATCGAGATCATCACCGGATGGAACAGTGCCAGACGGGTTTTCTCATACAGCGCCACGCCCAGCTGATAGGCCGCCAGGGTCACGCCGATCCAGAACAGCGGATGCGCGACAATCGCCTGCCAGGCCAGACTCAGGGCGCTCATGGCTGATCCTCCGCGCGCCGCTGTCGTTGCAACAGCCGCTGCATCAACCAGCCACACAGCGGCAGGGCGAGAAAAAACGACAGGGTCAGCGTAACCACAATGGCCAGACCATAAGCGGCCATTTCCGCGCCATAGGCCATGATGCCGACGGCCGGCGGCACCAGAATCAAGGGCAGGTACTTCAGCAGACCAGCGGCAGCCTGTTCGATCGGCTCGCCGACGTCACCGCGGATCACCAGAAACACCAGCAGCAACACCATGCCAATGATCGGACCAGGTAGAAAGGACAACCACAGGACATTCAGGCCCGTGCCGATCAACTGAAAGAGGATCAACCAGGTCAGACCACGTATCAACATCAGTGCTTTCCGCCAGAAGAGTGTGCAACAAGAGTAATCAGGCCGCTGCGCGCTGACCAGTAGCAAATAGGCTAAGCCCGCTTCTGAGGTGCAGAAACAACACAGGCCGGATCGGGCCGGCCTGTGGGTATAACCGACTACCTGTTAGTGCAGGTCAATAACCCCGCAGCGTGGCAAAACGGTCCGCGTGGAAGCGGTAATCACCAAACAACTGCTGCAAGGGCCGCGCGCGCTTGATGAACAGACCTACATCAAACTCATCGGTCATGCCCATGCCGCCGTGCATCTGGATTGCCTCGTTGGTCGCCAGCTCGGCCACTTCGCTGGCCTTTGCCTTGGCCAGACTGACCAGTACCGGCGCCTGGGCATCGCCCTCATCCAGCGCAATCAAGGCCTTGATCACCACTGACTTGACCAGCTCGATTTCACTGAACAGGTGTGCGCAACGGTGCTGCAAGCCCTGGAACGACCCCAGGGTGACGCCGAACTGCTTGCGCTCCTGCAGGTATTTCACCGTCACTTCAAAGGCCTGAGAGGCTATCCCGAGAAGCTCGGCGGCGATCTGCGCATTGGCCACATCAAGCAGCGCCTCCAGCACGGCAAACCCTTGCCCGACCTGACCCAGCAGCGCAGCCGAATTCAACTGCACATCCTTGAAGCGGACAATCGCCGCATTGCGGCTATCGACCATGCTGGTCCGTTCAATACTGACCCCAGGGGCCTTGGCATCGACCAGAAACAGCGTGATACCGTCACGATCCTGCTCGGCTCCGGCCGTGCGCGCCGAGACAATCAGGCTGTTGGCCACATGACCGTCAATTACAAAGCGCTTCTCACCATTCAGCAGGTAGCCATCGCCCTGAGCCTTGGCCGTGGCCGCCACCCGAGCCGGGGCATGGCGAGCCGCCTCATCCACCGCCAGTGCGGTCAGCAGACGTCCTTCGGCGATGGCCGGCAGCATGTCCTGCTGCTGTGCCGGGGTGCCGGCCAGCTGCAGGGCGCAGACGCCCAATACTGCCGTTGAGAGCAGCGGTGACACACTCAGATTGCGCCCGGCCTGCTCGAATACCTGCCCCATGCCGACATGGCCAAAGGCCGATCCACCAAAGGCCTCGGCCAACAGCGTGCCGACAAAGCCCATGTCGACCATGCCTTGCCACAGCGCGGGGGAAAAACCGGTTTCATCGCGGCTGTCACGCAATTGCCGCAACTGGCTGACTGGCGCCTGCTCGGCAAGAAAGCCCTTGGCGGCGTCACGCAGCATCTGCTGCTCTTCATTCAATACCAACATTGCCATTGTTCTGTCCTCTGTCCGCTCACTGGAGCCCAAGAATGTTGCGGGCGATCACATTCAGCTGCACCTCGGAGGTGCCGCCTTCGATCGAGTTGCCCTTGGAGCGCAACCAGCTGCGTGGCAGTTGGCCCTCTTTCCAGGCGGCGCCCTCCCAGACCATGGCGTCACTACCGGCCAGGGCGATCATCAGTTCCTGTCGGCGCTTGTTCAATTCGGTTCCGTAATACTTGAGCATGGCCGAGGCCGCGCCCACTCCCTGCCCGGACTTGGCTTCATCCACTACCCGCTCGGCGGTCAGTTCAAAGGCCTTGGCATCCAGATCCCAGCGCGTAACGTCACTGCGCAGAAAGCCATCGGACAACTTGCCGTTATCAAGGCCGATATGTTCAGCGGCAAACTCCGGCAGGGTCTTCTGGCCCGCAGCGGTGCGGCCCATGCCACCGATCATCTCGCGCTCATGGGTCAGCAGGTACTTGGCAATGGTCCAGCCGGCGTTGATCTCACCGACGACCTGGCTTTTCTCCACCCGGACATTGTCGAGGAAGGTCTCGCAGAAGGGCGAGCTGCCGGAAATCAGCTTGATCGGCCGCGTCGTGACACCGGGGGTGGTCATGTCAAACAGCACCAGACTGATGCCCAACTGCTTCTTGGCTTCGGTATTGGTGCGCACCAGGCAGAACATCCAGTCGGCCTTGTCGGCATAGGAGGTCCAGATCTTCTGGCCGTTGACGATAAAATGATCGCCCTGGTCCTCGGCCTTGGTCTGCAACCCGGCCAGGTCGGAACCGGCACCCGGTTCACTGTAGCCCTGACACCAGCGGATCTCGCCGCGTACAATCGGCGGTAGGTGCTGACGCTTGAGCTCCTCGGAGCCAAACTTGAGAATCGCCGGACCGATCATCCACACACCAAAACTCGACAGGGCCGGCCGCGCACGCAGCCGCGCCAGCTCCTCACGCAATACCTTGTGTTCGGCGGAACTCAGACCACCACCACCGTATTCAACCGGCCAGTCCGGCGCTGTCCAGCCCTTGGCAGCCATGCGCTGCAACCAGAGCTTCTGGTCCTCACTCTGAAACTGAAAGCCGCGACCGCCCCAGCACTGGTCGCCATCGCTGGTCATCGGGGCACGCATGCTCTGCGGGCAGTTCTCTTCCAACCAGGCACGGGTCTGCTGGCGGAACGCATCCAGATCGGTCACGGGACTCTCTCCTCAGTTGAGCGGTTAAGTGCATCACAATACGCCGGCGCAGCCCGGCTGGCAGCGCCTTTGATTAACGGAATGATGATTCATTCAATATGCTAATGGAAATCCATCCCCTGGATTGCCCGGAGTTATGAGCAAATTTATCTGACCGCCGCCCGATACTGTCGCATATCCCCCTGTGCATGGCCGTTCAGGCCACTATGCACGGACCCTTGGTTGGCTATGATGAATCCCATACCCCGTATCCTGTGGATAAAAGCAATGCAAACGAACAGGCTCGCAGACGACCCTTTGGATGTACTGATCATAGGCGCCGGCTTTGGCGGACTGGGGTTGGGGATTCGACTGGATAAAGCCGGTATCAGCGACTTTCTGATCCTCGACAAAGGCCATGACGTCGGGGGTACCTGGCGTGACAATCATTACCCCGGCGCCGCCTGCGATGTGCCTTCGCATCTCTATTCCTTTTCCTTCGAACCCAAGGCCGACTGGCGTTGCCGCTATGCCGGGCAAGCCGAGATACTTGAGTACATGCAACATTGCGTACGCAAGTACCAGCTCGGTACCCGTCTGCGCCTGGGTCGCGAGGTCAGTCGGGCCGCGTTTGATGCGGCCAGTGGTCTCTGGCAGGTCAGCTGCAGCAACGGCGAGACGTTCAGCGCCCGCTGCCTGGTCAGTGCCTGCGGCCAGCTCAACCGGCCAATCTATCCGCCGATTGACGGCCGTGACAGCTTCGCCGGACCGGCCTTTCACTCAGCCTGCTGGCAACATGAAGTAGATCTGCGGGGCAAGCGCGTCGCGGTCATTGGCACCGGTGCCTCGGCCATTCAGTTCGTGCCGCCGGTCGCCGAGCAGGCCGCCGAGCTGCTGCTGTTCCAGCGCAGTGCCGCCTATGTCATCAGCAAGGACGATGCGCCGTACAGCAGCCAAACCCAACGCCTGTTCCAGCGACTGCCACTACTCTTGAAGCTGAGTCGCAGTTGGCATTATCTGACCCACGAAATCCGTGCTCTGGCCTTCATTCGTTTTCCCGGCCTGATGAAGCTGCTTGAGAAGGGCTTTCACGCACACCTGCACAAGGGTGTCCGCAACCCGGAAAAACGCCGACAGCTGATACCGGACTACCCGATGGGCTGCAAGCGCATGCTGATCAGTGACGACTTCTATCCGGCCATCGATCAGGACAAGGTCCAACTGGTTACCGAGCCGATCAGCCGTATCACTGCTGAAGGTATCGAAACCCTATCAGGGCAGTGTCACCACGCCGATGTGATCATTTACGGCACCGGTTTTGCTGCCAGCGATTTTCTTGCGCCCATGCAGATTCGCGGCCTGCATGGCATTGAACTGAATCAGGCCTGGCAATCAGGCGCCGAGGCCTACAAGGGCATCAGCGTCAGTGGCTTCCCGAATCTGTTTCTGCTGTATGGCCCCAACACCAACCTGGGCCACAACTCGATCATCTATATGCTGGAAAGTCAGTTCAACTACGTGATTGACTGCATCAATCGACTGCAACGCCATGGCCTGCGTTATATGGATGTCAAATCCGCACGGCAGGATAGCTATAACCAGAGGTTGCAAACAGCCTTGGGCAAGACCATATGGAATCGTGGCTGTCACAGCTGGTACCAGACCGCCGAGGGCAAGCACACCAATAACTGGCCCGGTTACACCTTCAGTTACCGGCACCTGACCCGTCACCCGACATGGACTGATTATGACTTCACAGGTTGATTACACTGCCCCGGACCCGGGCCAGGGACTGCTGCGCGGCGTGCTGCGCTTTTTCATGAAATGGCTGTTCCGGGGACTGATTCGCCCCGCCGTGCCGATTGCCGTGCAACGCCTGGTGATTCGCCTGCTGACCGCAGCCATGCCGGTCAGTCGTGGCGTCAGCCGTACCCGGGAAATTATCGCTGGCCGGTACTGCGAATGGCATCGTCCGAATGCTGGTGGTCAGGGACGGGTCATGCTCTACCTGCATGGCGGCGCCTATCTGATTGGTTCGCCCGCCACCCACCGCTCGCTGTGCGCCAAACTGGCCAGCCTGACGCAGATGGATGTCTGCGTGATTGACTACCGCTTGGCGCCGGAACACCGTCTGCCAGCGCCCCGAGAAGATGCCGTGGCGGCCTACCAGGCACTGCTGCAGCGTGGCTATGCGCCGGCAAGCATCATCATTGCCGGCGACTCGGCCGGTGCGCACCTGACGCTGATCACGGCGCTCGAGCTCAAGGCCCGGCAACTTCCGTTGCCCGCTGCGCTGGTGTGCTTCTCGCCGGTGGTGGATTTTACTGCCGAGCACCTGCACAACCCGATTGCCGGTGATCCGTTGTTGAACATGAGCTGGATAGAACAGGCCGCCGATCTGGTGTGCGAACCCGGCATGAACCGCCGCGATCCCATGCTGTCACCGATCAATGCCGATCTGAGCGGCCTGCCACCCTTGCTGATCCAGGTGGCTGAAGAAGAGCTGCTGCTGAATGACAGTCTGCGCTTTGCCGAGGCCGCCAGGGCTGCTGGAGTCAGGGTCCAGCTGGAGTTCTTTCCACGCCTCTGGCATGTTTTTCAGGCCAATACCGGACTCTTGAAGATGGCCGATCTGGCCCTGCAACGGGTCGCCAACTTTACTGCGCTGCACCTGCCTGCCACGCCTGCATATGAGGTTCCAGCAACGCCGCCAGTGGCAGGCACACCCCAAGCCGAGTAAAGCTCCAGTAATGCCCCTCCAGCACCCGGTTGACCAGAATGGTCGCGGGTGCCGGTTGCAGGCTGCCGAGCCGGGCCAGCACATCGGGGACCAGCGTCTGGACCTGCGCATGCAGCCCACTGGCGGCAAAATCCCACTGCGCCGCAGGCTGAATCAGTGGTCCCAGCAAACCCTGTAACTGGCGATACAAGGCCCATGGCACAGGCGTGCCGGGCTGACGCAGACCCAGCGCTTGAAAGCCCCCCTCCAGCTGCTCCGCACTGCCGGCCTGCAAAGCGCGATAACACTGCATATACGCAGTCAGCAGATCAGCACCCATGGATTGCATACAGCCAAAATCGTAGGCAATCAGTTGTCCCTGCGGCGTATAGGCAAAATTGCCGGCATGCGGATCAGCGTGCAGCTCACCGAGCTCAAAGGCCTGACGGCACAACCAGTGCACCAGGGTCTGTGCCAACTGCTCACGCAGCGCAGGCGATGCATCGGCGACCTGGGCAAAGGGCAGACCCGGCAGGTAACTCAGCGCCAGCACCCCGGGGCGGCAGAGCGCCGGCAAGGGCTCCGGCACCAGCACCCGGTCACAGCCCTTGAAGTGCGCATGATAACGCTGCAGTCGTTGCATTTCGGCCGCATAGTCCAGCTCCTCCGCAACACTGCGAGTCAACTGGGCATGCACCGCCTCCAGTTGGGCTGCAGGCGCACGAAACAGACGGCCCAGCGGCAAAAGACGCCGCAGCTGCTTGAGATCAGCCGCGCAGATTGCAGCAATACCCGAATACTGGATTTTCAGTACCAGCGCCTGCCCCTCGCGGCTGACGGCACGGTGTACCTGGCCCAGCGACGCGGCGGCAAAGGGGTCGGGTTCAATATGCTGGAAATAAGCGCTCAGGTCAGGGCCGTATACCGCCTTGAGCTGCCGCTCTATGTCACTGAATGCCATCGCCGGCACGCGGTTCTGCAGGCTCGCCAGGGCGCTGATGATCGGCGCTGGCAGGACGCCCTGCCACTGCGAAGCCATTTGCCCGAGCTTGAGTACAGGCCCCTTCATCTGCCCCAGCACCTCGGTCAACAAATCGCCAACGGGCTGCCAGTCGATGCCGGCACGCCCGTGCAGCAGGCGCTGCCCCAGCACGCCACCGGCAATTCGGGTGGCCGTGGTGGATAGGCGTATGAAACGACCGAGCGATGACGAGGATGGCGCTTTCAAGGG
This sequence comes from Gammaproteobacteria bacterium HGW-Gammaproteobacteria-11, assembly GCA_002840055.1. Taxonomy (GTDB): domain Bacteria; phylum Pseudomonadota; class Gammaproteobacteria; order Pseudomonadales; family Pseudomonadaceae; genus Halopseudomonas. Next base: position 63,457 of record PGZJ01000007.1, on the reverse strand, counting down.
CAGATTCCACAATAGGACATTGGCATAAGTGTGGTGCGCTGCCAGCACATGCAGCAAGCACCTTAAGGTAAGCAAAGATAACCCCGCGGCGAAGGTGCGCAGAAAAGGTCGCGGCACAGCAATCCCAGGTGCATACTTGTTACGCATGTCTTCTGACAAAACAATGCAGGTTCCGCATGTCAAACTTACAGCAGTTACGCCACTTCGTCGCCCTCGCCGAGCAAGGCCACTTTGCCCGTGCAGCGGAAACCGTCAACCTCAGTCAACCCGCGCTGAGTCGCAGCATTCAAGCGCTGGAGGCCAGCCTTGATTGCAAGCTGCTGGATCGTCATGCCCGCGGCATCAGCCTGACCGCACACGGCCAGTTAGTGCTGGAACACGCCCAGCGTCTCTTGGCCGGCAGCCGCGCGCTGAAAAATGCCGTCAGTCAACTGGGCAACCTGCAGGCGGGGGAACTGCGACTCGGCGCCGGCCCCTATCCCGCAGCACGCCTGGTGCCCGCCGCCCTGGGACAACTGGCGACCGATTACCCGGGGATCCGGGTCGCACTGATGATTGATAACTGGCGTGACCTGCGCGCACGATTGCTGGCCGATGACCTTGAGTTGTTTGTGGCGGATATCCGCGACTTTGTCGATGACCCGCTGCTCAATATAGAACCGCTGGGCGTGCATCACGGGGTCATTTTTTGCCGCCCTGAACACCCCCTGACAGGGCTGGCCGGACTGACGTCCAGCGACCTCTGGGCCTACCCCCTGGCCGCGACTCAGATGCCTGAAGAGGTTGCCGAGGAACTGAAGTTATTCAGCGGTAGAGAAAATCCGGTGAGCATTCAGTGCGACAATTTCATGGTGCTCAAGGCCTTGGTGGCGCAGAGCGATGTGCTCAGTACCGCGCCCTGGGATGTGGTAGCCGATGAGGTCAATGCTGGCCGCTTGAGTATCCTGCCGCTAAGTGACAACAGTTTCAGGCAACACTCGGCCTATGGACTGGTCAGCCGCGCCGATCATAGTCTGTCACCGGCAGCACAGGCCATGCGCCGGGTGATACTGCAGATCGATCAGCACCAGGATTTTGCCCCGCCCACACAGGGTGTCGGGCAGGGCTGAGGCCATGGGCTTTATTGCGCGTCGATGGCTTCAAGATCCCGCATCAGGCGCTCAACCTCGGCCTGAATCTCGGCATCCGACATCTGCTCGATGTCTGGCTGAGGGGCACTCGGCAACGCGGACGCAAACAGATCGTCCAGCTCATCAAGCGCCACGGGATTGCCGTTGATCTCCAGTTGACCCTCGGCATACAGCAGGTCGGTGCGCAGATCGTCGCCTTCAACACGGGCCAGTTTGCTAGCCTGGGCCATGCCTTCCAGCATGTCGATCAACACCTCGGCTTCCATGGCCAGTTCGTCACTGCTCAGCTCAGGCTGGAACAGCCCTTTGTACGACACCAGATCCCGGAGCATGGGCTTGGACAGCTGCAGTTGCCCATCAACCCGCGCAATGATCTGACGCAGCAAGGTTTCATCTTCCAGCTCGAATGACTCCGGTGCCGCCAGCTCGACCGCCAGACTCAGACGGCTTTCGCCATTGGCTGTGCGCACGTCTAAGGACTCCAGCGCCAAACGCGGTTTGCCCGCAAGCAACTGCGCCACGACATCCTGCACGTCATCCAGATGATCGTCGATATCAGCGCCGGTCTGCACCGAGGTCATGACCTGATTGTAAAAACGATTCAGCTCGGCCACCGCTTTGCTGTCAAGGCGAGAAAACCGCCAGACGCTGCTCATTGAACCCAGTGTCTGACCGGCGTAATTGACTGAACCCAGGTCAAAGTTCATATCGCTGGTCAACTGCCCGTCCTGCTCAAGAAGGGTATCGGTGGAGCGAAGTGCCAGCAGTTCAAGGGTCTTTCTGTTGCTCAAGGTGAAGGCCATGCTCGCCAGATCAAGGTGGCTTGAGCCCAGATACAGGCCATCGGCGTTCTGCGTCCGATCCATATTGATGACCAGGTCGTTCATGCTCATCCGAATCGGCATCAGGCCACCAATATCCAGGGTGAGCGCCTCCATACTCCCGGACAGAACAATCTTTTCGCCCAGTTTGTCGGTGCTCAAGTCGGCATTGAAGCCGGAAAAGGTCATATCCAGACCATCGTCCTGCAGCGTCATGGGTACCAACGTCAATTGCGCCTCAATATGCTGGTCATAACCCATGACACTGGTCATGTTCATGGGTGAATGTCCACCCGTGGCATTGAACAGACCACCCAGTACTTCACTGTCCTTCATGCTGGTCTGGCTGTAAGCCATGACCGGCATCAACTGCAAACGGCTCAAGCGTGACAGCGGAAAGGGTCCGTGCTCGATGCGGTCGGACAGCGCCAGTAGAAGGGTCTCGTCGCCCTTGTCGTCAACGACTATGCGGTATTCCGCCTGGCTACTGAACAGGCCGCGTTCAAAACGGGACAACTCCATACGCAGCTCACCGTCCGGGAACAGCTCAAGGAACTGCTCGTTGGTGCGCTGCAGCGCTTCGGTCAACGCCCCTTCCACACGGCTGCCGGTGTACCACGCGCCTGCTGTGCCCGCTGCCAGCAGCGCTACCAAGGCGGAAGCCGCAATCCCTGTCTTGTTCATCTTGTCGAAATCCTTGATCAAATCCACGTTAAAGAAGCCGAACTTTAGGCTATTCGACTCCAGCTGTCAGCCCTGAGACCGGACAATGACCCTGCATTCCTCCGACTTATCCACGCCAGACAGCGGTTGCAGCCGATCAGCTACCGGCCCATGCTTACGCTGTATTCCGTTTACGCAGCCAGGAACAGCCAAGACCATGAGCGCCCCAAGCCACTTCGAATGTCACTTAACCCCGCGCTATACCGATCTCGACACCTGGCGACACGTCAACAACTCGCGCATCTATCAACTGCATCAAGAGGCGCGAATCCTGGCGCAGATCGACCTGCTCGGCAAGGACGCCTGGTTTTCTGACACAGTACGTCTCAGACCCTTGCGCAGCATTACCCAATACCGCCAGGTCAGTTGGTACGCTAGCGACCTGACTGCTCGCTTAACCTATCTGGGCTGCGACCAGCATAGTTATCGGGTCCGCAATGAGCTGTATCAGAACGGCGAGCTGGTGGGCACCCAGGACTGCCTGATCGGCGGCTACGAAAACGGCCACCGGGTTGAGCTGCCGCAGGCAACACATGAACTGATACAACAGCTAAGTGGCGAAAATCCCGAGTCGCTGCCAGAAGCCCGCTACTTGAGCCTGCTGGATAGGGTAGAAGGCTTTCCGGTGCATCAGCAACTGACACCGCGCTATGCCGACCTGGATGCCGATAGTCAGCGCAGTGAGGCGGCGCTGGCACGCTATATTGAACAGGCCCGCTTTGGCGGTATCCGTCAGCTTGACCTGCAGGGCCTGGGCATACTGATTGCCTCGGCCGATATCAGCTTTGCGCATTTTCAGCCGGGCTGGCCGCCGGTTGATCTGGCGTCGGGCATCAGCCATATCGGTAATACGTCCTTTGTGTTTACCGCCTGTGTGCGCGCCAAGGGCGAAGTGCAGGCCGCTGCCAACAGCGTTATGGTGGTGATTGATCAGCAAAGCGGACGCCCGGCGCCGATCCCTGCGCAACTACGTGAGTCTCTGCAGGCCTGGCATATTGGCGGCGTCTGAGCGGACGACTTATCCCTCTGCCCATCCCAGGCCAGGCTGTTTACCGCTACTATTGCTACCCGGGAGTCACTCGCTAAACACTCAACTCAATCAGCCACCAGACAGTGAAGATCATTCATGGACGATAGCCGCGCGCACAGCCTTGACCGGGCAACCAGCCTGGGCCTGATTATCATCGCCGTCATTCAGGGTTATGCCCTCTATGCCCTGCATCTGGCCATCGAGCATGACCACTGGCTGGCCACCGACGCACGCTGGCTCAAGGCGCTCTACACCCTGAGTGTAGCCCTGCCAGCTTTTTACCTGATCAGCACCGAGCGGCTGCGCGATCGCATCAACCTGCTGCCACTCTTGCTGATCCCGCTACTGTTCTGGCTTGGCTGGCACCTGGGCTGGGTCGAGCAGACCCCTGAGCCGCAGCGCTGGAACCGGCATGATTTCACCCCGGCCTTCTGCATGGCAGTGGGCATTGCGCTGTTTATCCTCACGCTGTTCTTTCGCAGCCGGGCCGCCAGTGGTGGCTGGCCCAGGGCCTACCAGCCATTGCTCGGTTATTCCTGGGAGCATGCCCTGACGCTGGCCCAGCTCGGACTTTTTGTCGGGCTGTTCTGGGGCCTGCTGATGCTATGGGCCGCACTCTTCTCGGCGATTGGCCTGGGCTTTTTCAAATCACTGTTTCAAGAGCCGGCCTTTATTTATCCGGTAACCTGGCTGGTCATAGGCCTGGGTCTGGTGATGATCCGCAACCGCTTCCGTTTTATTGCCAATGTGCGCTTGATGACCGAGGCGCTTATCAAAGCGCTTTTGCCTTTGGTGGCGCTGATTATTCTGCTGTTCTTTGCCGTGCTGCCCTGGACCGGTCTGCAGCCTGTCTGGGATACCGGCAGGGCCGCGCAAATGCTGATGGTATTGATGCTCACCCTGCTGTTCTTTTTCAATGCCGTGTTTCACCACCCGGATGAAGCCCCTTACCCCGGCTGGTTGCGCAGCCTGATCATGCTTGCCGTGGTTCTGCTGCCGTTGGGCAGCCTGCTGGCTGCCTGGGCACTGTGGCTGCGCATTGACCAGTACGGCCTGAGTCTGGATCGGCTTTGGGCGGTGTTGCTGCAGGTTCTGACCGCCACCTTTACCCTTACCTACAGCGTACTACTGCTGCGCCGCCGCCTGGCCGCCCTGCCAAGCTTGCAGCGAGCCAACCTGTGGCTGGGACTGCTGGTTGCAGTCGTACTCTTGCTGATCAATACGCCGCTGGTCGATATGCGCCATTGGGCAGCCCAGAATCAGGTGCAACGACTATTGGACGGGCGTACCCAGCTGGATGCCTTTGACTACAGCTATCTGCGCTTCCAACTGGGGCAGCCCGGCGTGCTGGCGCTGCAGAGCCTGGCCGCCAGTGAGCATGCCCAGGCGCACCCGGAGCTGGCGCGACGAATCGACCGGGTACTCAACCAGAAGCAGCGCTGGAGCCGTGATCCGCTGATGGATACCAGCAACCTGCGCGATGTTGCCCTGCAGTTCACGACCAACCCCAGCGGCACGGTCATGCCGGATGCACTACTGAGCCTGCTGGTGCAACAGGACTCCAGCTGCCTGATCCGGGTTGAACCTTGCCGGGCGGTAAACATCGCTGATCAGCCCCGTTTCCAGTGGCTGATACACACCCACAACGATTTTCAGGTCCTCGCTTACGCAGAGATAGACGGCCAGTGGCAGCCGGTTGGCACCCTGGACCTGCTTGGCGCCGCGCAACAGCAGCATACCGATGCCTGCCGCCGCGCCAGCCCGACACCCGAGCTGGAGGCCATACCCGGACCACTGGCAGTGTTTCGCAGCGGCCTGTGTCTATACAGTCTGAAGCCCGGCCTGGACGCCGCCAGACAGCAGTTGCTCAACCCACCCGATGAACAGAACTAGTCCGGCCCTGTCACCTCAAACCGCCTGTTTGCTGAGCGATAGCCCATATGGGCGATAGCTCTGCGCGGCCTTTTTAGTCCTAATCAGATGCAGGTTGCATGCATGCCGTTGGCAGCAACCACCTATAACAACAAGGCTTTCGTCAGCCTGCTGCACTGATTCAGGGATGGTCATGGGCTCCAAACGCGCACTGGTGGTAGACGACTCCCGCTCTGCCCGGCTGGTACTGAAACGCCTGCTGCGGGAACACGGCATCGTTGTTGATGAGGCGGTTTCAGCCGAGGATGCGCTGGAATACCTGCTGTATAACAAACCCCACGCCATCTTCATGGACCACATGATGCCCGGCATCGATGGTCTGGAAGCCGTGCGCATCATCAAGAGCGACCCCGATACCGCCTTGATCCCGATCATGATGTATACCTCGCGCGACGGCGGCGAAGTCTATCTGAGTCAGGCCCGCGCCTTGGGTGCCGTGGGCGTACTGCCCAAGGAAATGAAGTCCGTTGACCTGCTGGCCGTCCTCAACTCGTTGCATTTGCTTGACGACCCCAACTCCGCCAACAGCACCGCCAGCAGCCAGGATGCCGAGCCGGTCATGGCCGAAGCGGAGCCGCTATCGGCCTCGCGGGAAATTGAAGCGCTGGCCCGCGATGCCGCCGATGAGGCCATGATTCGACTGCTCAAACCGCACCTTGACCAGCAAACGCAAAAACTCCGCGCCAGCATGGTCTCCGAACTGCGCACCATGGCCGACCAACTGAACAACATTGACCTGCGCCCAGCGCCCAGGCGCTGGCCAAGCCTGCTCGGTGGTGCGCTGCTCGGCATGCTGCTGAGTCTTGGCTTTTACAATCTGCTGCTGGCTGACAACGGCACGGCTGCGGGTTCCGGCGCGGTGGTGGACAGCCCGACAGCAGATAGTCCACTCAACCGCCAGATACGCGATGCGTTGGCACAGCAACGCAGCAGAACGGACAGCGAGAAGAACGCACTGCTGCGTGCGCTGGAATGGTCGCTGAGCCGTCAGGGTCAGTTCGGGTTTGCTGAAGTGCCCTATGATGACCAGAAGTTGAACGAACTCACTGCGCTGATTCAATCGCTGCACCAGGGCGGTTTTCAGGGTCGTGTGCACCTCACCGCGCACACGGGGCAATTCTGTCTGGTGCAGGATGAGCGAGGCAGTATGATCCTGGCCCCCGACGCCCTTCCCGCCGCCGATTGCGAGGTTATCAGCAGTGAACTGGAGCGCCTGCAGCGCAGTGGCGCCCAGGAAACCCTGGCCTTTGCCAATTTTGCCAAGCGCCAGCCGGTGATCGAGGGCAGCCGCATTCGCCTGGTGATCAACCCACCCCGGGATAACCGTCCGCAGGTGGACTATCCGCAGATCGACCGTTTCCTCACGGCAGGCGAGTGGAATGCCATTGCCCGGCAGAACCAGCGTATCGAAGTACGCCTTACACCCTGAACCCTGTCCAAGTTCTGAACCTGCGCCAGGACTCCCGAGCCTGCGCGCCTATGGTACCTGCGTACCATAGGCCGCGAACCTCATTGCTTGCGTGACTGCGCGCGGCCTATGCTGTTGCTACAAACCTGCTCGCAGCCTCAGGCCAAACCAGCCTGGCTCATGTGTCGACAGGAAATGAACCGGCAAACCCCTGCGCTTGCACTACAAATGGACCATACATGACTGACAGCACCGTCGCCAAACTGACCAACACCCTGAACAAGGACTGCTTTTGCATCAGCCTTGATCAACAGGCCCTGCGCGCCGCGATCGAGTCCGAGGTGGGGCAACCTGACCTGTTCGAACTGCTGCAGACCCGTTGCCCAACGCTGTTTGCCAGCCGCCCGGTGTTTGTCTCCGACACCCAGATGGCACGCATGCAGGAACTGATCGAGGCGATTGAATCGGTGCTGGCGATGCCGGCCTATCAACAGCACGTGCTGGCCAACGCACCGGCTGTCGCCCGCCATCCCAGCGCTGCATCCGGGGTCTTCATGGGGTACGACTTCCATGTCACAGAGAAGGGTTTCGGTCTGATCGAGATCAACACCAATGCCGGCGGTGCCATGCTCAATACCCTGCTGGCCCGCGCGCAACGGGCCTGCTGCATGGAGGTGGAAGGCCTCATACCGCCACCGGCGCTTGCCGAAGCCATGGAGCAGGCTATCGTTGCCATGTTCCACCAGGAATGGGTGCAATCCGGCCATAGCCGACCACTGCGTAGCATTGCGATTGTCGACAGTCAGCCGCAGGAGCAATACCTCTATGGTGAGTTTCTGCTGTTCCAGCAACTGTTCGAAGCGCACGGCATTCGCAGTGTGATTGCCGACCCAGCAGAACTGGCGCTGCGCGGCCAGCAACTGATGCACGGCGATCTGGAGATTGATCTGGTCTATAACCGGTTGACCGATTTTCTGCTCGACGAGCCAGCCCATGCCGTATTACGCAGCGCCTATCTGGACGACCAGGTGGTACTGACCCCCAATCCGCGCGCCCATGCACTCTATGCCAACAAGCATAATCTGGTACTGCTCACCCAGGCCGAGACGCTGACCGAGCTCGGTGTCCCTGACAATACCCAGGCCATCTTGCTGGCAGGCATTCCCCGCACCCGCCAGGTCACTGCCGCCAACGCAGATGCTCTGTGGCAGGCACGCAAGGGACTGTTTTTCAAACCCAGCGCAGGCTATGGCGGGCGCGCAACCTACCGCGGCGACAAACTGACCCACAGGGTCTGGCAGGATATTCTCGCCGGTGACTATGTCGCCCAGGCGCTGGTCGTACCCGGACAACGGGCACTATCAGCCGAGCCGGATGGTCCGGTACTCAAATTCGACCTGCGCAACTACGTCTATCAGGGCCAGGTGCAGTGGGTGGCGGCCCGCCTCTATCAAGGTCAGACCACCAACTTTCGCACCCCAGGTGGCGGTTTTGCGCCGGTCTATCAGGCCAGCAACAACAGCGTCGGCTGCATGCCGCTGACCTGACAGGCGCTGGGCTGCCTTACTCGGCTTTTTCCAACGCGGTCACCACATAGCTGCCGTCCTCACTTTCTGCTCGAAAGCGGACCTGATCGCCGGCCGCCAGCCCCTCCAGATCCACACCCTCGGCCAGGCGGAAAACCATGGTCATGGGTGGCATCTTCAGATTATCGATAGGTCCGTGGCGCAGGGTGACGCGCTGACCGGCCTGGTCAATCCGCCGCAACTCTCCCTCGCTCATGGCCACCGGGCTATCTGCCAGGGCAGAAGCCACGGCAATCAGACTCAACACACAGACTGCGAATAACTTTTTCATTTTCTGCTTCCTTGGATCATTGGTTGGAAAGAGGCTGAGCGTTCACCTGCACACTGCCGAGCATGCCGGCTTGAAAGTGCCCCGGCAGCAGACAGGCAAATTCAAAACGCCCAGCCCGATTGAAAGTCCAGAGCATGCTCTGGGTCTGACCCGGTTCCACATGAGCCATATAGGGCTCGTCGTGTTCCATACCGGGGTATTTCGCCATCATGGCCGCGTGCTCTTCCAGCTCCTGCGCAGTACCCAGCACCAGCTCGTGGCGCATTTGCCCCTCGTTGATGATCACCAGTCTCAGCGTTTCACCCTCTTCAACTTCGAAATGATCAGGACTGAAACGCATGTCATCGCCCATGCGAATGACCAGCTCACGGTCAACCTGATCCTCGTCAGCGCCGATGCCCCAGGGCTTCTGCTCCGCGGGCAAGGCAGCCCGCTCGCTGTTGTCGGCGGCGCCATGGCCCCAGGCGCCTAGAGATAGCGCGCCCAATGCCAGCGCAAAACCCAGCGCTGAAATCGATTTCTTCTGCATCATTTTTCTCCCCTGCAATCAGTGGCCGGCATGGCCGCCAGGTTTGCGCACCTGTACTTCCACCGCAGGTGTGCCTGTTGCTGTCTCGGACTTGAAACGTGCCGGTTCAGCCAATGGTCCTGTCCATTCAAATGCCTGGGTCCCGGGAGGCTGCTGGTACCAGCCTGGGTCGCTGTAATCCCCTGCCGGCTGGTCTTCGCGAACCTTAAGCATGGTGAACATGCCGCCCATTTCCACCGATCCGAAGGGGCCGTCACCGGTCATCATCGGCACCGTATTGTCCGGCAGCGGCATCTGCATTTCGGCCATATCGGCCATGCCGCGCTCGCCCATCACCATGTAGTCGGGAATCAGATTGCTGATCTGGGTGACGACCTTGCGGTGATCCACACCAACCATGGTCGGCACGTCATGCCCCATGGCGTTCATGGTGTGGTGGCTCTTGTGACAGTGCAGTGCCCAGTCCCCCGGCTCGCTGGCAATGAACTCGATCTGGCGCATCTGTCCGACTGCCACATCGGTGGTGACCTCCGGCCAGCGCGCGCCCCGAGGCACCGGCCCACCATCGGTGCCGGTCACTTCAAACTCGTGGCCATGCAGATGAATCGGGTGATTGGTCATGGTCAGGTTGCCGACCCGAATCCGCACCTTGTCATCCTTGCGTGCCACCAGCGGATCAATGCCGGGGAAAATCCGGCTGTTGAACGACCAGATATTGAAATCGAGCATCTCCATGATCTTTGGCGTGTAGCTGCCCGGCTCGACGTCATAGGCGTTGAGCAGAAAACAGTAATCACGGTCCACCTCATCAATATTCGGGTGGGCTTGCCGCGGATGGGTCACCCAGAAGCCCATCATGCCCATGGCCATCTGCACCATTTCATCGGCGTGCGGGTGGTACATGAACGTACCGGGGCGCCTGGCCTCGAATTCGTAGACATAGGTCTTGCCCACCGGGATTGCCCGCTGGTTGAGACCCGCCACCCCGTCCATACCATTGGGTAGACGCTGGCCGTGCCAGTGAATACTGGTGTGCTCCGGCAGTTTGTTGGTAACGAATACCCGTACCCGGTCACCTTCCACCACTTCAATGGTCGGACCCGGCGACTGACCGTTATAGCCCCACAGGTGCGCGTTGAATCCGGGCGCCATTTCCCGCACCACCGGTTCGGCCACCAGATGGAACTCCTTGACGCCGTTGTTCATGCGCCAGGGCAGCGTCCAGCCGTTCAGGGTGACTACCGGTTTGTAGGGTCTACCATTGGACGGCTCAAGCGGCGGCAAGGTGTTCGGGCTGGTCTGGATAACCGGCTCGGGCAGCCCGGCCATGGCCACACGGCTGACCGATGAAGCCGCAACCGCCGCGCTGATCGCACCGGCCCCCATTACAAAATCACGACGTGAAACCATGTTCAATGTCCTCCGGCGGGGGCAGCAGATGGGCTGGCAGACGCGCTGGTTTGACTCGCTTCAACCGGACCGAAGCGCACCAGATCCAGCTCGGATTGGGCAACCCAGAAATCACGCTGGGCCTGCAGATAGCGATTAACCGTTTGCACCTGTTCACGTGCGTCGGCGAGCAGATCAAAGACGCCAATAAACATACCGTTGTAGCGCAGCAGGTTTTCTTCGCTGATGCGCTTGCGCAGGGGCACTATTTCGTCACGGTAATGGGCGGCAACATCCCAGGCACTGCGGTAACTCAGGTAGCGCTCGCGAACCTGTGAGCGGGCATTGATCGCCACCTCGGCGGTACGCTGCAATTGCTGCTGGTAACGTGCTTCGTTGCCGGCCATGCGCGCACCGCTCCAATCGAACAGCGGCAACTCGACACTGACTTCAACGCCACGCTGCACCGGCTCTTCGTTGGAGCTGTTATTGCTCAGACCCAACTCCAGCACATTGATAAAGCGCGTCGCGCGACCCAGTTTCAGATTGCTCGCCAGCCTCTCGCTTGCCAGCTTCGCTGCCTGTACATCGAGACGGCTGGCCATGGCCTGTTGCTCGATATCCGGTTGGTCCAATGGATGATGCGGCAGATCCGGCAGGCGCTTGGGCAATATCAGCGCCGTCTGCCCGCCCCAGAGCCCAAGCAGGCGGATCAGTTGCTCACGGCGCGCCATGAGATCGCGGGTGGCCTGCAAATGCGCCAGTGCCGCCTCGGCATAAAAGCTCTGTTCGCGGGCCTGTTGCAGGGCACTGTAATTGCCGACCTCGGCCATACGCCGGGCCAGCTCGGCGCTGGCTTCAGCGGCCTGCAATACCTGCTGGCTGTAATCCAGGCTCTGCTGCGCAGCGACCGCCTGATACCAGGCTATGCGCGTTTCCGTCGCCAGCCGCATGACCGCCAGACTGACCTCCTGCTGCACCTGCTCGCTCTGACCCTCGGCCATGCGTCGGGTCAGCGGCAGCGCCAGCACACTGGCCAGATTCAGGTGTAAACCACGCTCCCACTCGACCTCGGAACCGCGGGTCGAACGGCCGATCGAGAACCCCGGATTGGCCAGCCGACTGGCCTGCACCCGCTCGGCATCGGCAATCCCCAGATCAAACAGGCGGGCCTGCAGCCCGGGATTATTCATCAGCGCAATATCCACCGCCGCATCCAGCGTCAGTGGCGCCTGCAGCAGGGTATCGATGCGCTCGCGCAACACTGCAGCCTGCTCTTCATCTCGTACCCAGTGCAGCTGTTGCTGTCCGGTCAGCTCGGCACTCTGGCGTTGCACCTGATCCAGGCTGGCCTCCGGTGCCAGACTGGCACAGCCGGCCAGCGTCAGCAGCAACAGGGGTGCCGTCATGCGCATGGGTAAATTCAATAGCCTATGCATGGCAGCCCCCTAGTGATGTTGGTGTGCAGGGGCTGCCGGCGCATCACTGCTCTCGGCTCCGCTACCATCAGTCTTCTGACTGGCCTCCCAGACCTCGGCGGCGTAGGCCTGCCAGCCACCGATGCGCGCCACGGTATCGTTGGCTTCGCGCCAGTCAGCCGGGCTTTGTGGGGCGTACGCCTGGTATTGGCGTAGCGGCGAGCTGTACTGCAGGGGCGGTACAGCCACCTGCGCAGACGGATTGCTCTGCGACGGGTGCAGTGAGTTCGACTGGGCCTGAGCAGGCAAAGTCAGCGCGGCCAACAGGCCGGCAAGGGCATACTTTGGAAAGAACATGGTCACCTCTGCGATCAGATCGGCATCAACCGATCAGGAACAGGTTCAGCTCGACAGGAGCCGTTGCAGATTCACAGAGTGTGGAGGCGGGGCGGTCGTTTAAGCGGTTCCGGGCTCTGCCCGGTAAAATCCTGGTATCCGGCCAACGCGCCAAGTACAGCCGCTGGTACGGGCAGGCCCGGCAGACTATGGCTGGTCAGGGTGCTGAGCGCATGGCAACTGCTGGCGCAGAGCGCACAGCCACTATGCGGCGACTCGGAACCGGTATCAGATTCAGAAGCCTGTTCAACAGAATGGGCGTGACTGTCATGTTGCCCGTGGTCGTGCTCGGCCTGGGGCTGATTGTTCTCTGCCGACCCGGTTGCGCAGTTCACCGACAGCGCACCCGCAACCGCCTGGGCCGGGATGATAAGGATCATCAGCCAAAGCAGACAGGTACGAAACAGTGACTGGGTCATCGGGACTCGTCAGAGATGAAGTTGAGAAGACTATAGCGGCGGCGCCCGCGGATCACAACCGCAGAGCATGCGCCTGATAGGGGACTCTGGACAAGTGATGACAGGGCATCGCGCCCGGTCATCCTTGAACTTAGCTGGCTCGAACAGGCAATCACGCCTTATCGATACCGTCCTTCAGTTTGTTCTTGGCATCGCCCTTGAGGTTCTGTGCCTGACCCTTGATCTTCTGCACAGTGCCCTCGGCTTCAAGCTGCTCGTTACCGATCGCTTTGCCAATTTTCTTCTTGCTCTCGCCAACCACTTCGTTGGTTGTACCTTTGATCTTGTCGATGGTGCTGCTCATGGTAAGCCTCCTGCTGACGATCGGGATTCGACCGGACAGTGGTTTTGACTCGGCTCACCCGGTTAGGTTCAGACTGGGCTGAAAGCAGCTGGCAAGGTGATCGGGCAGCCAATCAATGTACGCTAAATCCAGCAGTGCATCGCGCAACAAAAAAGGCCCGCATCGCTGCGGGCCTTTCGGGGTGTGGTGCCGGCACCAAGAGTCGAACTCGGGACCTACTGATTACAAGTCAGTTGCTCTACCAACTGAGCTATACCGGCATGGGCACGCATTATATAGCGCTGGCTCCGTCTGTAAAGCCACCCGGAGCATGAGATTGAAAAAAGGCGCGTTAAGGGGCTTTGCGAGGGATTGATCGAGCTTGTGCATGAATGCTAGCGCAAGACTTGACAAAGGCCATGCAACCTCTTGTTTATGCTTGACTATCCACTTTGATTCATTTTTGATCGCAGGGCTACAGGCCCTGTATTTCGTGGCATGCAGCAGCTTACCCCAAAAGCATCCACGTCTTTATGCACAGCAGTCGGGGATAACTTGAAATCGGACCTGTCTGTGGATAAGTCTGTGTGCAAGCCGTTCACAGGCTGGGTGTTAACGGTGCACTGTTGCGCTCGGCCAGCAGCAGTAAATTGCGCGGCGTCAGGGCGCTGGGGCAAAAGGTGCCGAGTTGCACCTGGTAACCAGCCTGCTGCATGAACAGCGCACGGTCGAGCAGCAACCAGATTTCCAGCGGCCGCTGGAACAGGCCCTGCACCAGTTCCAGATTGCGCACCTCGGCCAGACGCTGCCAGCCACGCTGTTCCAGCGCCGGCCAATCAGTCGGCTCAGGCAAGTGCAGTTGGTGATAGTTCGCCAGATCTCGACAGAACGCCGGCATACCCCGGGACAGAGCGCTTTCCGGCCGTGATGGTGTGGGCAAGTAGCTGTCCACACCGCGGGCTTCGCGCTGCCACAAATCAAAGGCCAGACGCCAGGCCATCGACTGGTCACGCAGACGGCGACTGCGCTGACCAGCGGTATGGGTGCTTTGCAGGGGCAGACCCAGATCGACGCGACTCAACTGCAGGCGCGCAGCGCGTCCCTCGGCTGAAAGCGGCTGGTAGTTACTGGTGGCGATACGGTTATAGCAACAGGGCGACAGGGCCACTGCGGCACAGTCATGGGCCACAGCCTGCTGCAGCAGGGTCATGTGCAGTTGCCCGCAGGCATGCAGGGCCAGCACGTGCTGGTCAGGCTGCAACAGCGCCCAGGCGGCCGGGTCGAGCACATCGGCTTGCAGGTGTCGGGCGTCAACGCCCAGACTCTGGCTGAGCGCCACACCCTGCTCACCCAGCAGTGGATCAATTTCCAGACAGGTCAGCGGTTGACCGCCTTGCCAGGCCAGTACACGGCCAAGATGGCCCTTGCCGGCACACCAGTCCAACCAGTGCACCGGACTGCTTTGCAACTGCGCCTGGGTCACCTGGGCGAAACGCTGAACCTGTTGCCACTTGCGGCCCGGCATATGCCGCGACAGTGCTTCGGGAAGATTGTCTGGCACGCTGGCACGCCAGTCCGGCATCCGGCTCAGGGCCTGGGCTTCACTGTGCAGACGGGCAAAGGGGTCGGGTGCGTCAAGCAAGTCCAGCCGGGTATGCGCCTGTTCGGCATGGGCCAGGCTCTGCTGGCGCAGCCAGTGCGCCAGCTGCGGCCAACCCTGCTCCCAGGGCAGTCTGTGCTCGACAAAAGGCCGGGCTCGCCAGACGCTGGCATGCTGCGCCAGCCAGCTGTCCAGCGCGGCAAAGCGCGCAGCAAGATCCATGATCAGCGCCTGCGGCTGGCCTCGATCTTGAGCCAGCGCTCGACCAGCTTGAACAGCTGGGTGAACACCAGGGTGATGACCAGATAGATCAGACCTGCCAGCAGGAAGAACATTTCGTACTGATAGGTCCGCGAGTTGATGGTGCGCACCACGCCCATCACGTCCATCAGGGTGACGGTGTAGATCACGGCACTGGCCTTGAGCATAAGGATCACCTCATTGCCGTAAGCCGGCAGGCCGATGCGGATCGCCCGGGGCAGGATAATGTGCTGCAGGGCCTGACGCCTGGACATGCCCAGCGCCCGAGCGGCCTCGACCTCCCCCGGTGGCACGGCCTGAATGGCGCCGCGCAGAATCTCGGCGATATAGGCAGCGGTATGCAACGTCATGGTAATCAGCGCACACCAGTAGGGCTCGCGCAGATAAGGCCAGAACATACTCTCGCGCACCAGCTGGAACTGCGACAGGCCGTAATAGACCAGAAAGAGTTGCAGCAACAGCGGCGTGCCACGGAAAAAGAAGATATAGCTGTAGGGTACGGCACGTATATACCAGTGCCGCGAAGCCCGCGCCAAGCCCAGCGGGATAGCCAGAATCAAGCCAACGACTACGGCGATGGCAACAATCTGCAACGTCAGCAGTGTCCCGTCCAGCAGATCAGGAGCCCAGCGTACCAGTAACGCCCAGCGTTCTGCCCAGGTCATAGCTCGGTCCTCGTGAAGCCACGATTGGCACGGCTTTCAAGCCACTGCAGCACCGCCATGATGATCACCGTCAGGCCCAGGTAGATCAGTGCGGCCATAAAGTAGAAGGTAAAGGGCTCCTTGGTGGCATTGGCTGCGACCTGGGCCTTGCGCATGATTTCTTCCAGGGTGATCAGTGATACCAGCGCGGTATCCTTGAGCAGAATCAGGTACAGATTACCCAGCCCCGGCAACGCCACGCGCCAGAGTTGCGGCAGGGTGATGCGCCAGAAGATGCGCATGGGCGACATGCCCAGCGCCAGCCCGGCCTCGCGTTGACCGGGTGCAATGGACAATAGCGCACCACGGAATACTTCGGCGGCATAGGCACCAAAGCACAGGGCCAGGGCGATAGTGCCAGCAATAAAGGGCGACAGCGTCAGGTAGGGGTTGCCGAAATAACCACCTATCCAGTTCATGGTCGATACGGTGCCGAAGTAGGCCATCAGCACCCAAAGGGTCTCGGGGATGCCGCGCACCACCGAGGTATAAAACCCGCCCATGCCACGCAACACCAGGTTGTTGGAAGTCCGCGCGGTGGCACCGAGCAGCCCGAACAGTAAACCCAGGGCGACCGAGGCCAGGGACAGACGCAGGGTCATCCAGGTGCCTTCGATCAGAGCCGGGCCGAATCCGTGTAAATCAAGCATGGGTGCGTATCAGTTCCGGGCCCCGTACGGGGCCCGGCCAGTCAGGTCAGTAGATGCTGAAGGGGAAGTACTTGGCGTTGATTTCGGCATAGGTGCCGTCATCAATAATGGCCTGCAGCGCTTCGTTCAGACGTGTGCGCAGCGGGTCACCCTTGCGTACCGCAATACCGATCTTGTCGTTGTCGAATACCGGCTCGCCCTTGAACTCGAAGTTGGCGCCCGCTTCGCTCTGCAGCCATTCATACTGCACGAAGTTGTCAGCCAGCACGCCGTCAATACGGCCGGCGTTCATGTCCAGATAGGCGTTTTCCTGGGTGTCATACAGGCGGATACTGACGACATCACCCAGATTGTCTTCCAGCCACTGACCGGCGATGGTCGCGCGCTGGGCGCCAATGGTCTTGCCCTGCAGACTGGCTTCATCAACCGGAAACTCGACCGACTTGGGCGCCACAAACTGCAGCTTGTTGGTGTAGTAGGGCTCGGTGAAGTCAACCGCCTGCTGACGCTCTTCGGTGATCGACATGGAGGCCACGAGGAAGTCAAAGCGGCGGGTATTCAGGGCCGGGATGATGCCATCCCAGTCGGAGGTCACTACCGTGCACTCGACGTCCATCTTTTCGCACAGGGCGTGGGCGATATCCAGATCGAAACCGACTACCTCACCACTGCTGTCGATCAGGTTGAAGGGGGGATAGGCGCCTTCGGTACCAATTCGCAGGGTTTCTGCCATGACTGCGGTACTGAACAGCATGACGCCGGCGGTTGCCAGCAAAACCTGTTTGTAGCTTTTCATGGGTACTGCTCCTCAATTGTGACTGGACATGAATTGTCTGCAGCGTTCTGACTTGGCATGCTCGAAAACCTGCTCCGGGGTACCGATCTCTTCGACCTGACCCTGGTGCAGAAAAACCACTTCGCTCGACACCTGACGGGCAAAGCCCATTTCATGGGTAACCAACAGCATAGTACGTCCCTCCTCGGCCAGCGCGCGAATGACGCTGAGCACCTCATTGACCATTTCCGGATCGAGGGCCGAGGTGGGCTCATCAAAGAGAATGACCCGTGGTTGCATGGCCAGGGTGCGGGCGATGGCCGCGCGTTGTTGCTGACCACCGGACAGCTGGGCCGGGAAGGCATGGCGCTTGTCGGCAATGCCGACCTTTTCCAGAAACAACTCGGCAGCGCCAACGGCGTCGGCCTTGGATTGGCCCAGCACCCGACGCGGCGCTTCGATGATGTTGTCGAGGATGCTCATGTGCGGCCACAGGTTGAAACTCTGGAAAACAAAGCCCACCCGGGTGCGCAGGCGATTGATCTGCTTGCTGTCAGCGCCGACCAGGGCACCATCACGACCGGGCTTGAGTTTCATTTCCTCACCGGCCACGATGATCTGCCCGGCGTGCGGATTTTCCAGCAGATTGATGCAGCGCAACAGGGTGCTTTTACCTGAACCGGAGGAGCCGAGAATGGAGATCACGTCGCCGTCGCGCGCGACCAGATCGACGCCCTTGAGGACTTCAAGGTCGCCATAACGTTTGTGCAGGTTGCGCACTTCAAGAGCCGGTGGTGTCACGTATGGTTGTCCATTCAGCATCAGGTGTTGGAAGGCGCCGATCGGGGCCGGCGGTCAACAGATCCGTCTGTCATTGTCCTGCAATGCAGCAAAACTAGCACAGCTCATGCACATGACCAAGAACGCTGTGCCGGTCATGCCCTGAATTGAAGGCAAACTTCGTTCCACAATCCAGCACTGCAGCCAACGCTGGAGCAAAAAACAAAAAAGCCCGCTGACGAAGCCAGCAGGCTTTTGCAATGATGGTGCCCAGAGACGGAATCGAACCGCCGACACGGGGATTTTCAATCCCCTGCTCTACCAACTGAGCTATCTGGGCAACGGGGCGCTATTAAACGGTTTCAACTGCCGAGTGTCAAGCTCCGCCGGAAAATATAATTGCGTGCTTTCAGCCGCTTACCGCACTTACTCGGCGGGCGGCACATAGCCCTCGGCCTGGGCATATTCCTCACCGGCCAGGAACTTGTCCATCTCGCCCTGGATAAAGCGGCGATCCTCCGGGTCCATCATGTTCAGGCGGCGTTCGTTGATCAGCATGGTCTGGTGCGCCTGCCACTCATCCCAGGCTTTCTTCGATACCTCATCAAAGATCAGCTGGCCCTTGGGCCCCGGATAGGGTGGACGATCCAGCCCCGGCAACGACTCTTTGTACTTGCGACAGATCACCATACGGGTCATGGGCTACTCCTGAACGTGGCTATCAGAGGACAGTTTCCAGTTGGGCCAGCAGCTTTTTGACCGGTGCTGCCAGTCCCAGACGAGAAGGTTGCCGCAGGTTATACCAGACCTGCCCCGGCTCGGCCACGCCGCAGGACGCGGTAATGCGCAGCAGCTGTGGACGAATATCCAGATGAAAATGGCTGAAGGTGTGGCGCAGCGACGGCAGCGCCTGACTGTGTTCAACCTGCCAACCCTGACGTGCCAGCCATTCGGCCAGCTGCTGATCATCCTCCAGTTGCGGCGGACACCAGAGCCCGCCCCACAGGCCGCTGTCGGGTCGTCGTTCGAGCCATACCGCCTGTTCGGCATTGACCAGCAGCGGCATCAGGCACTGGCGCACCGGCAAGGTCTTGCGCGGCTTGGACTGTGGAAAGGCGCTCGGTTCACCCAGCAGCCGTGCCTGACAGCCCGCCTGCAGTGGGCAATCTGTACAGCGCGGCTTGCTGCGGGTGCACAGGGTAGCGCCCAGATCCATCATCGCCTGGGTGTAGTGGTTGACCCTGTGTTGCGGGGTATGGCTCTCGGCCAGAGCCCAGAGCCTGTCCTGCACCGGTTTGTTGCCGGGCCAACCCGGCACGGCGTGATAGCGCGCCAACACGCGCTTGACGTTGCCATCCAGGATCGGTGCGCGCAGACCCATGCTCAGGCTGGCAATGGCGCCGGCCGTCGAGCGGCCGATGCCGGGCAAATCGATCAGTTGCGCCAGATCGCGCGGGAACTCGCCGCCATGCTCGGCCACCACGCGCTGGGCGGTCTTGTGCAGATTGCGGGCGCGCGAATAATAGCCAAGGCCGGTCCACAGGTGCAGCACTTCGTCCGCGTCGGCGGCGGCCAGCGCACCGACATCGGGCAGGCGGCGCATGAACTGCTCGAAATAGGGGATGACCGTAGAGACCTGGGTCTGCTGCAGCATGATCTCCGACACCCATACCCGGTAGGGCGTGATGTCCTGTTGCCAGGGCAGGTCCTTGCGGCCATGCCGGTCATACCAGCTCAATACGGCCGCAGAAATCCCGTCCTCACTCACCGGTTGAAGAGTCCGCGAATGGCATCCCGTACCTCAGGGGCCTGGTCACCGAGCCGATCCTGAATTGCCTCTTCCACCTTGCGCTGGGCTTCGTTGCCGAGCAGTTGAGCAGCAATCCGACCGACGCCCTCGGTATCCACGCCACAACTGCTGGCGGCGTTATGCAGAAAGCCCTGGCAACGTACCGGCCACTCGATGTTGGCATAGCGCGGATTGACCTCGCAGGCCGGGTCGGGCATCTCGGTCTTGTCACCCTGCAGCACCAGACCCAGACGGTAGTCCATGCGCTGGATCGGCAGATTCACCTCACCCCGCCCCTTCAGTGCGATACCCGGCAGAGCCGCTACCAGATCGTTGTTGACAATCTTGCCATCGGTAATCCGGAAGCTGCCGCCAAGGCTTTGGAAAGGTGTGTTCTCCGCACCACGGGGCTCGGCCAGGGTTTTGCGGTTGGCCAGCGCAATCGCCTGGCAGACCTTTTGCTCCAGATTGGTACCCAGCAATGCGCCGTCTGCCACGTTGAAGTTGGCCGAACCATTCAAGCTGCTCATCCAACTGCGCATGCTGTTACCACTGGCCCGCACATCCAGATTGAAATCCAACCGTCCGCGCATCTGTTCCGCCATGTCATAGGCCTGCTGCACAGCCAGCGCATCGACGCCGGTCAATTGCTTGTTGGCGCTGACACTGACCGGCGTTCTACGGGTATCGATATCGGCAGTGGCGTTAAAGCGTCCGCCGAACATGCCGCCCTCGAATCGGGTCAAACGAATCCGCCCGTTACGGGCATTCAACGCTGTCTTGAAGTTGCTGATAGTCTGCCCAGTCAGCACCACCTCCTGCAGCTCCAGGGTGCCGTCGACATCCAGGGCGGACATCAGCTCCAGTGGCAAGACCGGCTCATCACTCCATTCTGGCGGCGGGGAATCCGAGGTACTGCCACCGCTGGGTACCGAGCTGGCAGCAGACGCTTCTTCTGCAGGTGGCGGCAGGTAGTCATCCAGATTCAACCGGTTACCCGTGAGTTCAAAACGCAACGCTTGCCGCTCGAAGTCAGCCAGCCCGAGGCTACCGACGAGTTCTGCACCGTCCAGCACCAGTCGCAACTTTTCCAGCATCAGGCTGCTCGCCGAGCCACTGATGTCACCCGACAGCGCAAGCTTTTCCAGCGCCCGCGGATTGGCGGTTTCAGGCACGGCTTGCCCCAGCGAGGCGAGCAGTTCGCGGGCATTGAACTCGGCTACATCAAGGCGACCACTCAGGACCATGTCCTGGTCCAGTTGGCTGGCGCGAATCTGACCGGTAGCACGGAGGTCGGCAATCGACAGGCGCATCTCGCTAAACTCGGCTACCTGGGCGGTCAGATCAAGCAGACTGTCGCCCTGCAGCTGCAAGGACAGCGCCCGGCCGGCAAGGGGTTCTCCGCTGGCATCAACATTCAGATTGATGGCGTTCAACTGATAGCGCTTGAGATCCAGATCGAATTGCGCAACAGCCGACAGGTCAATGCGCACGCGCATGACCGGCTGCTCACTGCTGAGCAATCCAAGAAAAGCCACATCAACGGCTTGCCCTTCAATCAGCGCGCCGGTCTTGAGATTGGCATCCTCGACCAGGTAGCGCTGACCGCTGGCTTGATCTTCATAACTGATACGGGCGTTGGTCAGGCTGAAGCTATCAATCGCAAAGTCCAGTTCGGCGCTGCTATCAGGCTGATCAGGCGCTGGCTCGGCATCCTCTGCGCTGGCGACAGTCTCATCCCTGGCACCCAGATTCTCCCAATTACCCGCGCCCTCGGCATCACGAACCAGATTGAGGCTGACGCTGTCGAGAATCACATCACTCATGCGCAATTGCCGACGCAGCAACGGCAGGACCTCGACACCCAGGCCCAGACTGCCGACTTCAGCCAAAGGCTGATCCGGCGTATCCAGCGGCGCGATGCTGACGTCCTTGAGTTCAATACCGAGCCAGGGGAAGAGTGACCAGCCGATGTCGCCAGCCAGGGTCAGCTCGATATTGGCCTTGTCACGTGCCGCCTGCTGGATGTCGTCCTTGTAGTCGTTCGGATCAAAGAGTCTGGTAAGGAAGAACAACACCCCCACCCCGAGCAGAATGACGCCGAAAACGACCAGACCGATCAGTTTGGCAAAGGCTTTCATGGATACTCCTTGTCATGGTTGGCAGCATGGCTAGCTGTTGTCTCAGGGTAAAGCCTCTGCAGCCGGCTCGCCACCCTGCTGGCCAGAGCCAGGCTGGCAGTCAGGCCAGGCGACTCAATACCGTAGAGGTTGATCAGGCCATGCACACCGTGGGTGCAGTGATCTTGGATGACGAAATCCTCTGGCGGTTCCCCGGGGCCACTGAGCTTGGCGCGGATACCGCTGTAGGCCGGCTGCAGTCGCGCCGCATCACAGGCCGGCCAGTAGCGGCTGATCGCCTGGGCAAAATGCTCGCGCAGCCCCTCATCCACGCGGTAATCAATGCTGTCGCAATAAGCCACATCAGGACCAAAACGCAACTGACCGGCCATATCCAGCGTGGCATGTACGCCCAGCCCGGCGTTGCCCGGCTCGGGCATGGGATAGACCAGATGCTGAAAGGGTGACGGTCCTGCATAGCTGAAGTACCGGCCCTGGCACAGCTGCAGCGGTGGAATGCTGGTCGCGGGCAAACCCTCAATGCACTGGGCCAGTTGCTGGGCAAAGAAACCGGCGGCATTGATCAGATAGCGGCAACTCAGGCTGAACGACGCGCCCGCACTGGTGCCATGCAACTGCAGGTTATTGCCCCGTGTTTCAACCCGCTCGAGTCGGGTCTGACACAGCAGTTGGCCACCCTGCTGCTGCAGAGCAGCCTCGTAGGACTGCATCAGCCCGTGACTATCGATGATCCCGGTCAGCGGCGAAAACAGCCCGGCCACTGCGCGCAACTGCGGCTCCCTGTCCGCCACAGCGGCGGCGTCCAGCCATTGCAGGTCGACACCATTGGCCGCAGCGCGCTGCTGCAACTGGTGCAGGGCAGGGACTTCCGCTGCATTGACTGCCACCACCAGCTTGCCGATTTGCCGATGTGCCACACCCCTGGCCGCACACCAGGCATACAGCTGATCGCGCCCGCTGCGGCACAGCTCGGCCTTGAGCGATCCCGCCGGATAATAGATACCGGCGTGAATCACTTCACTGTTGCGACTGGAGGCATGCTGGCCGGGCCAGTTTTCCTGCTCCAGCACCAGCACTGACTGACCGCGCGCTGCCAGTTGGGCGGCGATGGCCAGGCCGACCAAACCGGCACCTGCCACCACGCTATCGATATCTGTCATCTGCCTTATCCATCAATGTTCCAGGCTATTTTGCCGCATATCACACTGATATACACAAGCCATCAGCCGGTTGTAGCCCCGGAGCCTGTGCTGCACGTATAATGCACGCCCTTGATAGATTATTCAGCGGAGAACAGCCATGGCTGAGCGCAAGGCCAGCGTCGAGCGCAACACCCTGGAAACCCAGGTCAAAGTCGAGATCAATCTGGATGGCACAGGCCAATCGGACTTTGACATAGGTGTCCCTTTCCTTGAGCACATGCTTGATCAGATTGCCCGCCACGGGCTGATTGACATGAGCATCAAGTCGCGCGGCGATCTGCACATTGACGACCACCACACCGTGGAGGATGTCGGTATCACCCTGGGCATGGCCTTTGCCAAAGCCATTGGTGACAAGAAGGGCATCCGCCGCTACGGCCACGCCTACGTCCCGCTGGACGAGGCGCTGTCACGCGTGGTCATCGACTTTTCCGGCCGGCCGGGTCTGCACATGAACCTGGAGTACACCCGTGCCAGCGTGGGGGGCTTTGACGTTGACCTGTTTGCCGAGTTCTTCCAGGGTTTTGTCAATCACTCGCAAACCACCCTGCACATCGACAATCTGAAGGGGGCCAACACCCACCACCAGATCGAGACGGTGTTCAAGGCCTTTGGCCGCGCCCTGCGCATGGCCGCCGAGGAAGATCCACGCATGAGTGGCATGATGCCGTCGACCAAGGGCTGCCTGTAATCCATGCCAAACAGCCATGTAGCCGTTATTGACTATGGCATGGGTAATCTGCACTCGGTCGCCAAGGCGCTTGAACATGCCGGCGCCCTGCGCGTCGATGTCACCAGCGATGCCAGCCTGATCATGGCCGCCGACCGGGTGGTATTACCCGGTGTTGGCGCCATTCGCGATTGCATCAGTGAATTGCGTCAGCTGGGCCTGGATCAGGTGGTGCGCGAAGTAGTAGCCGAGAAACCGCTGCTGGGTATTTGCGTGGGCATGCAGATGCTGTTCGAGCGCAGCGCCGAGAATGGCGGCGTCGACGGCCTGGGACTGTTTCCCGGGCAAGTCGAGTTCTTCGGCAACGAGCTGCTTGAAGGCGACGGCCCGGACGCCCTGCGCCTGAAGGTGCCGCACATGGGTTGGAACCAGGTCACCCAGACCGTCGACCACCCGATGTGGCATCGCATCAAACAGGATGAGCGCTTCTACTTTGTGCACAGCTTCCACGCCCAGCCTGGCCATAAAAGCCATGTTGCCGGACGCTGCCACTACGGCAAGGACTTTGCCGCCGCGGTCATTCAGGACAATATTTTCGCCACCCAGTTTCACCCGGAAAAAAGCCATACCAATGGCCTGCAATTGCTGCAGAACTTTCTGGCCTGGGATGGGCGCTGGTAAAGAACTCAGAGCGGCAAGCTGCAAGTTGCAAGCTGCAAGCCATTCCGCTTGAAGCTTGCGGCTTGGAACTTGAAGCTCTTTTTCCAAAGGAAAAAGTTATGCTGATTATCCCCGCTATCGACCTCAAAGACGGTGCCTGTGTCCGTTTGCGCCAGGGCCTGATGGATGATGCCACGGTATTTTCCGATGACCCGGTGGCCATGGCCGCCAAGTGGGTTGAAGTTGGCTGTCGACGGCTGCACCTGGTTGATCTGAACGGCGCCTTTGAGGGCAAGCCGGTCAACGGCGATGCGGTCACCGCCATTGCCCGTCGCTATCCGCATCTGCCGATCCAGATCGGCGGTGGTATCCGTTCGCTGGAAACCATCGAGGAATATGTGCGTGCCGGGGTCAGTTACGTGATCATCGGCACCAAGGCGGTCAAGCAGCCGGCGTTCGTCGGCGAGGCCTGCCGCGCCTTCCCCGGCAAAGTGATTGTTGGTCTGGATGCCAAGGACGGCTTTGTCGCCACCGACGGCTGGGCCGAAGTCAGCAGCATCCAGGTCATTGATCTGGCCAAGCGCTTCGAAGCCGACGGCGTGTCGGCGATTGTCTATACCGACATCGCCAAGGACGGCATGATGCAGGGTTGCAACGTCGAGGCCACCGCTGCGTTGGCCAATGCCACCTCGATCCCGGTCATCGCCTCCGGCGGCATTCACAACCTCGGCGACATCCAGACCCTGCTCAACGCCCGCGCTCCCGGCATCATCGGCGCCATCACCGGCCGCGCCATCTATGAAGGCACGCTGGATGTGGCGGAGGCGCAGGCGCTCTGTGATCGCGCAGCGGCAAGCGACAAGGTATAAGCCACAAGCAACTACTTGCAGCTTGAAGCTTGACGCTTGCAGCTGCTTTCGGAGAAAGCCGATGTCCCTCGCTAAACGCATTATCCCCTGCCTAGACGTCGATAACGGCCGCGTGGTCAAGGGTGTGCAGTTTGAAAATATCCGTGATGCCGGTGATCCGGTTGAGGTCGCCCGTCGCTACAACGAGCAGGGTGCCGATGAGATCACTTTTCTGGACATCACTGCCAGTCATCAGGAGCGTGATACCACCCTGCATACCGTCGAACGCATGGCCAGTGAGGTGTTTATTCCACTGACGGTGGGCGGCGGTGTGCGCACCATCCAGGACATTCGCAACCTGCTGAATGCCGGTGCCGACAAGGTGTCGATCAATACTGCCGCGGTCTTCAACCCGGAGTTTGTTGGCGAAGCGGCTGACCGCTTTGGCTCCCAGTGCATTGTTGTGGCGATTGATGCCAAGCGGGTGTCTGCGCCGGGCGAACCCGGGCGCTGGGAAATCTTCACCCACGGCGGCCGCAAACCGACCGGGCTGGACGCGGTCGTCTGGGCCAAGAAGATGGAAGATCTGGGTGCCGGCGAAATCCTCCTGACCAGCATGGATCAGGATGGCGTCAAGAGCGGCTACGACCTGGGCGTGACCCGCGCCATCAGCGACACACTGCATATTCCGGTGATTGCCTCTGGCGGGGTCGGCAATCTGCAGCATCTGGCCGATGGTGTACTGCAGGGCGGCGCTGATGCGGTGCTGGCGGCCAGCATCTTTCACTTTGGCGAATACAGTATTGCCGAGGCCAAGCAGTATATGGCCGCGCGCGGCATCGAGATGCGGCTGTAGTTTTACCCTGCCCGCTACTGATTACTGCTGGTCCAGCAGACTCTGGACCGACACCACCCTGACCCCCTCCCGACGTTCCAGCTCTGGCAATACCCGCTCCAGGTAAGCCAGGGTTTCAGAGTGCGGATGCCCGATCAGCAGTGCAAATCCCCGCTCCCGCGCCAGCGCCAGGCCACGCTTGAAGGCCAGGTCTATGGCCTGCGCGTCGCGCTGGTTATCCAGAAACACATGCCGCGACAGATGCGGCACACCCGCTGCCTCGGCGGCAAAGGCAGCCTGGGTCTCGGCACTGGTACGGCTATCGACAAAAAACAGCTCGCGCTCCCGCAGACTCTGCATCAACCAATCCATCTGCGGCCGTTGGCTGGTCAGCAGGCTACCCATGTGATTATTCACCCCGACAATCGGCTGCAGGCTATCCAGCGTCTGCTCCAGGGTCGCCTTGAAGGCCTCGACATCCATATGGGCATATAAACCGCCCGGGCCGATCGACAGACCCGCGGCATTTTCCATCGGCAGGTGCAACATGGCCGGGCGTCCAGCAGCCTGGGCCTCGGCGGCCAACTGCGTGGCATAACGGGTGTAGGGCAGAATCGCCAGGGTGACCGGCACCGGCAGGTCGAGCAGGCGCCGGCCGGCCACATACTGATGACCGATGTCGTCTATGACAATCGCCAGTTGCGCTCGCGGGTCGGCTAGCGCAGCGGGCTGCTCGGGCTCAGCCGTTTGCCAGCCGGCATGCTCCTGCTGCAGCCAGGTACTGCGACGCTGGTCGGCTTCGGGGCTGGCTGGCAGGTGTAAAGGAAGAATGGTGCTGCGATCGGTCTCGCTCTCAGGATCAACAACTGAAGGCGCCGAGTCAGGCTCGCCGCAAGCTGCCAGCATCAGCGCCAGCAGCCCGATGACAACCGCTTTCATTGCTGGTTGCGAGTGATATTCAAGCCCTTGAGCAGGTTGAGCGCCTGGTTGAGCTGGTAGTCGCTATCCTGTGGCCGCTCGACCCGCTCAACAGCACGCTGGGTGGGGGTCTCATTGCCGCTGCTATTGTTAAGATGGCCCTGCAGATCAGCCTCACGCACACCGGCCACCTCATCCTCACGGGTCAGACGGGCGCGCTCAACACGGATATCCGGGACAATACCCTGGGCCTGAATCGAGCGACCGTTCGGGGTGTAATACAGCGCCGTGGTCAATTTCAATGCACGGTCATTGTTCAGCGGCAACACGGTTTGCACCGAGCCCTTGCCAAAGCTGTCGGTGCCCATGATCACCGCTCGGCGCTGGTCCTGCAGGGCGCCAGCAACAATCTCCGAGGCCGAGGCCGAGCCGCCGTTGATCAACACCACCACTGGAATATCACCACTGGGGTTGTTACTACTGGCATTGAAACGCATCTCGGAGTTGGCCATGCGGCCCTGGGTGTAGACAATCAAGCCACCATCCAGAAAGCTGTCAGCCACTTCGACGGCAGCCTGCAACACGCCGCCCGGGTTGTTGCGCAAATCCAGTACTATCCCCTTCAGAGCGCCACCGGTGGCCAGACTGGCCAGGGCACGGCGCACTTCATCACCGCTGTTGTTCTGAAACTGGGTAACCCGCAGGTAACCAAAGCCGGGTTCGAGCATCTCCGAACGCACGCTGGCAACGCGAATAACCGCGCGGCGCAGTTCCAGCTCAAAGGGGCTGCCATTGCCACGTACCAGCGTCAGAACCACCGTTGTGCCGATCGGGCCGCGCATTTTTTCCACAGCATCCATGATGCTCATGCCCTTGACCGGCTGATCATCAATCTTGATGATCAGGTCACCTGCTTCAATGCCTGCACGTGCGGCCGGCGTATCATCAATGGGCGAGATCACCTTGATGAAGCCGTCCTCCTGACCAATTTCAATACCCAGCCCGCCAAACTGGCCACTGGTGCTGTCCTGCAGTCCCTGGAAGGCTTCCGGTTCGAGGTAAGCGGAGTGGGGGTCCAGACCTTCGAGCATGCCGCGTATGGCATTCTCCAGCAGCACCGAGTCTTCCACCGGCTCGACATAGGCGTTGCGAATACGCTCCAGCACCTCGGCAAAGGTACGCAGCTCATTCAGCGGCAGCGGTGCCTGCGGCTCAGACTCGGGGGTCTGGGCATGGGCTATGCCGAGCATCAGGCTCAGGCAGACAGCAAACAAGGTACGCACAGCGGTCATCTAACTCTCCCGAGGATGGGCAGAACAGGGTTGTGTACCGGATAGTCTCACCCGGACAGCATACACCAGGCAACCGGGTCCAGGGCACGCCCCTGATGGCGGATACCGAAATACAGTGACGGCGTGGACAGGCCACCGCTGTTGCCGACGGTGGAGATGGCCTCACCGGGCTGCACCCAGGTGCCCACTTCCTTGAGCAGAGTCTGGTTATGGCCGTAGAGACTCAGATAGCCGCTGCCGTGATCAAGAATCAGCAGCAGACCGGAACCGCGCAGCCAGTCGGCAAACACCACACGCCCGCCGTGAATGGCATGCACCTGTGTGCCCTGATCCGCCGCAATCAGCAGACCATCCCATTTCAGGCGGGCGTCCTCACCGCGCTGGCTGCCAAAACGCGCGGCAATGCGGCCGCGCACCGGCAACGGCAGCTTGCCACGCGCCTCGGCAAAGGGGCTGTTGGCGGCAGGCGTAGGAATACTGACAATGGCTTCGTCAATCGAGCGAATCAGGCGCTCCAGGCCCGCGCGCTCAGCCTCGGCGGCTTCCAGGCGTTGCGCCTGGGTGCGACTGCGGCCCTGCAATCCGGCGAGCAATCGCGTGCGCTCAGCCTGTTGCCCCTGCAAACTGTCACGGGTCGTCGCCAGTCGCTCGCGCTGGCTCTGCAAGGCGGCCTGCTCCTCGATGATGCGTTGGCTGGCCTGCCGGACCTGTTCAAGGGTCGTGTTGTAACTGTTGATCTCCGCCACCCGGGCCAGACTGACATATTCGTAGTAGCGCATCATGCGCGCCAGGCGAGCCGGGTCATCCTGATTCAACAGCAACTTGAGATAGTCCTGCTGGCCGCCCATGTGGGCAGCGCGCAGTTGCCGAGCAATCTGCTCCTGCTGACTATCCAGGGCTGCCTGCAGGGTCTGCGCTTCATCACGCAAGTCACGCAGACGGCTCTCACCCTCGCGAATGCGTTGCTCCAACTCGTCGCTCTCGCGGCGCAGACGGCCAATCTCGCTTTCACTCTTCTTAAGGTCGGCTTCAAGACTGCCCATCTCCTGCTGAAAGTCCTCAAGCATGGCTTTCAGGCGGTCGATTTCGGCCTGGGTCTGACGCAATTCGGCACGGGCCTCACGGGAATCGTCAGGCTCGGCAAGGGCATTCCCGGCGCCAGCGCACAACACCAGACCGGCCATGAACAGCGTGCCGAGCCGTGACCGGATAATGTGCTGCCGCTGTCCCTTGGGCATGGGTCAGGTCAATCCAGCAGCGTCGCGATGGAACGACCCGACATTTCTGCCGGCTGCGGTAACCCGAGCAGGGTCAGCATGGTCGGTGCCACATCGGAGAGAATCCCGCCCTCACGCAAGCTGACGCGCCGCGGGCCAACATAGACAAAGGGCACAGGCTCACAGGTATGCGCCGTATGGGCCTGCCCGGTGTGCGTGTCAGCCATCTGCTCGACGTTGCCATGATCAGCGGTAATCAGTGCCTCGCCGCCAACCTTGGCGAGCGCCTCATTGACCCGGCGGATGCATTCATCCAGGCACTCCACGGCCTGCACCGCGGCCGAGAAAACCCCGGTATGTCCGACCATGTCGCCGTTGGCATAATTGACGATGATCACATCATAGCGCTGTTGCTCGATGGCCTCGACGATACGGTCGGTCACCTCGGGCGCACTCATCTGCGGCTGCAGATCGTAGGTGGCGACCTGGGGTGAGGGGATCAGAATGCGTTCTTCCCCGTCAAAGGGCTGCTCACGACCGCCGGAGAAGAAGAAGGTGACGTGGGCGTATTTTTCCGTTTCGGCAATACGTAATTGGGTCTTACCCTGTTTTGCCAGGTATTCGCCCAATACGTTGTCCAGCGAGGCCGGCGGATAAGCACAAGGCGCCGGAATATCGGCGGCATACTGGGTCAGCATGACAAAGCCCGAAAGCTGCGGCACCCGCTGGCGGGCAAAACCGGCAAAGGCTGGCTCAACAAAGGCCCGGGTCAGCTCTCGGGCGCGGTCAGCGCGGAAGTTCATGAAGATCAGTGCATCACCATCGGCCATTGGCTCGCATGCACCAACGCGGGTTGCCTTGACGAACTCATCGCTCTCGCCACGTTCGTATGCAGCCATCAGGCCGTCTATGGCATTCCCGGCGGTATAGTCTGCCGTACCGTCTACCAGCAAATTGTAGGCTGCTTCGACCCGATCCCAGCGATTGTCACGGTCCATCGCAAAATAGCGGCCGATCAGACTGGCCGTGCGACCGGCACCCAGACGAGCATACGCCTTGTCGAGCAGATGCAGGGACGCCTCGGCGCTCTTCGGCGGGGTATCGCGACCATCCAGGAAGGCATGCACGAGAATCTTCGAGGCACCGCGGCGCACGGCCAGATCGACCATGGCCACCAAATGCTCCTCATGGCTATGTACGCCGCCCGGAGAAACCAGACCCATGATATGCACGGCCTTGTCTGCCGCTACCGCGCGATCTACCGCCTGACAGATTTCCGGATTGTGGTAAAAGTCGCCATCAGCAATGGCCTTGGTCACGCGGGTAAAATCCTGATATACCACCCGGCCGGCGCCCAGATTCATATGCCCGACTTCCGAGTTGCCCATCTGACCGTCTGGCAGACCGACATCCATACCCGAGCCGGAAACCAGCGTCCGCGGCGCCTTGGCCCAGAGTGCATCCCAAACCGGCGTATTGGCTGCCATGATCGCATTGGACTCGGGCGACTCACTGTGACCAAAGCCGTCGAGGATCATCAGAACCAGTGGTTTGGGCGCTACTGTCATGGCGATAGACTCGTAAAGTAAAGGGTGTTCGGGTCGCCTCGACTGGCACCGCAGCGCAGCCACCTGACGAAGCAGAGTGAGAATTTGACGCAGTTTACTGCGCCAATCCCCCGCTGTCATGCCGCGGGCAAACTGCAGCAATGGTTCTGCCACTGCGCCGGCCTGTGTATACTGGCGCACTTTATCGACCCGGAAGCACCAACATGCAGCGCATTCTAGACTTTTTTGGCCAACTGACCGAGTTTGTGGGCAACCACTATTTACTGAGCATAGCCTTTCTGGTGGTACTGACCCTACTGATCGTGACCGAGGGCCGCAAGGCTGGGCGAGCACTGAGCACTCAGCAGGCCACCAATCTGATCAATCGGGAAAACGCCATTGTGCTTGACCTGCGCCCGAAGAAGGACTTTTCGGCCGGACATATCATTGACGCCATCAATATTCCCTTTGACTCTCTGACCAAGCGCATGTCCGAACTGGACAAGTACAAGGGCAAGCCGCTATTGCTGATCTGTGCCAACGGCCAGCATTCCGGCCCCTGCGCCAAGCAACTGAAAGCCGCCGGGCATGACAACGTCAGTCGTCTGAATGGCGGCATCAGCAGCTGGCGTGCAGACAGCCTGCCTCTGGTGAAATGAGATGCAAAACGTCCTCATGTACAGCAGCAATTACTGCCCTTTCTGCATCCGCGCCAAGCAGTTGCTGGTCAGCAAAGGCGTAGAATTCAAGGATATCAGCGTTGACGGGCAACCCAAGGTTCGGGCGGAAATGACCCGCCTGGCTGGCGGCGCCACCTCGGTTCCGCAAATCTGGATTGGCAGCACCCACGTTGGCGGCTGCGATCAACTCATGGCTCTGCAACGCGCAGGCAAGCTTGACGCCTTGCTCGCAGCGGAAGCCGGCACCCTTTAACAAGACCACAACATACAAGGATCCCCAAGATGGCCGACGACAACCAGACCAACCCAGGCGCGAATGGCGCCCAAGGCGACCAGCCGCAGGTACAGTTCAGCCTGCAGCGCATTTACGTCAAGGACCTGTCCTTTGAATCCCCCAAGTCCCCTGACATCTTCCAGACCCAGTGGAATCCTCAGGTCAATCTGGACCTGAACACCCGTCACAGCCAGTTGCAGGAAGGTATTCACGAAGTCGTGCTGAGCCTGTCTGCCACCGTGACCAACGGCCAGGACGATGTCAGCTTCATTGCCGAGGTTCAGCAAGCCGGGATCTTCGCCATCAACGGGCTGGATGAGGCCGCCATGCGCCACACGCTCGGCGCATTCTGCCCGAACATCCTGTTTCCCTATGCCCGTGAAGCCATCGATAACCTGGTGTTGCGCGGCAGCTTCCCCCCCCTGATGCTGGCGCCGGTCAACTTTGACGCCCTGTACGCTCAAGCAGAGCAGCGCCGCGCCCAGGAAGGCACTGGCCAGGCTTAAGCTCTGTGGTCCATAGCCTGCCGGCAACCGGCAGGCTACAGCCCTCTCTGTTACAACCCGCCAGCGGTCTTTGCTTGTCAGCCAGAGGCTGCATGTTCTAATGTAAACCGCCTGCTACCAGAACAGATGGACATACCATGGCCCTGCCCGCATCACGCCCTTTCTACCTGCTTGCCCTGATTACCTGTGCAGCTCTGATCGCCATTGCCCTGTACATGGAGCATGTACTGCTGCTTGAGCCCTGCCCGCTGTGCATTATCCAGCGCGTCCTGGTGATCGTACTGGGTCTGATCTGCCTGGCTGCTGTATTGCATAACCCTCTGGCATCCGCGGATCAGCCGCGTCGACTGGCCGCTCGACTGTATGCTCTGGCAGTCACATTGACCGCCATGCTCGGTGGCGCGGTCGCCGGTCGTCAGGTATGGCTGCAGCATCAGCCGGCCGATCAGTTGCCCTCCTGCCTGCCGAGCCTCGACTACATGCTTGATGTTCTGCCCTTGCAAGACATGCTCAGCCTGCTGTTCAGCGGTACCGCTGACTGCGCCAAGGTTGAATGGACCTTTCTCGGATTGAGCATCGCCGAAGGCACGCTACTGGCCTTTATATGCTTCAGCGTTTTCGGCTTGATGCAGTTACTCCGCAGCACAGATTAAAAAGAGGCTGTTCATGCGTATTCTACTGCTGGCACTGATTCTTACCCTGACTGCTTGTGCCACACCGGATGTGGAACACTACGCCAGTGAAACCCCAACGCTGCGACTGCAGGACTACTTCAATGGTGACCTTGAAGCCTGGGGCATGTTTCAGAAGCGCAATGGTGAGGTAGTACGTCGTTTTCACGTGCGCATGACCGGCAGCTGGGAAGGTGATACAGGCGTCCTGGATGAACACTTCACCTACTCCGACGGCACGACCGAGCGCCGGGTCTGGACACTGGTCCAGCAACCCGACGGCAGTTGGCGCGGCACTGCAGACGATGTCGAGGGCGAAGCCTGGGGCCAGGTGTCGGGAAACGCCTTCCACTGGCGTTATACCTTGCGCCTGCCGGTTGATGGAAAGACCTGGCTGGTGGACTTTGATGACTGGATGTTCCTGATCGATGACAAGGTCATGCTCAACCGTGCAGCCATGTCCAAATGGGGCATTGAGCTGGGCCAGGTGACGCTGAACTTCTATAAGCCTTGATGCCCTGGCCCCGCCTGACCTATGCTGTCGATTAACTAAAAAAGGGCCAGGCCACTCCACGCCAAACCGGCCGACGGAAAGCAGAGGTGGATCATGCTGGAAAGTTGCACAACAGCCCAGGAACGCTGGGGCGGCGTACACAAACTGATTGATGCCTGGCTTGCCGAGCGCAAACAACTCATTACCGAATACAACCAGCTGCATGACCGTAGCGCCCCTGATCAGCACCCTGATACAGCGCTCGCGTCCTTTTGTGATGTGCTGGTGGACTACATGTCTGCCGGGCATTTCGAGATTTATGAACAACTGATCCGCGAAGCCGAAGACTTCAAGGATCAACGCGGTCTGGATCTGGCCAAACAGCTGTATCCGAGAATTGAAACCATCACTGAGCAGGCCGTCGCCTTCAATGACCTTTATGCTGACACCCAGGCGGTGGCTGATGAAGCGCAGATGCAGGCCCGGCTCAATAGCCTTGGCGCCATGCTGCATGAACGCTTCGAGCTTGAAGACTGCCTGATAGAAGTGTTGCACAACGCCCATCGCGACCTGCTCAGTACCCCCTGACCCTTTTGGGAGCCGCATGTGAAAAGCAAGGACAAGGTAGTTACCCCTCTACATCTGCTGCAGGGCCTGACTCAGACGCTCAATGCGCATCTGAGCGAGGCCTGCGACCAGGCATTGAAAGATGCCCGCAAGGCGCTGGAAAAGCTCAACAAGCAACAGACCAAACTGG
The DNA here is from genome assembly GCA_002840055.1 of Gammaproteobacteria bacterium HGW-Gammaproteobacteria-11. Classification (GTDB taxonomy): domain Bacteria; phylum Pseudomonadota; class Gammaproteobacteria; order Pseudomonadales; family Pseudomonadaceae; genus Halopseudomonas. The sequence goes on along the minus strand of PGZJ01000007.1, from coordinate 28,813 downwards.
AAGAAAAGCGTGCCGAAGCCGAGTCCAGGCTGGCGGTCAAGCAAGCCAGCGATCAAAAGGGCGTCGGCAAGGCGGCCGAGAAGCTGACGGCTTTACGCCAGGCCGAGACCGAATTGCTTGTCGTACGCAAATCGGTAGAGGCCTATACCCGGCAGCTACAGAGTGACGTACGCCAGACCCTGCGCATTGCCAAGGGCCTGCAACGCATTGAAGAGCAAGCCAGCGTAGCCATCGACAAACGCAATAATCCCGCTGCGCCCGCAACGCGTCCACGCCGCAAGCCAAAGGCCACAGCTTAAGCAGCTTCAGGACAAACGCCCGTCTCAGCTGCGGGCGTTTCGCTCCATCCATGCACTCAGTTGCTGCAAACCCGATCTCAACTCTCCACTCAATGGCGTATTGCCTGTCTGGCAGCATGCAATCAGATGCTCGAGAACGCGGCTGTCACGGCTGTCATCCTGCAGCTGAATCCGGCAAGCCGCCTGCAACTGTTCCAGACAATGCCACTCCAACGCCTGCTCGAGCGCTTTGATCTCTGCATAAAATGACGACGTATCCGCCAGCGACTTGAGCCCACGGCGTGCCTGACGCAGCGGCTGAATAACCTGCTGATGCCAGACACTCTGGGTCTGATGCAGCGTCGTCCAGTCGGTATGCGCCAGCGGCTGGCGCACAGACCCCAACCAGCAGGCCGTCAGCAGCATCAGTACATCCAGCCCATGCGCATCCTGCAGCCTCAGGAGCACGGGCTCGAGACCGGGTAACGGATAGCAGCGGCGAACAAAGTCGCACAGGGATTCATTGGTGTCAGTCATAGGCGCAGCATAGCGCGCTGCAATCGCTGATCACAGCCCGGCACGGCACTGATATACTCCGCCCCCATGATCAAGATCGAAGCCCTGACACTGCAGCGCGGCCCCCTGCGCCTGCTTGAGAACGCCGACCTGACCCTGCACCCGGGCCAGAAGGTCGGCCTGCTTGGCACCAATGGTGCCGGCAAATCCAGCCTGTTCGCACTGCTGCGCGGTGAACTGCATGCCGATGCCGGGGACTGTAGCCTGCCGGCTGACTGGCGCATTGCCCATATGAAACAGGAGATCGAGCAGCTCGATCGCCTGGCGATCAATTATGTGCTCGACGGTGACCAGCAACTGCGCGACATCCAGCACCGCCTGGCGGCCGCCGAGGCCGCCCATGCGCCGGAGCTGGGCAGCCTGTATGCGGAACTGGAAGCCCACGACGGATTCAGTGCCGACAGCCGGGCCCGCACACTGCTGGCGGGCCTGGGCTTCAACAGTGAACAGTGCGTGGCGCGTATCGGCGATTTCTCGGGTGGTTGGCGCATGCGCCTGAATCTGGCCCAGGCGCTGATGTGCCCCTCCGACCTGTTGCTGCTCGATGAGCCGACCAACCACCTGGATCTGGATGCCATTCTCTGGCTCGAAGACTGGCTCAAGGCCTATCAGGGCACACTGCTGCTGATTTCCCACGACCGCGACTTTCTCGATGCCGTGGTTGAGCATATTGTGCATGTCGACAACCGTAAATTGACCCTGTATCGCGGCGGATACAGCCAGTTCGAGCGCACCCGTGCCGAGCGCATGACCCAACAGCAGGCAGCCTTCGAGAAGCAGCAGGCGCAACGTGAGCACATGCAGCGCTACATAGCCCGGTTCCGCGCCCAGGCCAGCAAGGCCAAACAGGCCCAGAGTCGTCTCAAGGCGCTGGAGCGCATGGAAGATCTGGGACCGGCGCATATCGACTCGCCGTTCTCCTTCAGCTTTCGCGAGGCCGATCAGCAATCCAGTCCACTGCTCGACCTGCACGAAGGGCGCCTTGGCTATGACGGCACAGCCATCCTCGAACAGGTCAAGCTGCAACTGGCGCCCGGTGCGCGCATCGGCGTGCTGGGGCCGAACGGAGCCGGTAAATCCACCCTGATCAAGACCCTGGCGGGCACGCTACCCTTGCTGGCCGGCGAGCTGAAAACCGGTGAGCACCTGGCCATCGGCTATTTTGCCCAGCATCAGCTCGACAGCCTGGATCCCAAGGCCAGCCCCTTGCTGCACCTGGCGCGTATTGCCCCGGATGAACGCGAGCAGAGCCTGCGCAACTTCCTTGGCGGCTTTGACTTCCATGGCGCCCGTGCAGAAGAGCCGGTAGTGAATTTCTCCGGCGGCGAAAAGGCCCGTCTGGCACTGGCGCTGATTGCCTGGCAAAAGCCCAATCTGCTGCTGCTGGATGAGCCCACCAACCACCTCGATATGGATATGCGCCACGCGCTGACCCTGGCCCTGCAGCAGTTCGAGGGCGCCATGCTGCTGGTATCCCACGATCGCGCACTGATCCGTGATACCACCGACGAGCTGTGGCTGGTCGCCGATGGCAAGCTGAGCGTCTATGCCGATGATCTGGATACCTACACCCGCTGGCTGGCACAGTTTCGCCAGCAGCAACACCTGGCACTGCGCGCCAGCCAGGCCACGCTTGATAGCCGCGCCGATGCCGGCAAACCGGACGCCAAGACCCAACGCCGGCAGGCCGCAGAGCAACGCCAGCGGCTGGCGCCGCTGAAAAAACAGATTGAGCGCATGGAGCAACAGCTGGCCCGCTTGCAGACCGAGTTGCAAGCCATCGAGCAGGAACTGGCTGACACCGGGATCTACAGTCCCGAGCGCAAGCTTGAGCTCAAGGAGCTACTGGGCCGACAAAGCCTGTGCAAGCAGCAGATTGGCGAACTGGAAGAGCAGTGGCTGGAGGCCAACGAAGAGCTGGAAGTCCTCAGCAAGGCCGAAGACTAACCTTTACCAGGGAATCGGCTGACCATCCCAGGCAAAAAACTGTCCGCTGTCGGCAGGGCTACGCTGAGCCATGACCGCCAGTAAACGCTCAGCAACAAAGTCCGTTGTGAACAGCTTGCCCTCAGGCACATTGGCCTGAAACGGGGCAGACAACTCGGTATTGGTGGTACCCGGATGCAGCAGCAGGCAGATGCTGTTGGCATTCAGTCGCTGCCACTCGACGGCAAAGCTGCGCATCAACATGTTCTGCGCCGCCTTGCTGGCCCGGTAGGCATACCAGCCGCCCAAGCGGTTATCGCCAATCGAGCCGACCCGCGCCGAAAGCGAAGCAAAGATACAACGATGCTTGCCGCGCAACAGGGGCAGAAAGGCTTTGGCCAGCAACGCGGGAACCGCTGCATTGATGGTCATGCTCTGCAACAGCGCCGTCAGGGATAACTGTCTGATGCTTTTTTCCGGTTGCTGACCACCCGGCTCATGGAGAAAGCCCACGGTATTGATCAGCATATCCAACTGTCCGCATTGCCCGGCCACCCGGTCTGCCAAGGACTGTACAGCCAGTTCGTCGGTCAGATCCGCATTCAAACAGATCAGCCTCGCGTCATCAGGCATGTCTTGCGACCAATTGCGTGCAACGGCAAAGACCTGAACCACATCGCTGGATTGCAGCAGCCGTAGCACCAGCGCGCGACCAATGCCACGACTGGCGCCCGCTACCAGCACCCTCAACGGCTGGCCCGTATTAAATCCAAGATGCATGCTGCAAGCCCCCTCGGTTTGCGCGAAAATGACGCTTTGCTTGTGGAATACCAACTATGACCCTGTGGATCGATGCCGATGCCTGCCCCCGTCCCGTACGCGATATCGTCGTGCGCGCTGCGCGGCGCAGGCAGATAGAACTGATACTGGTCGCCAACAGCCCGCAGGTTCTGCCGCCGGGACCGGGCGTGCGTCAGGTAACCGTCTCCAGCGGTGCCGATGTGGCCGACCAGTACATCATCGACCATGCCGTGCCCGGCGATCTGGTCATCACTGCCGACATTCCGCTGGCGGCAGGACTGGTTGACCGGAAGATCACCGCGATCAATCCGCGCGGCGAGATTTACAGCAAGGCCAACATGGGCGAGCGCCTGGCCGTTCGCAACCTGATGGACGAACTGCGTGGCGCCGGACTGGCCGGCCGCAGTGGCCCGGCACCCTACAGCGACCGCGACAAGCAGGCCTTTGCCAACGCGCTGGATCGTTTGCTGGCAACACGCTAACCCGTGACAACTTCGCAGCGCATATGGAAGCCTTTAATCAGCTTATTGGCTACTACAAAGGCAGGCTACCGTGTCCTGGCTCAGGATACGCACAGGGCGACCCGCCAACAGCGCGCTGATCACAGGCTCGATGAAACTGCTGTCCCTGCTGCAATGCGCACCATCACTGTAGGGGCCAACATAGGCCAGTTGACCTGTTGCATCCCAAATCGCCACGGCCGGCGCGCCTGGCCAGTTACTCCACGCTGCTGGAATTGACCAGAAGGGCAACACCTTTAAGGCATCCGGCAGCAGCTCTTCGCCTCGCTGCCCTGAACGGGCAAACTGCACACCCTGCTCGGCAAATCGCCGGGTCATATCTTCAATATAGTCCTGATGCCCACCATTACAGGGACAACCCGATTGCCAAACATGTAGCACCTGAACCTGCCCGGGCGGAAAAGGAGGCTCGACGTTTTCTGCGGCAAAGAAGACTGGCCGTTCAAAGGCCTTGAGGTATTGCCCCTCATACCACCAGAACGCCCAAGCCAGACCTGCCAGCCACAGCATCAGCAACGCAGCCACCATCGCTCGGCGAAGCCAGATCCTCTCACGGAGATCAAACAAAACCAGTACCTCTGTCGATGCGATGGGAGAACCATGGATTTATTTATACATAAGTAGCGCATTGTACAACTCTTACAAGGCTCTGCGGGATTTTCTGCAAACCTTTCCACAACTTGAATATTGTCTCGCGTTCGACCCTTTGCATGCCTTAATCCCAGGCGTATGCTCGTTGAAACCCATCAGATTTCGCATGCAAGGGAGCCGGCTGTAGTCTGCCGGACAAGGACGCACCCGCCAATGCCAGGAGAGTTAGATCTCGCTACCCTAGGTGTCGCCCTGTCTCTGGTGACCCTGAGCATGACCCTGCTGCTGACTCTGGCCGCCTGGCACGCAGGCAGCGACCAGGGATTACGGCACTGGGCCTTGGGCAACTGTGCCCTCATGCTCGGCCTGCTGCTGAACGTCAGCCAGGAACATATCCACCACAGTCTGTCGGTGGTCCTTGCCAACGGCTTGATGACCCTTGGGATAGGGGTTACCTGGCTCGGCATCCGGGCCTTCAAGGGCATCAGCCAACCGCAAACAGGCCCGATTCTGGCTGCGGTAACCGTCATGCTGCTGCTCTGGGTATTCCGCTTCCATATCGACAACCTGCCAGCCCGCATGGGTATTGCATCCATCGTGTTGGCCAGCATGAGCCTGTTGTGCGCCCGTGAGCTTCTTATCAAGGCTGAGCAACCCCTTCGCACCGGCTATTGGCTGACCGGCGGCATTGCCCTGTTCTGCGGTATTGGGCTGACACTACGAGCCATCGCCAGTATGACCAATCTGGTTCCTGCCAGCGCCATGAACAACAGCCCGCTGCAAAGCGCGACGCTACTGAGCGCCATGGTGGCGCAGATTGGCCTGGCCAGTGGTTTTATTCTGATGACCCACTACCGCACAACCATGGCCCTGCATCGGCTGTCCGAACGCGACGCCCTGACTGACACCCTGAATCGCCGCAGCCTGCAAGCCCAGGCTCAGCAAATCCTCGGCAAGGCCAGCGAACAGCGCCTGCCCGTCACGCTGATCATGGTGGATGCCGATCACTTCAAGCGCATCAATGATGAGTTCGGCCATCAGACCGGCGATGCCGTGCTCTGTCATCTGGTCAGTCGGGTCCGCCAGCACCTGCGCAACAACGATCTACTGGGTCGATTCGGCGGCGAAGAATTCATTCTGATTCTGCCCGGCCTGGATACCGACAGCGCGCAACAGGTCGCTGAGCGCATCCGCATCGGGCTGTGCAGCCAGCCCTGGCTGACCCAGGAAACTCCGGTGCGGCTATCGGTCAGTCTCGGCGTGGCCTGCTCCGAGCACCATGGCTACCAGTTCGACACCTTGCTGGGCGCTGCCGATGCAGCGCTTTATCAGGCCAAGAGCCTGGGTCGCAACCGGGTTGAGCTGGCCAGGCCGCCCGGCGACAATCGCAAGGAACAAATGGCATTACGCTTGTTGTCGCAATTCCGTCATAATCTGGACGTATAACGTCAATCAGATTGGTGCTATTTGTTCGGGCAACGGCTCTTGAACGGATGCGCCTCGGGAGTAACTGTGAGCCTAGATCTTGCCAATCGCGCCTTCCCCAACAGCCGCCTGCGCCGCCTGCGCCGCGATGACTTTTCACGCCGACTGGTCCGAGAGAGCCACCTGAGTGCAGACGACCTGATCTTTCCGGTCTTTGTGCTGGAGGGTAGCCAGCAGCGCGAGGCCATCGCCTCCATGCCCGGCATAGACAGGTTATCCATCGACCTGTTGCTGGAAGAGGCCGCCGAACTGGTTGAGCTGGGCATTCCTGCCGTGGCACTGTTCCCGGTAACACCCTTGGAACGCAAATCCCTTGATGGGGCAGAAGCCTGGAACCCCGAAGGTCTGGCACAGCGTGCTACCCGCGCGCTCAAGGCCCGCTTCCCACAACTGGGCGTCATCACCGACGTAGCACTGGACCCTTTCACTACCCATGGCCAGGACGGGATCATTGATGAACAAGGCTATGTCCTCAACGACATTACCGTCGAGGCGCTGGTCAAGCAGACCCTGTCCCACGCCGAAGCCGGCGCTGACATAGTCGCCCCGTCAGACATGATGGATGGCCGGGTTGGCGCCATGCGCCAGGCGCTGGAAGCCGCCGGTCACATCAATACGCGCATACTGGCCTACTCGGCCAAATATGCCAGTGCCTACTACGGACCGTTTCGAGACGCGGTGGGCTCAGCCGGGAACCTTGGCAAGGGCAACAAGTCCACCTATCAGATGGACCCGGCGAACAGTAACGAGGCATTGCACGAAGTTGCCCAGGATCTGGCCGAAGGTGCGGACATGGTCATGATCAAGCCGGGCATGCCGTATCTGGATATTGTTCGCAGGGTCAAGGATAGCTTTGGCGTGCCAACCTTTGTTTATCAGGTCAGCGGCGAGTACGCCATGCATCAGGCCGCGATAGCCAATGGCTGGCTCAGCGATGCGGTGATCCTCGAATCACTGATAGCCATGAAGCGGGCTGGCGCTGATGCCATCCTGACCTATTTTGCCAAAACCGCAGCACGCCAGTTGCGTGAACAGCACTAAACCAACAGGAGCACTGAATACCGTCATGCAGGAGTCGAACAAGGTGGACGAAGAGCTGGTCATTTCCGAGAGCAAGGCCCTTCGCATTGTCACCGAGGCCGAACCGGCCAGTGCACCTGAGCCGCCCAGCAGCCCGGAAATCGTTGTGCCGGCTGCCGACATCAACGTGCCGGAGCTCTACATTCACCGCGAGCTGTCGCAGTTGCAATTCAATATTCGCGTGCTGGAACAGGTACTGGATGAGTCCTACCCCCTGCTTGAACGGCTGAAATTCCTGCTGATTTTCTCCAGCAATATTGACGAGTTCTTCGAGATACGCGTTGCTGGTCTTAAAAAGCAGATTACCTTTGCCCGCGAACAAACCGGCCCGGATGGTCTGCAGCCGCAGCAGGTACTGAGCAAGATCAGCGAAATTGCACACTTCCAGATCAGCCGCCAGTATGCGCTGCTGAATGACGTGCTGTTGCCCAGGCTGGCAGAAAACGGCATACGCTTTGTCCGCCGGCACCAATGGACGCATAAGCAGACCCTGTGGATTCGCCGGTATTTCCGCCAGGAAGTGGCGCCCATCATCAGCCCGATCGGCCTGGACCCCACGCATCCCTTCCCCTTGCTGGTGAACAAGAGCCTGAACTTCATCGTGCAGCTCGAGGGCGTAGACGCCTTTGGCCGCGATTCCGGCCTGGCGATCATCCCGGCACCACGTTCGCTGCCGCGATTGATTCGCATGCCAGATGAACTCTGCTCTGGCGGCGATAATTTTGTCTTCCTGTCATCCATGATCCACGCCCATGCCGACGACCTGTTTCCCGGCATGAAAGTACTGGGCTGCTATCAGTTCCGTTTGACCCGTAACGCCGATCTGATCGTCGACCCCGACGAAGTCGACGATCTGGCCCGCGCCCTGCGCGGCGAGCTACTGTCACGCCGTTACGGTGACGCCGTGCGCCTGGAAGTCGCCGACAACTGTCCCAAGCCGCTGACCGACTTTCTGCTGCGTCAGTTTGGTCTGAACGAGTCCGAGCTCTACGAAGTCAACGGCCCGGTAAACCTGACCCGGCTGTTTTCCATCACCGGACTGGATCATCACAGTGACCTGCAGTTCCCGCCTTTCAGCCCGGGTATTCCGAAGCTACTGTCGAGCAACGACACCCTGTTCCAGGCCATCAGCAAGCAGGACATCCTGCTGCAGCACCCCTATGAGTCCTTCAGTCCGGTGGTCGACCTGCTGCGTCAGGCTGCCCAGGACCCCAACGTGCTGGCCATCAAGCAGACGCTGTACCGCACCGGCGCCAACTCGGAAATCGTCAATGCCCTGGTTGAAGCCGCGCGGAACGGCAAGGAAGTGACCGTGGTCATTGAACTGCGCGCCCGCTTCGACGAGGAGTCCAACCTGCAACTGGCCAGCCGCCTGCAACAGGCTGGCGCCGTGGTCATTTACGGCGTGGTCGGCTTCAAGACCCATGCCAAGATGATGCTGATCCTGCGTCGCGAGGACAAGGTGCTGCGCCGCTATGTGCACATGGGTACCGGCAACTATCACGCCGGTAATGCCCGTCTGTATACAGACTACAGCATCCTCAGCTCGGATCTGGCCTTGACCGAAGATGTACACAAACTGTTCAACCAGTTGATCGGCATGGGCAAGACCCTGCGCATGAAAAAGTTGCTGCAGGCGCCCTTTACCCTGAAAAAGCGCCTGCTCGAATTGATCAACCGCGAGACCCTGAATGCCCAGGCGGGCAAACCCGCGCATATCATGGCCAAGGCCAATGCGCTGACCGACGCCAAGATCATCAAGGCGCTGTACAAGGCCTCGCAGGCCGGGGTCAAGGTCGACTTGATCATCCGCGGCATGTGCTGTCTGCGCCCGGGCGTTCCCGGTGTATCGCACAACATCACGGTGCGCTCGATCATCGGCCGCTTCCTGGAACACAGCCGGGTCTATTACTTCCTCAACGAAGGCCAGGAGCAGGTGTGGATGTCCAGTGCTGACATGATGGAGCGCAATCTCGACAAACGTGTCGAGACCTGTTTCCCACTGGAAGGGAAAAAGCTCATTACCCGCGCCAAACAGGAATTGCAGGTGTTCATGACCGACAACACGCAGAGCTGGGTGCTGCAGCCGGACGGCAGCTATGTGCGCAGCAGCCCGACTGGTAACCAGATCGCCCGCAGCGCGCAAAGCACCTTGTTGGAAAAGCTCGCCAGCTCGCCTCAGCGCACCGTCAGCGTGTAACCCACCTTGGCCCAGCACTGTGCTTCCTGATCGAAGTCAGCCTGGGTCAAGGGGTTGGCGTCCAGCCAGCCATCAGGGAAATGCAGATTGAGGAAGTTCTCGCCGGCCTCGACCAGCAATCCCGGCATATCCTGGTTGCCACGAATGTGGTGGTAGAGGATAGCCAGGCGCAGCAGCATGCACAGTCTGAGCAGAGAACTGGCCTCATCGCCAAACTCCGAGAGCTTGTCCGCATTCGGCAGGCTACGCCGATGACCGCGCACCAGTACCGCCATGGCCTGCTGCTCCTGACGCGAGAAGCCAGGCAAATCGGCATGCTCAATCAGGTAAGCACCGTGCTTGTGATACTGGTTGTGGGCAATATCCAGCCCAACCTCATGCACCCGGGCCACCCAGGTCAGCATATTCGCCGGTTTGTCACCCTCAAGCTGCCAGCTTGAGGCTACCTTGCCAAGCAGACTCAGGGCCTTGGATTCAACCCGCGCAGCCTGCTCAAGGTCCACGTGGCAGCGCTCCATCAAGGCTGTCAGCGTGCGCTCGCGCACGTCCTCATGCTGATGCCTGCCGAGCAAGTCATACAACACCCCTTCACGCAGAGCTCCCTCGGAATGACTCAGGCTGGTCACGCCAAGCGCATCAAAAATGGCCTCCAGAATAGCCAGCCCGGCAGGCAGGGTGGCACGGCGTTCCGGCTTCAGGCTGTCGATATCAATGCGCTCAACCTGCCCTGCCTTGAGCAGTTTGCGCTTGAGCCATTGCAACCCTTCAGGCGTGATATCTTCCTGACCTTTACCAGCGGCCTGAATACACAAACGGATAGTTCTGATGGTCCCTGAGGCGCCTACTGCCTCCTGCCAGCCAAGCCGGTTGATGCCCTGTTCAATGTTCATCAATTCGAGGCGGGCAGCGGTATAGGCCTGGGCATAGCGATTGACGCTGATGCGCCCATCAGCAAAGTAACGCTGGGTAAAGGACACACATCCCATCTGCAAGCTTTCACGCAAAATCGATTCGAAACGCTCTCCGATGATGAACTCGGTGCTGCCACCGCCGATATCCATGACCAGGCGCTTGCCTTCATCATCGGATTGCGTGTGGGCAACACCCAGGTAAATCAGTCGCGCCTCTTCCCGGCCGGAAATCACATCCACCCGGTGGCCAATGATTTGCCGCACCTGGCGCATGAACTGGGCGCGGTTGCGCGCTTCACGCAGGGCATTGGTCCCGACAATACGGACAGCGCCGTCAGGCAGGCCGTTGGTCAGCTGGGCAAAGCGACGCAAGCAATCCAGCCCGCGCTGCATGGCTTCTTCACTCAGCTCACCCTGATCATTCAGACCAGCGGCCAATTGCACCTTCTCACCCAGGCGCTCGAGTATGCGAATCTCACCGTGATCAACCCGCGCCAGCACCATATGAAAACTGTTCGAGCCAAGATCAATCGCCGCTACCAGGGGAAAGTCCGGCTGTTGTGTCTGCACCATGTGCCTGCCTCGAATACGTGTGGACTGATTCTATCACCCTGTCCGAGTCTTGTGCGCAGTTGCACCGGGCGACATCCCGTCGCCTTTCGCTGGCGTACAGGGTGGTGCTATAGTGCGCTTCATATAGCCCTTAGATCCCCCTGGAGAGACAAATGAGTGATTTGATCATGCATGTCACCGACAGCAGCTTCGACACCGACGTACTCAAGGCCGATGGCCCGGTACTGGTGGATTACTGGGCTGAGTGGTGTGGTCCGTGCAAGATGATTGCCCCGGTTCTGGACGAAATTTCCAAGGAATACGATGGCAAGCTGAGAATCTGCAAGCTGAATATCGATGAAAATCCCGACACACCGCCAAAGTACGGCGTGCGCGGCATCCCTACGCTGATGCTGTTCAAGGATGGCAACGTCGAAGCGACCAAGGTCGGCGCCCTGTCAAAATCCCAGCTGGCCGCCTTCCTCGACAGCAATATCTGAACCGAATCACCCCGGTGAGCAATTGCACCGGGGTTTTCTGCACTCAAGGTATGGACGTCACTTCCAAGCAGTGCTAGATTTGCTCATCAATTCCTTGTCGCACCCTGCGCCAGCGGCTTCCCTGTATCAGCCAAACCATCGCCCCATACTCAATGGCGGCATATCACTAACCCGTCCTGCCGAAAGACACCTACTCTTACCGACCCTATGAACCTGACTGAACTCAAACAAAAACCGATCACCGAACTGCTTGAAATCGCCGAACAGATGGGCCTTGAAAATATGGGCCGGTCGCGTAAACAGGACGTTATTTTCGCTACGCTGAAAAAACACGCCAAAGGTGGTGAAGACATTCACGGTGACGGTGTTCTGGAAATTCTCCAGGATGGCTTTGGCTTCCTGCGTTCCGCAGACTCCTCCTACCTGGCAGGCCCCGACGATATCTATGTGTCGCCAAGCCAGATCCGTCGTTTCAACCTGCGTACCGGCGATACCATTTCCGGCAAGATTCGTCCGCCAAAGGACGGTGAGCGCTACTTCGCTCTCTTGAAAGTCGACTCAATCAACTTCGACAGACCGGAAAATACCAAAAACAAGATCCTGTTCGAAAACCTTACACCCCTGTTCCCCACCGAGCGGTTGACCATGGAGGCCGGTAACGGCTCCACCGAAGATCTGATGGCACGCATCATCGATCTGTGCGCACCCATCGGCAAAGGTCAGCGCGGCCTGCTGGTAGCACCGCCCAAGGCGGGTAAGACGCTGATGCTGCAAAACGTGGCCGCCAACATTGCGCGTAACAATCCGGAATGTCATCTGATCGTACTGCTGATCGATGAGCGTCCCGAGGAAGTCACCGAGATGCAGCGCACCGTGCGCGGCGAAGTCGTCGCTTCGACCTTCGACGAGCCACCTAGCCGCCACGTGCAGGTCGCAGAAATGGTCATCGAGAAGGCCAAGCGCCTGGTTGAGCACAAGAAAGACGTGATCATCCTGCTCGACTCCATTACCCGTCTGGCCCGTGCCTACAACACCGTTATCCCGAGCTCCGGCAAGGTATTGACCGGTGGTGTTGACGCCCACGCCCTGGAAAAGCCCAAGCGTTTCTTTGGTGCCGCACGGAATATCGAAGAAGGCGGCAGCCTGACCATTATTGCCACCGCACTGGTCGATACCGGCTCGAAGATGGACGAAGTGATTTACGAGGAATTCAAGGGCACCGGCAACATGGAGATCCACCTGGATCGCAAGATTGCCGAGAAGCGGGTATTCCCGGCGATCAACATCAACCGCTCCGGCACCCGTCGCGAAGAATTACTGACCAGTGAAGATGAGCTGCAACGCATGTGGATCCTGCGCAAGATCCTGCACTCGATGGACGAGATCGCCGCGATTGAATTCCTTCTTGATCGTCTGAAGGATACCAAGACCAACGATGAGTTCTTCCAGTCGATGAAGCGCAGCAAAAACTAAGCTGCAAGCGACAAGCTTCAAGCTGCAAGCAGCCCGGTGCAGCTTGCAGCTTGTTGCACTTTACACCACCCGGCAGGCTGTTCTGTCGGCATAATGTGCTTCTGACCAGACACCCCAGGCTGCCGCATTCCTCATACTGCTTGCAGCTTGCCGCTTGAGGCTTGAAGCTGCCATGCAATACTCCGATCTACGCGATTTCATCAAGGGCCTGGAGCAGCGCGGCGAACTCAAGCGCATCCAGGCACCCGTCTCACCCATTCTTGAAATGACCGAAATCTGCGACCGCACCCTGCGCAAGGGCGGTCCGGCGTTGCTGTTTGAAAACCCCGTCGGTTTTGACATGCCGGTACTCGGCAATCTGTTCGGCACCCCGCAGCGGGTCGCCATGGGCATGGGTGCGAACGACGTCAGCGAGCTGCGCGAGATAGGCAAGCTGCTGGCCTTTCTGAAAGAACCCGATCCGCCAAAGGGGCTTAAAGACGCCTGGTCCAAGCTGCCCATTTTCAAAAAAGTGTTAAGCATGGCGCCCAAGGTGGTGCGCGATGCGCCCTGCCAGTCTGTAGTCCTGGAGGGTGACGATGTTGACCTTGGCAGCATACCGGTGCAAACCTGCTGGCCGGGCGATGCCGGCCCGCTGATCACCTGGGGTCTGGTGGTGACCAAGGGGCCGAACAAGGAACGCCAGAATCTCGGCATCTATCGTCAGCAGGTGATTGGTCGCAACAAACTGATCATGCGCTGGCTGAGCCACCGCGGCGGCGCCCTGGACTTCAAGGACTGGTGCGACAAACACCCCGGCGAACCCTTCCCCATCGCGGTTGCACTGGGCGCCGACCCGGCGACCATACTGGGCGCCGTCACACCGGTACCCGACAGCCTCTCGGAGTATGCCTTTGCCGGGCTGTTGCGCGGCCAGCGTACCGAGCTGGTCAAGTGTCGCGGCTCAGCGCTGCAGGTACCGGCCAGTGCCGAGATTGTCCTGGAAGGCGTTATTCACCCCGGCGAAATGGCCGATGAAGGCCCCTTTGGCGACCATACCGGCTATTACAACGAGGTCGATCGTTTCCCGGTCTTTACCGTTGAGCGCATCACCCGCCGAGAAAAGCCGATCTATCACAGCACCTACACCGGCCGACCGCCGGATGAGCCCGCGATACTTGGCGTAGCACTGAATGAAGTCTTTGTGCCGATTCTGCAGAAGCAATTTCCGGAAATCACCGATTTCTATCTACCCCCGGAAGGCTGCTCGTACCGCATGGCGGTGGTGTCGATCAAGAAACAGTATCCCGGTCATGCCAAACGGGTCATGCTCGGTGTCTGGAGCTTCCTGCGCCAGTTCATGTACACCAAGTTCGTAATTGTGGTTGATGATGACATCAACACCCGCGACTGGAGCGATGTGATCTGGGCCATCACCACCCGCATGGACCCCAAGCGCGATACCGTGATGATCGACAACACACCGATCGACTATCTGGACTTCGCCTCGCCGGTGTCCGGCCTGGGCAGCAAGATGGGTCTGGATGCCACCAACAAGTGGCCCGGCGAAACCACCCGCGAGTGGGGCACAGCCATCACCCAGGACGCCAGTGTGATCCAGCGCATTGATGCGTTATGGTCCGAACTGGGCATCGACTGAGGGCAACGACCAAGCATGAAAGTAACCTTGCAACCCGCCGGCCATGTACTTGAGCTGTTGCCCGGTGAGCGCATCATAGACGCGGCCAGACGTCTGGGGTTCGATGCGGCGCAGAGCTGCCGGAATGGCAACTGTCATATCTGCGCGGCCAACCTGATCAGTGGCCGGGTGTCACAGCAGGGTGAGGAGCGCACCAGCGGCGAACTTTTCACCTGCATTGCCGAGCCGCTGCAGGACTGCGAGCTGATCTGGGACGGCGTGCTGGCGCCCGGTGAGCTACCCCTGCAACGTCTGGCCTGTCAGGTTATCGACTGCACCAACCTGGGCGCCGATGTCTGGCGGTTACGGATGCGTACGCCGGCCGGCAAAGCTCTGCGCTACCATGCCGGCCAGTATCTGCTGTTGACCCGTCCAGACGGCGAGGCAGCGGCGTTCTCGATTGCCTCATCGCCCGATCAGCAGCGCGAACTGGAACTGCATATTCTCAACCGCGACAGCATCACTGCCGCGCTGATCAACCAGCTGCAACAGACGCGTATGGCCCAGTTGCAACTGCCCCTTGGTCACTGCCACATCGCTGATTTGCCGACACGCCCGATGGTGATGATCGCCGCTGGAACCGGCCTGGCGCAGATGCAGAGTCTGATTCAGGACGCAAGCCGCAGAGGCTTCAATCAGCCCATGCATCTGTACTGGGGGGCACGGCAAGGCTGCGACCTTTATCAGCCGCCTTACTGGTCTGAATGGCAGCAGCTAGCGGACTTGACGCTGCATAAAGTGATCAGCCATGACCCGGACTGGAGCGGACGCAACGGCCTGCTGTATCAAGCGATCATTGATGATCTGGGGGATTTGAGCCGCTATGAGTTTTATGTCAGCGGCTCACCGGCGATGGTCTACGCCACCTTTGATGCATTGATCGAAGGTGGCATGCCGGCAGCGCAGATGCACGCCGACGCCTTTGCCTATGCGCCGCGCGACTGATCGCGGCTGCGCCCTGTTCAGGTTGTTGTCAGGCCCTGCGCAGCGGGTAATGGCATCTCGGGCAAATCCTTGACCATCAGCCCAAAGCCCTGACGCAACATGCTTTGACTGGCTGCCTGTTCGCCCAAGTGCTCAAGCAAACGCACCAGCTCGGCACAGGTCTGGATATCGCGCTTGCTGGCAAAACTCGCTTCCAGATATTCCCGCGCCTTGCCCCACAGGCTGTTCTGCAAGGCCAGCCGACCCAATGCCAGCAATAGCGCCGCATTGTGCGGGTGCTCAGCCAGCCAGTGCTCGGCTGTTTGCAGTTGCCGCGCCGGGTCCTTGCCCGCCGTCATGCCATACAGGTGCACCAGCCGCTCGTTGAAGGCATGACGCAGTGCCTGACGCAGGGTTTCCTCGCAGCGCTCGAGCTTGCCCAGACTTCGCAATTGCAGACAATAGGCCTCGATCAGCGCAGGCTCATGTCGAGCCAGTTTTGGCAAGCGCTCCCAGACCGCCGTCACGGCATCGGTCTGACCGGGCTCCTGATGTTTGCCGCGTTGTCCGGCCTGCACCAGCAACGCGATATATACCCGCTGTTCCATGCCTTGTTGTTCAGCTTCGTGCAGCAGCTTGTGCCGGCGCAGCTCCGGCAGCAGCTGTTCAAGACTGTTCCAGTCTTCCAGCTTGGCATACAACTGACCCATCAGTTTCAGCGCATACAAATGTTTGGGATGCTCCTTGCGCAAACGCGTCAGGGTGGCCAGGGCCTGCTCCAACTGACCACGGGCTATCTGCAACTGGGCCTGGGTCACGGCAATCGCTACATCCGCTCCCGGCGTGGTTTCGTAGGCCTCACGCAGCAGGTTGTCACATTCCGGGAAGTCTTCCAGCTCGTGGGCGGCTCGGGCCGCGGCCAGGTAATTGATCAGCGGCTGTTCGGCGTGCGGCGCCGAGCGCTTGAGCAGCCGCAGCGCGTTGCTCCAATGGCCTTCGGCAAACTCCAGCAAGCCCCGGGTGGTAATCAGATTGGCGCGCCGCTCCAGGTTATGCCGCGACCAGGGGTTGAGCCGGCGGCCGGAAGCATTCAGCAACCTGACTACTGCGCGCAACAGCGACAACAGCAGCCACAGCGCCAGCAGAAAAGCCAGACCGACCCAGATACTGGTTTCGATCGACATATTGCGCCAGGCGATCAGCAGGTAGCCTGGATCCTCGGCCACCGCCATGCCCAATAGCGCCGCCACCAGCAGAACCGCCAGTACGGCAAGGTAGCTTTTGCTCATGGGCTGGGCTCCTCGCTGACTGCAGGCAGGCTACGGCGACTTTGAATATAGGCCGTCAGGGTCTGCTGCAGGGGCGCCAGATCCGGCGCAGTCAGACTGACCTGCTGCTCGGTCAGGCTCTGTAATTGCTCCTGCATGACCCGCACCTGCGGGTTATCCAGCTCAAAGAATTGGCGCAGTAATGCATCGGCCTGCTGCAGGCTGGCCAGATAAACCTCGGGTTCACCACGCAATGCAGCCCATTGCGCCTGCTCCATGGTCAATTGCAGGGTGCGCCTGACGCGCTGCATTTCCGCCTCATCGAGGAGCGGTGTAATGACCTTGCCACGCTGAAAATCGACCCGTACATATCGCTCCAGTCGCATCAGCATGCGCTCACCGCGGGTACGTCTGGCCAGACGATCTTCAAATTCTTCCTCGACAGTGACCTCATCCGGATCAAATACCGGCACTGGCAACAACACCAGTCGTCCGACCTGTTCACGCAGTGCGCCAAGGCGCAGGAATACCCCGGCCCGGTCCAGGCGCGGCAGGTTGTCCAGTTCGGCACGGTACTGCGCCAGCTGTTCACGCACGGCAAACACGCCGGTGTCCGGCTGGGCCTTGAGAATGCCATCGACCGCTGCCAGCAACTCGGTGGCTGAGGTGACGTCCTGGGCTGCCAACAGACGCAGACTGGCCAGGCGCAGCAGATACTCTGCCTCGGCCAGCTTCCAGTCCGCGCGGGCGTCGCCCTGCAGGGTATCCAGACGCTGTGACAGTGCCTGCTGGCTGCGTTGCAGATCGGCATTCAGGCGCTGGAACTGCTGCCAGTCGCTGGCCTCGGGCAATCCTTGCAGTCGCGCATCGAGGGATCGGGACAAACGGTCCTGCTCAGCCTGTACCACAGCCAGTTGCGCGTCGAGTGCGCTGCTCTGGCCTTCAGCCTGCAAGCTGTTCTGATACCACTGCCAGCCCTGCAGACCCAGTGCGGCCAAGCCCACCAGCAAGGCCAGTGCCGCCAAACCCTTACCCCCGCCTTTGCCGGGTGGCGGCGTCGCTTTACCTGCCGCCGGTTTGACTGGCGGTGGCTTGACCGGTGGTGGCGTGACCGGTGGCGGGCTGTTGTCGCTGGCCGCGCTGCCTGTCTGTGGCTTATCGATCTTGTCCTGTTCGGTCGATTCCATGCTATTCCCCTTGTCACCTCAGCGGGTGGGCCATCACGGCCTCGATCACGGCGTCGTCGTCGGCACCGCGACACACTATTATATCCTTGCAACCCAGCGCCCTTGCGCTGTCGGCAACGCGCTGGCTGGGTACCCAGCAGCGCCAGGCAGACTGCCGGAGCCAGTCCTCTCCTGCCGCATCATGCCAATGCTCGAGCGCCTGCGCGCTCATCAGCAGAATACCGCCAACCTCGGCCGCCATGCGTGGCAGATGCACCCGCAGCTGTGCTGGCATGACCCGGCGATACAGCTCCAGATAGTCGACCTGACCACCCGCTGCCTGAACCTGTGAGGCCAACCATTGGCGGCCACCCTGTCCGCGCCAGATCAGCACCCGCAGATCGGGCTGCTGCAATAGTGCCTGCCAGCGCGGCAAGGCCAGTAGCGCCTCGGAGTCCTGGCCTGCCTGCGGCACCTGAACCGCCAGCCCGGCCTGCTCCAGTATCCGCGCCGTGCCCGCACCGACCGCAAACCAGTCGATACCTACCGGCCACTGCGGCCAGTACTGATCCATGCGCTGCAGGCCCAACCGCGCCGCTACCGGACTGACGACCATGACCGCCTGATAGCGATCCAGATCCAGCAACATGCGGCGCTGCTCAGGCGTTTCCACCTGCGCTTCAATCTCCAGCAGCGGCAGGCTGCAGGTTCGCACGCCCAACGCCTCAAACCGGCTCGCCAGACGCTGGTTATCCTCGGCCAGACGCGTCAGCAGCAGCGCGCTCACTGCGCCGGATGCTCCTCGTACAGGGCATCCAGAATCTGTTGCGCGCCCTGTGCGAGCAGGTCCTCAGCGACCCGTATGCCAAGCGCTTCGGGTTGTGTTTCATCCCCGCTTGATTCAGCACGCAGCAGCAGGCTGCCATCCGGCTGACCGACCATGCCGCGTAGAAACAGCTGACCATTGGCCCGCTCGGCGTAGCAGGCAATCGGCACCTGACAACCGCCGTTCAGGCGCGTATTCAGAGCCCGTTCGGCACGCACGCGCAGCGCGCTGTCATGATCATTCAGCGGCGCCAGCAAGGCCTGCAGCTCCAGATCATCGCTGCGGCACTCAATACCGACCGCACCCTGGCCACCGGCCGGGAGACTTTCTTCAGGTGGCATGGCATAGCGAATCCGGTCGTGAAAGCCCAACCGCATAAGGCCGGCTGCGGCCAGAATGATGGCGTCGTACTCGCCGGCATCGAGCTTGGCCAGGCGGGTATTGACGTTGCCGCGCAGAAAACGCACCTGCAGATCCGGACGTCGGGCCATCACCTGGGCCTGACGGCGCAGACTGGAAGTACCGACAACACTGCCGACCGGCAGGCTATCGAGGCTGTCATGCTGATTGGAGACAAAAGCGTCACGTGGATCTTCGCGCTCGCAGATCACATAGAGCCCCAGACCTTCGGGAAAGGCCATGGGTACATCCTTCATGGAGTGTACGGCCAGATCAGCCTGATCATCCAGCAGCGCGGCTTCCAGCTCCTTGACGAACAGGCCCTTGCCGCCAATCTTGGCCAGGGGTGAATCGAGCAATTGGTCACCCCGACTGACCATGGGCACCAGGCTGACTGTCAGACCGGGATGCAGCTGTTCAAGGCGTGCTTTGACGTATTCGGCCTGCCACAGGGCCAAGGCACTTTTGCGGGTGGCAATTCGCAGATGTCGACTCATGGGATTCTCGTTCAAAACCAGCCTGCATCATACGCCATGGCCCGGGTCGCATCCACGCGCGCAAATGTCACAACTGATCCATCAGCTTGCGCAGACCCGGAACATGCCGACGGCTGACCACCAGGGTTTCATCTTCCAGTCCCTTGAGATGCAGATGAAAGTGCCCAACGGCGCTGCGTTGCAGGCGTTCAATACGATGACGCGCAACCAGTGCATTACGGTGGATGCGGACGAAATAATCACCAAACTCGTCTTCGAGCGCCTTGAGCGGCTCATCCAGCAGGACCTCACCGCCCAGGTGGCGCAAGGTGACGTATTTGTGATCGGCGATGAAATACAGCACTTCATCGATGGGAATAAGCTCGACACCGCGCCGGGTACGGGCACTGATATGGCTCCTCGGCTGTCCCGTCGGCCCCTGGCCGTTGGCCCGCCCCAGACTGCAGAGCTGCACACGGTTGAGCTTTTGCGCCTTGGCCAGCGCGTCGGCCAGGGCCTCGGCGCGTACCGGCTTGAGCAGATAACCCACCGCACTGACATCAAAGGCATCCAGTGCGTACTCACCGTGCGCCGTACAGAAAATCACCGCAGGGGCATCCGGCAATTCACTGAGCCGCGCCGCCGCCTGCAGGCCATCCAGACCCGGCATGCGGATGTCCAGCAGCAGGATATCCGGTTGCTGCTCGGCCGCCAGACGCAGTGCTTCATGGCCGTTGGCAGCCATCTCGGCCAGTGGCTCATAGCCGGGCAGGGCATTGACCAGCCGGGCCAGGCGCTCCCGGGCCAGGGGTTCATCATCGGCGATAAGTACTTTCATGCCTCAATGACTTCTCTGCAAAATGGAAGACGGTTGCTTAACAGGATAGACCAGCCTGCTGAAGTAGCGCGGCCCCTCACGCCAAGCCTCGACCCGTGCCTCGGGACCAAAGAGTGCAACCAGCCGGGCGCGGATATTGCCCAGCGCCATACGCGCACCTTGATGACGGGCATCTTCGGTGGGACAACTGTTGGATACCAACAGTTCGACCTTGCCAGCAATAAACTGCCCGCGAATCTGGATATCGCCACCGATCAGGCTCGGCTGCAAACCATGCAGAATGGCATTTTCCAATAATGGCTGCAGTGTCAGCAGGGGGATCGGCGTACTTGCCGGCAGTGCAGCAACATCCCAACCCACCTGCAGACGCTCACCCAGACGGTATTGCTCAATGCGTAAATAGCCTTCACAGAGCTGCCGTTCTTCAGCCCAGGTCGCCATGCTGTCGGCCTCGGAGAGGTTGGCGCGGAACAGATCAGCGAGATCAAGCACCGCCTGTTCGGCCTTGTCTGGCTGGGTACTGATCAGACTGACAATGCTGTTCAGGCTGTTGAAAAGGAAATGTGGCTGGATGCGCGACTGCAGGGACTGCAACCGGGCCTTGAGCTCGGCCTGGTGTTGATGCTGCCACTGCTGCTGCAAGAAAAAGTAACGCAGCAACAGCGTGGTCATGATCAGCGCTATCAGACCATGGCGCAGCAGATCAGCGGGCACCGGGCGCGGGCTGCCGAGCATGCCCTGGTTCAGCACCCAGTCGGCCAGCAGGGTAAACAGCAGGGTCAAACTGATGACCACGGCATAACAGGCCAGCACCGCCAGCAGCAGTGCGCGGCGCCGCATCCAGGCACGCAACCGGCACAGAACAGCCGCGGAGAGCAGGACTATCCATTGCACAAAGAGCGAGGCCATGGCCAGACTGAGCCAGTCAAAACCACTGCCCGAGGGCACCGCCAGCACCCAGATCAGTACCATCAGCTCGGCCAGCACCACCAGGGTGAAGACCGCAATGGGCGAACAGAGATCGGGGAGGAAGAAATCCTCCCCTTCATAGGGCTGCCTGAGTAGTGTCCAGAATCCGTTCTTCATGAGGGTCTATTGCCGCTTCATCATGAGCCGCGTTGCTGCGTCAAATGACGCCAGGCAAGGCGCGGGGCGCAGGGAATGGCTACTCCCTTGCCTAGCCCCGCAACGCCGTCTGGCGCCATTTGACGCGCAACCCGGAGGGCCGGGCTGATTTTGGCGCGCAGCTGCGTT
Organism: Gammaproteobacteria bacterium HGW-Gammaproteobacteria-11; assembly: GCA_002840055.1. GTDB lineage: Bacteria > Pseudomonadota > Gammaproteobacteria > Pseudomonadales > Pseudomonadaceae > Halopseudomonas. The sequence goes on along the minus strand of PGZJ01000007.1, from coordinate 7,090 downwards.
ACTCGTCGTTCATTTGGAATGACCAAACTTCCCTCCTTTTGCCTTGCCTCGCGCCAAAATCCGCTCCGGCGCGTTCGTGATGAAGCAGCAATATACCCTCTATCCAGTGTCCGCCAGCCAGAGGCCATCGCGCAAGCACAGAAGTGGTATGCTATGGGCTTTTGCCAGCGGACGTTGCCGAGACATGAGCCAAGATCACACAACCAACCAATCCTGGGGTGGCCGCTTCAGTGAGCCAGTCGATGCCTTTGTCGCCCGTTTCACCGCCTCGGTGGACTTCGACAAGCGCCTCTACAAGCACGACATTCAGGGCTCCATCGCCCATGCAACCATGTTGGCCAAGGTCGGCGTGCTCAGCGACGACGAGCGCGATGCCATCATTACCGGATTGCGGCGCATTCAGAGCGAGATTGAAGCGGGCCAATTTGACTGGCGTGTCGATCTTGAAGACGTACACATGAATATCGAAGCGCGGTTGACCGCCGAGATTGGCATTACCGGCAAAAAGCTGCACACCGGCCGCTCGCGCAATGACCAGGTGGCCACCGATATCCGCCTGTGGTTGCGTGAAGAAATCGACATCATCCTCAGCGAACTGGAACGTCTGCAGGCGGGCCTGCTCGATCAGGCCGAGCAACATGCCGAGGTCATCATGCCCGGTTTCACGCACCTGCAAACCGCACAACCGGTCACCTTTGGCCACCATCTGCTGGCCTGGTTCGAAATGCTCCGTCGCGATACCGAACGCCTGATCGACTGCCGCAAGCGGGTCAACCGCATGCCGCTGGGCAGTGCCGCGCTGGCTGGCACCACCTACCCGATTGACCGGGCCATTACCTGCGAATTGCTGGGCTTTGAGGCGATCTCCGGTAACTCGCTGGATGGCGTGTCTGACCGTGACTTCGCCATCGAGTTCTGCGCAGCCGCAGCGCTGGCCATGATGCACCTGTCACGCTTCTCCGAGGAGCTGGTGCTCTGGACCAGTGCCCAATTCAACTTCATTGAGCTGCCTGACCGCTTCTGTACCGGCTCATCGATCATGCCGCAGAAGAAGAACCCGGATGTACCCGAGTTGGTGCGCGGCAAATCCGGCCGGGTTTATGGCCACCTGATGGGGCTGCTGACCCTGATGAAGAGCCAGCCACTGGCCTATAACAAGGACAACCAGGAAGACAAGGAGCCGCTGTTCGATGCCGTGGATACCCTGCGTGATTGTCTACGCGCCTTTGCCGACATGATCCCGGCGATCAAGCCGCGGGTAGCCGTCATGCGTGAAGCGGCTTTACGCGGTTTCTCCACTGCCACCGACCTGGCTGACTATCTGGTGCGCAAGGGCATTCCGTTCCGTGACTGCCACGAGATTGTTGGCCATGCAGTGAAATACGGCGTAGAAACCGGCAAGGATCTGGCGGAAATGTCGTTGGAAGAGCTGCGTCGCTTCAGCGACCAGATCGAACAGGATGTATTTGCCGTGCTGACCCTGGAAGGGTCGGTCAACGCGCGCAATCATCTTGGCGGCACGGCACCTGCCCAGGTTCGGGCAGCGGTTATCCGCGGACGCCAGCAACTGCAAGGCTGAGCCAGCATGACGCTGTCAGACTGCGGTTGGTCATCAGCGAGAAACGAGGCGAGCTAAGAGGCCAATCGAATAGTGGCCAGAATACCCGCCACCAGCTTGATCGGCTGGCGGCGGGCAACAGGTGGAAGGCGGCTGCAAGCAGCACCTCCCACCAGCCGGTCTCAGTTACCTGAGCGGCTTACAGACAGCACGTAAGTACCGGCGCCACTATCACCGTAGCTACCACTGATCAGCTCGTAATCGCCGGGCTGCAGGGTCAGATTCAGGCGCGAATTGGTGCCATCGGCGCCATCGTCGTTCTCTTCATCGCGACCTTGACCACGCAACTTCAACAGCGCATCGAAGTCGGATGAAATCAGGTCAATCTGATAGCTGCCGCCCTGGGTAATGGTCAGGCGAGTCGTTTCAGTATCACCTTCCTTGACGGTACCGTAGACCCGGTCACCAACGGCAATGCTGCCACCGGCTGGCGCAGCCGCGCTCAGTTCGGCCTTCAGGGTAAAGATACCGCTGTCGCCGCCCAGTGATGACGCCTTGATGGTGTAGTTGCCAGGCTGAACCGGCATCAACAGGCGGGCATTCAGATCGCCAGCACTGTCGTCATCGGTGGCTTCTACGCCATTGCCGCTGATTTCCAGGTAGCTGTCGATATCATCGGAATGCATCTCGACCTGCAGCATGCCAGCTTCGGTCACTTCCAGCATGTAATCGAGGGCATCGCTGGTGGTCATGCCAGTGATTTCGGTACCGACGGTAAGGATGCCACCGTTGACCAGGGTGACGCCAGCCGGCAACTCACGGCGCGTGAAAGACAGGGTATAACCACCGCCTTCGGTATTATCCAGATCGGCGGCATTGAACTGATAGGTACCCGGCTGCAAAAAGGCTGTCAGCTTGGAATCAGTGCCTTCACCGGCGCCATCATCGTCTTCCAGATCAAGTCCGTTACCGCTCAACTTGATGACAGTGTCAAAGTCTTCCGAGCTCATGGCCAACTCATACAGGCCTTCTTCGGTAACGTTCAGCTCGTAGTCGTTGCCATCCTGACGTGCCTTGAGCAGACCCATGATTTCATCGCCCACTTCCAGCACGCCACTGTTACGCACTTCGATGGTGGTCAGCGTCAGAGTAAAAGGACCAAAGTCCCGATCCGAAGCGCTGCTGACAGTCAGGGTATAGGTGCCATCCTGCGCGGGATCAGCAAACAGCTGACCTGCACTCGGGCCGCTCACTGTGCGGTTGGCCGAATCCATGAGGATCATGACAGGGTCTTCCAGTGCGCCGGAGCTGGCCACCTTGATAACTTCGCCACCCTTCAGCGTAAGACTGAAGGATTGATAGCGTGAACCGTCGTTCAGGTTGACCGGGCTGCTGGTGGTGATCTCACCCTCGAGCGTGGCTGGCATACCCGCAGTCTGAGTCGCCTCCGTGGACAAACCGGGAATTTTTGACTTCAGATCGTCGCAGCCGGTCAGTGACAGGGAAAGACCGGCGGCAATGGACAGGGTAAGCAGAGTTTTTAAAAAAGGCCGGGAAGCTGAGTGCATAAAAATCCTTGAATGCAGTTTGTAAATTCCTCAGAGCGCCCATCACAAAGGTCTGATGAATGCTCCGCCAGAAAACGGCGCCGTTCGACGTCGCCCCTACTATAGCCCGAAATACTCAGAAACACAGTGCATCAAACAGCCTGGCCGGAATTATTCCAGCCAGGCTCTGGATAAAAGCGCCATGCAATCAACCTTGTGCCGACTCACTTGCACCGGCCTTGAGGCTTGGGCTTAAACCGCTGGCTGTTGCTGGGTGATGCAGTGGATGTTACCGCCGCCCAGAAGAATTTCTCGGCCCGGCACCATGACCACACGCCGATCTGGAAAGAGCTGCTCAAGCAAGGCACGTGCAGTGTCATCCTGCGCATCGGCAAAGCTCGGTGCAACAATTCCACCGTTGACAATAAGGAAGTTGACATAGGAACCGGCCAGGCGAATGGACGGATCCCGTGGCTGTGTGCCCAGGACCCGATCCACCCCGGCGCACTCCTCGGCCGTTGCATAAAGCGGTCCGGGAATCGGCATCTTATGTACCTGCAATGTGCGGCCCTTGGCATCACGACTGGCTTCCAGCACCCTCAAGGCGGTATGGCAGCGCTCATAGTTTGGGTCCTGCGGGTCGTCCGTCCAGGCCAGTAGCACTTCTGCCGGCCTGACAAAACAGCAGAAATTATCAACATGACCATCGGTCTCATCGTTGAACAGGCCCAGCGGCAGCCAGATCACCTTGTCGATACCCAGATGATCGGCCAGCATCAGTTCGATTTCTTCGCGCACCAGATGGCTGTTGCGATTGGGGTTGAGCAGGCACTCTTCAGTGGTGATCAGCGTGCCTTCACCGTCCACATGAATGGCCCCGCCCTCCAGGACAAAACCCTCGGTACGGTAGCGCGGGCAGCGCTCCAGCCCCAGTATCTTGTCGGCCACCTGATCATCCCGCTGCCAGGGCCAGTACAGCCCGCCATTGAAGCCGCCCCAGGCGTTGAAGGTCCAGTCGACGCCGCGCAGACCACCTTGACCGTTGGTGACAAAGGTAGGCCCGGTGTCGCGTACCCAGGCATCATCACTGCTCATTTCCAGCACCCGAATGCCCGGATGATCCAGCTGCGCGCAGGCATTCTGATACTGCGCTGCCGACACACCAACGCTGACGGGCTCGAAACCGGCAATCGCCTTGGCCACCTCGGCAAAGGCGGTCTGCGCCGGTTTGGCACCCAAGCGCCAGTTATCCGGGCGTTCCGGCCAGATCATCCAGATCTGACTGTGCGACGCCCACTCGGCAGGCATGCTGAAGCCGTCGGTGCGGGGTGTACTGTGCAAGGTATACATAGGGATCAGGACTCCAGCGAACCATCCAGGGTTTTGATCGGGCCATACAGGTTCGGCCGACGATCACGGAAGCTGCCCCAGGCACTGCGAATATGCTCAAGCTGGTCGAGGTCGAACTGCTGTACCAGCACACCTTCTTCGGTCTCGTTCAGCTCCTGCACCTTGGCACCGAACTGGTCGGCGATAAAGGACGAACCATAGAAGGTGATGTGATAGTCCTCCTGATCCTCACGGCCTATCCGGTTGCTGGCCACCAAGGGCATCAGGTTGGCACCGGCGTGACCCTGTTGCACGCGCTGCCAGTGATCGCGCGAGGTAATGTTCGGGTCATGTGGCTCACTGCCGATGGCGGTGGGGTAAAACAGAATTTCCGCGCCAAGCAACGCCATGCTGCGCGCGCACTCGGGAAACCACTGGTCCCAACAGATACCCACGCCAATTTTCGCGTAGCGCGTTTGCCAGACCTTGAAGCCGGTATCACCGGGATTGAAGTAGTACTTTTCGTGGTAGCCGGGGCCATCAGGAATGTGGCTTTTGCGGTACAGCCCCAGGTTGCTGCCATCGGCATCAATGATCACGATACTGTTGAAACGCGCGCGCCCTGCCAGCTCGAAGAAACTGATCGGCAATACTACCTCTAGCTCCCTGGCCAACGCCTTGAAGTGCGCAATCGCCGGATTCTGGTCTATCGTGGTCGCCAGTTGCAGGTAGTCCGCATTGGGTTTCTGGCAGAAGTACGGGGTTTCGAACAGCTCCTGAATCAGAATGATCTGCGCACCCTTGGCGGCGGCTTCGCGTACCAGCTTCTCGGCCTTGTCGATATTCGCCTGAAGGTCCCAAGAACAGCTCATCTGGGTGGCAGCAACGCTAACGAGACGACTCATATCCAACTCCTGAAAAATGACCGGGGCAGCCCGCCCCAAAAATTCAAACACGCTGCTGCCAAGCTACTCTGGCGACAGTGGACATCATCTGATGGGTACGCCCTCAACGTGCATCCCTGAGGCGATACCATAACAGGGCCAGCGCCCGAATGGCGGTTTGCAGTGGCACGCCCGGTGGCACCGGCCAATGCCTGACCCGTGCAAACAGATCAAACCCCTGCTGCCGCTCCATCAGCGCCTCGGCCATCAGCTTGCCGGCCAAACCCGACAGCGCCACGCCCTGACCGGAATAGCCCTGGGCGAACAACACCCGCTTGCCCAGGCGGCCCAGGTGCGGCGCCTTGTTGGCGGTCATGGCCACCTGACCACCCCAGAGATACTCGAAATCAGTCTGCGCCAGTGCCGGAAAAACCTGCGTCATACGTTCAAGCATGGTCTGGCGCAACGCCTCTGGACGCGCAGCGCGGGCACTGGCACGACCGCCGAACAGCAGTCGGCCATCGGCACTCAATCGATAGTAGTCAATCAGCGTATTCATGTCGCATACAGCGGCCCGCGAGGGAATCAGCTGCTCGGCCAGCTCGCCAAGCGGGGCCGTTGCGCCGATATAACTGCCAATCGGCATAAAGCGGCGCTGTTGCCAGGGCAATAAATGCCCCATATAGGCGTTACCCGCCAATAGCAGGTGCTCGGCACTGACCCGCCCCTGAGCCGTGCGCACTCTCACTCCAGTGGCACTCTGCTGATAATCCAGCACGGCCGAGCGCTCATACAGACGGGCGCCATGCTGTTCGGCCGCCCTGGCCAAACCATGCAGGTACTTCAACGGATGCAGGTCACCACCACCCCAATCCATCACACCGGCCTGATAGTCGGCCTTGAGCAGGTCTTGCAAAGCGGGACGGTCATGGAAAGTCAGTTGGTCGTAGCCAAGCCCCTCCAGCCTGGCTTGCCAGGCCTGCAGTTCAGGCACATGCCGCGGTTTGTTGGCGACCAGCAAAATGCCCTGTTTCAGGTCGCAGTCAATCGCGTACTCCGCTACCCGTGAGCGCAGCAGAGCAACGCCCTCCAGGCTCAGCCGCCACAACGCCTGCGCGTGGTCCTGTCCCAGCTGTTTCTCCAACACCGACTGGTCGGCTGCCAGCCCCGGATTGATCTGCCCGCCATTGCGACCAGAGCAACCCCAACCCAGCTGTTCGGCCTCCAGCAAGGCGACCGTTCTGCCCGCCTTGGCCAGTTCAAGGGCAGCCGAGATACCGGTATAACCGCCGCCGACCACACAGACGTCCACGCGCAGTTCCCCATGCATTGGTGGCCTGACCGCCTGGGGTGGAATGCTGGCTTGGTACCAGGATTGGGGCTCTGTCATTTATCCATACCGCTTTTTGGGCTTTTTTTGGACAGCTGGCTTAGATTCTGCCAAGCCGTGCACTGGCGCTGCTTCCGACGGCCCTACCTGGATACGCTCCAAGCCATCCCTGGGGCTCGTCATCGCACATCCCTGTGCTCTGACGGTCCAGGTAGGGCCGTCGGAAACAGCGCCTACTATTCTGTGCATCCTGGGCGGAGGAACACCCGCTCTGTCTACGAACAAGAAGCCAAAGGCTCAAGACTCGCCGAAGACATCACACAACCTATCACCAGGCGATACCTGCTTTTCTCACAGCAGCACAGATGCTTATGGCCTTGGCGTCGGCTGCCCTGGGCGTGACACGCTACAAGCCGTCCATGGGGCTCGTCATCGCACATCC
>PGZJ01000038.1 GCA_002840055.1 Gammaproteobacteria bacterium HGW-Gammaproteobacteria-11 | reverse complement strand
GTAAAGCTGATACAGCGGATTGCTCGGCAGCAACGGTACCGCGCTGACATCGGCGAAGTAGTCCACCACCATCTGCTGCACCTGGCTTTTCAGGGACTCTGGCGGCGGGCTGCTGAGGTGGGAAAGGGTGAACATCGGTATATGGGGTTCGCTGGAGAATGCGTGGGCCATGGATTGTAACCCGCGGGCGGCCTTGCTCGGGCGTCACAGTCGCTCCCACGCGCCCTGCGTCGCGGATGCCATTGTTCAACCTCGATCCATCTGTTTCCTCTTGCCGTTGAGCGCCTCGGGTAACATGGCGGCGCAGCGAACTCAGACCCAGAAGAACCTTATGCCATCGCCAAAACGAAAATACTCAGGTATCGAGCGCGAGCTGATCCGTAGCCTGACCCTTGTCTGCGAAACGGCAAAAAGCGAAATCGTCGGCTTCCAGTGGCTGACCCATGAGGTGGACTACGAGCGTTTTCCACAGAGCCTGCGTGTGATTTGGATGTTCGACAGCGAAGCGAGCAGGGCGCGCGCACTCGCCAGCCCGGACAAGGCGAGAATGTTGGCGCTGACGCAGGCCGCTTTCGATGAAGTGGGCATCAGCGTTTCCAGCATCGCTGAACACGTGGCGTTATCGGTCGAGCAGCCGGCGAGGGGCACGCGTGGCCAAGGACATTGAGAACCCCTGCGTGTCGCTGTGTCAGCTCAACAGTGAGTTGTGCGTCAGTTGCGGGCGCACGCGCGAGGAAATCCGCAAGTGGCGGGGCATGAAGCGGCCCGAGAAGATGGCCTGCGTGCAGAAGGCCGCGGCGCGGATGAGGGCGATTGCCAAGAAGAAGGGCAAAAGCTAGCGAGTAATCGGCGACTACAACGCAGGCTGGAAGACGATCTTTTCGACGCGCTACTCAACGATACGCAGGTGGTAAGTGCGCTCGGCGCTCAGCCCCACGCACTGCGTTCCATAGGTTCCCACCGACATGTGAACCTGATGGAGGCCAGCCTGGGTCGGGATTCCCGCTATCAGTGCCTGCGCCTCACGATCCTGATGCTCGATCCGCAGGCCTGCCGGCAGCGGCGTCTTGTCGCTGATATAGAAACCATGCACGGGCGTTGAAGCGTTGCTGATCTCGATGCGCTGTCTGTAAGGCATACCAACCTGGCCGTCCGGCAGGTGCTCCGGCAGGAGTAGAGGCTCCATCCTGGCGGCGCAGCCGACGAGGGTACTTCCGAGCAGCAAGGTCTCGCAGCCGGCGAGCAGAACGCAGAGCAAGACGCTCGATAGTGTTCTAAGCAGCATGAGCATCCATCACATCGCCCGCACGTATCAGTGGGCCTGTTCGCTGAAGAGGTAGTCCACAGCCACAAGGCGATCCAGCGAGTTGCCGTAATGAAAGGTGAATGGTCGTCCGGCAGCGATGACTCGCTCCAGGCAGACCGACTCGAACTTGCCAAGGTCGGTGGTGGTCGCACCGCCGCTGTGTACGACATCACCCAGCTCACCGAAGAAGAACACCAGCTCATCGGCTTGCTTGTTACGAGCATTGGGGCTGGTGATCAGCTTGTATGCGTAGTGGCCATCAGCGACTGCCTGATCGAGATCGCTCTTTCCGATACTCATGGACGAAGGCAGGCGGAAGCTCTGCAGCCCCAGAAGTTGATTGAGCATGCTGGTGCTGCTGCTCTCGCCAGGGAGGTTCAGCTGGTAATCGATGTGTGGCAGAGGGCTTTCCAGCCCCAGCGTGACCTGGCAGCGCACCTGGCTGGATTCGTACAGACGGATACCTGGCTTTTCCTGTTCCTGGTAGGTCAGGCGCGGCGTGTCGAAGGCGCTGATGCGGCTGGTGAACAGCGGGCGCATCTTGTTGGCCTTCTCCTGCAGCATTCGCGCGGCGTCGGAGAGGGGACCACCCTCGGCCTGCTCTGGCTCCTGCTGCTTGATGTGCAGCCGCACTTGTTGCGCCTCGGTGCGGGCTTTGAGCATATCGTTGAAATAGGTGGTCAGGCTGGCTTGCTGTTGCTGGCCCAGGGCATCCTCCGGGAAGGAGACGGCTACCACCTTGCCGCTGTCGCGCGTGCTGAGCGTCGCCTGGCTGCTGTCGATGCCTGCGTTTTTCAGGCCCTCGAGGATCGCGTGCTCATATGCGGCGTCAATTCCCCAGCCGCTGGTAACGGGCTGCTCGAAATGCAGGACCAGGCGTTCTTCCTTGCAGGCACCAAGTAATGCCAGTGAGCCGAGCAGCATGATGCGACGAACGTTCATCGGACCTCTCCTTAGGTCTGAAAATGGGCTGCGCATGATACCGCTCGTCTCACGCAGGGAAAGGGAACCGCTCCACGACTGTGGCATGGCCGCGCGAAGCGTGGAGAGGATCGAAAGCACTAGAGGAGGGTGATCAAGAAAATGGACCTTTCTCCTTTGCCGGGTAACTCACTCACCATAATCCCCCTCGGCCTGCTCCGGCACTCCACACCAATCTGCTGCATAAATGTCGGTTGCCACAGCCCGATGGAAGCTCGAATAGGGCCAATCCACCAGCCGTTCCACATAGCCGTGTTTGAGCGGGTTGTAGTGGATGTAATCGAAGTGGCACTGGTAATCGCATTCGTCCCGAATCAGGTGCTCCCAATAGCGCCTTTGCCAGATACCACGCTCACGCCTGTTCTGCTGGTTGGCGCTCAGCACTTCGGTGGCGGGCAGGCGTTTGCTGAAAGCGAACTTGATGACCTTCCAGCGCAGGGCAAAATCTGCGTCGTCAGGCGGGAGTGTCCATAGGCAATGCATGTGCTCGGGTAGCACCACCCAGGTATCGATATGGAAGGGATGACGGGCTTTGGTTGCGCGTACCGTCTCGCGCAGCAAGTCGATTTCGCGGATCAGCAGATCGCTTGTGCGATCGCGTAGGTTGACGGTGAAGAAGTAGGTGGCGCCAGGAGCGCGGGCACGTCGGTAATTGGGCATGGCGGCTCGTCCTTGAGCGATGGCTGTATCTGAACCATGGTGGACAAGCTTCGCGTTGTCCACCCTACGCGGTGGGTAAGTCTGCGTAGGGTGGATGACGCTCTTTCATCCACCATCAGCGTCCGGGCTACTCGCCGAGTCGTGCAATCACATCGTCTGATGACATGACCTCAGCATATTCGGCACCCAGTATGGCCAACGTCAGCTCGTGCACGGTCGAGGCTTCCCAGCGGGTTCCACCTGGCCCTGTTACAGGTACGGCGGTCGTGGCATCTGACGGGAGGATGATGCTGTAGCCGAGCGCTTTGCCTGCGCGGACGGTGGCATCCATGCTGTTGTGAATCACAACGCCCGTCAGCACGATGCGATTTGCGGTCATGCCCTTCAGTGCGGCATCCAATTGGGTGCCTATGAACGCGCAGTTTTCATTCTTGATGATGACGGCTTCGCCCTCTATCGGAGCGACTTCCTGTTTGATGCCATTCCAGGGGCCGTGAACGTAATAGCTGGAGGTGGGTGTCTTTTCATCGTGTTTTACGTGAAGGATTGGCCAGCCGTTTGATCGCCAGAAATGCAGAAGACGTTGGATGACGGCCAGGTAATCGGGATGACTTTTGCCATTCCAGACGGGCTGATCGATGGCGTCCTGAACGTCGAGGATGATCAAGGGGATTGGGCTGGGCATGTCCGGCATTTGGTGTCGTCTCCTTACGATGAAGGGGCAGTGTGCTGCAGTGTTTTTCTATCAACAACCATGTCAGCTCGATAGCTTCAGCGTTGCCGGCAGGCGTAGGGGGGATGACGCTTTTTTCATCCACCATCAGCGATTGTCCGGGTTACTTGCTGCTACTTGCTAACGACAACATGCTCTATCCACATACGTTTTATTGCCGTTCCGGTTGACGTAATAGCAGCCTCCCTTAGGGCCTTGTTGCAGTGAGGCTCCCGCCGGGCCGCAGCCTTTCGCGTACGACTGTTGAGGCAGTGACGACATCGCCATGCCTAAAAGTAAAACCATGCTTAGTGGTCGTGCAGATGCGGGAACCAGTGATCTTGCGAACTGACCTAGCGAAATCTTCATTCTTATCCCATCCGTTGTTGTCTCAGCTGACGGCTAGCTGTAGCGCGTAGGGTGGATGACGCTTTTTTCATCCACCATTGCGATGGTAGCCGGCTCACTTCCCTTCGGCGTGAACCCGCCGCTTCTACGTTGTTGCCGATACCGGTTCCGCTCTTACAGCGGCTCACTTTTGGCAGACGCCCCAAAAGTAAGCAAAAGGTCTTGCCCCTACCATCCGGCCCGACTTCGTCGGGTTCCCTCGCTCCATCGTTGCTCCAGGGGCACGCCGCGAAGGGCCATCCCTGGCCCATCGCGGCTCTCGCGGCATCCATGCCGCTCAACCCCTTACACAACGATTCCACTCGGCCTCCTGACGGGGCGTTTGGCGTCGCCTGCGAGATTGGTGCTCCAGAACCTAGGAGCCAAAGCATTGCGGCAAGGCCGCAATGCTTTGGCTCTGCTTTTTGGATTTGCCTACACGGACAGCTCAGGCGACTCGGTCTCCGAATCCCGTCAGGAGGCCGAGTGGAGGTGCTGTGGAGAGGGGCGTTTGGCATGGATGCCAAACGAGGAACGATGGGCCAGGGATGGCCCACCGTGACG
>PGZJ01000037.1 GCA_002840055.1 Gammaproteobacteria bacterium HGW-Gammaproteobacteria-11 | reverse complement strand
TGCCGCTCAGCTGATGGACAACACCTTGGCGTTGATCGATGTGATGCACCCAATGGTTCCGAGGATCCATATCATCGAGCAGTTCGCCGTCGGCGTTGCTGCCAGGCATCTGGGGCGGCCTGCGGAGTCCCGAGGGGTGATCAAGCATTACTTCTCGGGTAAGAACTATTGGCGCCACATGGTCGCTGCGTTCTTTCAGCGTCATGGTGACGCGTTTTCGGCGCATGCCATACAGGCGGTTCGCGAGGTGCCAACTGCAAAGCCCCGGCCTGCCTGGTGGCACCGTTTGAACTTTCGTTTGCGAAGTCTGTTCCTGCCCTCCCGAGCCCGCTCTCATGCCAAGCTGGCCTACTACGCTGCAGTGATGCGCGCTGATCCCTACGCTGAGGCCTGTGGCCATGGCTATGCAGAGGAGTTGCGACGCAAAGCCATTCCCGCAGGTGAAAGCCTGAGCATGCAGCCCTGGAGCAAGATATTGAGTGGGCAGCAGAAGCTGTATCTGGCGAGGCTGCTGGGTGAGGCTGCTTCAGGGAGCTCTCGTGATCTTTCCTAATCGCGTATTCGAGGTGTGCCTTTGAACGTGCTTTTTCTCGTCCAGGCCGAGCAACGAGCGATACTGGATCGACTGTACGACGGTATTGCACAAGCGTGCGATAGCTGTGATATCCGTTGGCTGAGCAGCGATGAACAAGCCAATCTGCAGCGTTACTTCCGTGAGCACGTGGATGTATCGCGTTACGACAGGATTCTCTTCTTTCTGCGTTTCAAGAAAGAAATGCGTCAATGGCGTTTTATTCGCACCCTGCCCAATCTGGTTATCCTGGAACACGACGCCTACCAGAACTACATCCCCTGCAAGTACACGGGCAAGTTCAGCGCGCATTACCGGCGGATGCCCTGGGTGCGCATCATCAGTTCCGGTGCACAGGTCAGCCAGCGTTTGCGCGATGAGGGCTTCGACGCCTGTTTCGTGCCCAAGGGCTATGACCAGGCGTTGCTCTCCTATCAGGGCCGGGAGCGGGATATCGAGCTGGCTTTCGTCGGCAGCACCAAGAGCGTGGCCTACAGTGGGCGCAAGGCGCTACTCGATGAGCTCGGGCAGGTCGAGAATCTGCTCGTAACCAAGACCAAATCGGGTGAGGAGTATTGCGATACTCTCAACCGCATTCGCTTCTTCGTGAGTGCCGATGTCGGTATGGGCGAGTACATGATCAAGAATTTCGAGGCCATGGCATGCGGTTGTGTGCTGCTGGCCTATGATCATGGGGAGCAGGAAAATGCGGCTCTCGGTTTCGTCGATATGCATAACTTGGTTCTGTATCGAAACGTCGCCGAATTGCGCGAGAAGCTGCATATGTTGCGGCAGGATCCGTCCAGAACTGCAGCTATCGCCGAGGCGGGGCGTCAACTGGCCGAGCAATACTATGGTTTCGCCGCCATCGGGCACCAGATCGTCGAGGCCATGCGTCCGCCGTTACGTCGGGCATCGCAGCCTTCCTGGTTGCAGTTGCAGCTGCGCAAGGTTGGCGTTTACTACTAAGGCAGGTGCCAGTGGATATCCTCAACATCATGTGGGGAGGCGGCCCGGCATTCGTCTCCGTGCACAAGGTGCACCGCGAAATTCTCCGCTTCGGCGAGCCCGGCGCGTCAATCAGTAGCCTTTTGCTGCAAGGTGGCGAGGCGGGCGCACTGGCGGAAGTCGGAGAAGTTTCGTGTCTTGAGCTGTCCTCTGCGCGTATCAAGGGGCGCGGTCTTAATGCGCTACGACGCTGGTTCGACCGCCGACGTCTGGCCGCAGTGCTGGTCTCGCATCAGCCACGGGTGGTGCTGCTAGACGGCATTGGTGTGGCCGCCTACGTTCTTCCAATACTGTCTGCACTGAGTGAGGTGCGGGTCATTGCGCTGTTTCACGGCCACAAGCGCCTCAGGCCTGATCAGGTCAGGCTGCTGCAGCGGTTCCCGGCCGACAGACTGCAGTTGGTGGCGGTCTCTGAAACGCTGGCTGGCGATCTTGAGCGTCAGGTCGGGCGTAGTGTTCTTGGCGGTCGCATCGCTCTGGAGCCGACCACGCTGCGAGCGTCGCTCAAGAGCAGGGAGGATGCTCAGCGTGCTCTGGGTTTGCCAGTGGTCGCAACGGGGCGCACGATCGGGGCTGTGGGCCGGCTAGTCGCCGAGAAGGGCTTCGCTCTGCTGATCGAGGCGGTCGCCGGCTGGTTGAAGGCTCATCCCGGAGATCGCCTGGTGATAGTCGGTGAAGGACCGGAACGGGAGGCCTTGCTTGCGCTGGCGCAGAGGCTTGGCGTCGTCGACCAGGTCTTTCTGCCGGGTCATGTCGCAGAGGCCCCGCGCTTGTATCAGGCGTTCGACCTGCTATGTATCCCGTCTCGTCAGGAGGGCCTGGGATTGGTGCTGCCTGAGGCTGTCATCGCTGGCATCCCCGTACTGGCAACAGATCTACCCGTCTTCCGCGAACAGCTGGCCGGAGATTGCGGCTTGCTGGCTTCTGATCGCAAGGATGCCTGGGAGGTTGCCCTGCATCAGCATCTGCAGGGCGATTTGGCGGCGTTGGCGCAGGCGCAGCAGCAAGGCCTTGATCCCGAGGGCGCCTGGTTGCGCTTCAGCGAGAGTTACCGGGCGTTGTTACGTTAGTCGCCCAGAACTGCAGTGCTCAGGGCGGCCATTGGGAACTGTTCGGCGAGGCCGAGATTTTTCAGCAAACGCGAAAAGTGGGCGAGGTTGCGCCTGGCCTTGGCTTTCGACAGCGGCCGGCGTTGAACGCTCAGGTCGGCAATGTCGATCAGGCCCAGCGAGCCTTCTGGCGTCCGCACGATATTGCCCAGGTGGAGCGAGCGGAAATAGATGCCGCGAAGGTGCAAGGTGCGAATGAAATCGACCAGATTCGGTAGCTGCGTGGTGAAGGCATCCGGGGCATCCAGATAGATATCCTTGAGCGTTCTTCCTTGCAGCGGGCTGTACAACACCGCGCTCAGCGAGGCGTCCTCCAGTTGATACAGTTCCAGAGGCGTGAGTGTGGGGATGCCGAGTGATTTCAAGCGCTTGGCATTGAGCCAGAAACGATCCGAATAGGGAACGAACAGCGCGGAGGAGAGCAGGCGCTTGCGTCTGAAGAGCTTGAGAAAGTTACCGTCGGCCAGTCTGTACACCTTGGGGCCGAGGCTGTCCTCCTCCAGTACCTGTGCGTCGGCCGTCAGGGTGGCCAGCATGTCGTTGCTTAGTTTGGTCTTGATGGGCATGAATGGGCCAGGCGTTCAGTAGGCTGTGAAGCGGGCGAGTATATGAGAGTGCAGCGCCGGATAACGGTTTCCGGCCAGCATTTTCAGTCGAGGGTTGCTGAGCCAAGCCCCTACCTTGGCGCGAAGCTGCGCTTTGCGGCGCCAGTAATGATGAATCACATCTGTGCGGGCATTGAGCTCCATCCGATCATGCGCGGCCAGAGCCAGGCAAGGCTCCTCCAGTGTGTGAAGCTCGGGGGGCAGCGGTCGCAGTTCATCCATCCAGGTGATGGAACGTTCCAGCACGGCCCGGTCGCTGTGCATGAGGCCGATGACTCCCGAATCGGTCGGGCGCGAGGTGGAGAGGGAAGGCTCGGCTTGCTCTAGCCGAGCCAGCATCGTGCGGGGGAGGAGAGGGACTTTGCTGACCGGCCGCCCTCTTGCATTGCGCAGGAGTTTCCCCGGAGCTAGGCGCTTAAACAGCGCAACGGGCAGCTCACGAAAGAACGTATCGATGATGGCGGCCTTGATGCGGTTTTGCAGCGCATCCTTGAGGGCCATGTGTTTGATCCGAAAAGGGTAGCGGTACGGACCCGCCCAGCTTGGATCGATCACACTGGTTTGGACGGGGAGTTTGTCGAAAAAACTCGGGGCATCGTTGAGTACCCGAATATCGAATGGCTCGGTGTGTTTGCATCTGTTGGCTTGCGTCAGCGCGCTGACGATGCTGAACACGGCTTCACGTTGATAGGTCGCTGCGCCAAAAGCCAGGTAAATCAATTGTGTAGCGTGAGTCATTGGGGGCGAGCCATCCTCTTGATGGCGTGTAGAATATCATCCTCTGAATACATGGCCGTCATCAGATGGCCCATCTTACTGGAGTGAAGATGGTAGGCGTTCGTAGTGCCTGGGCGGTCGGCGTCCTGTGTATGGGATATCTGTGGTTTCTGTTCGGCATTGTCTGGGTGCCCAGCAACAAGCTCTATCAGCAGGGGCTGGTGTTGCTTCTATGGTTGCCAGTTCTGATCGCAGTGCTGGTGCTACACAAGCGGTTGCTGCAAGCCTGGCGATCCAACAAGGTATTTCTGGGGCTGTTGCTGATGCTGCTGGGCTGGGCGGCACTAAGCACAGTCTGGACCGCCGCCGAAGAGCCACTCAAGGAGCTCAAACGGGTTCTGTATGTTGGCTTGTTTCTACTTTTATTTCAGATACTGGCCGAATTGCGATCGGCATTTGTCTGGAAAGGACTGGGCTTGGCCTTTGTCGCGTTGGCACTCTCCTGCCCGGTCAGTTTCTATCTGTTTTACGTACAAGGTACGCATCCGCTGTCCGCAAGGTTGGATGGTATGGGGCAGGCCGGTCATCCTATTCTTGGCGCTTATGTGATGGCATTGGCCGTCATGTGGGGGCTGCAGT
>PGZJ01000036.1 GCA_002840055.1 Gammaproteobacteria bacterium HGW-Gammaproteobacteria-11 | reverse complement strand
CCTAGCGATAACGGCACGCGCCGGTGCGGACAGCGATCTTCCAGCGCGAAGACCTGCCCTTCAGCGTTGCGGAACAGAACCAGTTCTTCCCCGCCGCAGATCACTGCGAGAGGCTTTACATTATTCACGGATTCGCAAAGGGCCGAAGCCCACCATGAGCTGGTCGCCATCGAATGTTTGCCTCGTATTGTTGTTGTTTGTGCGATCAGTTGGTCCCCGGACGCCTAAACCATCGCTTCAGAGCAAAGTAGACCGTGGCGCCGGACGAGACAACAATAAAATAGGCAATTTTTTATTTTGTGTTCATTTTAAGGGCGTTGCTGAATACAGGCTGCTCACAGCTACCTGTCGGCGCACTCCCGATGCGATTACTTTGGCAATTGGCAACCTTGTTCACCGAGCGGCATCCAAGTCTGCGCTTCCAGCTGTTCGCCTTGAGCAGCGATCAGATTTTGGGAAGGCTGAACCAAAACCAGTTCGACGTGGGCATTCCTATCTTGAGCGTCTCGACCAGGCGTATTTCGCGAGCCTGCCGCTGGGTGCAACACGGTTGCTGCACGACCGGCGTCACTTTCGCTTTCCAGGTGCCTGTGACGTGGGAAGGCGCTGGCGAAGCTTCCGCTCGGCACGTTGTAGCGGGCTTTTTTGACGGTCACCCAACTCGCTGCGGCAAGCAACCCGGCCGCTAAGAAAGTCCCCGAGCCAAGAATAGGCACCCCGCTTTCACCGCGCCTTTTCCGACACACAGGTCTGCCTATCAAAGTCATTGTGCATCATCCATCGGCACAGATATAAACAACCACCTCGGCATTCACCTTGCTGCGGCGCGCGTCAATTCTCGGTTCACAGCGGGTTCGTTTTAGCAAATTTGCGTTTGACAACGAATCGCGTGCAACTTACTTTCTGCACGCTTTTTGATATTTTGTACATCTTTTAGAAATCTGTTTGAACAGTTCTAAGCGCAGCAGGCTGCAAGATCAGCCTTGTTCGTTTTATAACGCCCGGCTTGCTCTGCCCTTTCGGCTTTCACAACTTAACCCGACTATCCGGCCTGCTTTCAGGGCCCGCATGAGAGAACATTGTGCTCGAAGCTTATCGAATCCTACTCGAACAACGCGCCAGCCAAGGACTTCCCGGCTTGCCCCTGAACGCCGAGCAGACCGCAGGCCTGGTCGAGCTTCTGAAGAACCCGCCAGCTGGCGAAGAGCAATTTCTCCTCGACCTGATCACCAACCGCGTTCCGGCGGGCGTGGATGAAGCCGCCTACGTCAAGGCCGGCTTCCTCGCCGCCATCGCCAAGGGTGAAGCCGCTTCTCCGCTGATCAGCAAGCAGCACGCTGTCGAACTGCTGGGTACCATGCAGGGCGGTTACAACATCGTCACGCTGGTCGACCTGCTGGACGACCCGGAACTGTCCGATACCACCGCAGCGCAACTGAAGCACACCCTGCTGATGTTCGACGCCTTCCACGACGTCGCCGAGAAAGCCAAGGCTGGCAATGCCAACGCCAAAGCCGTTCTGCAGTCCTGGGCCGAGGGCGAATGGTTCAAGAACCGCGCCCCGGTCGCCGAAAAGATTAGCCTGACCGTATTCAAGGTCACCGGCGAAACCAACACCGACGACCTCTCCCCCGCGCCTGACGCCTGGTCGCGCCCGGACATCCCGCTGCACGCCCTGGCCATGCTGAAAATGGCTCGCGACGGCATCACTCCCGACGTTCCTGGCTCGGTTGGCCCGCTCAAGCAGATGGAAGAGCTGAAGACCAAAGGCTTCCCGGTTGCTTATGTCGGTGACGTGGTTGGTACAGGTTCTTCGCGTAAGTCCGCTACCAACTCGGTGCTGTGGTTCTTCGGCGACGACATCCCGAACGTACCGAACAAGCGTGCAGGCGGCTTCTGCTTCGGCACCAAGATCGCGCCGATCTTCTACAACACCATGGAAGACGCAGGCGCCCTGCCGATCGAGTTCGACTGCTCCGACCTGGCCATGGGCGATGTGATCGACGTTTACTCCTACAAGGGTGAAGTCCGCCGCCACGGCAGTGACGAGCTGGTCACTACCTTCCAGCTGAAAACAGACGTCCTGCTCGACGAAGTTCGCGCTGGCGGCCGTATTCCGCTGATCATTGGTCGCGGCCTGACCGAAAAGGCCCGCGCCGAACTGAGCATGGGCCCATCCGACCTGTTCAAGAAGCCGAAAGCCCCCGCCGAGAGCAACAAAGGCTTCACCCTGGCGCAGAAGATGGTTGGCCGTGCCTGCGGCCTGCCGGAAGGCAAAGGCGTTCGTCCGGGCACCTACTGCGAGCCGAAGATGACCACCGTCGGTTCCCAGGACACTACCGGCCCGATGACCCGCGACGAGCTGAAAGACCTGGCTTGCCTGGGCTTCTCGGCTGACCTGGTAATGCAGTCGTTCTGCCACACCGCGGCCTACCCGAAGCCGATCGACGTCACCACGCACCACACCCTGCCGGACTTCATCATGACCCGCGGCGGTGTTTCCCTGCGTCCGGGCGACGGCATCATCCACAGCTGGCTGAACCGCATGCTGCTGCCGGACACTGTCGGTACCGGCGGTGACTCGCACACCCGCTTCCCGATGGGTATCTCTTTCCCGGCAGGTTCCGGTCTGGTCGCGTTCGCCGCTGCCACCGGTGTCATGCCGCTGGACATGCCGGAGTCGGTACTGGTTCGCTTCAAAGGCAAGATGCAGCCTGGCATCACGCTGCGCGATCTGGTCCATGCAATCCCCTACTACGCCATCCAGAAAGGCCTGCTGACCGTCGAGAAGAAGGGCAAGAAGAACATCTTCTCTGGGCGCATTCTCGAAATCGAAGGTCTGAACGAGCTGACCGTAGAGCAAGCCTTCGAGCTCTCCGACGCCTCGGCCGAACGCTCTGCCGCGGGCTGCACCATCAAGCTGCCGGAAGCGGCGATTGCCGAATACCTGCAGTCCAACATCACCCTGCTGCGCTGGATGATCAGCGAAGGCTACGGCGATGCCCGTACCCTCGAGCGCCGCGCTCAGGCCATGGAAGCCTGGCTGGCCAACCCTCAGCTGCTGACTGCCGATGCTGACGCCGAGTACGCCGAAGTTATCGAGATCGACCTGTCCGAAGTCACCGAGCCGGTTCTCTGCGCACCGAACGACCCGGACGATGCCCGTCTGCTCTCCAGCGTACAGGGCGAGAAGATCGACGAAGTCTTCATCGGTTCGTGCATGACCAACATCGGTCACTTCCGTGCTGCCGGCAAGCTGCTGGACAAGGTCGAAGGCTCCCTGCCGACCCGTCTGTGGCTGT
Organism: Gammaproteobacteria bacterium HGW-Gammaproteobacteria-11; assembly: GCA_002840055.1. Classification (GTDB taxonomy): domain Bacteria; phylum Pseudomonadota; class Gammaproteobacteria; order Pseudomonadales; family Pseudomonadaceae; genus Halopseudomonas. Next base: position 1,401 of record PGZJ01000036.1, on the reverse strand, counting down.
CGCCGCCGACCAAGATGGACCAGCATCAGCTGACCGAGGAAGGCTACTACGGCATCTACGGCCGCGCCGGTGCGCGCCTTGAAATGCCGGGCTGCTCGCTGTGCATGGGTAACCAGGCACGCGTGGAAACCGGTTCGACGGTAGTCTCCACTTCGACCCGTAACTTCCCCAACCGCCTGGGCGACGCGACCAACGTGTACCTGGCATCTGCCGAGCTGGCAGCGGTCGCTTCGATTCTAGGCCGCCTGCCGACTGTCGAAGAGTACATGGTGTACGCCGCGCAGATCGACACCATGGCAGCAGACGTCTACCGCTACCTGAGCTTCGATCAGATCGCTGGGTTCCGCGAGTCAGCGGCCAAGGCCAAGATCGACATGGTTGCTCTTTAATTTGAACTTAACCAGGCGGTCTCCGTTATGACCTCTAACCAGCTTCTCTGGGAAGGCGTTGAACTTATGCTGTTCGGCTTAGGTTCCGTTTTTGTTTTCCTCGTTCTGTTGATTGCCTGCATTCGCCTGATGTCTGTTGTGATTGGCCGCTTCGACAGTGCGCCCTCCGCTCAGTTGGCTTCCAGCAAGCCCGCTGTGGCTGAAGTGGATGCCGATGTCATTACGGCAATCCAGACCGCTATCCATCAGCACCGCGCTCGTCGTGGTTGATTCAGAACAGGGAGTTCCCCTCATGACATCTGTCAAACAACCGCTCGGCATTACCGATGTGGTGCTTCGTGATGCGCACCAATCCATTCTGGCCACCCGCGTTCGTCTTGAAGACATGCTGCCGATTGCCGGCAAGCTGGATCAGGTTGGCTTCTGGTCCGTCGAATCCTGGGGTGGGGCGACTTTCGATGCCTGTATTCGCTATCTCGGTGAAGACCCTTGGGAGCGCATTCGAGAACTGAAGAAGGCGATGCCTAACACCCGGCAGCAAATGCTGCTGCGTAGCCAGAACCTGCTGGGCTATCGGCATTACGCCGATGACGTGGTGGAAAAGTTCGTTGAGCGCGCGGCGATCAACGGCGTTGACGTGTTTCGTGTGTTCGATGCTATGAACGATCCGCGCAACCTGGAGACCGCTCTGCGAGCGGTCAAGCAGCAGGGCAAGCACGCACAGGGCGCGATTTCCTACACCACTAGCCCTGTACATACTCTGGAGATGTGGGTCGACCTGGCCAAGCAGATCGAGGATATGGGCGCCGACTCGGTGGCGATCAAGGACATGGCTGGCATTCTCACGCCTTACATGGCTTTTGAGCTGGTTTCGCGTTTGAAGGCAAGCCTATCCATTCCGATCCATATGCAGTGTCACGCCACGGCGGGCCTGTCCACTGCGGCCATTCTCAAGGCTGTCGAGGCGGGCATCGACAACGTTGATACCGCCATTTCCTCGCTCTCGATGACT